>JAYZXD010000001.1:0-24306 GCA_036141595.1 Bacteroidota bacterium
TGTAAAAAAATATCCAGAATATAAAATTTATAATTTAGATAAACTCACATACGCGGGCAATCTTGAAAACATTTCGGATATAGAAGGCTTCAAAAATTATAAATTTATTAAGGGTGATATCTGTGATATTAAGTTTTTAGCACAAATCTTTAATAAATATAAATTTGACAGCATTATTCATTTAGCAGCTGAGTCCCATGTTGATAGATCTATTAGTAATCCGTTGGATTTTGTATATACGAACATAATTGGTACTGTTAATTTATTAAATCAGTTCAAAGAAACACATAAAAGTAATTTAGAAGGGAAACTTTTTTATCATGTAAGTACGGACGAAGTATATGGTTCGCTTGGGGAAGATGGTTATTTTACTGAAAAAACTTCATATGATCCAAATTCTCCATACTCAGCTTCAAAAGCTAGTTCTGATCATTTTGTAAGAGCATATGGAGAAACTTATGGATTAGCATATATCATATCAAATTGTTCAAATAATTATGGTCCCAATCAATTTCCAGAAAAACTTTTACCATTATTTATTAATAACATTCTAGATAACAAATCTCTACCTGTGTATGGTGATGGTAACTACACAAGAGACTGGCTTTATGTAAAAGATCATGCACGTGCAATAGACATTTTGTTTCACTCAAATAAAATTGGCCACACATACAATATTGGTGGGTTTAACGAATGGAAAAATATAGATTTGGTCAAAGAACTATGTTTTCAAATGGACAAAAAATTACAAAAAAAGAATGGTGAATCTTTAGCTCTTATTGAATATGTCAAGGATCGTCCTGGTCATGATTTAAGGTACGCTATTGATTCATCTAAAATAAACAAAGATTTAAACTGGAAACCTTCTGTTGATTTTAAAAAAGGACTAAGTTTGACAATAGATTGGTATTTAAATAATAAGAGTTGGCTGAAAAATGTTACATCTGGTGAATATAGAAATTACTATAAGAAGCAATACTCTGAATGATTTTAGTTGAATTAATTTCTAATATCCTAAGAGAAAATAGTTTTCTCCTCATTTTAGCAGGAGTATTAGGGTCATATTTAGTTACTTCTCAATCTCTTCCATTCATTATTTACTTTAGTAAGGTTAAGAATCTTACAGCGAAAGTTGACGAAAGAAGCTCTCACACGAGTGACGTCCCAAATATTGGTGGAATTGGAATTATTGCTGGAATCTACATAGTTACACTTTCTTTATCTTTTTTTATATTGAATTATGATGAATCGAAATTTATAATTGCACTATTTATTTCACTTTTGGTATTATTGTTTATTGGATTCAAAGATGATATGCTTGGGCTATCAGCAATGGCAAAATTATTTACTGAAATTGGTACTGCAACAGCGTTTATTATATTAACTGACTGCAGACTAGACAACTTTTATGGTTTATTTGGGATTTATGAAATCAATTACTTTATTTCAGTTATTTTATCAATTTTCATATTTGTTGTTACTATAAATTCATATAATCTTATTGATGGAATAGATGGATTGGCCAGTGGTTATGGCATAATTGCTATGATTGCATTTTTATTTCTAAGCTTATCAACTAACAATTTGGTTGGTCTGATATTATGTGTAACTATAATTGGTAGTTTAGCTGGCTTTTTAAAATTCAATTTAAGTAAAGGCAAAAGAAAAATCTTTATGGGAGATACTGGCTCTTTAGTAGTTGGGTTTCTAATATCTGTAATTGTACTGATAAATTTAAGCTCAAAAAATGATTACAGCCAAATCTCCAACAATATACCTGTCCTAGTTCTCTCTATTTTATCATATCCTTATATTGACACACTAAGAGTAATGTTCATTAGGAAAAAAAATAGGAAAAGGTTTTTTGAACCGGATAAAAACCACATTCACCACAAATTGATAAATGCAGGAATAAGCCACATTTCGTCTTCAATGATTATTCTTTCAGTATACTTATCATCTATAATGTTTTGCATACTATTTCACGAAATAAATATTACTATTCATTTTACAATATCACTTTTATATTCGCTACTTAGCTTATTAACATTGGCATTCATTTTTGGCAAAAAATGAACGATTATAAGATATGCATAATTGGCCTTGGAAATGTAGGTCTTGATTTAGCAATAAATTTCAGTAAAAAATTTTATACAATTGGATATGATATTAATAGAGAATTAATAAAAAAAATAAAGTCGCAAAACAAGAAATATTTAAATACTTCTGAATCATCTAAAAATAAACTAACAGTATCATATAATCACAAACTTATTATCAACTGTGATATCTACATAATTACAGTACCAACTCCAGTAGATAAAACGAGAATTCCTAACTTAGATAGCATAATTAAAGTAACAAAACTAATATCTAAATATCTTAAAAGAAACAATATTGTAATTTATGAAAGCACTTTTTACCCAGGTTTAACGGAGGAAGTATGTATACCTATGCTAGAAAAAGGTTCAAAACTTCAAATTAATCAAGATTTCTATGTTGGATACTCACCTGAAAGGATTAATATAGGAGACAATCAAAAATTATCCAGTGAAATAATAAAGATTACCTCAGGTTCTAATAAAACAGCATCAAAAAAAATAGATGATTTATACAAGTCAGTAATTAAAGCTGGAACTTATAGTGTTGACAGTATAAAAGTAGCAGAAGCTACAAAAATGGTAGAAAACTGTCAAAGAGATCTAAACATTGCTTTAATGAACGAACTAACTAGATTTTTTAAAAGAATTGATGTTGATATGAACAGGGTATTAGATGCTGCTTCGACAAAGTGGAACTTTGCAAGATTTAGTCCTGGACTAGTTGGTGGAGATTGTATAGCTATTGATCCATATTATTTAATTCACTCCGCAAAAAAGGTTAACTTCAATTTACCATTAGTTTGCTTGGCAAGAGAAACTAATGAAAAGATGGCTGACTATATTTTTAGCGAGATATTAAAAAAAATTTCATCAATTAAGATTCAAAAATTAGCATTTTTTGGGGTTTCTTACAAAGAAAACTGTAGTCAAATTAATAATAGTATGTATCTAAAAGTTGCTAAAAAACTTGAGAAAAAATACTCTATGGACATTTATGACCATTTAGTTGAAAAAGTCAACAAAAAAATAAATTTAACTAGTGCAAAAAGTTTTAGTAAAATAAAATATGATGCCATTATAATAGGCTCTAGGCATAAAAAATATAGACAAATGTGTTTTAGAAATGAATTGAATAAGAACAATATTATTATTGATATTCACGGAATAAGCATGTACAATGAAAATAGTGTTTTGTAGTTTAAACCACCGTATTGATTTTTTTTCAATCGACACTTAAGCATATAATTTCTAGTTCAGTAAAAATAATTATCAAAATTATTTAACAATTATTTGTGATAAACTAAATGTAACATCATTTTAATGTGATTAATTTTATTTACTTTTATTCAATAATGCAATCATAATTTTTTAAAAAGTTCAGAAATAAATCTAAAAAATATGATTAATAAATCAACTAAAATATATATCGCTGGTCACAACGGCATGGTTGGCTCCGCTGTTTGGCGTTCTTTAAGCTCAAAAGGTTATTATAATTTAATTGGAAAAAGTTTTAAAGAGTTAGATTTGAGGAATCAACAAGCCGTTGATGAGTTTTACAATTTAGAAAAGCCAGAAGTTGTTATTGATGCTGCCGCTAAAGTTGGAGGAATACTAGCAAATAAGGATTTTCCATATCAGTTTTTAATGGAAAACATGCAGATTCAAAATAATTTGATTGATGGTGCATTTAAATCTGGAATTGATAAGTTTATCTTCCTTGGTAGTTCTTGTATTTACCCCAAGTTTGCTCCTCAACCTTTAAAAGAAGAATATTTGTTAACAGATTCTTTAGAGCCAACTAATGAATGGTACGCTATTGCAAAAATTACTGGAGTAAAGGCCTGTCAGTCTATCCGAAAACAATTTGGAAAGAGTTACGTGAGTTTGATGCCAACTAATTTGTACGGATACAATGATAATTTTGATTTAGAATCTTCTCATGTGCTTCCAGCTATGATTAGAAAGTTTCATGAGGCTAAAGAAAATAATCATAGCCCTGTAACTCTTTGGGGAAGCGGAAAGCCTATGCGAGAGTTTTTATTTGTTGATGATTTAGCACATGCAGTTGTCTATGCTCTTGAAAATGAATTAGCTGAATATTTATACAATGTTGGTTCTGGAAATGACATTACTATAAAAGAGTTAGCATATACTATTCAAAAAACTGTTGGGCATCAAGGAGAAATCGTTTGGGATAGTTCAAAGCCTGATGGAACTCCAAGAAAACTAATGGATGTTTCTAAAATGAAAGCTATGGGTTGGTCCTATACAACAAAATTAGATGAAGGAATTGAAAAAACCTACAAATGGTTTTTGAAAAATATTAATAACTTTAAGGAACTAAAATTATGAAAGTAGCTCTTATAACTGGTGTAACTGGTCAAGACGGCTCTTATTTAGCAGAGTTCTTGCTTGAAAAAGGGTATGAAGTTCATGGTATAAAAAGAAGAGCATCTTCATTTAATACTCAACGTATTGACCATATATATGAAGATCCTCATGAAGAGAATCCAAGATTTAAATTGCACTATGGAGATTTAACAGATTCTTTGAATATCACTAAGATTGTTCAGATATGTCAGCCCGATGAAATTTATAATTTAGGCGCAATGTCGCATGTTAAAGTTTCGTTTGATGTTCCTGAATATGTTGGTCAAGTTGATGCATTAGGCACCCTAAGAATCCTTGAGGCTGTTCGCTTGTTAGGTCTTGAAAAGAAAACTAGAATTTATCAAGCCTCAACATCGGAACTTTATGGTGGTATGCCTGATAATAAGAATGAGAAAGGTTTCTATGATGAAGATTCTCCTTTTTATCCTAGATCACCTTATGGTGTTGCAAAGATTTATGGTTTCTGGATTACCAAAAATTACCGTGAAGCTTATGATATGTTTGCTTGTAATGGTATTTTATTTAATCATGAGTCTCCAAGAAGAGGCGAAACGTTTGTAACTCGTAAAATAACTAGAGCAGTTGCAAAAATTGCTTTAGGTCAAAAAGATAAATTCTATTTAGGAAATCTTGATGCTAAAAGAGATTGGGGACACGCTAAAGACTATGTTAGAATGATGTGGATGATTCTTCAAGCTGATGAGCCTGAAGATTGGGTGATAGCAACCGGCCAAACAACAACTGTAAGAGATTTTGTCAAATTAGCATTTAGAGAAGTTGGCGTTGAATTAGAATTTAGAGGTGAAGGCGTTGATGAAAAGGCATATATAGTTTCTTGTAGTGATGAAAACTACCAATTAGAAATTGGCAAAGAAGTTTTATCTGTTGACCCACAATACTTCAGGCCAACAGAAGTCGACTTATTAATAGGTGACCCTACAAAAGCAAAAGAAAAATTAGGTTGGATTCCTGAACATGATTTATATGCACTAGTTAAAGATATGATGGAGTCAGATATAAATTTATATAAGTATTAAATAATGAAAATTAAATCAATTTGTTGTATTGGGGCTGGATATGTAGGTGGACCTACAATGTCAGTAATTGCTTTGAAATGCCCACACATCAAAGTAAAAGTTGTTGATATTAATCAAGACCGCATCGATGCTTGGAACGACGAGAATTTAGATAATTTGCCAATTTATGAACCTGGGTTAGCTAATGTTGTTAAAGAGGCTAGGGGTAGAAATTTGTTTTTCTCGACCAACATTGATGAAGCAATTAAAGAATCTGAAATGATATTTATAGCGGTTAATACACCTACTAAAACCTATGGTGAGGGTAAAGGGCAAGCTGCAGATTTGAAATATGTTGAGTTGTGTGCAAGAAACATAGCCAGAGTTTCTACAACTAATAAAATAGTGGTTGAAAAGTCAACTTTACCTGTAAGAACAGCAGAAGCCGTACAAACAATATTAGATTCTACAGGAAAGAACGTTAATTTTGAAGTATTGTCCAATCCTGAGTTTTTAGCTGAAGGCACTGCTATTAAAGATTTATTTAAGTCCGATAGAGTTTTGATTGGAGGCCAACAAACTAAAAGTGGTAAAAAGGCGATATCCGCATTAGTTGACATATACGCCAATTGGATTCCAAAAGAAAAAATATATACAACTAATGTATGGTCTTCAGAATTATCAAAATTAGTGGCTAACGCCTTTTTAGCACAAAGGATCAGCTCAATAAATAGCATATCTGCTTTATGTGAAGCTACAGAAGCTAATGTTGAGGAAGTAGCTACAGCTATAGGAATGGACTCAAGAATTGGGAACAAATTTTTAAAATCTTCAGTAGGTTTTGGAGGAAGTTGTTTTCAAAAAGACATACTAAATTTAGTATATATTGCAAATTCTTTAGGATTAAATGAAGTTTCGGAGTATTGGAATCAGGTTATTAAGATAAACAATTACCAAAAGGAACGCTTTGCAAAAAAAATAATGACTACACTTTTTGGAACAGTTTCTGAAAAAAAAATAACTCTACTAGGCTGGGCATTTAAGAAGGATACTAACGACACTAGAGAATCAGCTGCTATATACATAGCTGATATACTCATTGAAAATGGAGCTGACATTTGTGTTTATGACCCTAAAGTAAGTGAACAACAAATGCTTTCAGATTTAGAATATTTGAATAGCCGTTCATCTAACGAAAATAAAAACTCATTTAGTTATTCTTCTGACCCTTATTTAGCATGTAAGAATTCACACGCAATAGCAATAATCACAGAATGGGATGAGTTCAAATCTTACGATTGGCATAAAATTTATAAATCTGTTATGAGTCCCGCTAAAGTTTTTGATGGAAGAAATATTTTAAACAAAGAATATCTTGAAGAAATAGGTTTTGAGGTGTTTTCAATAGGAAAAGTTTAAAATATAGTGGGAGGAAAAATATTAGTTACAGGAGCAGCTGGTTTTATTGGCTTTCATTTGGTAAAACACTTAATAAAGTTAGGACATGATGTTATAGGTCTAGACAATATAAGTGACTATTATGACATTAATTTAAAATTTGCACGTTTAGAGCAGCTAGGAATAAATCGTGATAATGCAAGTAAGTTTCATAATTTATCGAAAAGTAATTTATTTGATAAAAAATTTCAATTTTTAAGATTAAACCTAGAAGATAAAGAGTTTTTATCACATTTGTTTGAAATACAAGATTTTGAAATAGTTTGTAATTTGGCTGCACAACCAGGAGTAAGATACTCAATAAAGAATCCATCAGCATATGCTAGTTCAAATATTATTGGATTCCTAAATATCTTAGAATGTTGTCGAAATTATCAGATAAAAAGACTAGTATATGCCTCTAGTTCTAGTATTTACGGAAACAGTAATGAGGTGCCATTTAAGGAATCAGCAAATGTCAATAAGCCTATTAGTTTGTATGCTGCAACTAAAAAATCGAATGAACTTATGGCGTATACATATAGCCACCTATATGATATAGAAACAATCGGTTTGCGCTTCTTTACTGTCTATGGCCCATGGGGAAGGCCTGATATGGCAATGTTTTTATTTACAGATGCTATAATAAATAACAAACCTGTTAAAATATTTAATAATGGAGATCTTTCAAGAGACTTCACCTATATTGACGATATTATTGATGGTGTTTTAAGCACGCTCTTAAAAGACTCAAAAGACAAATCACTTTACAAACTTTATAATATTGGAAATAGTGCTCCCAGACAACTTATGGATTTTATCGAAACCCTTGAAGATAAACTTGGAAAAGAGGCTCAAAAACAAATGTTAGTTATGCAGCCAGGTGATGTTCATCAGACATGGGCGGATGTGAGCAGATTGCAAAATGATTATAATTATAAACCAAATACTTCCATTGAAGATGGCATTAGTGCGTTTGTGGATTGGTATCAGCACTACTACAAGAACAATGAAGGAGTTAAATAAAATTAAATTAGTGGTAAACAAAAACTCAAAACATTAAGTTATTGATATTTCCATAATACCTAAAAAAATCTTTATTCTTAACTAAGAAAATTCGTTAATTATCAAAAATGTCGACTAAAATCCCAAAAAAAATTCACTATTGTTGGTTCGGTCCAAATCCTTTACCAGTAGCAATTGTTAATTGTATAAAGACATGGAAGAAACATAATCCTGATTATGATATAATAAGATGGGATGAATCTAATTCACCAATGGATCATCCTTTTGTTTTGAGTGCATACGAGAGTAAAAAATTTGCATTTGTCTCGGATTATGTGAGACTATGGGTTGTTTATAATTTTGGAGGAATATATTTAGATACAGACATGTATGTAACAAAAAGTTTTAATCCGTTACTGATCAATAATTGTTTTTTTGGCTATGAAAACAAAGATAACACGCTTATCAATGCTGCTATTTTAGGAGCTAAAAGAGAGGAGAATTTTATTAAGGTACTAATGAATTATTATGATGACAAAATCTTTAGTGCTAGTCAACTATCATCATTTGTTATTCCAAAAATTATCACAAGACTTTACAATGAGAATAAGTTTGAGGATATAAAACTATACAATTATGATTTCTTCTATCCCTTTCCATATGAAAATAGAAATGATAAAAAATTTTTAGATTACAAAACACTAAACACTTATGCAATTCACTTGTGGAATATGAGTTGGTTTTCTAAAAAAGACAGCTTTTTGTTGAAAATAAAAAAATATATAAAAAAAATTAAGAGTTTCATCTCATGAGCTCAAAATTGATTTTTAAAAATTCTGTCATATTATATATTAAAATGGCAATACAAATTGTTATTTCATTATATACTACAAGAGTTATTCTTAATGTATTAGGAGTAAGTGATTTTGGCATTTATAACTTATTATCAGGTGCAGTTGCAATGTTTGGTTTTTTTAGAGCTGCTTTGTCCTCATCAACTATACGATTCTTAGCATTTTCAGAAGGTAAAGGAAATAGTAATGAAAAAACTAAAATTTTTAACATTAGTATTGTTTTACATCTTTTATTAGCAGTGTTATTTTTTGTTTTACTTGAAATTGGATTAAATTTTTTCTTTAATTCCATTTTTAACATAGATCCAACAAGAGTTGAAACCGCTAAGTTAGTAAGTCATTTTGTTATTGTTATATCGTGCATAAATATTCTTATTGTTCCATTTGAAGGCGTTTTAAATTCTCATGAAAATATGTTTTACTTGTCGATTGTAGATCTAGCTAGATCTATATTAGTTCTTGTTCTTGCAACTTTGATGACTTACACGCAAGCAGATAAGTTGTATTTTTATGGGGCAAGTTTATTAATAATATGGATAATAGTATTTGGAAGCTATGCTGTCTATTGTTTTAAAAAGTACGAGGAGTGTATAATTAATTTCAAAGAATTATTTGACAAAAATTTAGCAAAATCAATGTTAAATTTTTCATCTTTAGAATTTTTTGGTTATTCAACAGGGATAATCTCTTTGTATTGTACAAATTTATTTATCAATTCTTTTTTTGGGACTGTTGTTAATGCAGCACAGGGAATAGCAAATCAAATTTCAGCACAGTTAACTTCTTTTTCTACTACTATGATGAAAGCAGTTAAACCTGCTTTGGTTAAAGGTGAAGGTTCTGGAAATTATGATTTTGTTCAAAAAGCAACTTTTTTAAGTGGTAAGTATAGTTTTTTAATTTTAATATTTTTTGCGACACCATTTTTACTTGAGACAAATTATATTATGAATTTATGGCTAAAAAATGTTCCTGAATGGGCCATCATTTTTTGTAGACTTCAAATTATTAAAAATTGTATTGAACAATTTTTTTTACCATTTGGTACTGCAATTGGTGCACGAGGAAACATTAAAAATTATGTAATAGCCAATTCAATTAATAATTTAATGATTATCCCTTGCATTTACTTATTCTTTAGTGCTGGATTACCTCCTTATTCAATGTATATAATACTAATAGTGTTCTTCTCAATTTTTGGGTTCATAATAAATATGTATTATAGTAAGTTACTTTTAGATTTTAATATATCGCATTTCTTAAGAAAGATAGTTATTCCAAATTTTACATTTTATTTGTTAATTATTTTATTATGCTCAATAATTGTTTATTTTTTGGAAGAGTCTTTTCTGAGATTTGTATTTGTTACTGTTGTGTCCTCAGTTTCAATTATTTCAATGGCCTATTTACTTATGACCAACGAAGAAAAAAACAAAGTGTTAATGTTAATAAGAAAATAAGGGAGTATGCTTTTTAACTCAATAGAGTTTTTGATTTTTTTTATTGTATTTTTTTGGATTTACTTTTTCCCACTTAAAACAAATACAAAAAAACAAAATATCTTAATCTTTATAGCCAGCTATATTTTTTATGGTTGGTGGGATTATAGGTTTCTTCTACTAATAGCTTTATCTACACTCGTTGATTTTTTTGTTGGTGATTCGATTTATAAAAATGAAAATAAATTTAAAAGAAAACTACTTCTCATATTAAGCCTAACTGTTAACTTAGGATTACTTATTTATTTTAAATACTGTAATTTCTTTATTGATAGTTTAAAGGAACTTTTTTTAGATTTTGGTATAAATACGAATCTAGCTACTCTGAATATTATCTTACCGGTTGGAATTAGTTTTTATACTTTTCAAACTTTGAGCTATACTTTAGACATATACAATAAAAAAATAGTCCCAACAAAAAATATTTTAACCTTTGCTTCTTTTGTCAGTTTTTTTCCTCAACTAGTTGCAGGACCCATAGAGCGCGCTACAAATTTATTACCACAGTTCAATAATACAAGAAAGTTTAATAGAAAAAATGCTATAAATGGAATTAAACAAGTTTTATGGGGTTTGTTTAAAAAGGTTGTAATTGCTGATAACTGTGCTAAATTTGCCGATGTAATTTTTAACAACTACCACGATTTTGGGGGGTTCACTCTTTTGCTAGGAGCTGCCTTTTTTTCTTTTCAAATTTACTGCGATTTTTCTGGATACTCTGATATTGCAATTGGTATATCAAGAATTTTCGGATTTAATTTAAAAAGAAACTTTGCCTTTCCATACTTTTCAAGAGATATTGCTGAGTTTTGGAGGAGATGGCATATATCTTTGAGCACTTGGTTTAGAGACTACCTATATATTCCTCTAGGTGGAAGCCGAGGGGGGCTCTGGATAAAAGTGAGAAACACATTTGCTATATTCTTAATAAGTGGTTTTTGGCACGGAGCTAATTGGACATTTATTATTTGGGGGGCGTTAAATGCAATATACTTTTTACCTTTACTTTTAACAAATAAAAATAGAAAGAACTTAGGTATAGTTGCTGAAGGAAAACTACTACCTTCATTTAGAGATTTAATTGCAATGTTTACAACATTTGGGTTAACAGTATTGGCTTGGATATTTTTTAGAGCTGAAAATGTAAATGCTGCGTTTTATATAATTAAAAATATTTTTAGTGAATCTCTTTTTTCGTATGACGTATTTCCAGGACTAGACAAATTAACAGTTTTATTGCTCATTGCATTCTTCATATCTGTTGAATGGTTAGGTAGACACCATGAATTTGCAATTGAAAGAGTAAATTTACTAAATAGCAAACTGCTTAATAAGTGCTTCTACTATTTAATTTTAATTTTACTATTTTACTTTCAGGGCGATCAACAAGAATTTATTTATTTCCAATTTTAGCATGAAAAATTTTCTTATTTACATATTTAAGTTATTACTACCCATCTTTTTAGTAACGTCTCTCTTTTTGATTCTATATACTAAAGCGGATCCTTATTTTGACTTAAAAAATTATGAAAATTACTCTTGGAAATATAGGTTTAACCAAATGGGTGATCTTGGAACTAAGAAATTACTTAATAGTGTATATAATTATGATTCATTTATTTTTGGGAGCTCTAGATCTACCTCAATATATGCATGCTATTTAGAAAGCATTATTCCTGAATCTAAATTTTTTCATTATGTAAACTTTAACGAAACAATTGGTGGTATATATAGAAAGTTACAATTATTAGATTCATTAGGATACGAAATTAAAAACACATTAATGTATATTGACACAGACGCTACATTTAAAGGTTATGGCGAAGTTAATTTTGCTGATCATTACTTACTTAGAGGTGGTTCAAGAATTGGTTCCTACTACAAACACTTCAAATCTTTTATGAAACTAGATAAAGAAAAAATTAAAATTCTTTTAGGCAAAACACCGAGTAATTTTTATCATCCCAATTATAAATCTGACCCGAGAACAAATGATGTTAATAACTTGTGTACAGATTCGCTTTTAAATAAATATGGGGATTCATCTATGAGTTATCTCTATATAAAAAGTATAGATTCTCTAAAAGTATCAGGAGAAATGTACTCAAGAAATTTCAAAAAACCTGTTAGGCATGATAATCAAATAAGCGAAACAGAAAAAGAATACTTGACTGAAATAAAAAAAATTCTTGAGAGACACAATACAAATTACAAAGTTGTTATAACACCATTATATGATTTGAAAAAGTTTTCAATGAAAGACTCAATTTTATTAAAAGAATTTTTTGGGCAGAAATTATATGACTACTCTGGAGTGAATTCGATAACTAAGAATGAATATAATTATCCAGATATTAAACATTTTTTACCATACGTTTCAAAAAAAATAATAGATGAAATATACAATGACTAAACAATATTATGTCTTTTTAAAGTTGTTAAGAAAAATTTTCTCAAAATTTATCAATCATCAAAAAAAATTGCAACCAAAGCGTTTAGAAGATGACCAACAATTTGTTTCTGATTTAATTGGACAGAAAATTAAAGAAAATAAACCCTTTATGTTATCCCGCTTAGGTGGAACTGAAT
Source organism: Bacteroidota bacterium (assembly GCA_036141595.1). Lineage (GTDB taxonomy): Bacteria > Bacteroidota > Bacteroidia > Flavobacteriales > BACL11. Next base: position 12,894 of record JAYZXD010000001.1, read on the forward strand.
TATGGGCTATTACTAATTTTGTTGGTTATAACTCTAATGATAAAAATATTTTTAATTATATAACAAACAAACAAGAGCAATGGTGGTGGGATGAAAAAATGTTTAATCAAATGTCGCAATGGTCTGGATTTTTTCCATCTAATGAAGATTCAATTATTAAATTTTCTAAGCTTTACATTAGTTGCCTAAATCTAATTGATATATTTGGATGGTATTCTGACAGACTAAGCTTATTAAATAAATTTTATACCAAAACAATTTTAAAAGTATCTCCAGTTTGCCTGGAACCCCATGGCTTAAAAAATCCGTGGACAAAAGCTTTGCGAAATAAAAAAGTTTTGGTTGTGCACCCTTTTACTGATACAATTAAAAGTCAGTATAATAATAGAAAGTTGCTTTTTAATGACCCAGAATTTCTTCCAAAATTTAATTTAAAAACAGTTAGAGCTGTGCAATCATTGGGTGGAGTCAACTCTGATTTTAACAATTGGTTTGAGGCTTTGGATTATATGAAATCTGAAATAGATAAGAAAGATTATGATATTTGCTTAATTGGTTGTGGGGCTTATGGTCTACCTCTTGCAGCACATGTAAAATCCAGAGGGAAACAAGCTATACATATAGGCGGTTCTCTACAGTTAATTTTTGGAATTAAAGGAAAAAGATGGGATAACGATAATTTATATAATGAGTTTTGGGTCAGACCTAATGAAAAGGAAACTCCAGTTGTTGCTGATAAGGTAGAAGATAGTTGTTATTGGTAATATGTTAACATATAATTTATTAAAATTTATTTTAGTTATTTCAACCATTATTGGTGGATATAGATTACAAAAAAAAGTAGTAAAAACTAACGGAAATATAGTTTATAAGTATCCATTTTTATGGTCTGTTTTTTCAGTTTTAATTGTTTACACTTTTGTTGAGGGGTTACGATATGCCAGAGCAGCAGATTATTTTACATATTATAATGCATTTACTGGAGATAAAAATGTATTCTTTGAACCAGTATTTTTATTGCTTACTAATATTTTAGCTTACTTAAATGCGCCATTTTACATCGGTTTTTTAACATGCAGTTTTCTATTAATTTTTTCTGGCTGTTTACTTATTAAAGAAGTTCGTTTTGCTGGACTTTTTGCAATACCTCTTTTTTACTTAGACACTATTGGACAATCTTCCAACTTAGTGAGAATGTATCTTTCTTTAAGTTTTGTTTTAATAGCGTTAAGGTATTTGATACAAAAAAAGACTTATAAGGTAATTATCTTTTTGGTATTGGCTTTTTTTTCTCATTATTCATCAATTATACTCTTTCCTTTCATTTATCTGTTTAATAAATTTGATTATCCATTTAAAAGCAGGTATATAATTATGATCCTTTTTTTTATATCCAATGCCTTTCCAATAGGATTAGAATTTATTGCAGAAAATATTTCAAAGCTACAAGGTATGGGTATATATGATGATTATTTGGAAAACACTGATATATGGGTTTTAGGTATAGGTATAGAAAGCTTAGAAATTGATTTTAGTGTATTCTACTATATTAGATTATACCTTATTCCTTTATTTATTCTTTGGTTTGGCTATAAATATATAAGAAGTTACAAACGTTATAAATTTGGTCTTTTTTATAACTTATATGTTATTGGGATATTGCTTGCGCCAACTGCCCTAACTCTTCCAACAGAAATATTTTATAGACTATGCCTCTTTTTTTTGAGCTTTAAATTTATTATATTAAGTGTTATTTTTTATGACCTTTTCAATAATTTCCGCAAGATCAATATTTTTGTAAGAACTTTTGTTTTATTTGTACTATCAGATTCAATTTATTTACTTTTAAAAACAATTTTTAATTATTCAAGTGAATTTGGATACCTATTTATATGGGACAGAATAATATATTAAGAGCTAATGGGGTTAGTGTTATAATTTGTTGTTATAATAGCGCTAATAATATCTTTAAAGTACTACATCATATTGAATTACAAAAAGATATTACATTTCCCTTAGAAGTTATAGTTGTCAATAATAATTCTTCAGATGAAACTGAGACAGTCGTAAAAAGATTTATCAAAGAAACTAATTTAGATATTAAATTAATTTTTGAATCTAATCCAGGATTAATGCATGCTAGAGAAAGTGGTTTAAGAGAATCAAGATACGAATTTATCCAATTTTGTGACGACGATAATCTATTAAGTGACAATTATATACATACATTATACGAATTTTTGAATAATGACTCTTCAATTGGTGCTTGTGGAGGAAAGGGTATAGCATTAATTGAAAATAATGAACCTATTTGGTTTAAAAAATACAGTAGAGCATACGCAGTTGGTTCACAGCTGAAGCATCCACAAGATAGTTTGTATGGTGCTGGCATTTCAATAAGATATAGTGCCCTTGAAAAGATTTATATGAAAGGGTTTAAGAGTTTTTTAACTGGTCGAACGGGTAACGTTCTCTTAGCAGGAGATGATGGTGAGTTAGTTCTTGCGCTGATGTTAAGCGGTTATAAGCTAAAAGCTTCAGATGATATTTATTTTCATCATATTATACCAGAGGGTAGACTGAGTAAAGATTATCTAATGCAATTACATGAAGGTTTTGGCATGATGTACCCAGTAATAGATATTTACAGAAAAATTTTATCAAAAAAATTCTCTAATAATGTTATCTATTATAACTTACTCCATTTTCGTAAGATTGTAAAAGCATTTCTAAGTTTTCTTTTCAAAGCTGGAATAGATCGCAAAGTACAGTTCTCACTTTTAAAAGGAAATATCAAAGGGTTTTTTTATTTTTTAAATAAAAAACGAGAGATATTAAAAGTAATACATAAAATTATTTCATGACACTTTTTGAATTCATATTTAGGTTATTAAGAAGAATAAAAATTGAGATTATTTCAATCATTAATAGAATGTACACTTATTTTATTTTAAAAGGTAACGGTATTAATTTCAAAAATTTTAAATCAAATGGTGTTCCTTTTGTTGCAGTATCTAAAAATGGGAATTTTGAAATTGGTATTGATTTTAAAATGAATAATGGTCTAATTGGCAATCCAATTGGAAGGCCACAACCATGTACTTTTGTTGTAGATAGTAATGCTCATTTAAAAATTGGTAATAATGTTGGAATAAGCTCAACAGCAATAGTATGTCATTTAAGTATACAAATTGGAGATAACGTAAAAATTGGTGGAGGTACGTGTATTTATGATACTGATTTTCATGCACTAGACAAAAAAAAAAGGATGAATAGTAAAACTGATATGCTAAATAAAGCCGATAAACCTGTGATTATTGGTAATAATGTGTTTATTGGCGCTCATAGTACTATTTTAAAAGGTGTAATTATTGGTGAAAATAGCATAATAGGTGCATGTTCAGTAGTATCTAAAAGTATACCATCTAACGAAATATGGGCGGGAAATCCAATTAAATTTATTAAAAAACTTTAAAATTATTACTAAAACAGCCGTACTTCTTACCTGCCATAACAGAAAACGCAAGACATTAGCTTGTCTATCAAATTTTTATAAAGCTGTTCATCCAGATGGTTTTTTATTTGAATTATTTTTAGTTGACGATGGTTCAACTGATGGTACAGCCGATGCTGTTATGATTAAATACCCAAATGTAAATGTAATTAAAGGCTCTGGAAATTTATTTTGGAATAAAGGCATGCGCCTTGCATGGGAAACTGCATTAAACTGTAGAAATGATTATGACTTTTATTTATGGTTAAATGATGATAGTTTTATATATAAAGATGCAATTGTGCATTTATTTGATTGTTTTGATGATTATAAAAAAATTAAAGAGAAAGATTCATTAATTGTAGGGGCATGCAAAGAGAAAGATTTATCAAATATTTTTTCCTATGGGCTAAGAATGAATGAAAGAATTATAGTGCCAAACGGAAAAACTCAAGTAGGTAACATAATGAACGGTAATCTAGTTTTAGTACCTAAAATAATTTTTAAAAAAATAGGGATTTTATCAAACAAATATACACATGCTATGGGCGATCATGATTACGGCTTGAGAGCGATTGAAGAGGGTTTTGAATTAGTATCAACTAAAAAGTTTGTTGCAGTTTGTGAGTCAAACAAAAATCTTCCTTCTTGGTGTGATCCTAAAATCTCTGTAAAAGAAAGGTGGAAATCTTTGAATTCTCCCCTTGGATTAAACTTGAAAGAATATAAATTTTTCAGAAAGCGATTTTGGAGAAAAAGTTATTTCACTGATATTTCAAAAATATATTTCCGTTTTTTATTTCCGACTCTTTACATTAAAATTAAAAATTAATGTACCTAAACTTATATCAATTTCTATTATTTACTTTTGATTATATAAACGTTTTGAGATTAATTTGTAATTTAAAATAATGAAGCCTGATCTAATTTTTTGAATACAAGTTTAAATCATATAATGGAAGAAAATAAAATACCTATATTACTTTTAACTTTTAATAGACCAGAAGAAACTTTTAGGGTTTTAGAAATAATAAAAAAATATCAACCTAAAAAACTATTTATTGCTAGCGATGGCTATAGAAATCACGTTGAAGGAGAAGATTCTTTAATTAATGGTTTAAGAGAGAAAATGATTAAGTTTGTAAATTGGGATTGCGAATTACAAGTTTTATTCTCTGACAAAAATTTAGGCTGTAAATTAGCTGTCTACAATTCAATTAATTGGTTTTTTAAAGAAATTGATTTTGGAGTAATCTTAGAGGATGATGTTATTCCAAAAATTAATTTTTTTTCATTTTGTTATGAAATGTCTAAAATATATAAGAACGATAGCAGAGTATTTAGTATTAGTGGATATAACCCTTTGCCTTTTTTAAAATTAAAGGAGTCGTATTATTTTTCAAAATACTTTTTTTCATGGGGATGGGCAACATGGAAACATAAATGGGATAAAATTGACATAAATTTTGAAAGTTATAATAGGCTTAGTGTTCAAGAACTAAAAGATTTATATCCTTTAATATTTGAATTTAAATTAAGAAGAAAAAAAAATAATGATGCTATTAATGGTAAAAACAGTTCATGGGCAACTCCATGGAATGTCACACACCAATTATTTGATTCATACTCAATTATTCCAAAAACTAATCAAATTAAAAATATAGGCTTTTCAGATTATAACTCTACACATACCAAAGTAAACTTTATAGACAAAATTTTTATGGATATTAAAGCGAAAAATCTCAGTTTACCAATAAAACATCCAAAAAAAATAGAAAGCAAAAAAACGCTTACTTATTATTATATTTTAAAAGAGCTAATAAGGATAACAATTAAAAAATTAACTTTATGAAATTGAAACTTTATAGGTCAAATTCTCTTTGTTCTAAGTTTTTCAACTCAAAAAATTAGTTATTTTGGGATATGCAATTAATGAAAAAAATTGAAAATTCTATTCATACATAACAATTATGCAAGCAATAATAGTGGTGAAGAGCACGCATCCAAGGGCCTAGCTAATCTTTTAACTAAAAATGGTCATACTGTGGAGTGGTATAGAAAAAGCTCAGATATTATTGACAACAAATTGAAAATGAAAATTGCAGCATTTTTTCTTGGCATTTACAACCCAAAAGCCGTCAAAGAACTGAAAAAAATAATATTGCATTTTGAACCAGACATAATTCAAGTTCAGAACTTATATCCATTTATATCACCAGCAATTTTACCCTTAATTAAAAGACTTAATATTCCAATTGTGATGAGGTGTCCAAACTATAGGTTGTTTTGTCCAACTGGGCTGCATCTTAGTTCCAAAGGAGAAATCTGTGAAAAGTGCGTCAAAGGATCTCGTGAATTTAACGGTATTTTAAATAATTGTGAGAAAAATTGGATTAAATCTATAGGTTATGCAATTAGAAATTTTACTGCAAGAACGATATGGAAATTAAATAAAAATATGGACGCATATATTGTCCAATCTAACTTCCAAAAGCAAAAATTTATTGTAAACGGTATTGACCCTGAAAAGTTATTTATTGTTCCAGGACTAACTCCAAAAATTGTCTCTAGCAGCACAAATCAAATTGGCGATTACGTTTCCTTTATTGGTCGGGGAAGTCTTGAAAAAGGAATTATTGAATTTCTTGAAGTTGCAAAGTTACTTCCAAAAATTAAATTTGCAATTGCAGGATCTCTAGACCCCAAATTAACATATTTAAAAAATAAAAGCTCAAAAAATGTATTATGGTGCGGTTTTTTAAATGGCAAAAAATATGATGAGTTTTATCAAAAATCCAAAATTATCGTTGTTCCAAGTAAATGGTATGAGGGGTTTCCAAACATTATAACAAGAGCAATGCAACATGCAAAACCCGTTATCACTTCTAATATTGGCGCAATGGAATCAATAATAGAACATAACAAAAACGGTATTCTTGTATCCCCCGGGAATATTCAACAACTAAAAAATGCTGTGAAAAACTTATATATGCATGATGATAAATGTATAATTTTAGGAAAACAAGCCCAAAAAAAATGTTTAAAGTATTATAATGATAAAGAAGTTTATAAAAGTTTATTGAATGCTTACGCATATGCCTTTAATAAATCCAATAAAAATATAATGCCGAATGAAATTAATTTTTAGAGTTAAAAAAGCACCCTTTATGTTTCATAAAATAAATTCATATTAATTAATTTTTATGCAAAAAAAATTATTAAACTATCAAATTTATAGAGAGCCTTTAAGTCAAATAGATTTAAAAAACAATAAAATCATTAACACTATTAATCCTCATAGTTATTGCGTAGCTAGAGTTGAAAATAAGTTTGATAGAGCTTTGAAATCTTCTGACATTTTACTTCCTGATGGGGTTGGTATAGTTTGGGCTGAGAAATTTTTAAACAAAAATAAAATCCTTAGAATTACGGGGTTTGATATCTTTAAATTTCTTATGGAAAAGCTTAATGCAAAAAAAGGCACATGTTTTTTTCTTGGCTCTGATCAAAGGACATTAAATTTGATTAAAGAAAAGGCTTTATTAGAATTTCCAAATGTTAGCGTTAATTTTTATTCCCCTCCTTACAAAATTGAGTTTAGCTTAGAGGATAGCATTAAAATGTGTAATGCTGTTAATGCTGTCCAACCAGATGTTTTATTTGTCGGGATGACTGCTCCAAAACAAGAAAAATGGGTGTATAGTTTTAAAAATAAGCTTGAAACAAAAAATATTTGCTGCATAGGAGCCGTATTTGATTTTTATGCTGGAAATATAAAACGTTCTTCTGATTTTAGCATAAAATATGGACTTGAATGGTTACCACGATTGGTGAGAGAGCCAAAAAGATTATTTTACAGAAATTTCGTTTCAACACCTAAATTTATTTTAGAAGTTTTATCATTCAAATTATTTAAGAAGGGTATTTTATAGTTAAAAAGTAAATAATAATGATTTTTTTCTTTAAAGTTATTTTATTTTAAAATTTACAATAGATCGCAATTATAAACTACTAAAAAAATTAAGTCTTCTTTTAATTAATTAAAACTGCAGTTATTAAGATTATATAATTATTTTTGGATTATGAAGTATTTTTGTTACTTAATTATTTCTTTACTCATTTTAAATTCTTGCTCGACTAAAAATCAATTGGTCTATTTAAAAGATATTAAAAAGCAAGAGGCTAATTCATGGGTGGACTTACCACTTGTTAGAGATAGAATTGAATCTGGGGATATTTTAAAAATAGATGTTAACACTACCATACCTGAAGCATCTTTGCCATATAATATGTCAAATATAGTTCGTAATCAAAATAGCTTGGAACTATTACAACTAGATGGGTATGTAGTTGATGATAAAATGATGATTAATTTTCCTGTTTTAGGAAAAGTTGACACTCATGATTTAAATGAAAAACAATTAGAAGATAAACTAAAAAATCTTTTAGAAAAAGGTAATCATCTTTCCAATCCCACAGTAAGTGTAAGAAGAATTAACAGCAAATTCACAGTTTTAGGTGAAGTTAAAAATCCTGGAACATTTTCATATCTTGAAAGAAGACTTAATGTTTTTCAGGCTTTAGGATATGCAGGAGATTTGACAATTGATGGAAAAAGAAAAGACATTACACTTATTAGAGATGAGAATGGAACAAAAAAGGCTTATAACATAGAATTAACAAAATCTGAGTTTTTAAATAGCCCTTTATACAATATAAAGAACAATGACATTTTAATTATTAACCCATCTTTTAATAAAGTTAAAAGCGCTGGATTTATTGGTAGCCCAGCATCAATCGCTACAATAGCATCACTTTTGTTAAATATCACATTGCTAATTAACTTTTGATTAAATGAATAGCTCGCAAGACACAGGCTTAAATATTATTGACAGTGATCATAATTTCAATTTTCAAAAAGAATTTTTTAAGTATTTATACTACTGGAAATACTTTTTATTATCCACTTTAGTTTTTTTATTATTTGCATTTACATATTTGAGATACAGTCCAAAGGTTTACTACACTACCGCAAAAATCAAAATTTTAGACAAGAAGGAAACCTCACTAGACCTGCCATCAGCTTCAGAACTATTCTCTAAATCCAAAATTAATCTAGAAAACGAAATAGAAGTTATAAAGTCCTATCCTATTCTCAAAGAAGTTATAAAAAATATAAATCTTCAAATTTCAGTTCTTGAAATTGGTAATGTAGTAAAAGGGTTGACAGTTGACTATCCGTTTGATATAGCTCTGAATGTTCCTGTTGATAGTATTTCTCAAAAAACTTACAGACTTAACAACACAGATAAGGGGTTTGAAATAATTGATTTTCAAAACGAATCTAAAAGCTATTATTTTAATGGAACCACTAGCTCTAAATTTAATCACGAATTACCCTTTGAAATTTTAAATTATAATCAGAAAAAGTTTGCTGAAGGTAGTTCTGAAGGCTATGAAATTAAATTTTTGTCCGTAGATGATTTAGTTAAAAAATTAAAAAGCTCATTAAACGTTGTTCAAACTGGAAAAGAGAGTGATATCATTGAATTAAATTTTAGTTCTACAAATACAGAATACTCAAAAGCTTTTTTAAATGAGTTAATAGATGTCTTTAATAATGATGGTGTACAAGATCGTCAGCTTATTCACAAAAGAACAATTGATTTTGTTAATTCAAGATATTCATTTCTTTCGTTGGAACTAGACTCAATTGAAATTGCTAAGCAATTATACAAAATTGATAATAACTTAGTTGATTTTTCAGCTAATTCGGAAATTTCTCTTGAAAAAAGTTTAAAGTCCGAGGAAAACATCTATAGCACAGAAAATCAAATTTCAATAACAAATTTTTTACTAAAAACATTAAACAACAATAAATTAGAGCTACTTCCAGCAAATATGTTAATTGAGAATAATGAAATCAATGAATTAATTTCAAAGTATAATCTAATTATTTTAGATAGAAAAAAATTGATTTTTAGTGCTGGATCTAATAATCCTTCAGCAAAACAACTTGACAATACTATCGTTGATTTTCGTTCAAATATAATTTATTCGCTACAAAACCATTTATCACAATTAGAAAATATTAAAAGTAAATTATCTAATCAGTTTTATAAATACAATAATGATGTTTCTAATTTTCCTGAGAAAGAAAAAATACTTCGAGCTATTGAGCGAAATCAAAAAATAAAAGAATCTCTCTATCTTTTTCTGCTGCAAAAACGAGAAGAGGCACAGGTTAGTTATGCAGTAACTGAACCTAGTATAAAGATTGTTGAAAATGCTATTTCAAGTAATAATCCTATTTCTCCTAAACGAGATATTGTTTATTTAGCTGCAATTGTAATAAGCTTTCTCTTACCTTTTTCTCTAATATATTTGATGTTTTTTTTCAATAGGAAACTTTATTCACGAGAACAGCTTGAAGAACTAAAACTTCCTATTCCTGTAGTAGCAGAGATTCCTGAAATTCAAAATCAAACAAACAATGTCATAGTCTCTTCAAAAGAACGATCTCCTCTAGCTGAATCATTTAGGGTCTTTTACTCAAAATTAAAATATTATGGGATTAACGATAAGAAAGATTGTCATGTTATTATGATTACATCAATAATTAAAGGCGAAGGAAAAACCTTTTGCGCAACTAATATGGCATTTACTAAGGCTACACTTGACAAGAAAGTGCTTCTAATTGGAGCGGATTTACACAATCCTCAAATTCACACATATTTAAACATTGAAAAAAATACAAATGGTCTTGTTAACTTTTTGGTTGATAGTAGTCATGATTGGAAAAAGGACATATTAAAATCAGAATCCGTTAATTGCGATATTCTTATTGGAGGTCAAATACCTCCTAACCCCGCTCAATTGTTAAATAATGGAAACTTTGAAAAATTACTTGATGATGCAAAAAAGATTTATGACTACATAATCGTTGATACTCCTCCTTGCTTATTAGTATCAGATACATTGGGGATAAGTCACTTGTCAGATTTACTATTATTTGTTATTAGGTGCAATCATACTGAAATACCTGTGCTTGATTTTATAAAAGACTCTTATGAAAAAAATGTTATTAAAGACAATAGTTTAATTGTTTTAAATGGACTAGGAGCCTCAAATAAATATGGATATGGTTACGCTTATAACTATAGCTACGGATATAAATATAAGTATAGTTATAATTACAACTATGGTTACGGCTACGATTATCAATCGGAAGACTAATAATTAATCTTATTTGCAAAATATTTCAACAGAAATGAGAAAAAAATATTTACATCAGTCAGTAGATGAATATTTTACAATGCACAATCAAAATCTAATTAGATATATCTATTTTAAACCCAAATAGAGGTTGAGGTTTTTTTGTGGCCCAGAGAGGATTCGAACCCCTAACCATCAGAGCCGAAATCTGACATTCTATCCAGTTGAACTACTAGGCCTGTAACAAATTTAAATCATTAAATCATATTTGTAAATAATCTTCGTTTATATTTTAAATTTGTATTGTGAGATATATAATAATATTCTTTATAATCAGTAACCAGATTTTTTCCAGTGAAATTGGAACTTGGAAAGATTACTATTCTTATAATGGAGCAAAAAAAGTTTTTTATCAAAACTTTCAAACTTACTGTGTTTCTAATAATGGATTGTTTAGCTATAGCAATAATAATGAACTCTTTCTTTACAATAAATTAAATTTTACAAGTGATTATGGAATTAACAATTTAGCTTTTAGCGCCAATACAATTATTATTTCGTATAAAAACTCAAATATTGACATAATTGAAGATAATTTAACAACAAGTATCAGTGATATAAAAAATTTAGAGATTGCTGGTAAAAAAATAAATAACTTAACTGTAATAGATAATGAGTTATTCGTTTCTGCATCTTATGGTATCT
>JAYZXD010000002.1:0-7547 GCA_036141595.1 Bacteroidota bacterium
ACAACAAGCTTTACAACAGCTCCTCCTACACTAGAAACCCATGCAGGTAAAGTTGCCCTTTCGTTTGAAGCGTCATTTCAACCAAAATACTTTATAAAAAAAGCAACTGTTGACTTTACACCTGTTCTTGTATATGAAGGAGGTGAAACTTCATTTAAAACAATAACTGTACAAGGAGAACAAGCTACAGGTGGAGAAGCTACAATTTTTAATTCTACCGGGGGGAATTTCAGTTACGCTGATGACATTAAGTATACAGAAGAAATGTTTAATTCTAATTTAGAGCTTCGAGCAGTAGCTAGACTAAAAGACAAAGAAAAAATATTAGGTCCAGTAAATATTGCTCAAGGGGTAATCGCTACATCTACAAGAGTTGAAGAAGACTATGATCTTGCAAATAAAAATGATGGTTATGAATATGAAACAATTCTTGAGAAAACCGCAACAATTTATTTTTTAGTAAATCAGTCAAATATTAGAACAACAGAAAAAAGTAAAGATGACATTAAAGGTTTAAAAGATTTTGCTAAAAACGGATACAAGACTCATTCTATAGAAATTATTTCATATGCTTCTCCTGAAGGAAAAGTAAACTTAAATGATAATGTTTCTGAAAGAAGAATGAAAAGTACTGTAAATTATACAAAACAACTTCTCAGATCTTTAAAATTTGACGGTGCAAGAAATAATGACTTGTACACACTTACATCCGTTGGAGAAGACTGGATGGGGTTTGAAAACCTAGTAGATGCATCAAACATAAAAGACAAGGGAAGAATAAATAGAATTGTCAACAACATTGAAGATGTTGAAGTAAGAGAGCAGAGAATTAGAGATTTAGCAGAAGTTTATGATGCTATTGAAGATGATATCTTACCTCAACTCAGAAAAGCAACAATTATTATTAGATCTTTTGAGCCAAAAAGAACAGATGAAGAAATAGCATCTTTGGCGACAACAAGTGCTGAAGAATTAGATATAAAAGAATTATTACATGCTGCAAATCTGTTTTCAGATAATGAAACGATTGTAAATATATATTCTAAAGCAGTAGAGCTTCACAATGACTGGAGAGGTTATAATAACATAGCATGCTTATTTATTAATGAAGGAGATCTTTCTAGTGCTGTTTCACATTTAGATAAAGCAGAGGAAATAGGTGGAATACAAAGTGATATTTTAATTAATAGAGGAATAATTGCTGCAATAAAAGGGGAATTAGATAGAGCTCAACAACTATTTAACGAAGGAAGTGCTTCAGAAAAGAATCAAGCTGTACTTGATATCAAGCAAGGAGAATACGCAAAAGCTGCCAGATTCTATAAAGGAAATAATTCATATAATGCCGTATTAGCTAACATACTTAATGGAAATTATGATCTTAGATGTGAAGATAACTACATAAACGCTATTGCAGCAGCAAGACAAGGAAATAATAGTGAAGTAATCAGATATCTTAAACAAGCAATAAATTCTGATAGTTCGTTAAAAAGTGAAGCTGCTAATGATTTAGAATTTTTCAACCTTCGTGAAAATGAAGAGTTTAAGAATTTAATCAATTAATAAAACTTACATACTAAAAATTAAAACAGCTTTTTTGAAGCTGTTTTTTTATATGATGATTTTATTTATATTTCTTTACGATGAACACCTATATCATACTTTTTGTTAATTAGCTCTTTGATTGAATAATACACATCTTTTTGCTTAACAAAATCAACGTCTGAAACATCAAGCATAAGGACAGGAAAATGATGTTGTTTTCTTAAATAGTCGAGATAATTATGCTGAATATTTTCTAAATACTTGTCTGAGATATCTTGTTCAAAATCCCTTCCTCTTTTAATAATATTTTTTCTTAATCTTTCAATACTTGAATATAAATAAACCACTAAATCAGGACTAGGTAATGAAGAAAAAATAATTTCAAAGAATCTATTAAAAAGTTGTCTCTCATCATCCTTAAGATTGTTTTGGGCAAATAATTTTGATTTAACAAAAAAATAATCCGAAACTTTTTGAGGCTGAAATAAGTCTTGTTCTTTATTACTTTTTAGCTGGTGATATCTTTCTGCCATAAAAAAAAGCTCTAATGGGAATGCATTTTTTTCAGGTTCTTTATAAAATTTTGGTAAAAAAGGATTATCAGCGAATTTTTCCAGAATTAGTCTTACATTATAGTCAGCAGCTAACATTCTTGCTAATGTAGTTTTGCCACTACCTATATTTCCCTCAATTGCAATATGATTATATTGCATATTCAACTACATTTTCAGTATCTTTAGATTCTTGCAACAAATCAGCGACTGTTTTATTATATTTTGGGTGAACATATTTAGGTATAATTTCATTTAAAGGAATTAAAACAAAATTTCTTTCGTGCATATGTTTATGTGGTATACATAGATCAAAAGTCTCAATAATTTCATTATTAAAAAAAATAATATCGATATCTATCAGACGTTCTCCCCACTTTTCAATTCTTACTCTACCTAATTCATTTTCTATGCTTAGAATAGTTTTTAACGCTTCTTTGGGTGATAATAATGAGTTTACTTCAAGTATTTGATTTAAATAGTTTTGCTGACCATCTACCCTCCATGGATCACTTTCATAAATTTTGGATACAGATAAAACTTTGCCTAATTTTTCATTTATAAAGTTAGTGGCATCTTTAATCATCTGCACTCTGTCACCCAAATTACTACCAAGTTGTAAAAAAAGTTTATTCATTACATTAAAATTAATCAAATATAGAAAGAAAGAAAGAACTTAAAAATTAAAATGTTGTATTTTTATCAACCAAATTTATATATCTATGAAATCATTTTTTAAAGGATTACTTACAAATATATTAGGGACAATTATCTCTTCTATAATTTTTATATTATTTATAGTAGGCATTATCACTTTAATAATTCCTGATAATGATTTTGAAATTAAAAAAAACAGTATTTTAAAAATAAATTTATCAGATTTTAATGTAGTTGAAAGATCAACAGACAATCCTTTTGAAGAGTTTAATTTAAATGGAAACACGTCAAAATCAATTGAACTCAAAGAAATATTAGATAATATTGAAAAAGCCAAAAAGGATGATAATATTAAAGCTATTTATATTAATACCGCTTATGTTAATGCAGGATTATCACAAATTGAAGAGATAAGAAATAAACTATTGGATTTTAAATCCTCAAAAAAACCTATCATCGCGTATTCAGAAGTATACTCACAAACAGCCTATTATTTAGCTTCTATTGCTGATGAAATTTATTTAAATCCAGCCGGAATTGTAGAGCTTAAAGGATTTTCTATATCTCAAATGTTTTACAAAGATTTACTAGAAAAACTTGACATAGATATACAAATTATAAGACATGGTAAATTCAAAAGCGCTGTTGAACCATTTACTTTAAATGAAATGAGTGATGAAAATAGAGAACAAATGTCATTATTGGTTAATTCTCTATCAAATAATATTATTTCAAGTATTGCCAAAGAGAGAAAGCTGTCTATAGAGTTAATAAATCAGCATACAAATAATTTAAGTCTAGAAAATGCAAAAAAATGCCTTGACCTTGGATATGTTGATGGATTGATTTATCAAGATCAATTAGAAAAAAAACTTATTTCTATTACAAAAGAGAAAAAATTAAATTTAGTTTCTCTAACAAAATATAATGAAGTTAAAGATAAAAACAAGAAAAGTAGCTCTAACAAAATCGCTATTATTTATGCTACAGGCACAATAGATATGGGTAAGGGTAATGAAACAAGTATTGGGTCAATAACTACTGCCAAAGCAATTAAAAAAGCAAGAGAGGATAAAAATATTAAAGCAATTATTTTACGTATAAATTCTGGAGGTGGTAGTGCTTTGGCATCTGATGTGATATGGAGAGAAACTCAATTAATTAAAAAACCATTTGTTGTTTCTATGGGTGACTACGCAGCAAGTGGAGGGTATTATATTGCGTGTGAAGCTGATCATATTGTTGCAAATCCAACCACACTCACAGGTTCAATAGGTGTTTTTGGAATGATACCGAACCTACAAAATTTTTATAAAAATAAAATCGGGATATCAATTGACACAGTTAATACACACAAATCTGCTGATATGGGTATTAATAGAGCACTAACAGAATTTGAACGAAAAAAAATTCAAAAAGGAGTAGAAGAAACATACAACACTTTTATATCTAAGGTATCAGCAGGAAGAGAAATGACAAAAAAAGAAGTTGATAAAATTGGTCAAGGTAGAGTATGGAGCGGAGTTGATGCAAAATCAATAGGCCTAATAGATTCGCATGGTGGGTTGGAGGAGGCAATAAATGTTGCATGTGATTTAGCTAAAATTAAAAAATATCAAATAATCTCTTTACCAAGGAAAAAGGATTTTTTAATTGATTTAGTATTAAATGTTGGAGAAGAGACGACGATCTCTAATTTATTGATTCAAAAATTAGGGATTAATATTAGATTAATAAAAACTATTGAAGATTTATTATCCCAAGATAAAATTCAAGCAAGAATTCCATATGTTATTGAATTAAAATAGTTTGTATTGAATTAATCCATAACAGAGAAATCAACAACAAATCCTTCATGTGAACGCACGTTAAATACTCTATCCTGATCTAAGATTAAATACTGACCCTTAATTCCTAATAATAACCCTTCAATAGTGCTGCTTTTTTCAAGTTTAACACTCTTGATTTTTTTTGGATATTGTTGTACAGGATATCTTACTTCAGTTACATAATCATCATCTAGTATATATTTTTTTAGTTTTGAAGGCACATGTTTAATCAACTGATGTTTAAACTTAACTAAGTCAACTGTATTAGGTTCTCCAGAAAGCATTTTCCGCCAATTGGTTTTGTCTGAGACATAGGGTTTTAAAGCAACTTCAATGTCTCCAGAAAATCTTCTGTTTGGAACCTTGGCTAATAAAATAGCTTGACTAGCTCCCTGATCCATCCATCTAACTACACCTTGACTTGCTCTTGTTATTCCTACCTTGATGCCAGAAGAATTAGCTAAATACACATAATGGGTTGTCAACTGAAACTCTTTTTCCCAATTAAGATCTCGCTCTTCAATACCAAGGTGAGCAGTACATAGTTCAGGCTTAAAGATACTTGGGGAGGCTTCTGGTAACGTCCAATAACAACTATAGCAAAATCCTGAACGAAAAAGTTTTCTCTTTTTTTTTCCACAATGACATATAACTAACCCCTTCCAAGAAATTTTTATTTTTTTTTCTAAATAATCATTCATCAAATGATTCTTACCATTAATGTTGAGTTGATAATTTACAACATCTAATAATTCAGTACTCATTTTTTTTAGTGAATCTCTCAACATAATTTTGTATTTTTCAGCCCTTAAATTTACAAAATTGGCTAACTTCTCAGTTAAAAACTCCATACTTTCTTTAGTAATACAAAAACGTATTAAAAATATTTATAAATTTATTAGTAATCCTTTTGATTGCCAAAGTGAGATTTTAAAATATTTAGTTAAAAAAGGTAAAAAAACCTCTTTTGGTAAAGAACATAATTTTAATGAAATTTCTGATTACAACAGCTTTAAAAAAAACGTTCCCATAAGAAAATATGAAGAATTAGCTAATTATATAAATAAAATAAGAAATGGGGATACTGACGTATTATGGCCTGGTAAAATAAAACGATTTGCAAAATCTTCAGGTACTACAAATAGTAAAAGTAAATATATTCCAGTAACAGATGAATGTTTACAAGAATGTCATTTTAAAGCGGGTAAAGATATGCTTTCTCTTTATGAAAATAATTTTCCCAAAAGTGACCTGTATAATGGGAAAGGTCTAATGCTTGGAGGGTCACTAGATAAATTTTCAAAAGAAAAAATTCAAGAAGGAGACCTTTCTGCAATATTATTGAACGAATTTCCATTTTGGGTAAGCTATCATAGAGTGCCAGATTTAGAAACTGCACTTATGAAAGAATGGGATGAGAAATTAAATAAGATTGCTCATCAAGCTATTAGTGAAAATATAACAAGCTTAACAGGTGTTCCATCATGGATGCTCATATTATTAAAGCGAGTTTTAGCTTTAAGTGGAGCAAAAAATATTTCTGAATTATGGCCTAATCTAGAATTATATATGCATGGAGGAGTCAACTTTGAACCATATAAAAAACAGTTTGAAGAGCTTATTCCAAGTAAAAAAATGAACTACTTAGAAAACTATAACGCATCTGAGGGCTTTATTGCTGTTCAAGATCAGTCTGTATCAAAAGGCATGCTACTCATGCTTGATTATGGAATATTTTATGAGTTTCTTGATATAGAAAAATATAGAAAAGGTGATATGTCCGCAATTGATTTAAAGCATGTTGAATTGGGTAAAAAATATGCACTAATTATGTCAACAAATGCAGGACTTTGGAGGTATATGATTGGAGATATTATAGAGTTCACTTCTATTTCTCCATTTAGAATAAAAATTGCTGGAAGGACAAAAAGCTGTATTAATACGTTTGGTGAAGAACTAATGGTTCATAATACCGACCAAGCAGTAAGTGAAGCATGCAAAAAACATAACTGTTCTATAAATGATTACACAGTAGCGCCTGTTTTTATTGCTAATAACTCTGGGGGTCACCAATGGCTTATTGAGTTTGAAAAAAAACCTTCAGACATTAAATTATTTATGAAAGAAATTGATGATACTCTAAAAAAACTTAACTCAGATTATGAAGCAAAAAGAACAGACAATCTTATTCTAAAATTTCCAGAGGTTATAGTTCTTCAAAATAAAGAATTTTACACATGGTTAAAACAAAATAAACGCCTTGGAGGACAAAATAAAATCCCTAGATTAAATGAAAGCAGAATTATTGCTGAAGAAATAATCGCAATAAAGAATAAGTTTTCAACAAATCAAAATACAAATAACAATTAATATTCATTTAAAATAATTCTTTTTTTATTTTAGTAAAAAATTATAAAAATGCATATAGCTATAGCAGGAAATATCGGATCTGGCAAAACAACCTTAACAACTAAGTTAGTAAAACATTACAAATGGGAAGCACACTACGAAGATGTAGAAAACAATCCATATTTAAACGATTTCTATAAAGATATGCAGAGATGGTCATTTAATTTGCAGGTATATTTCTTAAATAGCCGATTTAGACAAATAATCTCTATTAAGAATAGCAAAAAAAGTTATATTCAGGACAGAACAATATATGAGGATGCAAAAATATTTGCTCCAAACCTTCACCATATGGGTTTGATGAGTACAAGAGATTTTGAGAACTATATGGAAATTTTTAATCTAATGGATGGATTTATTGATGGTCCTGACTTACTGATATACTTAAGAGCAAGTGTACCTATTTTAGTTGAACAAATACAAAAGAGAGGTAGAGAGTACGAAAATAGTATTAGATTAGATTATTTAACTAGATTGAATGAGCGTTACGAAGCCTGGATTGGAGAATATGACAAAGGTAATTTACTTATTATCGATGTTGACAATTTAGATTATG
>JAYZXD010000003.1:0-26627 GCA_036141595.1 Bacteroidota bacterium
AGTTTCAATAAAACCTAAAGAATTAATTTTAGCAAAAACAGCTAACGAAGATATAAGTCCGATATTTGGACCCTCGGGAGTTTCAATTGGACATAGTCTACCATAATGAGTATAATGAACATCCCGCACTTCAAAACCTGCTCTTTCTCTAGTTAAACCACCAGGTCCTAAGGCAGAAATTCTTCTTTTATGTGTCACCTCAGCAAGTGGATTTGTCTGATCCATGAACTGAGAAAGTTGAGATGTTCCAAAAAAAGAATTAATTACGGCTGATAATGTTTTAGCATTTATCAAATCAATTGGAGTGAAAACCTCATTATCTCTAACATTCATTCTTTCACGGATAGTACGAGCCATTCTACTCAAACCAACGTTGAACTGATTTGATAACTGTTCTCCAACAGTTCTTATCCTTCTATTACTTAAGTGATCAATATCATCAACATCTACTCTAGAATTAACTAAATATATCAAATTTGTAATAATAGAAACAATATCTTCTTTTGTTAATACCATCTTGTCTTCTGCAATATCAAGCTTTAATCTTGAATTAATTCTAAATCTCCCAACATGACCAAGACTATATCTTTGATCTGAAAAGAATAATTTATCAATCATTCCTCTAGCAGTTTCATCATCTGGAGCTTCAGCTGTTCTCAACTGTCTATAGATGTGGCGTATAGCCTCGACTTCTGAGTTAGTTGGATCTTTTTGAAGAGTATTATATATTAGTGCATGATCAGCTGCAGCACCATCTTCCTTATGTAATAAAATAGTTTCAACTCCTGAATCTACAATATCATTTATGTGCTCCTTGGACAAAATCGTATCTCTTTCAAGAACTATTTCGTTCCTCTCAATAGGAACTAATTCACCAGTATCTTCATCAACAAAATCATCAACCCATGATTTTAATACTCTGGCAGAAAGTTTACGTCCTAAATGTTTTTTAAGACCACTTTTAGATACTTTAATTTCATCTGCCAGGTTAAAAATCTGTAAAATGTCACGATCTGACTCATATCCAATAGCTCTTAATAGAGTGGTCACAGGTAATTTCTTTTTTCTATCTATATAAGCATATAAAACATTATTTATATCTGTAGTAAATTCAATCCAGGAGCCTTTAAAAGGAATAACTCTGGCAGAATATAACTTTGTGCCGTTTGAATGAAAACTCTGACCAAAAAATACTCCAGGAGATCTATGTAATTGAGAAACAACTATTCTTTCAGCTCCGTTTATCACAAAGCTACCCTTTGGAGTCATAAAAGGTATGTTTCCAAAATATACATCCTGAACGATTGTTTCAAAATCTTCGTGATCTGGATCTGTACAATATAATTTTAATTTTACTTTTAAAGGAACTTTAAAAGTTAATCCTCTGTCAAGGCATTCTTCAATAGAATATCTTGGAGGATCAATTGTATAATCAATAAACTCCAAAACAAAATTATTTCTGGAATCTGCAATTGGAAAAAGTTCTTCAAAAGCTTTATACAAACCTTCATTTCTTCTTTCTTCTAAGGTTGTTCCAATCTGAAAAAAAGATTGGAAACTTTTAAGTTGAACATCTAAAAAATCAGGAAAATCTGCCTTATTTTTTATAGATGCGAAATTAATTCTTTGGTTGTTTTTTTTGTTAAGCAAGGCTATAAATTTTTTTAGTTATAAAAAAGATGAAACAATAGAAACCAAAGATTTCAAACCTTATGTAATTATAAGGTTTGAAACTTAGGAAATTCTATAAAATTACTTGAGCTCTACTTCTGCTCCTGCTTCTTCTAAAGCTTTTTTAATACCTTCAGCTTCGTCTTTAGCGACGCCTTCCTTTACAGCCTTAGGTGCAGAATCAACAATATCTTTTGCTTCCTTAAGTCCTAATCCTGTAAGTTCTTTTACAGCTTTAACTACTTGAAGCTTTGCACCACCTGGCGCTTTTAAGATAACATCAAATTCTGTTTTTTCATCTCCTCCAGCATCACCATCTGTAGCAGCTGGACCAGCTACAGCTACCGCTGCTGCTGCAGGTTCAATGCCATACTCCTCTTTGAGTATTGTTGCTAATTCATTCACATCCTTAACAGAAAGATTAACTAACTGCTCTGCGAAATCTTTTAAATTTGCCATATTAATTTGTTTTAGTTGTTTTTATTATTTTAAATGTTGGAAGCATTTTAATTTTTATTTTTTTCTAACGTAGCTAAAATTCCTGCAAGTTTACTACCACCAGACTGCAAGCTAGAAACAACAGTCTTTGCAGGAGATTGTAGTAACGTTATAATATCGCCTATTAACTCTTCTTTTGACTTTAGATCAGCTAAAGCAGATAAATTTTCATCTCCAATATATATAGCTTCTTCAAGGTATGCAGCTTTTAAAATTGGTTTCGAATTTTTCTTTCTGAACTCTTTAATTACTTTAGCTGCTGTATTAGAGGCTTCAGACTGCATAATTGAAGTATTTCCTACAAGAGTATTGTATAATTCTGAAAAATCTGTTTCATTTTTTTCGAAAGCTTTTTTAAGTAACGTATTCTTTACAACCTTTAAAGAAACTTCTCTTTTGTAACACAATCTTCTCAATGCACTATTTTGCTCAGCAGTCAAATCTGAAATATCAGCTAAATAAAAATTAGAATTATTATTAAGCATCTCCTCAATAGTCGCAATCATTTCGTTTTTTTCTTCTCTATTCATAACTTCTAATTTTCAAATTTATTTTAAAGAATTTATATCTATTTCAATACCTACACCCATAGTGCTAGACATAAAAATACTTTTAAGATATGTACCTTTTGCAGCAGAAGGCTTAAGTTTTATGATAGTCTGAATCAATTCATCAGAATTATCTACAAGCTTAGAAGGTTCAAATGATACTTTTCCAATAGACGCATGTACAATACCATTTTTTTCAACCTTAAAATCGATTTTCCCTTTTTTTACATCTTTAACAGCTTTACCAATATCCATTGTTACTGTTCCTGATTTTGGATTTGGCATTAAGTTTCTTGGACCTAATATTCTACCCAATGCACCAATTTTTCCCATAAGTGATGGCATTGTAATTATAACATCAATATCCGTCCAACCTGATTTAATTTTATCAATAAATTCATCCATTCCTACAAAATCTGCACCAGCCTCCTTAGCTTCTGATTCCTTATCAGCAGAAACTAAAGCCAAAACCTTCATATCCTTTCCTGTTCCATGAGGCAGTGAAACAACACCTCTTACCATTTGATTTGCTTGCTTTGGATCAACACCTAATCTTATTGATAAATCAACTGAAGCATCAAACTTTACTTTAGAATTATCCTTAACTATAGTTGCAGCTTCAGCTAAACTATATGATTTGTTTAAGTCTATGTTCTCAAGTGCAGCTTTTCTATTTTTACTAATTGCCATCTATATTTTTTTTTAATTAGAAGGAAAACTTCCTTTGACATTAATACCCATACTTCTTGCAGTTCCTGCAACCATTTTCATAGCAGATTCAATTTTAAAAGCATTTAAATCATCCATCTTGTCTTCTGCAATAACTTTAATTTGCTCCCAAGTAACGGAACCTACTTTTTGTTTATTTGGTTCAGGTGAACCTCCTTTTTTCTTGGCAGCTGCTAATATTTGAACAGCTGCAGGTGCAGTTTTAGTAACAAATTCAAAAGATTTGTCAGCAAAAACGGTAATTATAACTGGTACGATAGTACCGGCTTTATCCTGAGTTCTTGCATTAAATTGTTTACAAAACTCCATTATGTTTACTCCCTTTGCACCAAGTGCAGGACCTACAGGTGGGGCAGGATTAGCACCTCCACCTCGTATTTGTAATTTAATAATTCCTGAAATTTCTTTTGCCATTATTTATATTTTTTCAACTTGCATAAAATTTAATTCTAGCGGGGTTTTTCTGCCAAATATTTTTACCATTAACTGTAGTTTCTTTTTTTGTTCATCAATAGCCTCAATTTCTGCATGAAAGCTATTGAATGGGCCATCAATAACTTTTACAGTTTCACCAACTACAAATGGAATATTAACTTGTTCCTCTGTTAATGCCATATCATCAACTTTACCCAAAATTCTATTTATTTCACTTTGTCTCATTGGAACAGGAACACCACCCTTTGTGCTACCAAGAAAACCCAAAACATTTGTAACATTTTTTAATATATGGGGTACTTCGCCGACAAGATTGGCTTCAATTAAAATGTATCCCGGAAAAAAGTTTTTTTCTTTACTTACTTTTTTTCCGTTTCTGATCTGATATACTTTTTCAGTGGGTACTAAAATTTTAGAAACAAAATCCTTGATTCCTAATCTATCAATTTCTTTTTCGATAAAAGAAACAGTTTTACGCTCTTTGCCTCCAATAACTCGAAGTACGTACCAATTCATATTTTCAACTTGTTGTATCATTTAAAATAAACTGTAAAATATATCCATAGCTCCGCTAAAAATACGATCCATTAGATAAATAATCAAAGCTATGATCAGAGAAGCTATTGCAACTACAACAGAACTACTTTGTAATTCGGCCCAAGTTGGCCAACTTACCTTATTAATTAGTTCATCATATGAACTTTTCAAATATGATTGTTTTTTTGCCATATATTTAAACTTACACTTTTCCTTTTTGCACGGGTGGAGAGACTCGAACTCCCAGCCAATAGTTTTGGAGACTACTACTCTACCAATTGAGCTACACCCGTATAAACAGTAAAGAAAGATTGATAAAACAATCCTTCTTTACTTAAAAATATACTTTAAATTACTATAATAGCTTAGTAATCTGTCCAGCTCCAACAGTTCTACCTCCTTCTCTTATTGCGAATCTTAAACCTTCACTCATTGCTACTGGAGAGATTAGCTCAACTGTTATTGTTAAGTTATCACCAGGCATAACCATTTCAGTTCCAGACGGAAGAACAATTTCTCCTGTAACATCAGTAGTTCTTATATAAAATTGAGGTCTGTATTTATTGTGAAATGGCGTATGTCTTCCCCCTTCCTCTTTCTTTAATATATATACTTCTGCCTCAAACTTGTCATGAGGAGTAACAGATCCTGGTTTGCAAATAACCATTCCTCTTTTAATATCTGATTTTTCAATTCCTCTTAACAAAATACCAACATTATCTCCGGCTTCACCTCTATCAAGTATTTTTCTGAACATCTCAACACCAGTGATAGTAGAATCTAACTTTTCAGCACCCATTCCAATAATATCAACAGCATCACCTGTGTTTGCAACTCCAGTTTCAATTCTTCCTGTAGCAACAGTTCCTCTTCCTGTAATTGTAAATACATCTTCAACTGGCATCAAGAAAGGTTTCTCATTTTCTCTAACCGGTTCTTTGATCCATGAATCACACGCCTCCATTAATTCAAGAATTTTAGGAGTCCACTCAGCATCACCATTCAAACCACCTAATGCAGAACCAGTAACAACAGGAGTATTGTCACCGTCATAATCATAAAATGATAATAACTCTCTAACTTCCATCTCAACTAATTCCATTAACTCTGGATCATCAACCATATCAGATTTGTTCAAAAAGACAACAATTCCTGGAACACCTACTTGTCTAGCAAGCAAGATATGTTCTCTAGTTTGTGGCATAGGACCATCTGTGGCAGCACAAACTAAAATAGCACCATCCATTTGAGCAGCTCCAGTAACCATATTTTTAACATAGTCAGCGTGACCTGGACAATCAACGTGTGCATAATGTCTATTTGCTGTTTCGTATTCTACGTGCGCAGTGTTAATAGTAATACCCCTTTCCTTTTCTTCTGGAGCATTATCAATTTCTTCAAAAGCACGAACTTCGGTTCCGTGAATCTCAGCTAATACTTTAGTAATTGCAGCTGTTAAAGTTGTTTTACCATGGTCAACATGACCAATTGTACCAATATTCAAATGTGGCTTGGTACGATTAAAATTTTCTTTTGCCATTTTGTTATAATTTAGTTAATAATTTAAATATTTAATAAAATTCATATTATTTAGTATTAAATCCAATTTATCTAAGAGCCAATGACGGGAATTGAACCCGTGACCTCTTCCTTACCAAGGAAACGCTCTACCTCTGAGCTACACCGGCAAGAAATAAGAGCGAGAGACGGGATTCGAACCCGCGACCCTCAGCTTGGAAGGCTGACGCTCTACCAACTGAGCTACTCTCGCAGTAATTCGACTTAAAGAGTGGGGAGAACAGGATTCGAACCTGTGAAGGCATAGCCAGCAGATTTACAGTCTGCCCTCGTTGACCGCTTGAGTATCTCCCCATGACAAACAAGAGCCGATAGAGGGACTCGAACCCACGACCTGCTGATTACAAATCAGCTGCTCTAGCCAGCTGAGCTATATCGGCTAATTATCGAATTTAACACATATTTCAATGAACCATTCCCTTAAAATGGGCTGCAAATTTAGCAAAATATTTAATAAAGACAACTTAAATGAGTACTTTTTTCAGCAATAAATAAGACTTCAAAAATTGAAAATTTATTTTTTCTTGTTTTTTATAATCTGTTTCCTTAGAGCTTTCGAAACCAAAACAATAGACTCTTCAAATGTATTGGTATTTTTTTTTGCAAAAAATATACCCAATTTTGAATGCAGTTTAATTTCCACAACCTTGTTGTTGTGTGACTTGGGTTTATCAATTTTGAAATAGATGTCAGCACTTATTAAGCTGTTTGTAACTAAAAATAACTTTTTTATCTTTTTTTTAACGAAGTGATTTAACTGATCTACAGTTGAAAGATTAACAAAATTGATTTGTACATTCATAATATTTTTTTTATGCTCGAGGATGAGCTTGTTTATATATCAATTTTAGCTTATCAATAGTATTGTGTGTATAGACTTGAGTAGCACTTAAATTTGCGTGACCTAAAAGCTCTTTAATTGCATTTATATCCGCACCATTATTAAGCATGTGGGTAGCAAAAGTATGCCTCAATATATGAGGGCTATTTTTATCAATACTACTAATTTTACTAACATATTTTTTAACGACTCTGTACACTAATTTATTGTAAACTTTCTGTTTTTTTAAATTAGTGAACAAATACGTTCTTAAATCATATTTTAAAATAAATGAAGATATTTCGTTCGCTATAGAATTAGAAAGTGGTATAATTCTTTCTTTATTTCTCTTACCCAAAACCTTAACACTACATCCATCAAAATTGACATCCGAAATTTTAATATTTATTAACTCTGACAATCTAATACCAGTCACATAAAAAAGTTCAATAATCAACTTATCTCTTTCTCCAATAAATCCTTTTTCAAAAGAAACCTCATTTAACAGTGCCAGCATACTATCCTGATCAACAAAAACAGGAATCTTTTTAACAGATTTTGGCGGAATGATTTTTAACATTGGATTAGTAGACAAATAATCCATCCTTACTAAAAACTTAAAGTATGATCTTAATGTTGAAATTTTTCTATTTACGGATCTAGCTTTTATATCAGATTCTAACAAAAATGCAACATAATTTCTGATGATTTTAAAACTAATTAGTTCTAAATCATTAATTATGAGATGATCTTTTTTTAAAAAAGAAAAGAACTGCAATAAATCATTTTTATATGCAGTGATAGTATGATTAGAAAATCTTTTTTCAGATGTTAAAAAAAATATAAATTCTTTAAAATACATAAAACCTTTTTCTTTGTAACGAAATTACAAATAAAAGGTTCTAATAAATAAATATTAATCTTAAAATTTTTATTCCATTTCTCTCAAAAGAGCATTAGAATAAGAAGCTTTTTGCATTTTAACCCGATGTCTTTCAGTAGGCTTAATATATTGTTTTTTCTCACGGATCTTTTTTAAAGTTCCTGTTTGTAAGAATTTTCTTTTTAAACGTTTTAGAGCTCTATCTATTTGCTCTCCTTCTTTAACTGGTATTACTAGCATTCTTTTGAATTTTAGGAGCGCAAAATTACAAATATCTTTACAAATATCAAAATTATCAAATAATTTGTTTTGCAATGACAAGTTTTTGTATTTCTGATGTACCCTCTCCAATGGTACAAAGTTTTGAGTCTCTGTAAAATCTTTCTACAGGAAAATCTTTAGTGAAGCCATAACCACCCAAAACCTGTACAGCATCATTTGATATTTTGACAGCAATTTCGGACGAAAAATACTTTGCCATCGCTCCATTTAAAGTAACTTTTAGTTTATTGTTTTTTTTAAATGCAGCTTTGTAAGTTAACAATTCTGCGGCTTCAATTTCAGTTGCCATATCAGCAAGCTTAAATGAGATAGCCTGAAAACTTGAAATAGATCTACCAAACTGCTTTCGTTCTTTAGAATATTTAAGAGCTGCTTGATATGCTCCTTTGGCAATTCCTAAAGAAAGTGCTGCAATTGAAATTCTTCCTCCATCAAGAACTTTCATTGCTTGTATAAATCCATCGCCAATATTGCCTAATATATTTTCTTTCGGTATTCTGCAATTATCAAAAATTAATTCTGCGGTTTCAGATGCTCTCATTCCTAATTTATCTTCTTTTTTTCCCGAACTCAAACCTTTAGTACCTGATTCAACTACAAATGCAGTCATACCACGAGAATCACCTTTACTACCATTTCTTGCAATTACAACCACAATATCTCCAGAAATTGCATGTGTAATAAAATTTTTGGTTCCATTAAGTACCCAAAAATTTCCGTCTTTAACAGCAGTAGTAGACATACCTGCTGCATCTGAGCCAGTGTTATGCTCAGTTAAACCCCATGCGCCAAGATATTCACCTGAAGCCAATTTTGGTAACCATTTTTTCTTTTGATCGTCATTTCCAAACTGCAAAATATGTCCTGTACATAAAGAGTTATGAGCAGCCATTGATAAAGCTATTGATGGGTCTAGAATAGCTAACTGTTCTATTGAAGTAATATACTCATTGTATGAAAAACCTGACCCACCAAATTTTGTAGGAACTAAAACTCCCATTAAACCTAGCTCTCCTAATTTTTTAAAAACATCAATTGGAAAATATTGATTATCGTCCCATTTTCTGACATATGGAGTTATATTATTTTTTCCAAATTGCTGAATCATATCTGAAATCATTTTTTGATTTTCATTGTAACTAAAATCCATTTCTAATAATTTTTTAATGTAATTATATTATTTGAGTATTTAGATAGTTTGTTTCTTCCATTAAGTTTACTTAATTCGATTATGAAAGAAAAGCCATATATATTTGCATTTAAATTATTTATAAGCTCTGCAGCTGCAGCTGCTGTTCCTCCAGTGGCTAACAAGTCATCATGAACTAAAACATTCCAATTTTTTGATATATCATTTTTATGTATTTCAATTTCAGATCTTCCGTATTCTAAATCATAACTATATTTAATAGTTTCACCTGGTAATTTACCAGATTTTCTCACAGGAATAAATGGAAGATCTAATTTATTAGCTAGTAAAAATCCGAATAAAAACCCGCGACTTTCAATTCCAGCAATCGCATCAATTTTCTTCCTATCTAAATTTGCAATTGTATGACTTACAATTTTAGTACATAAATTGGAATTAAGTAACAATGAAGTTATATCCTTAAATTTAATCCCTTTTTTTGGGAAATCTTCAATATCTCTAATAAAATGATCAATCTCTCTTGAAATCATATAATTATTTAAATTTTTTGATGACGCCAGATTTTAATCGTTTATAGTAATCATCTAAATCAATTTTAACCTCTTTTGACAAAATAAGTAATCCAATTATATTTGGAAAAGCCATTGCTAATATCATCATGTCAGAAAAATCCAATACTGCAGCTAATTTTACGGAAGAACCAACAACAATAAAGACAAGAAATAAAAACTTATAAGCATAGACAGATAATTTTGTTTTACCAAATAAAAATGTCCACGATTTTAAACCATAATAAGACCATGATATCATAGTCGAAAACGCAAATAAAAAGATAGCAAAAACTAATACATATGGAAACCAAGAAAAGACAGATCCAAAGGCTGCAGAAGTCATTTGCGCTCCCTCGCCAGCAAATTCTGTAGATACATGAAATCCAGTAATTATAATAACTATTGCAGTCATTGTACAAATTACAACAGTATCTATAAATGGTTCTAACAATGCCACAATTCCTTCGGACACTGGTTCATTTGTTTTTGCTGCAGAGTGGGCAATTGAAGCAGATCCAACTCCTGCTTCATTAGAAAAAGCTGCTCTTCTAAATCCCTGTATTAAGACACCAATTACTCCACCTAAACCTGCTTCAGGAGTAAAGGCTCCTTGAAAAATTAAATTAAATACATCTCCAATTTTCGTAAAGTTCATAAAAATAATTATCAATGCGGTACCCACATACAAAGCAGCCATAAAAGGAACTATTTTTTCTGTAACATTTGCAATAGATTTAATTCCTCCAATTATAACTACGCCAACCAAAACAGCTAAAATCAATCCAAATAAAGGACCATTGTCTGCCAAAAAAGGAAATTGACCAGAGAGTTGTGCATAAGCTTGGTTAGCCTGAAACATATTTCCTCCTCCAAATGAACCCCCAATACATAATATTGCAAATAATACTGCTAAAACCTTTCCAAGACCAGCCATATTATATTTTGCTAAACCATCTCTTAAATAATACATGGGACCACCAGATACTTCGCCATCAGAATCAAGCTTTCTATATTTTACACCTAAAGTACATTCAACAAATTTTGCAGACATTCCCAGTAACCCTGCAATAATCATCCAAAAAGTAGCTCCCGGTCCACCTACAGAAATTGCAATAGCCACACCTGCAATATTTCCGAGTCCAACGGTTGCAGATAAAGCAGTTGTTAAAGCTTGAAAGTGTGAAACTTCACCTTTATTTTTTGGATCATCATAATTTCCTTTAACAAGTCCAATAGCATGTTTAAAACCTCTAAAATTTATAAAATTCATCCTAAAGGTAAAAAATAAAGCACCAAAAATTAACCAAATTACAACAATTGGGATTAAAACTGGATCTTCTTTTGGGGCTACATCAATTCCAAAAGATTTGAATGGATCCCAAAAAATTAAACTAGCCATTTCATTTACAATTGGCTCAAATAAACAATTTATTTTTTCTGAAATACTAACTCCTTCACAAGTTATTAAAATAATTTTAAAATAGTTATATATGCTATATACCGAAATTATAGCTACTGTATAAATCCAAATTTTACCAGCATTAACTAGATCTTTACTTTTAAGATTAACTCCGGCTTTTAAAATACTAAAGCCGAAATAAATTACCAATATGTATAATACCAAAAATATTAAACTACTCATTTTTTTTTAATTAATTAACTGTTTATCAATAATATCTAGAGCCTCTTCAAATGAATGTGGATTATAGCCTAATTCATGCTTAGCTTTTTCTAAAATAAAACCTGTTTTCATGGGCCGAATCGCTTTTTGATTTAAAGTACTAGTTTTAATTCTGTTTAAATTGTCACAAGAATAGTTAAAATGCATTGCTATTCTAGTAACCATTTCGTAAATACTCATTATCTCTTTTCCTGAAACGTGATAAACTCCTTCGATTTTTTTCGTTGCTGCTAATATACAAGCATCTGCCAAATCTTCTGCTAAAGTTGGTGCACGAAATTGATCATCAATTATATTTATTTTTTCTTTATTCTTTAATGCCGATTTTGCCCACAAAACAATATTATTCTTTGTTAAATTTTCTGCTACACCAAATAACACTATTGTTCTTAAAATTGTAGATTTAACTTTATGGTTGTTAATGATTTTTTCAGATTTTAATTTAGAAAGCCCATAATATGAAAGTGGATTTGGCTGATCATCCTCTTTGTAAGGACCAGATTTTCCATCAAAAATAAAATCTGTAGAAAGATGAATTAAATGAGCGTCTATTTCTAAGCATATATCTGCTAAATATTCAACGGCTTTAATATTTAAATCATCACATTTTTCTCTTTGCTCCTCACACAAATCAACATTTGTCATAGCTGCAGTATTTATAACAACATCAGGTCTTACATCACAAATTAACTCAGAAACGGCTAGCTTGTCTGTTATATCTAAGTCATAGTACTTATAATTAAATTTATTTTTTACTCTACTTTCTCCTTTAGATGAAGCAATTAAATGAAATAAACTGTTAGATTGTAACTTATTTAGAAGTTTTTGTCCAAGCAGACCATTACTACCGGTAATAAAAATTTTCATAAATATTAATCTTTATTAGTTTGCTGTTGATTTATTAAAAAATCTATTTTATCTACAATTACCTTTTCAAGCTCCATGATAGAATTTTCCACTTTTAAAATTTGGTGTTCTAATTCAATTATTTTAGCTTGATTTTTTTTTGATTTTTGAATATCTATAATTAGCCATGCAAAAGCTATAACCTCAATAATTAGTAATACAACTGTAAGAGTTATTTGTAAATTTTCCATATCTTATAAATCAAACACACTTTTTCTTTTTTTATATTTAAAATGATAACTTACTTTTAACATTAACATCATAGACAAGTACAATAATATAGTAAATGCGTTAGCAAAACTAGCATAGATAAAAAAGAGCCTAACAAATGAAACTCTTATCCCAAGTAGATCACTCCACCAAGAACTTACCCCAAAAAATTTCTTTTCAAATATTAATCTAAATAAACGTATCATACAAAAAATGTAAGATTTGCAAATTAATCATTTTTTAGATATTATATATATTAGCATAAAAATATTTGATTCAAAAGCTAGAATGTTTTACTTTTTATCTAAAATACTTGTAATTTTAATCAAACCAACAATATGGATAATTTTGTTAATGTTAGCTGCAATATTTTTTAAGAAAAAAAGAAAAAAAATATTAATTATTGCTTTCATTTTATTTTACATTTTAACAAATAGTTTTCTTGCAGATAATTGCTCAAAAATATGGGAAGCTAAAGATATGAAGCTTAAAAAAACATACGATGTTGGAATAGTTCTTGGAGGTATTTCAAATTATGATTCTCAAAAGAAAATACATAATTTTAATAAGCATGCAGATAGATTAATATATGCTGAACAACTATATCGAAAGGGAATAATAAAAAAAATTTTATTGAGTGGTGGTAATGGAATGCTTTTCAGCAACGGATATGAAGAAGCTGAATCAATGAAACACCATCTTTTAAAAAATAATATTCCTGAGAAAGACATAATAATAGAAAAAAGATCTCGAAATACCAAAGAAAATGCATTATACACAGCAAAAATTTTAAAGAATAATTTTAAAGGAAAAAAAATTTTACTTATTACTTCTGCAATACATATAAAGAGAGCTAAACTTTCTTTTGACAAGTCAAATATTACTTTAGATTACCTTGCAACAGATCGCATAAATTCTACTACAAAAATTAGATTTGACTATTTATTTATACCTCAATCTAGAGCAATTGAAGTTTGGGAAGAATTGATACATGAATGGGTTGGATATATTAGCTACAAACTATTTTTTTAAAAAACCTGATTTAGATAAAAAAATTGACATTTTCTGCTGTATTTTTTTTGCTTCAATTTTAGCATTTTCAGAAAAGTTTAAACAATCGCTTGCATAAATAATACTTCTTGAAGAATTGACTAAAATACCACAATCAGAATTTAAAGCATATTTTGCTACCTTAGACAAACTACCCCCTTGCTTACCGACACCAGGAACTAGAAGAAAATGATCAGGAATAATCTTTCTTACTTCTTTTAATCTTTCAGCTTGTGTTGCTCCAACTACATACATTGTATTATTTAACGAACCCCATTTTTTTGATGTTTTTATAATCTCTTCAAAAAGATGAAGACCATTCGCTAATTTTGCGTTTTGAAAATCTAATGAACCCTTGTTTGATGTTAAAGCTAAAAGTATTATCCATTTATTATTATATGATAAATATTTAGAAACAGAGTCAACCCCCATATAAGGAGATAGAGTTATACAATTAAAATTTAAATTTTCGAAAAAAGCCTTCGCATACATAGTAGATGTATTTCCAATATCTCCTCTTTTTGCATCGGCTATTGTAAGAATATTTGATGGGATATATTCTATAGTTTTCTTTAACGAGATCCATCCTTTATATCCATTTTTTTCATAAAATGCAATATTTGGTTTATATGCTACACAAAAATCTTTTGTAGCGTCAATTATAGCCTTATTGAACTCATAAACAGGGTCTTCAAATTTTAATAAATGTTTAGGTATTTTTTCTATATCAGTATCCAAACCTACACATAAAAAAGTTTTTTTAAGTTTAATCTGATTGACTAATTCTTTTCTATTCATTAGAACTTCCACTTTTTAATTTTTCAGCATTTTCAGCAAGATGAAGTTCATCAATAAACTCTTGTATATCTCCTGCCATTGTAGATTGTAAATTATATTTTGTTAGCGATATTCTATGCTCAGTAACTCTTCCCTGAGGGTAATTATAAGTTCTAATTTTAGCAGATCTATCTCCAGAAGAAACCATTGTTTTTCTGTGTTTAGCGTCTTCATCTAATTTTTTCTGTAACTCTAACTCATAGATTCGTGAACGCAAAACTTTTAACGCTTTATCATAATTTTTAAGTTGTGATTTCTGATCTTGACACTGAGCAACAACTCCTGTTGGTATGTGAGTTAATCTTACAGCTGAATATGTGGTATTTACAGATTGTCCTCCTGGACCTGATGAACAATATGTATCTTTTCTGATATCAGCTGGATTTAATTCTACATCAAACTCCTCTGCTTCAGGTAAAACAATAATAGTAGCAGCAGAAGTATGTACCCTGCCTTGTGTTTCTGTTTGAGGAACTCTTTGAACTCTATGTACTCCTGACTCAAACTTTAATTGCCCATAAACATCATCTCCAATAACATTAAAAATTATTTCCTTATAACCTCCAGATGTTCCATCAGAAAAATCAACTAATTCTGTTTGCCATCCTTTTGATTGGGCAAAAGCACTATACATCTTAAATAAATCTCCAGCAAAAATTGATGCTTCATCGCCTCCTGTTCCAGCTCTAATCTCCATAACCGCATTTTTAGAATCTGCAGGATCTTTAGGGATAAGCAATATTTTAATTTTCTCATCCATTGCAACTTTTTTAGGCAAATTTTCATCTAAATCTATTTTGGCTAATTCTTTCATTTCTGGATCATTTGAATCAGACAAAATTTGTTTTGCATCTTCTATATTTGATAATAAATCTCTGTAAGTTTTGTATACTTTTATTATTGGCTCGAGTTCTTTATACTCTTTACTTAATTTTACATATAACTTCATGTCATTCATTACATCAGACGATGATATCAACTTTTCTACTTCTAAATATCTATCATTTATTGCACTGAGTTTATCAAGCATAATTAATATGTAAATGTTCCATAATCAGACACAATAGTCAATTTTTTCCCTTTATGGTTTTCTACTCTACCAATAACTTTTGCATCAACATTAAAAGATTTTGAAATAGAAATAATATCATCAGCAATTGAACTAGGGACATATAATTCCATTCTATGTCCCATATTAAAAACTTTATACATTTCCTTCCATTGTGTGTTTGATTCTTCTTGAATTAACTTAAAAACTGGTGGTAAATCAAATAAATTATCCTTTATAATATGTAAATCTTTAATAAAATTTAAAATCTTTGTTTGTGCACCGCCACTACAATGAATCATTCCATTAATTTTAGATCTATATTTATATAATATTTTTTTTATCACAGGTGCATAAGTTCTAGTAGGAGAAAGCACTAACTTTCCAATGTCTAAATCTTTATCTTTGATTAAATCAGTTAAAGATTTAGATCCAGAATAAACTAATTGAACAGGAATTTTTGGATCAAAACTTTCAGGATATTTATTTGCTAAGGTTTTATTAAAAACATCGTGTCTTGCTGAAGTCAAACCATTGCTACCAATTCCACTGTTGTATTCAGACTCATAATTAGCTTTTCCAAATGAGGATAGTCCAATAATTATATCTCCTTCTGAAATCCTGGAATTATCAATGACATCACTTCTTTTCATTCTAGAGATAACTGTAGAATCTATAATTATGGTTCGTACCAGATCGCCAACATCAGCTGTTTCTCCTCCAGTAGAAATAATGTTAACTCCAAATGACTTATAGTCTTTTAACAACTCTTCCATTCCATTAATAATTGCAGAAACTACATCTCCATTTATTAAATTTTTGTTTCTTCCGATTGTTGAAGAAAGCATAATATCATCAACTGCACCAACACACAAAAGATCATCAATATTCATTACAAGAGCATCTTGAGCAATTCCTTTCCAAACACTTAGATCATTTGTTTCTTTCCAGTACATATAAGCTAATGATGATTTTGTACCAGCACCATCTGCATGCATAACTAAACAATACTCATCATCTCCGCTTAAATAATCTGGAACAATCTTACAAAAAGCGCTTGGAAATAACCCCTTATCTAAATTTCGTATAGCACCATGAACATCTTCCTTGTGTGCAGAAACTCCCCTTACAGTATACCTGTCATTCATATCATAAAAAAAGCATCCTTTTAAAAAGGACGCTTGTATTACTTAAAATGAAAAAATTAGTTTTTTTCATCCTCTAAATTATATGCTTTACTAATAATTCTAAAAGCAGCTCTTCTATTGTATTGATTAGCCTTTTGTTTGTTTTTCTTAAACTTAATTTTTCTTATATAAGATTCTGTAAGAACATCACCAACTTTAAACCTTCCATCATCAACTTCAATAACAAATGGTACTTTTTTCCCCATTGCTTTAACTATCAATTGACCCGGATCTACACCAGCCGAAACTAAGTAATTAAAACATGCATCTGCTCTTTTCTGTGAAAGTTTTTTGTTCTGATACTGAGATCCAATATCATCAGTATGTCCAGTGATTTGAACAATAAAATTCGTATTATCAATAAGACCCTCTGCTAATTTATCAAGAGCAATTATAGATTCCTCGTTAAGATCATACTTATTAAAATCAAAATTAACTAATGGTAACACCACTTCCTTCTTTTTTGGATTAATTGCAACATCAACAATTATAATCTTGTCAGTTTCAATACCTTCTGTTGTTTCTTTTATAGTACTTTTTATGTACCCTTCAGTATTAACAATAATTTCATATGATGTTAATGGGTCTAAAGGAAAAGAATATTTTCCTGTATTATCTGTTTTAACAGAAGCTGTAATTCCATTACTTGCTACTAGCTTGACAGGTATATCGGTCATGATTGAGCCAGTTTTTGCATCAGTTACGATTCCTTGAAGTGATAAATTCAAAGCTACAAGTTCAAATTGGTATATATCATCTCCTCCAAAGCCTCCATCTCTATTAGAAGTAAGATATCCTCTTTCCTGATCACTTTCAACAATCATTGCAAAATCATCACCAGGAGAATTTATTGGTGATTTAAGATTTACCGGAGAAGTAAAAGCTCCAATTTCGTTTTCGGTTGTTTTAAATATGTCTAATCCACCCATACCAATATGACCATTGGAAGCAAAATATATGGTCATTTTGCCGTCATTATCTTCTAAAATAAAAGGAAACAACTCATCTCCTTTTGTATTGATAAGATCACCTAAATTTTGTGGATCACTCCATGTATTTCTCTTACCTTTTCTAGAAATCCATAAATCTTTTCCTCCGTACCCATTTGGCAAATCAGCTGAAAAAATAATGATTGATTCATCTTTATTAAGAGTTGGATGACCAACAGTATTACTATCAACTTTTAATTGTAATAACTGACTTTCTTTCCAATCTCTGCCACTTCGTTCAGAAACATATATTCCACAACCCAGTATCTTCTTTTTTTCAAATTTACATTGGGTAATATACATTACTGTTCCTCTACTATTTAAGTGGATCGGTCCTTCATTTCCTTCAGTGTTGATAGGTGGCTGTGCAAGCGAGGGTTTAAGCCACATTTCTCTTTCTTTATTGTAGGTTGTAAACCATATATCTGAAAAATACTCACCAGTTCTGCCGTCAATTTTGCTAGTTAATTCACCTTCTCTGGACGAAACAAAATATAATTTAGAATAATCTGCATCACCATAAGTTGGTGAAAAATCATTAAATCTTGAATTGAGTAAAGGCATAGACTTAACTCTATATCGTGTTGGAAGATCCTTCCACTTTAAAGCAAAATCACATGATCTTAGGCCCAATTCTCCCTTAATGTAATTAACATGTCTAGCATCATCTGAAGCTAATTTTAATATTTCTTCTTTACTCATTTTTTCCTCTGCTAATGTCTTTTGAATATAATTAACATATTGATCACGCGCTTCGTCGTATTTACCTAGCATTCTTAAAACTTCAGCATAATTAAAGATTGCAATTGCATCATGATAATTCATAAAGACTGCTCTTTCATAGTAAATTGAAGCTTGTAAAATTTTACCAGACAATCTGTAACATTCTGCCTGCTTAAAAATATTTTCAGCCTTTAAACTTTTATCTTTGGTTTTTTTATAGGCTTTTTTATATTGCTTAATTGCTTCTGAATATAATTCTAATTCAAATGCTTGATCTGCTTTCTTCATTTTTCGACTTTTTTGAGCATTAACATCAGAAAATGAAAAAACAACGAGAACTAACGAAGCAATTAGTAGATTAATTTTATTTTTCATGAGAATAATATTTTTAATATTTCGTAAAAATATATAATAATTTATAAATAAGTATAATCAGAATTTTGAATTATAACAAACTTATTGTTAAGAGTTGAAATTAAGCAGACTTAACTGTTTTGACTATTCTACCTGCGATTTTATAAGGATCTCCGTTTGAAGCAGGCCTTCTATCTTCTAACCAGCCTTTCCAACCTTTTTCTACAGTAATAATTGGAATCCTAATTGAAGCTCCCCTATAAGAAATACCATAACTAAAATCGTTTATTGATGCTGTTTCATGAAGCCCAGTTAATCTTTGATCATTATACTCCCCATACACTGCAATATGATCGGCTGCAACTGGACGGAATGCTTCACATATTTTCTCATACACTTCTTGAGAACCACACTCTCTTAGTACAGAATTTGAAAAATTTGCATGCATACCTGATCCGTTCCAGTCACCTTTAACAGGTTTTGGATGGTA
Source organism: Bacteroidota bacterium (assembly GCA_036141595.1). GTDB lineage: Bacteria > Bacteroidota > Bacteroidia > Flavobacteriales > BACL11. Next base: position 19,158 of record JAYZXD010000003.1, read on the forward strand.
CTCAATATAGTAACCATAATCTTCAGTTAATCTATCTAATAAATATCTTGCAACCCATAATTCATCACCTGCTCTTTTAGCTCCTTTTGCAAATAATTGAAATTCCCATTGACCACAAGCAACTTCCTGATTAATTCCTTCAAAATTTATGCCAGCTTCAATACATAAGTCAGCATGCTCTTCAACAAATGATCTACCATGAGTATTTTTTCCTCCTACTGAACAATAATACATTCCTTGAGGCCCAGGATAACCTCCCATTGGAAAACCAAGAGGAAGTTGGGTTTCTACATCCATTATAAAATATTCTTGCTCAAATCCAAACCAAAAATCATTATCATCATCTTCAATCCTAGCTCTAGCATTTGACTCATGAGGAGACCCATCTGCATTTAAAACCTCGGTCATAACTAAAAAACCATTTTCTCTTACTGGATCTGGGAAAATTGCAACAGGCTTTAAAAGACAGTCAGAAGAGTTACCTTCAGCTTGTTTAGTTGAGCTGCCATCAAAAGCCCATATAGGACAAGATTCTAAATTACCATCAAAGTCTTCAACAACTTTTGTTTTACTTCTCATATTTTGTGTAGGGGCATATCCATCTAACCAAATGTACTCTAGTTTTGTCTTCATAGTTTGTGATTTTATTTTTACAAATAAACTAAAACTATTTAGTCAAACAAAAGTTAGAGTATTTAGAAAACACTGATTTATTAACAATTTATTAAAAGTTAATTCAGAGCAAGATAAATGTAAAGTAAATACATGATAAATAGAAATAATCCCTCTTTTCTATATAAATATCTTTTTTTATTTAAGTATAATGAAGCACCAAAAACAATTGTTATTGCAAGCATCCACATTGTATCAAAAGAAAGTAAAGCTTTCTCTATCATATTAATCGGCTTGATAATTGCTGTAAGACCTAGAACAGCAAAAATATTAAAGACATTTGAACCAATAAGATTACCGATTGCTAAACTATCTTCATTTCTATAAGCAGCAATAATTGATGCAGCAAGCTCTGGTATACTTGTTCCAATAGCCACAATAGTTACAGCAATAACTCTCTCAGGAACTTCAAAATAGTCAGCAATATTCATTGCTGAATTAACTAAAAAATCTGCTCCATACTTCAACAAAAGCACACCTAATAACAACATTGAAATACTCTTAAAATATGTAATGGTATTTTTAGAAGATGTTACTACACGTTCTTCAGATTTTGCATTTAATTGATTATCACGAGCATCATTGATTAAAATTAAAACATATGTAATAAGTATTATAACAAATAAGTATCCAATAAAGCTAGAAACTCCTTTAAAATAATATAAAATAAAAGCTAAAAGAAGAGATGAAATAAGAAGAAGGGGATAGTTTAAGGACAATACTTTTTTTGCAATTTTTACTTTAAAAAATATTGCTGTAATAGCTAGAACAAAGGCAATATTAGCAATATTTGACCCTATGGAATTTCCCAAAGAAATATCACCACTGTTACTAAAAACCGCTTTTAAACTTACAAAAAGTTCTGGTGCTGATGTAGCAAAAGAAACTATTGTCATTCCTATTACAAGAGTAGAGACATTCATTTTGGTTGCTAGAGAAACAGAGGCTCGAACTAATAACTCTCCTCCAAAAAATAAAAGTATAAATCCTAAAAATAAAATAAAGATAGTCATCATTTTTCTAAATCAAGATCATCATTAACGGAGTTAGCGCTATCTCGAATTTCTTTTTTTATTTCATTTGATGCATCCTTTACTTCTCGGATTCCTTTACCAATCCCTCTAGCAATCTCAGGTATTTTTTTAGAACCAAAAAACATAATAATAAAAAGAAGTATTATAATAATTTCTGGACCCCCGATAAATAATATCATATAACAAAAATAAAAAAACCCTTTCAAATGAAAGGGTTAATAAAAAGATTACTTTTTAGAATTCTCCCTACTTAAAGTATCAAGCATAATTGGTGACGCTATAAATAAGGAAGAATATGTTCCGACAAGAACACCAACCATCAAGGCAAACATAAACCCTTGTATAACCTCACCTCCGAAAATAAAAATAATTAATAAAACAAAGAAAGTAGTTAAAGAAGTATTAATTGTTCTACTTAGTGTAGAATTTAACGCTCCATTCATTATATCCTTTACTTGTTTCTTTTTGTTGTTATTTAAATACTCTCTAACTCTGTCAAAAACAACCACAGTATCATTTAGAGAATAACCTATTATTGTAAGTATTGCAGCAATGAAAGCCTGATCAATTTCTAAAGAGAATGGTAATAAACCATAGAATATAGAAAACAATGAAAGCACGATAATTACATCATGGAATGCAGCCAACACTGCTCCCAGACTAAATTGCCATTTTCTAAATCTAATAAGTATATAAACAAAAATAACTATTAAAGAAAAAACTACAGACCACACAGCAGACTGTTTAATGTCATCAGCGATTGTTGGACCAACTTTTTCAGAACTTTGAATGTATTCTTTTTTAAATTTAGTTAAGTATAAAATTTCCTTTTCTTCGTCTGAAAGATTCTCATATTCTCCATTAAAAAAAGATTCAGGTAATAAAAACTTGCATCCTTCGTACAACTTTTGAGCAATTATAGTATCGACTTCAGAATTGATATTATTAACTAAATAAGAAGTTGTAATTTTAATTTGATTTGAATTACCAAATGTTTTGACCTCTGGAGTATAACTTAACCCCTGATCATCAACAAATAATTTTGATAAAGAAGTTCTGACCTTCTCATTATCTACAGGGTTATCAAATCTAACTACATAAGTTCTTCCTCCTGCAAAATCAACTCCTAGTTGTAGTCCTTTTGTAAAAAGAGAGCCAAGACCTAATACTAAAACAATTAAAGAAATAAAATAAAATCTTTTTCTTTTACCAATAAAGTCAATATTTATATTCTTAAAAGCACCATCAGTTATTTTTGTTGAAAAAGAGATACTTTTTCCTTTGTCCATTCTAGACTGAATAATAAGACGTGTTATAAAAATTGCAGCAAATAATGAAGTTAATATACCTATAATTAGAGTTGTGGCAAATCCTTTAATTGGGCCTGTTCCAAAAGTATATAAAATTATACCTGTTAAAAGAGTTGTAACATTTGCATCAATAATTGAACTATAGGCGCTTTGATATCCATCTTTTACTGCAAGTTTAATACCCTTACCATTTTTCATTTCTTCTCTTACACGCTCGTATATGAGAACATTGGCATCAATTGACATACCAATAGTTAAAATAATTCCAGCTATTCCTGGTAAAGTCAAAACAGCACCTAATGAAGACAACACACCAAAAATAAAAAATATGTTAACCAATAAGGCTACATTAGAAGCTAGACCAGCTTTTCCATAATAAAAAGCAATATAAATTAAAACTACGATTAGTGCAATTAAGAATGAAGACATACCTGAGCTAACCGCTTCAGCTCCCAATGATGGACCAACTATTGCCTCATCAACAATTCGAGCAGGGGCTGCAATTTCTCCAGTTTTTAAAATATTAGCTAAATCTTGTGCCTCTTCTAGCGAAAAATCTCCTGTAATTGATGATCTCCCAGCTTCTATCTCGTCATTGACTGTAGGCCAAGAATAAACTAACCCATCTAATACAATTGCAACTGACTTACCAATATTTGCTTTTGTTAATGTTCTCCACTGTCCAGCACCTCTACTATCCATTTGCATTGAAACACCTGCAGATTGTCCATCAATTTCTTCCATGGCATCGGTTACGACATCTCCTTTCATTGGGGATGAAACATTTGAATATCCATTTGAATTTTGAATACTACTTCTAACATTATTATTGCGTTTTAAAGCAACGAGGTCAATGGTTTTATCAATCTCTTGATCATTATCCTTTACACTAAATGCAAAGACAACATCTTTTCCTGAATTTTGAAATACTTTTAAAAAATCTGAATTTTTAATAAGTTTATTTACTTTAGAAGTATCAGCTAGTCTAACTTCAAATACGGGACCCGGAATTTGTTGTCCTTGTTCATTTGTTTTTGGAAGTAAAAGTGTGAGTACAGATTCTATGCCTTCAATGTTTAAAGAATTTGATTCTACTAGTAAAGGATATAACTCTGTGTAATTGTAAGTTTCCCAAAACTCTAACTTTGCAGCAGATTGCAATAATTTTTTTGCTCTTTCTGTATCTTTAATACCAGGAAGCTCAATTAAAATTCTTCCCGCGTCTAATCTTTGAATATTAGGTTGAGTAACTCCAAAACGGTCAATTCTTGTTCTTAATGTATTAAAAGATCTGTCAATAGAGCCATCAATTTCTTTCCTTAAAACTTCAATTACCTCTTTGTTTGTTGCATCAACATTTATTCCTTTATTTTTAAGCTGTGCATAATAAATAATTGACAAGCCGTTTTCACTGGAAAGTTTTTCGTATTCTTCTTCAAATAATGAAAGATAGTCTACATTACCATCTTTTTGTCTTTCATTAGCATTTTCTATAGCTTTGTTAAAATTTTCGTCAGCACTATTGTTTGCTAGCGCTTTTATAACATCAACTACCATTACTTCTAGTGTGACATTCATCCCCCCCTTTAAATCAAGACCTAAATTTAATTGTCTTTGTTGACATTGTAAAAATGTATAAGGCCCAAATACTTTTTCTGATCTTTTATTTTCTAAATAACTACGTTCCTCACTCTGTTGAAAATCATCAAGGTAAATATCTGTTTTGGTATATTTCAATTTTTCTAATTCGAATTGTAGTGAATCAATATAAGACTGATTAGTATCTAGCTTAAGACCATCTTCTAATAACAATCGATTACTTTCAATTAACTTAGCTTCCTGGTCTCTTTTGTACAAAGATTCTTGTACAGCATCTTCTTCTATATTATTGACTACCCATGTAAAGGACAGTTGATATAAACAAACTATTGCAAAAAGTATTGCAAAAATTTTTATAGCATTTCTTTCACGCATAAGGTTAAATTATCTGATTAAAAGTCGGCAAATATAAGATTATAAAGCAAATAATACAATTACTCATGCAATAAAGTGAATCTACAAATAGTATTAGAATAGTTTATGTATTTTTAGTTAAAAAAATAATAAGTTATTTTTACAAAAAAAATATAAATTAAATATGAAAATAATTTATAAAGTCATTTTATTAACATCATTGTTGTTCAACACTTCTTATGCACAAATGATTTTTAATAGAGATACATCTTTATCATTTTTTGAAAATGGATTGCCATACAAATCAGCATTAGATGGAGGTATTAATTCTGGACAATTTTCAAATATCGATCTCAATTTAGATGGTGTAATGGATTTGATTGTTTTTGATAGATCTGGAAATAAGTTGAATCCGTATATTAACAATAATGGAAACTATATTTACGCCCCAAAATATAGAAATAATTTTCCTAAAATACATGATTGGATACTGATGCGAGATTATAATCTCGATGGAAAAAATGATATTTTCACTTATTCATCTGGAGGAATGGCTGTTTATTTAAATACATCAAACAATGTTGATTTAGAATTCACAGAGGTCACACAGTTAGTATTGAGTGATTATGGATCTAATTTTCTTAATATATACATAAGTCCTGTAGATATACCTGCAATATCTGACATAGACTATGACGGAGATTTAGATGTATTGACTTTCTCGATACTTGGAGGATTTGTTGAGTACCATAAAAATCAATCTATGGAACTATATGGCAATTGCGACTCGCTAATATTTGAATTTTCTGAAAGCTGTTGGGGTCTTTTTTACGAGGGATTAAATTCATATATTCTAAATTGTCAAAACTGCCAATGCCCTCAAGTAAACAGTAATTATAACGCTAAACAAAAACACGCTGGATCAACTATTCTTGCTATTGATATTGACAATGACAATGACAAGGATTTAATTCTTGGTGACATAAGTTACAACAATCTAAACATACTGGTAAATGGAGGAGACAGTCAAAATGCTTTTATGGTAGATATTGATTCAATTTTTCCTCAAAATTTTAATAATACTCTAGCAGCAAACATCCAAGGTTTTCCAGCTGGATATTATATTGATGTAACTAGTGATGGAATCAAAGATTTAATAGTTACAACAAATAGTCAAAATAATTCAGAAAATTATGAAAGCTGCTGGCTTTATGAAAACAATGGTCAAAATAATGAACCAAATTTTAATTTTATACAAAATAACTTTTTACAAGCTGATATGCTAGATTTTGGAACATCAGCCTTTCCTGTCTTTTATGACTATAACAACGATGGACTAGAAGATTTAATTATTGGCAACTATGGATATCATAATGCCAATAATGACCCTACTTCTTCACTGGCTTTATTAGAAAATACAGGCAATGATTCTATCCCTTCATTTAATCTTATTGATAGGGATTGGCTAAATATATCAGCAATCAATCTAAACACATCCTTAAATATTCCTGCTCTAAATTTGAAACCAACATTTGGAGATCTCGATGGAGATAATAATAAAGATTTGATTTTAGGTGATGCTGATGGAAAATTACACTTATTTACTAACATTGGAAATAATAATTTTCAATTATCTAATCCAAATTTTCAAAATATAGATATTGGGCAATTTGCACAACCCCAGCTGATTGATGTAAACAGAGATGGATTAATAGATATCATAATAGGTGAGCAAGATGGAACAATTAATTTTCTTCCTAACAACGGATCTTCAAATAATGCCATTTTTGATACAATAATTGAAAACTGGGGTGGAATTGATGTAGATCAATCATATATTAGTACTGGATTTAGTAGCCCCTTTCTTTATGACAGTAGTGGTGTTTATATACTATTTGTTGGAAGTTATTCAGGTAATATTTACCAATTTTCAAATATTGAAAATAATATATATGGACAATTTACAGAACTAAATAGTACCGTTTCAAGTATTTGGGACGGAGGCAAATCTGCTTTAACTTTAAAAGATATTAATAGTGATAATAGTCCTGAAATGATAATTGGAAACTTAGCGGGAGGAATTTCATATTTTTCTAGCGATTCTTTATTTAACGATACTACTATTTCATATAATAATAACACAAATAAAAATTTATTTACAATATATCCTAATCCAAATCAAGATAAAATTAATATCAGCTCAACACTTAATGGAGAGATTAAAATTTATAATTTAAATGGAAAAATTGTAAAAAGAAAACAAAAAATATCAGAAAAAGAAACGATTAACATCTCTGATTTAGACAAGGGAATTTATTTGATCAAATTCCTTCAAAATACCAAAAGATTTATTATTAATTAAAAGAGGCCCGAGTAAAAACTCAGGCCTCTTAATATTAAGAACTAAACTACTTCTTATTGAAGAATTAGCTTCTTATTAACTACACCATTATTAGTTGTAATCTCTAAGAAGTAAACTCCTTTAGTATAAGTAGCCAAGT
>JAYZXD010000004.1:0-14664 GCA_036141595.1 Bacteroidota bacterium
ACAAAAGCAGCTAATGCTCTATCATCTTTTTTTAAAATTCAATCTATAAGAGAAGGAAAAAGTAAACTTGTTGAATTTGAAAGAGGTGCAATTATTAATGATGAACCAATAATTGAAAATTCTAGTAGACGTGGTACTAAAGTAAGCTTTATTCCTGATCAGGAACTTTTTGGCAAATACAGATTTATTGATGAGTATGTAGAAAAAATGATGTGGAATTATTGTTATTTAAACCCTGGACTTACTATTTTATTTAATGGTAATAAATATTATTCTGAAAATGGTCTTTTAGATCTTTTAGAAAAAAGAACAGATTCAGAAATTTTATATCCCATTATTCATCTTAAATCTGAAGATATTGAAGTTGCTATAACACATTGTAAAAATCAATATTCTGAACAGTATTATTCATTTGTTAACGGCCAACATACTGTTCAGGGTGGTACTCATCAAGGTGCATTTAGACAGTCCTTAGTCAAAACAATCAGAGAATACTATGGAAAAAATTACGATGCATCAGATATAAGACAAGCTATTAACGCTGCAATAAGTATCAAAGTAATTGAACCTGTTTTTGAATCACAGACAAAAACTAAGCTAGGCTCTACAGAAATGGACCCAGGTGGAGTAACTATTTTAACATTTATACAAGATTTTCTTAAAAGGAATCTAGATAATTTTTTACATAAAAATCTAGACATTGCTGAAATTATAGAAAGAAAAATTAAAACTGCTGAACATGAGAGGAAGGCAATGGCAGGTGTAAAAAAATTAGCAAGAGAAAGAGCAAAAAAAGCTAGCTTACACAACAAAAAATTAAGAGACTGTAGAATTCATTATAATGATTTAAACAAGGAAGAAAGATCTAACTCAACGTTATTTATTACTGAGGGAGATTCAGCATCTGGATCAATCACAAAAACAAGAGACATAAGAACGCAAGCTGTTTTTAGTTTAAGAGGTAAACCATTAAATTCTTTTGAACTAACTAAAAAGATTGTTTACGAAAATGAAGAGTTTAATTTGTTACAAGCTGCTTTAAATATTGAAGAAGGAATTGATAATTTAAGATATAATAAAGTAGTTATTGCTACAGATGCGGATGTGGACGGTATGCATATCAGAATGCTTCTACTAACATTTTTTCTTCAATTTTTTCCAGAGATAGTTAAGGAAGGTCACATATATATACTAGAAACACCATTGTATAGAGTACGAAGCAAAAAAGAAACAATTTATTGCTACAGTGAAGATGAAAGAAAAAATGCTATATCTAAGTTAGGAAAAACAGCTGAAGTAACAAGATTCAAAGGCTTAGGGGAAATTTCTCCAAATGAGTTCAAAAATTTTATTGGTAAGGACATGAGACTTGAGCCAGTTATTTTGTCATCTCAAGAGAAAATTTCGGATGTTTTACAATACTACATGGGAAAAAACACTAAGGAAAGACAAGATTTCATTATTAATAATCTTAGAGTTGAACAAGATTTAATTGAAGATAAGTTTTAGTTATGGAAGATAACTTTATAAATAGTAAAAATTTACCTGAAAGAACAGTACATGTTTCAGGAATGTACAAAAACTGGTTTTTAGACTATGCTTCATATGTGATTTTAGAAAGAGCTGTCCCTCATATAAATGATGGCTTAAAGCCTGTTCAAAGAAGAATATTACATTCATTAAAAGAAATGCATGATGGCAGATACCATAAAGTAGCAAATGTAATTGGAAATACTATGAAATACCATCCTCATGGTGACGCTTCTATAGGAGATGCTATGGTTCAGATAGGTCAAAAAGATCTCTTACTTGATATGCAAGGTAACTGGGGGAATATTGCAACTGGCGACAGTGCTGCAGCTCCAAGATATATTGAAGTTAGACTTACTCAGTTTGCTTTAGATGTTGTTTATAATAAGAAAATAACAAAATGGAATTCTAGCTATGACGGGAGAGGAAAAGAACCAACTACTCTTCCTGTCAAATTCCCTTTACTTTTAAACCAAGGTGTTGAAGGAATTGCTGTTGGGCTATCTACTAGAATACTCTCACATAACTTTAATGAGCTTATAGATGCTTCAATTAAAATTTTAAAAGGAGTTAAACCAAAAATTTACCCTGATTTTTTAACTGGTGGCACTGCAGACTTTACAAATTATAATGATGGTAAAAGAGGAGGGAAAGTAAGAATTAGAGCTAAAATTGATATTGATAGTAAAGATAAACTTGTAATAACTGAATTACCTTTTTCTACAAATACAACATCACTAATCAATTCTGTTATTAAAGCGAATGAAAAAGGTAAGATTAAAATAAAAAAAATTGAAGACAATACAGCAGAAAATGTTGAAATAGTTATTACAATACCTAGTGGTATTTCAGCAGACAAAACAATTGATGCTTTATATTCTTTTACAAATTGTGAAATATCATTGTCACCTATTTGTTGTATTATTGAAAATAATGTGCCTATTTTTATTGGCGTATCTGAATTACTTCAAAAATCAACAAATCATTCTCTAGGGCTTATGAAGCAAGAACTAGAAATTAATCTTGATGAACTACAGGAAAGATGGCATTTTGCTTCATTAGAAAGAATATTTATTGAAAATAGAATATACCATTCAATCGAAGAATTAGAAAGCTGGGATGTTATAATAAAAACAATACACAATCAACTTGCGCCATTCACCAAAAAATTGTTACGAAAGGTCACAGATAGCGATGTTGAAAAACTAACTGAAATCAGAATTAAAAAAATTACTAAATACGATCTAAACAAAGTCAAAAAAGAAATTGATAATCTTGAAAATAATATTCAAGAAACTAAAAATAATTTAGAAAATCTTGTGGATTATGCAATTAACTACTTCAAGGAATTGAAAGTTAAATACGGAAAGGGTAAAGAACGTAAAACTGAAATTAAAATTTTTGAAAATATTGATGCTAAAAAGGTAGTTGTTGCAAGTAAAAAGTTATATGTCAATAGAGAAGAAGGTTTTATAGGAACAACGATGAGAAAAGATGAATATGTTTGTGAATGTTCAGATATAGATGATATCATCGTTTTTAGAAGTAATGGATCAATGCAAGTAGTAAAAGTCGATAATAAAGTGTTTGTTGGAAAAGATATAATTCACTGTGCTGTCTTTAAGAAAAAAGATGATCGTACTATTTATAACATGATATATAGAGACGGTAAGTCTGGAAATACTATGATTAAAAGATTTCCAGTAAAATCTATCACAAGAAACAAAGAGTATATCTTAACAAAAAATCAAAATAGTTGTAAAGTAATTTATTTTACTTCTAATCCTAATGGAGAAGCTGAATGCGTAACTGTTCATCTTAGAAAATTAAATAGAATTAAAAATTTAAAAATCGACATCGATTTTGCAGATTATATTATTAAGGGTAAAGGAGCTATTGGAAATATTTTAACTAAGTATCCTGTTCGAAAAGTTGAATTAAAATCAATAGGGGTTTCAACACTTTCAGCTAGAAAAATATGGTTTGACGAAAACATTAACAGGTTAAATGTTGAACAAAGAGGAACATTTATTGGCGAATTTAAGGCTGAAGAAAAAATATTAACTCTTAAAGATAATGGTGAAATTGAATTAAAGTCCTTTGAACTAAGTAACCATTTTAGCGATGATATACTAATTATCGAGAAATTTAATCCAAATAAAGCATTATCAGCTATTTATTTCGATGGAAATAAAGAAGATTTTTTTGTCAAAAGATTTTTAGTACCTGAAAATATTTCTCAAAAATTACAAATAATAACTTCTCATAAAAATAGCTATTTAGAACTTATAAGCAGTGATTGGAGACCACAAATTGAAATTATTTATGTTAAGAAAAAAGGTAAAGAAAGAGAGTCAGAAATAATAGACTTAGAAAAGTTTATATCAGTTAAAGGAATTAAAGCAAAAGGTAATAAATTAACTAGTAAAAAAATTAAAGAAATTAATTTACTGGAACCTCTCGAATATAACGAAAATGATGATAATAATAAATCTTTGGATGATGGTATTAAAGAAAATCTTAATGATATTGAATTAAAAATCACTAATTCTATAAGTGATAATGATCATAAAGGTCAAATAACTCTTGAATTATAATTTTAATATCGTTTTAAAGACTTAATTTTGTAAAAAAAAACTTATGAGAAGATTTTTATTAATATTAACTATACTTCCTTTATTTGTTATTTGTCAAAATAGCTATAATTTAAATTTACTTGGTACTTATGACTATAATTCAACTGACGGTAATGATATTTGGGGCTGGGTTGACCCTTCAAATGAATCAGAGTATGCATTAGTAGGCTTAGTTAACGGTTTTTCTTGCGTAAATGTAACTAATCCGTCCAATCCAGTTGAAGAGTTTTTTATTCCCGATCTTAGCTCTACTTGGAGAGATGTAAAAACATGGAGTCATTATGCATACGTTACAACTGAAGCAGATGCTGGTCTTTTAATAGTAGATCTTAATGATATGACAGGAAATACATATTGGAATGTATTTCAATTTACTAATCCAATGACTGGACAAAGTACAAGCTTTACAGCTTCTCATAATTTATACATAGATGAAAATGGTATTTGTTATATTTTTGGAGCATCTAGCAATAATGGAAGTAATCCTTCAGATGGTGCGATTTTTTTAGATGTTGCTGCTAATCCAACAAATCCTCATTATATTGGAGAATGGAATGATGAATATATTCATGATGGAATGGTTCGTGGAGATACATTGTATGCGGGATGTATATATACTGGTGATCTACATATAATTGATGTTAGTGACAAAAATAACCCAGTTACGATAGGAACTCATCCTACACCTAGCTTGTTTACACACAATGCCTGGGTCAGTGATGATGGAAATTATGTTTTTACAACTGATGAGGTAAACGATGGTTATGTTGGTGCTTACGATATATCAAATATTTCAAATATTCAGGAGGTTGATAGAATACAGTCAAATCCAGGTACTAATTCTATGCCTCATAACACTCATGTAGATGGTAATTTCATTGTGACCTCATGGTACAGGGATGGTACAATAGTTCATGATATATCAAATCCACATAATATGATTCAAGTTGCATACTACGACTCATACTCTGGATCAGGAAGTGGTTCAGATGGTTGCTGGGGAACATATCCTTTCTTACCTTCAGGAATTATTATTTCTTCAGATATTAACAGTAATAATAATAATGGAAGATTACTTATTTATGAAAGAGATTTTTTACAAGCATGCTTTTTAGAAGGCTATGTTACTGACGGGTCTAGTGGAAATGCTCTTAACGGTGTAAATGTTGAGATATTAAATACTTTCTTGCCTAATAATACAACCTCATCTTTAACAGGAGAGTACATAACAGGAAATGCAGATGCAGGTACGTACGATGTGATATATTCTCTTGCTGGATATATTTCGGACACAATTTCTGTAAATCTCATAAATGGACAAGTTGTTGTACAAAATGTTGAATTATATACTGCTACATTAGGATGTATGGATTCACTGGCCAGTAATTTTGATCCAAATGCTAATTTATCAGTAATTTATGGGGGAGAGTCAGATAATACTTTTTCAACAGGAGGATATTTTAATGGAAATCAGCATTTAATTTTTGATTCATATGATGAATTTATCATAAAATCTGCAGTATTTTATGCTGATGATAACAACACAGTAACATTCGAGCTACGAAATAGTAGTGGGGTAGTTATTGATGACACAACCCACAATTTGGTTCAAGGTCAACAACAGTTAATTTTAAACTTTGAAGTTCCAATAGGAAATGATATGCAATTAGGAATATCTACAGGAAATTCAGGCTTGTACAGAAATAATAATGGAGCAGTATATCCTTATAACATTGGTTCATTAATGAGTGTTACAGGAAGTAGTGCAACATCATCGAATAATTATTATTACTTTTATTACAATATTGAAGTCGAAATACCCTGTGAGTTTAGTAATACAGTAAGTTTTGATTGTGACGGGCAAGGGAATTGCATTGATCCAGGAAATGGTAATGGCTTGTATACAAACTTAAATGACTGTCAAAATAATTGTGTACTTGAAAGTTTTGATTGTGATGGTCTTGGTAATTGTTTTGATCCAGGAACTGGAAACGGAATATATTTATCATTAACTGATTGTCAAAGTAATTGTATTTTACCCAGCTGGGACTGCGACCTTGAAGGTAATTGTTTTGATCCAGGAACTGGTTTTGGTCAATTTTCATCATTACTTGATTGTCAAAACAATTGTCATCTAACAAATATTAATGATTATTCTTTTAATAGAAGAATAAGATATATTACAGATTTGCTAGGGCAAAAAACTTCCTATAAATCTAACAAGTTGCTAATTTACTTATTTGAAGATGGCACCGTTAGAAAGAAAATAGTAATTAAATAATAGAAATATTATTTATGAAAAAATTACCACTTTCTGATATTCACGAAAAACTGGGGGCTAAAATGGTAGATTTTGCTGGTTTTTACATGCCAATTCAGTACACAAATGGAATAAAAATTGAACATGAAACAGTTAGAAATTCTGTTGGTGTGTTTGATGTTTCACACATGGGACAAATTTTTATAAAAGGTGAAAACTCAGTAAATTTTCTTCAGCATTTACTTTCGAATGATGTTGAAAATTTAGTTCCTGGAAAAGTACAATACACTTGTATGCCAAATCATAATAATGGAATTGTTGATGATTTATTACTTTATATGATTGATGTAAATCATTACATGCTAGTTGTAAACGCTTCAAATATTGATAAAGATTTTAATTGGTTAAGTGCAGAAAATCGATTTAACTGTGAAATAATTAATGAATCTGATAATTATTCAATTCTCGCAGTACAAGGACCTAAATCCAAGGATTTGTTATCTCAAATAACAAATGGTAATATCAATCAGTTAAAATATTACAATTTTTTTATTGGTTCTATTAAAGATGTTGATAATATAATCATCTCAAGGACTGGATATACTGGTGAACTTGGTTTCGAACTTTATATTAAAAATAAATTTGTCGAAAAAGTTTGGAATCATTTATTTAATACCAATATTAGTTTATCTCCAATAGGTCTAGCTGCACGTGATACATTAAGAATGGAAAAGGGTTTTTGCTTATACGGAAATGATATTGATGATAGTACTTCTCCAATTGAGGCTGGTTTATCATGGATTACTAAATTCAATAAAAAATTTATCAATTATAATAATTTAAATAAAGAAAAGCTAAATGGTCCAATAAAAAAATTAATTGGCTTAGAATTAATTGATCGAGGAATTGCAAGGAAAGATTATGAAATATATTGTTCTAAAAATCAAATTATAGGAAATATAACTTCTGGTACAATGTCTCCTACTTTATCAAAATCTATTGCCTTGGGTTACGTTAAAACTGAATATTCTCACATAGGTACTGAATTATATGTTAAAGTTAGAAATAAGATGCTAAAATCAAAAGTTGTAAATGTTCCTTTTGTTAAGTAATGAATAATATCAAGGTTTGTTTTTCTGTTGATTACTTTCGTAAATATGCAGACAACAACTCAATTGTTGTTGTCGTTGATATTTTGAGGGCAACTTCTGTAATATCAATTGCCTTTGAAAACGGTATAAAAGAAATTATTCCTGTTAAATCTCTTGAGGATACATTTCAATATAAAAATAAGAAAGATCATATTTTAGCTGCTGAGAGAAATACAATCAAAGTTCCTGGTTTTAACTATGGGAATTCACCATACGATTATATGCAATCAGATGTTCAAAATAAAACTTTAGTACTTACCACAACTAATGGGACAAAAGCTATTAAAGAAGCAAATAAACATCATGTAATTACTGCATCTTTCATAAACATTGATATTGTTGTTGAATACTTAAAATATAAAAAAACAGATGTTATTATTTTATGTTCAGGATGGAAGGGTTATTTTAATTTAGAGGATACAATTTTTGCGGGTGCCCTTTCTCAAAAATTAATAGCAACCAAGTCTTTTTTATCTAATTGTGATAGTCTAAGTGCTGCACTTCAACTTTATAATAATTCTAAAGCTGATATTTTTAATTTTCTTGCATCATCATCATACAGAAAAAGAAATAACTCTGACAAAATTATTAAAGACACAAAATTTTGTTTAAAACCAAGCATTAAATCTAAAATTGTGCCTATTCTTAAAAATCAAAAACTAGTAGTAGAGGATTTTTAAAATAAATAAGAAACAGAGAAAGAAATAACTTTATTTTTTAATTTATAAATATTTGATCTGCTTTCGTTGTTTACTGTACCAGTGTAGGTTACTTTAGAAATATTTCCAAGTTCTAAGAATCCGGTATTTACATTAGTATTTAATATAAGATTATCAGTTAAATAATATGATAGACCAACATCTAAGCCTAAATCAATTAATTCTTCTTGATATTCAGCATCTGGTAAGATTTCATGAAAAGATTGACCATCATCTTCTCCAATATCATTAACAATATTAAATTCATATGAAATTAGATAACCCAATGAAGGGCCAAAATTAAGAGCTATTTTATATGGTGTTTTATAACTAATTATTGGATTTAACTCTAAATATGTCAGCATTAAATCATTATTGCTGGAGCGTTCTTCTCTATTGTTTATATTATAATCATGTATGTAGCTATATTCAAATGTTGTTCCTTTTTGTGAATATAATAATGATGGATTTAGATACCATTTATCATTTAAAGGTATTTCCATATAAAAACCACCTGATATACCATAGGATTGATCAGTTTTAATTTTATCAACACCATCATTGGATGTGGAATTAAAGTCACTAATATTAACACCAACCTTTAATCCATATTTGGTAGGTAACAAGCTTTGTGCATCCAATGCGAATGCAAATACTATAAATAAGGGTATAAATATTTTTTTCATAAAATTAATTGTTTAACATTACTGGCATAACAAGCATTAATGTATTTTCACCTTCTTCTAATCCATCTAATGGTAAAATTATTCCAGCTTTATTAGGTGAACTCATCTCAAGAGATATTTTTTCAGATCCAATATTGTTTAGCATATCTATAACAAATCTAGAGTTAAAACCAATTTCCATGTCAACTCCTTCATACTGACATGCTAGCCTTTCTTCAGCTCTGTTTGAGAAATCTAAGTCTTCAGAGGTTATTTGCAAATTACTTCCAGCTACTTTTAGTCTTATTTGATGCGTTGTTTTATTTGCATAAATCGAAACTCTTTTAATTGAATTAAGTAATGTTTTTGTTTCAATGATAAGCTTGTTGGGATTCTCTTTTGGAATAACAGCATCGTAGTTCGGGTATTTCCCGTCTATTAGTCTGCAAATTAATGTTATGTTTTCGAATGAAAATAAAACGTTTGTATCATTAAATTCTAATTTTAAATCTGTTTCAGAAACAAGGTTATTTTTTAAAATTTGTAATGGTTTCTTTGGTAGAATAAATGATGTACTTTTTTCAGAAATTAGCTCAGATCTAGTATGTTTAACTAATTTATGAGCATCAGTGGCCACAAAAACAGTATTTTCGCTTGATAATTCACAAAACACACCACTCATTACAGGTCTTAAATCATCATTTCCACTTGCAAAAAGAGTTTTGCCAATAGCATTTGCGAATATTTCAGAACTGAAATTAACTGATGAGGAAGAAGATAATTTAGGTATTTTAGGAAATTCATCAGCATTATTACCTGTAAGCTGATAGTTACCTATCTCAGAAACAATTTCAACTGAATAATTTTCTTGATTTATAACGAATGTAAGTGGTTCGTTAGAAAATGTTTTTAAAGTGTCTGTTAATATTCTTGAAGGAATAGTTATTCTACCTTCAGAGTTGGACTCAACTGAAATGTTGCTAATCATTGTTACTTCTAAATCAGATGCGATAATACTCATGCTTGATGAATTAATTTCAAATAAAAAATTATCAAGAATTGGAAGTGTATTGTTAGAACTTATAACACTATTTAATTTTTGAATTTCTCTTAATAGTGTTGTACTATTGACTATAAATTTCATTTCTTTTGCTTTAATTGCCAAATATAAGTTATCTTAAGTATGTAAATAAAAAATCACTCTACTAATTCATTAATATTAATTAACACTTTGTTAAAAACGTAATCTTGTATCAACATTAGCTGCTTATTGTTAAGTATAGCATACTTTCTATTAACATTAAAATTTAATTCATCATTATTTTGTTTTGAATTATTTAAAATGTGATATATCTTAAGTGTGTCAGTATTTACAATAAGACACTCATCAGGAATAATATTAATAAAATCTTCAATATTATTTTTATAAGATTCACAGTTTAGCGATGAAAAGCTATTAAGTAAATTAAATACTTTGTAGGTATCAAATTTTATTAGCTCATTTTTATAATTTAATAACCTTAAAGAATCAGTAAATAAAGTATAAGAGTTATTATTATTTTTTGAGGTATATTGAATTTTATAAATTGAATTAGCTGAATAACTAAAAACATTATGTGATCTCCAACTATTTATATCTAAGCTGTTATTTTGTATTCCATATCTAGGAGATAAAAAACCATTATGTGTTGGGATATGTACTTCAAATGGTTGTGATGTGTTTTCTAAGAGCATGTAATTACCCAAATGGTTTGATGTATTTGAACCAATTGTATAAGATTGGATTTTTGTGTCATTATTAAAAAATGTAATGTTTACGCCAGAAGTCATAATAAAGTCAATAACTTTTTTTTCTGCATTTTTTGCAACTGGTTTTTTAATTCGTATTGTATTTGCAGTTGATAATAAAGTCTCTATTGCATCATTTCTTACATTAAATTTATTATTAACTATCCAATTATTTATTGACTTATTTTTTTTCTTTAAGTTAATTACATTTCCATTTCTGTCTGATAATATAATTTTATCTATTGATTTTGTGTTATCGATATGAAATTGGTTGTATTTAGAAATTGAGGATTTTTTTGATAATTTAATTAAAGTATAGTTCTTAAAGTCATGAAAATTTTCAATTATAATTTTTCTAGTGCTGTTATTAATAAGACAAAAAATAATAATTACGCCTATAAATATTTTTATATTTAATTTAGAAAAAAATACTTTTTTGTTATGATTAGTCATTTTTTAAAAATTAAGCGTATTTTCTACTTTTATAAATCTTAAATAAAAACGAAAATATACAAACTAAGAATATCGGCATAATGATATTAGTAAGCTGAATAATTGATCTAAATTTATTAATTTTTTTCTTATCAAGGGAGGTTAATAATCTTTGTTTATGTTTTAACTTAAATATATTTGTATCATCACACAAATAGTGAACAGAGTTCATTATAATATTTTTATTTCCAGAATATATGTTATTTGTAAATTCATCATATCCTAATGGAGACCAAGTAACACCATTATTAACAACTCTATTTTTTGGTAAATCACCGTCAGAAAAAAATATCATTTTTGATTTTTTAACAGAGCTAGTTAAAAATTTATTTTTCTTTTTTATTTTTTCTTTAAAAAATGATTCAAATGTACCCTCAACTAAAACTCCGACAGGTATATTATTTAGTTTAAATGTTTCTTTTGGTGGTGGTTTTATTGCTATTTGAAAACTTATTTTTGCAGGAGTCGGGTTAATTCTACTATTTTGAGACGAATTTAATATAACGGTTTTTTTATTAGACTTGATATTTATTGTATCAATAGAGCTCACAAACCTGCCGTGAACAGGCCCTATATTATTTACAATTGCGTGGCTATTATTTGATTTCATAAATAAAAAATATGGCCATTTAAAATAGTTTTGAATATTTCTGTCTTTAGAGTTAACTATTGGAATTGTAGTTGACTCTAAGTCTTCGATTAAGTTAGAACCGACACTTATTCCATAGTGATAAAAAATATCATCCAAATTAAGATGATTTTTATATGCTATAAATGAGGGCTTTTGATTTAAGCTATCAATATCTGCAGAAACACCATCAATAAACCAAATTATTCTACCACCTCTCATTAAATATTGATCTATAATTAATTTTTCTAATTGTGTATATGGTATCTTTGGTTGTGCAATAATTATAGCTTTATAATTATTAACCATATGATCTATTACACTTTTAGTTGCATAACCGCTATCAATTGATGATGTATCTACTTTATATTTTTTTATATTGAAAAAATCAATATCATAATGGTATTGTAAATTATAGTCATCATTGGATGTAGTTAAATCAAATAATTCTTTTTCTGATAATTCACCATTTCCATTTAAAAATGCAACTTTTTGTTTTTTATTATCGCTAGCTTGAATAATTCTATAAATTGCTGAAATAAATTTATATTCTAAATTTTCAATTGATGTATTTACTTCTTGTTTATCAATGTAGTTTTTGTTTGAATATTTAAAAAGATTTATTGCTTTTTTTTGGTCCTTATAATAAATAACTGCACCTGGAAAAATAATTTGTTGTGAAACTTTAAATCTTTCATTTTTA
This sequence comes from Bacteroidota bacterium, assembly GCA_036141595.1. Taxonomy (GTDB): domain Bacteria; phylum Bacteroidota; class Bacteroidia; order Flavobacteriales; family BACL11. Next base: position 12,552 of record JAYZXD010000004.1, read on the forward strand.
TCTATAGTTCTAGAAAGAACTCCATCACTATTTATTTGATTATAAAACCCTTGTATATCAGTTGAAACAATGTCAGGATTTATAAATTCGTAATCAAAATTATTTCCAGCAATAATTTTAAATGAAGTTAAAAGACTAATAATTTCATCCTGAAGATACTGCAAATCTTTATTTAGTTCTCCCTCCAAATAAATTTTTATAAATATTTTATCATCAAGATTATTAAGGATTTCTTTGGATTCAAAAGAGATAGTATGTCTTTTGTCCGTGGTTAAATCAAATTTTATATCAAGTAAAAAAATTAAAATAAAATTGAGAATGATTACAACACAAACTTTAATAAACAAGTACCGACTATTAAACATTTAGATTATTGATTTTATGAACTGAAAGTATAGAAAATAAATATGAAATGGATAAAAAATAAAAAATACTTGAAACTTGTATTTGACCCGAGCTTAAAGTATTGTAGTGATACAGAAAACCTATTTTTTCTAACGAAAATGCAATAGATTCAAACATAGACATATTACTTAAAAAAGTAGAACCATAAAACAAAATAAATGAAAAAGATATTCCAGTTAATAACGAAACAATTTGATTTTTACTTATGGAAGAAGCAAATACACCAATACTAGAAAAGGATAATGAAATCATAATTAGTCCTATATACGATCCAAATATGCCTGAGTAATCAATAAGATTACGGTCTTCTGATATAAAAAATATAGTTATTAGATAAATAAATGTAGGGGCTAAACTTAATAAAACAATACTAAATACTGATAAAATTTTACCATTTACAATTTCTGATGAGGTTATTGGTTTTGTTTTCAATGTTTCAAAAGTTGAATTATTAAACTCTTCAGTAAATGTTCTCATAGATATGGCAGGAACTAACAAAACAAACAAAATTGGAGTTAAAGTAAAAAAAGAATTTAATGATAAATAAGAATTTTCTAGTAAATTAAATTCACTAATGTTTGACCATAAAAGTAATCCATTAATTAATAGAAAAACACAAATAATTAGAGGTCCAATTAATGTGCTTAAGAAAATACTCAATTCCTTTTTAAATATTGCTATCATTTAAATTCTATTCTAATTATTTCATGCATTTTAATACCTAATAATTTATTTGCATTACCTTGATTAATAGCAATTTGAAGCAAATTATTTTCACCAAAAATTGCTATTTTTTCTGATAGTAAAACTTCATTATATTGCTTTGATATGACACTAATTTTTTCTTCTTCTCTTCCAAACAGAATCTCAAATTTTCTATCTCTCCTAACTTTTTCAAAAACATTTTTTGATATGTTAGTAACAGTGTTTCCATAGCTATCTATATAAATAACAGCCCCTCTAATCGTATCCGTTTGTAATACCGGCTTTAGCTGTAGTTTTTTATTCGAAAATTCAGTAACGGGAGTACCTATTACTTCTAAAGTACCTCCTCGTGCTAGGTGACAAGCTGCGGGAACAAAAATATTTTTACAAGAAAAAGTTAAACTATTTGTAGTTAAAGAAAGGTTTAACTTAACTATTTTGTCGGGATTTATTTCATGAAATAATAAAGAAAAAATTCCATTATCCGCCCCAATAAAGTAATGTCCAAAGGCCTTAACTGCAAGATGTTCATTTGAAATAGAAAGTTCATCATTTACACTAATTATATGTATAGTGTCTTTAGGAAAGTCATTAAAACAACTATTTACTATATATGCCGCTTGTTGAATATCATATTTATTAATATTATTCGATATGTCTACTATTTTCACATTACTCAATTCGGAATATATAGATCCTTTAACAGAAGCTAAATAGCTATCATTAGTACCTAAATCAGTCGTTAGTGTTATAATTGACATTTATTATGAGTAGTTGATTAATTACTGAAAATGTTTTTATTTTTGTGAAATCAAAAATAATACAAATCTATGACAGTTATTATTCATGATTGAAAAAAAAATAACAATTGAGAATATAGAACTAATTAAACTCTTTGGTACAAATAATTCTAAGTTTAATAAAATTAAAAAATTATTTCCAAATTTAAAAATAGTTGCTAGAGGCGAAATCATAAAAATTAAAGGTGAAAGCACTAATGTCT
>JAYZXD010000005.1:0-53501 GCA_036141595.1 Bacteroidota bacterium
ACCTGAAGCATCTCCAACAATCATACCTGTAGAATCCCCTTTACATACCACATTAAAAACCTGAGGAGAAGCAGAAAGAGGTACCTGTGGAGCAATAACATTAACAGTAGTAAAAGTGTCGCAGCCATTAGCATCCATAACTTCTAAATAGTAACTGCCCGCACTTAAATTAAAAGCTGTATCGTTAGTACTAAAACTATTCATACCGCTATCAAACCACTCATAACTGTAGCCAGGCGTACCACCAGCAGCACTACCCACTGCTATAGCTAAATCAGAATCATAACAAGTATTAGTTGAATGAGCAACCAAGGACTGCAAAGGAAAACCAGGGGCTTCTATAAAAACAGGAACACTGATCTGGCAAAATGCATTATCACTTACAGTAACTTCATATGTACCTGTTGGTAGATCATAAAAAACAGTATCAAGAGGAAAAGCGTTGGTATTTAAAACGCCGTTGAGTAAAAAATTATATTGTAAAACATTTACATAATCATCAACTCCAACAGTAATTAAACCATCATTGCCGTCCCAACAACTCGCATCTGTGGAGTTAACAGTAAAGGATATTGGAGCAAGAGTATCAGAAGTTAAAGTTTCTGTACATGGAGAAGCGGTTGTCACATAGCAAAACTCAGGAATACCACCAGAAATTGAAGAAAGCAACTCTGAATGACTTGTTGCAGGATAATAAACATCAGCAACAGTATAATAAGGACCGCCTGGACTATCCGCACCCATCAAATGATATAATGTTGAAATATCTGCTCCTACAGGATGTTCCCACTCATAGTGTATCATACCATTTGAAATAGCCACACATTTTAAGTTTGTTGGTGGTAAAGAATCTTCAACAGCAGAAATAACCTCTAAAGTATCAGAGTATAAAACACATCCAGTTGGAAATGTGGCTGCCACAACATAAGAACCACCTGGAACAGTAACAGCAGAATCTGTACTAAAAACTGTAAATGTTGAATCATACCATTCAAAAGTAACTCCGGGGTCAACAACGTTTGCACTTAATGTTATTCCTTCACCACATGCGATATCCATCACAGAAGAATCTATCCCAAGATCATCTACAACAGATAGTTCTGGTGAGGTAAAACTACCTGCTTCTAACCAAACATATGTATTTAAAATTTGATCTGAACCATCAGCTATTGCTAACTTAATGTGGTACGTTGCCCCACATGTAACAGCTGCTTTAGCAGTAAAAACAGTAGTATAACCATCCGCATCGGCAATAATACTTAAGCCATTTTGGTTATCAACAAAATACTGCTGGTTGATTGGAGTAACACTATTTACTGAGGATATTGTAATTGGTAATTGTGGTGTTGTGTTGGGAATATAAGCTAAATTAACTGCTCCATTTGCCCACGGACCTGTGATGCCAGGGCCTGATAAAAAGAAGCCAAAAACATCATTATATGTAGAGTTCTCCCAACCAAAATATTCTGAAGAACCAAATGCATATCTGAACTCTAACGAATCAGATGTAGGAACAAAATCAAACTCTAAAACAGCTACATCATTTATACTAGAAACAGTGAATGAATTTGTATATGGTGCAGGAAGTAATGGGGGAACAGAGTTAGCTACAGCAAGTAAGTCTGGATCTGTAACTGTATTAGGTATGATAGGAAAGGTAGATCCTAATATAGGATCTAAAGAATAAACGTCTCCCGAACCCATTACCACGCCACTATCAATACCTAATGGTGTGTTGATAGCATTAAACCAACCTATTTGTGACGGATGTCCCATAAAAACATGATTGGTAGCTACAACTCCACCACCAAGCAAAATATCATCAACTAAATATTGTGGGGCATTATATGGGGCATTATTATCAATAATGATCTGAGAATGTGCAAAAAAACTAAAAAGTGCAATAGTTATTATAAGTATTTTTTTCATAAATACAAAGGTAACAAAAAATAAAACTTAAAGAAAAAAATTAATCGTTGGTAAATAAACTAATTTTCTTGTGATTGTATTTTGTACATATTAGCATATTCTCCTTCATTACTCATTAATTCTTTATGTGTTCCGGATTCTAATATACTTCCATGTTTTAGATGTAGAATTTTATCTGCTTTAACAATAGTTGAAAGGCGATGTGCAATAATGATAGTAGTTCTGTTAGTAGATAATTTTTCTAGTGCTTTCTGCAACAACATTTCGGTCTCTGTATCAATAGAAGCTGTTGCTTCATCCAATATTAAAATTTTTGGATTTAAGATATAAACTCGTAAAAATGCAATTAGTTGTCTTTGTCCAGCAGATAATGAACTTCCTCTTTCAGAGACAACATAATCATACGAGTTAGGTAAAGAGTTTATAAATGATGCAACACCAATCTCATTAGCGGCTTGCTCAACAATTTTTCTTGAAATTTTATTATCATATAAAGTAACATTATTTAAAATAGAATCAGAAAAAAGAAAGGGTTCTTGTTGAACTAAAGCTATGTTGTCTCTTAAACTTTTTAAAGAAATATCCTTAATGTCAATACCATCAATTTTAATTGAACCAGAGTTTATATCATAAAATCTGTTTATAATATTTACTATGGTAGTTTTTCCTGAGCCTGTTCTGCCAACCAAAGCAAACATTGATTCAGCGTTTATCTCAAATGATATGTTTTTAAGAACAGTTTCATTTTTTGTATATGAAAAAGATACCTCTTCAAATAATATATTTCCTTTTATATTATTTAAACTAATATTTCCTTTATTTATAATTTTCTCATCCCTGTCAAAAACAGAAAAGACACGCTCTGCACCCACGATACCCATTTGCAATACATTAAATCTATCCGCTAATTGTCTTATAGGTCTAAACATCATGTATACATACAAAATAAATGCTATTAATTCACCTATAGTAATATCATTACTACTAAACAATGTATGCCCTCCATACCAAACAATTAGTGCAATAGCACAAGCTGATAATATTTCAACAATTGGGAAAAAAACAGCATAATAAAAAATACTTTCAATATTTGCTTTTTTATGTCTGTTATTTATTGAGTAAAACTTTTCATATTCTGCATCTTCTCTGTTAAATATTTGTACAATATGCATTCCTACAATATGCTCTTGCACAAAAGTATTCAAATTTGAAATTTGATTTCTAACATCTTGAAATGTTCTTTTTATATTTTTTTTAAACCAAGCAGTTGCAATTAGCAAAAATGGAATTGTAATAAGTGTTATCAAGGTAAGCCTCCAGTCAGTGTATAACATCATAACAATTACAATAAAAAGCTTTAATAATTCTGCAATAATAACTAATAACCCTTGAGAAAAAATATCAGCGATTGTTTCAATATCTGAAATAGTTCTAGTTACTAATGTGCCTATTGGAGTATTATCAAAATACTTCATTTTTAATGAAAGAATATGCTTAAATATCTTGCTTCTAAGATCTTTTATAACATTTTGTCCTAACCAAGTTGATAGATAAGTATATATAAACTGCGAAAAAGCCTCTAAAAGCAAAGCTAAAACTAAAATTAAAGTGATATTAATTAGGCCTTGCTTATTGGGAATCACTATACAATTGTCAACAGCAAAATTTATTAGCCATGGACGTAATGGGCCTAAAAATGAAAGTGAAATTGCAGCTATTGAAGCAATAATAAATGTTTTTTTGTACGGCTTTACAAATACTAGCACTCTTTTTAAAAGAATAAAATCAACTATATTACCTTGACTACTTTTTTCAGATTGCTTCATGTCTATTTAAATTCTTTATCATATAGTATTCTTGTTAAGAATAAGGCATGCGAAGGTACTGAATAGCCAGCGTTACCTCTATCCTTTGAAGATATAATTTCTTTTATTTCAATCGGTTTGATCTTAGATAGTCCAATATTTATAAGAGTACCAACAACTGCTCTTACCATATTTCGTAAAAAACGATTTGCGCTAATGGTAAAGACTAATAACTCATTATGATATTCCCAATTAGCATAGGTAATATTACAAAAATTAGTATGTGTCTGTGTATGTAATTTAGAAAAAGAAGTGAAATCTTGAACACCCAATAGATAACTCGACGCTTTATTCATAGCATCTACATCTAATTTTCTACTAAAGTAATAAAGATTGTCATTAAAAACATTTTTTGTTGATTGAATGTAATATTTATATGTTCTACTAGTTGCATCAAATCTAGAGTGGAAATCATCTTGTACTTTAAAAATATTAATAACCGAAATATCATTCGGCAAAATACTGTTTAATTTAAATTTAAGTTCTTTCAAATCAAGATCAAAATTATTATCAAAATGAGCATACATTTGCTTAGCATGAACACCTGCATCTGTTCTTCCAGCACCAGTAACTTCAATTGGCACTTGACATATTACAGACAATGCCGTGTCAATTTCTGATTGAACAGTATTTGCATTTGACTGCTTTTGCCATCCGTGATAGTTAGTTCCTTTGAAGGATAATTCAATTAAAAATCTCATAAATAAATTAATACAAAAATAGAAAAGGAATTAATAAAATACTACACAAAAAAAATATTCGTTGTTATTTGAAAATATTTTAACAAAAGTTAAATTTGCCTATCCAAAATATAAATAATGAAAGAGAATTTACAACCAGACATTAAAGAATTAAATGAAAAAATAAACAAAGAAAGTGCCATTATCGATTTATTATTGCTTGAAATGGATAAAGTGATAGTTGGGCAAAAAAAGATGAGTGAGCGTCTTTTGATTGCTCTTTTATCAAATGGTCATATATTACTAGAGGGCTTGCCTGGCCTTGCTAAAACACTTGCCATTTCAACTTTGTCAACAACAATTGACGCTAAATTTAGCAGATTACAATTTACACCCGATTTACTTCCTGCAGACATTATTGGCACACAAATATATAGCCCAAAAAACGAAACTTTTAATATTAAAAAGGGTCCAATTTTTGCAAATTTAATTTTAGCAGATGAAATAAATCGTGCTCCAGCAAAAGTGCAATCTGCTCTTCTAGAAGCAATGCAAGAACGTCAAATCACTATCAGCAATAAATCATTTAAATTAGAAGAGCCGTTTTTAGTAATGGCTACACAAAATCCTGTTGAACAAGAAGGAACATATCCACTACCTGAAGCACAAGTAGATAGATTTATGCTTAAAGTAAAAATAGACTATCCCAAAAAAAATGAAGAAAAAATCATAATGCGAAATAATCTTTCAAAAAACTTTCCAAAAGCTAATGCTGTTTTAAAGAAAGAAGATATTGTAAGAGCGAGAGATTTAGTTAAAGAAATTTACATGGACGAGAAAATAGAACAGTATATTATTGATATTGTTTTTGCTACAAGAAATCCTGAAGAATATGGATTGGATCGACTGAAAAATATGATTTCTTACGGTGGATCTCCTAGAGCTAGTATCAACTTAGCTGCTGCTGCAAAATCGTATGCTTTCATTAAAAGAAGAGGATATGTTATTCCTGAAGATGTAAGAAATCTTTGTTATGATGTCTTACGACATAGAATTGGCTTAACATATGAAGCTGAAGCAGAAAATTTAAGCTCTGAAGATATTATTACAGAAATTCTTAACTCTGTTGAAATTCCATAGATGGAAACATCAGAAATATTTAAAAAAGTAAGACAAATTGAGATAAAAACCAAAGGTTTATCTAATCATATTTTTGCCGGTGAATACCACACTGCATTTAAGGGGACTGGAATGGCTTTTTCTGAAGTAAGAGATTATGTAAACGGTGATGATTTAAGAACAATAGACTGGAACGTAACTGCAAGATACAATTCCCCTTTTGTTAAAGTTTTTGAAGAGGAAAGAGAAATGACTGTTGTACTTCTTATTGATGTATCTGCATCTACAAACTTTGGAACAAATGTGCAATCTAAAAGAGATCTATGTACAGAAATAGCAGCCATATTTGCTTTCTCAGCAATCAAAAACAATGATAAAGTTGGTGTTATATTTTTCAGTAATAAAGTAGAAAAATATATTCCTCCAAAAAAAGGAAAACAACATATTCTTAGATTAATACAAGAAATCATTGATTATAAACCACAGCAAAAGAAAACAAATATTGAAAGCGCATTGGAATACTTAAACACAGTAATAAAAAAAAGAAGTATTTCTTTTATTATGTCTGACTTTATAAATACTAATCATGAAAAGTCAATTAAAATAATTAAAAAAAGACACGATATTATTGGCATTAAAGTAAATGATAAGACCGAAAAAGTTTTACCAAATATTGGTCTTATACCTCTAAAAAATTCTGAATCAGGAGAAATATTTTTTTTAGATAGCTCAAATAAAAAAATTAGAAATAATTTTTCAAATCAAAAAGCAATTAATGATCAAGAAATACAAATGTTTTTTCAACAAAATGGAGTTGATTTAATTGAATTAAATACTGGTGAAGACTATATAAAACCATTAATCAATTTTTTTAAAAATAGGGGTAGCAAAAGATGAGAAAAATATACTTGATTTTACTTTATTGCAATTTTTTGTCTGCTCAAAATATTTCAATTGAAAAAGATACGATTTTAATAGGTGAACAAATAGAGATCAGCGTAAGTTGTAATTTAAATAAGCTAGAATACTGGCCCAATATTGAAGATATTTTGAGTGAAGAAATTGAAATTCTAAATCTTTCACTAATAGACACAAGTAATTTAAATGTAACTCAAAAAGCTTTAATTACTGTTTGGAATAGCGATAAATATATTATTCCAGCATTTACTTTTTCTGATGATAATATTTCTGAAAAAATAACACTTTATGTAGAAGATGTAGACATTAATGAAGCAAAATTAAAAGATATAAAAGGACCCTTTGATGATCTATCAAACACAACAAAAATTACACAAAGCCAAATTATTAAATGGATAATATTTACAATTATTTTTATGCTAATGATTTATGCACTGTATAAAATTTTTCTCAAAAGAAAAATTACACGTGAATCAGAAATACAGATTGCAGTAGAAACAATTGCCTTAAACAGATTAATTAAACTTGAAGAAAAAAAATTATGGGAAAAGGGAAAAATCAATGAATACCACACAGAATTATCAGAAATTATTAGAAGATATTTGGAAGAAAAATTTAATTTTATTGCTTTAGAATTAACAACTGATGAGATTTTAGCAGAATTAAAATCTAAAATAACTAATGATTTATCAAAAAAACTACAAAAAATACTCGTAAGAGCTGATCTTGCAAAATTTGCAAAAAATAAACCAACAGATTCTGAAAACTCTGAGAGCATGTTAGTAGCAAAAGAAATCATTTTAAGTACAAAAAAAACAGAGGATGAATAAATTGAAATTATTTTTTGATTCATTGAAAAATCCTGAATTCTTATTTTTATTAATAATTCCTGTATTTATTTCACTATGGTATTTATTTAAAAACAAGAAAATATCAAATAATATAAGCTTCTCAAATATTGACAGTAATAACCATACAAAAAGTATAAAAGAAAGCTTAAGACATTTACCATTTATTTTAAAAATAATTTCCAGCATATTGATAATATTTGCTTTAGCTAGACCGCAAACCACTACAAAATGGGAAGAAAGTACGACTGAAGGTATAGATATAATTCTTGCAATTGATATTTCATCAAGTATGAATGAAAAGGATTTAAAACCAAATCGACTTGAATCAGCTAAAGAAGTAGCAAAAGAATTTGTAAAAAAAAGAAAAAATGATCGAATTGGTATTGTTTTATTCGCAGGTGAAAGTTATACTCAGTGTCCTTTGATTTCAGATTATAACATTTTGAATACATTTTTAGATGATATTAAATTTGGAACTAAAATGGGAATAAATGATGGTACTGCGATTGGAAAAGGATTAACTGTAGCTATAAATAGAATAAGAAATACAAAATCAAAATCCAAAGTAATTATTTTATTAACAGATGGTATAAACTCAACAGGGATATCTCCAATAGATGCTGCCAGTATAGCTAAAGATTACAATATTAAAATTTACACAATTGGTGTGGGTAGCAAAATATATAACCCTTTTGGTGACAAATTGATAGATGAAGACTTACTAAAAGAAATTGCGGAACTAAATAACGGCACATACAATAGAGCTACAGATAACAATAGTTTACAACAAATTTATAATGAAATAGATAAATTAGAAAAAACTGAAACTCAAATAAAAAGATATAACATAACATCTGAAAACTTCCATCTTTTAGCTTACATATCATTTTGTTTAATTCTGTTATCATTTATTTTAAAATTCACCTATTTAAAACAAATAATATAAATGATAAAATTTGAAAACATAGAGTTTCTTAACTTACTTTATATTGTACCAGTATTAATAGTTATAATTATTTTATTTGGCAGATGGAAAAGAAAAAAAATATTAGAATTTACCGATATCCATCTTTTTAAAAAACTAGTTCCCAATTACTCCAAGACTAGAGTTAAAATTAAAAATACAATTGATATTATAATTTTGATATTTTTAATTATTGCGATTGCTAATCCTCAAATAGGAACAAAGATAGAAGAAGTCAAAACCGAAGGGATTGATATAATGATTGCTTTTGATGTATCAAATTCAATGTTAGCTGAGGATGTTAGTGAAAGTAGAATAAAAACATCCAAACTATCAATAAGCAGATTAATTGATACTTTAAAAAATAATAGAATTGGCTTAGTAATTTTTGCGGGAAATGCTCAGCTTCAGCTTCCACTAACAGTAGATTATTCAGCAGCACAATTAGCAACCTCCTCTATTACAACTGACATAATTTCAACGCAGGGAACTGATATATCTCAAGCAATAAACCTGTGTATAGAATCTTTTAATTCAAATATAGAAAAAGATAAAGCAATAATTATATTTTCTGACGGTGGAGATGACAATGAAAATGACTATCAACAGATAATTTCAAGTTCAAGTAATGCTGCTGAAAATAATATTAAAATATACACTGTAGGCATAGGAACCAAAAAAGGAGCCTTAATTCCTATTAAAAACAAAAAAGGTTTGGTTCAAGGTTATATCCAAGATAATAATAATCCTGTAGTTAGTAAACTTAATGAGAATCTATTAATTGAAATCGCAAAAAATACAGATGGGAAATATATAAAAGGTGATAATTCTCAAATTATTTTTTCTGAAATTTTATATCAGGTTGAAAAATTGAAAAAACAAAAAATTAGTTCATTTAAGATAACTGAGTATGAAGATAGATTTCAGTGGATATTGTCAGTATGCCTAATATTTTTATTCTTACAGTTAATTATATTAAAAAGAAATAAATCATGAAACCTAAAAAATATATTTTAATTCTCATTTATTTTTTGTTTACTAGTCTACTTAACGCACAAGACCAAGATAAGATTGAATTAATTCAAAAAGGTAATTTATTATATAAAGACAGTGCATATGACGAAGCTGCCAAGTTGTATCAAAGATCTTTAAACATTGATGGTGGATATTTCAAAGCAGCATTTAATTTGGCAGATGCATTGTATAAACAAGGACTATATAATGAATCTTCAAATCTATTTAATCAATTAAAATCTAATAAGTTAAATAATAAAGAATTATCAAGCGTTTATCACAATTTAGGTAACTCAAAGTTTATGGAAAATAAATTTGAAGACGCCATAGCAGCTTACAAAGAATCTTTGAGAATTAATCCCAATGACAACGAAACTAGATATAATTTAGCTTTAAGTAAAAAAATGTTAAAGGATCAGAAAGATCAAAAAGATCAAAAGGAACAGGAAAAACAGGATCAAAAGGATCAGAAAGATCAGAAAAATCAAAAACAACAAAAGGAACAGAAGGAACAGAGGGAACAGAAGGAACAAAAAAGTTTACAGCAAAAAAATAACGAAAAAATACTTGATGCAATTAATGAAGAAGAAAAAGAGACATTAAAAAAACTTAAAAAAGTAAAAAATAAAAAGAATAAAAAAGACTGGTAAGCATGAACAAAATAATTCTGAATTTTATTTTCATTTTAGTTAACATAAGTTTATATGCTCAGGAACTTAATATAAAAATATCTCCAAACCCAGCACAAGTTGGAGAAAATATATTATTACAATACACGATTAATGAAAAAGCAACTAATTTTATTGCACCTGAAATTAACGATTTAGTTATAATAAGTGGCCCAAACGCTTCTTCTCAAAGTAGTTATTCTTTTGTTAATGGAAAAACACAAAGCAGTATCACAACAACTTATTCATTTTACTTAAGGGCATACAATAAGGGAAGCTTTAAAATACCTCCTGCATATGCAAGTGTAAATGGTAAAAAAATAAAAAGTAAAATAGCTACAATTGAAGTTAATTCATCACAAACTAAATCAAAAAAAAGTGATAAGATAAGTAATAAAAAAAATAAAAATTTATTTATCGATATTGAATTAAGTAAGAAAAAAATCATTTTAGGAGAACCTGTTTCAGTTGAATTTAAACTTTATAATCGGCTTAATGGATTATCAAATTTAATTGCAAAGTCATTACCAAAATTTAATGGTTTTTGGATAGAGGAAATACCATCAGATAATCAAAGAAAAATAGAGGAAATTAATAATAAAGTTTATGAAGTTTATACTATCGCAAAATATACTCTTATTCCTCAAAAAAGTGGAAATTTAATTATTGACCCAATGGAGATAATATGTCAGTACTTCTTTGATCAGAAAATTGTAAAATCTCTACCAAAAGAAATAACTGTTACTAATCCTGAAAATATGCCGAAAAATTACTCTGGTTTAGTTGGTAAAATGAAAATTGAATCAGAAATAAGTAATGATACAGTAAAAGCAAATGAAGCAGTAAACTATAGTATAACAATCACAGGCACAGGAAACATCGCATTATTAACATGGGATGATATTTTAACATTATTTCCAAAAGATTTTGAAGTAATTAAATCACAAATTGATGACAATAAAATTTTTAAAGGTGGTATGGAAAGAAGTGTCAAAAAACTCGATTATGTACTAATTCCTAAGTTTAAAGGCAAATATAATATACCTTCATCAAGCATCATTGTTTATAATTCACAAAAAAAATCTTACAGTACATACAAATCGAGTGAAGAAACATTAATTGTAATTGAAGGAGATAACTCTTATGAAACTGAATCTAGAAACTACGAAAAAGAAATCAACTATATTTCAGAAAAAACAAAACTAAAAAAACCAATAAAATTCTCAATTGAAAAGTTATCTTTTTCAGATGAAATCAATAGATTAAAATATTTTGATAAACTGCACATACTATCAATAAACGTCTTTTATATTTTAACAATTTTACCAATCTTTATTTTTCTAATAATAAAAATTTATATCTATTTTAATAGAAGAAAAATATTTGACAGCAAAAACAAAAAAATGCAGAAAATTGCACAAAAAAGGTTAAAAAACGCAAAAAAATGCATGAAAAAGAAAGATTTTAGTGGTTTTTTTGAAGAGGTCGAAAAGTCTCTTTGGAATTATTTTGGTTTCAAATTTAAAGTTGAATCATCAAATCTTTCAAAAGAATCAATTTACAAGTATTTCAGCATTAATAACTTAAGTGATGAAATCCAAAATAGATTTATTGACTTATTAAACGAATGCGAATATGCTAGATTTTCTTCAATTAATAATGAAAATATGAAAATGGAAGAAATTTTGGATAAGGCTAAAAAAATAATTATGGAAGTAGAAAAATCATTAAAATGAAAAAATATTTAATAAGTATTTTGTTACTATCAACAAATCTTTTTGCAAATGAATCATTATTTAAAAAAGCAAATAATGAATATGAAAAAGGAAACTATGAAATTGCTATTCAAACATATGAGCAATTAATTAATTTAGATAAAATAAGTAGTGAGTTATACTATAATTTAGGCAACTCATATTATAAAATTGAAAATTTAGCTGAAGCAATATGGTGTTATGAAAAAAGTTTAAAAATCAAAAATGATAAAAAAACAGTTGAAAATTTAAATATTGTTAAATCTAAAATCAAAAATAGAATTAACCCATTACCCGATACATTCTACCAAAAATGGGGAAAAAAAATAATAAACTTATTTGAAGTTAAGACATGGCAAATAATTACAATACTATTTATTTGGATGACTGTATCTTCAATTTTAATTTCAAATTTTAAAATAATAGAGCTAAGAAAATATGTATTTTATATTCTTGCATGTGTTTCAATATTATTAGTTTTTATTTCCTATAAGTCTTATAACAACTTTATAAAAAAAGAAGCAATAATATTTTCTTCTTCTTTGCCAGTAAATAGTGAACCTACAGATAATATTAAGAATAAAAAGCTATTTAATTTATCTTTAGGAACAAAAGTTGAAGTTGTTAAGACAAATAATGATTGGATATACATAAAACTAAATGATGGAAGAAAAGGCTGGATAAGAGAAAATGACGTTAAAAGATTAAACTAAAGATTTAAGTTACTAAAAAACTTAAAATTTACGGCAAATTTTTTTTATATTTGTGAGTTACAAGTATGTTACTAAATGAATAAATTTTCTCTAATAATATTATTTTTTTGCTACAGTTTATCTGTTTTTGGTCAAGCTGGTGCAGGTCCAATCCAAAACTGCTCATCAACCATTCCTGAAATTTGTAATGGAGCTTTGTACCCAGCAGCAACTTCAGGTACTGCTACAGCTCCTTTTGGTGCAAATTTAAACTGTGGATTTACATCTATTAGTGGAAATGCCTCATTTTACTATTTTGTTTCAAATACCAATGGACCCCTTAATATTAATATTACTCCTACTGACGTAATCGGAATTCCCTACCCAAATGTAAATACCTCTCCTGATTTAGATTTTAAGTGCTGGGGACCATTTAATGATTTATTAACTATGTGTGATCAGTTAACAAATTTAAATCAAGAGGATTGCAGTAGTGCTCCAGCTACAACAGCTGAAGTTCTCCAAATTGCAAATGCAGTCGCTGGAGAAATTTATGTTGTTATGGTATCTAATTGGGCTGATGTGGGATCTTCTCCAGACCCATGCTTTATTCAATTTACTTCTTTTGGTCCTAACGACGCATTTGGAGGACCTTCTCCAGGTGATGCAGGAGGATCCGTTGGTGTAAATACTCCTATTTTGTTTTGCGATTCAGACCCGGTGATAGATCTCATAGATGAACTAAATGGAAACCCTTTAACATATGGAACATGGTTTTATAATGGTGATACTGTTAGTGGAAGCTTTGATCCTGCAAGTGACCCTACAGGAACTTACAGTTATACTATTCCTGGTACAGCTAATTGCCCAAGTGATACTGCTTATGTTATTTTAGATGTTTTTAGCGCATCTAATATTTCAATAACTTCACAATCAACTATTTGTTCTAATGAAACTGGTTTTACTCTTACAGGTATACCTGTTGCTGGATGGTCTTCTCAAGGCCAAGGAGTGTTCACTAATAGCTCAGGAACAATTATCACTGACTTTGATCCAGCTATTTATGGCCCTGGAAATCACAATATAACATATACTTACACTCCTACTGGCTGTGCTCCAGTTCCTTATACTAGTTCTATAACAGTAAATGAAGCACCAACTGTTTTATCATCAAATGTTACTATAACAAATCCTTCATGCTTTGGATTTAACGATGGAAGTGCTATTGTTACTCCAACGCTAGGTACAACACCTTATGTTGCTGATTGGTTTGGTGAAGACCCTCTGCAACTTACCTCAGGAACTTTTGATTATACAATAACTGACAATAATGGTTGTATTTTTTCCAATAGCGTTTCATTATATGATCCACTAAATACATCAAGCATTATTAATGAATTTAATAGCAGTTGTTTTGGTGCTGACGATGGTTCTGCAAGTATAACAGTATTTGGGGGGACAACTCCACCGGGAAATATTTCAACTTTGTCATACTGTGCATCTAATCCATCTAGTGGATTTTCTGCGCAACCTCAAACAAGCATCGGGCAAGTACAACTAAATGGAAATAATTTTAATATTAACAATAGTACATTTGGAACAAATGATTTCTATGAAGATTATACTACAACAATGTTTGCTGATCTTACAGAAGGACAAGTATTCACAGTTAATGTTACACCTCATGATGAATTCGCAGTTACTGGATCATATGCTCCTGAAGCAATTAATGTATACATAGATTTTAATATTGATGGGGATTTTTTAGACGCCGGAGAAGACCTCGGTGTAATAAATATACCTGTTGGAACTTGGATACCTGGAACTGTTTACCCCTTTACTTTTGCTGTTCCCGCTACTGGAGCTTACGGCCCAACTAGAATGCGTGTTGTATGTATGAGCAACGGAGGAGGAGGGACAGCTGTAATTATGGGACCATGTGAAGATGCTGGTTTATTTGGAATCCCATGGTTTGGAGCAACAGAAGACTATTCAATTGTATTAAATGCACCAGCTTCATCAGCTACATATCAGTGGTTTGATGGCTCAACGTCTGATAGTATCTCAAATTTAGGTCCAGGGACATACTCTGTAATCATTACAGTTGGAGGATGTCCTGTTCAAGATTTTGCAACTATAACAGAACCGGAAGAAATTATTTTTAATCCTAACATCAGTGACATTACTTGTAACGGATTTGATGATGCAATAATTAACTTTAACAATATATCTGGTGGAAATGGAGGGCCTTATAATATAACGGACTGGGGAGGAATTATTGATCCAAATAATGTAGCAGTAGGAACATACACCATTTCAGCTAATGACTTGAGCACAATAACTACTACTAATCCCAATGCATGTGAAAATGACACAACAATAATTATTTCAGAACCAGAATATTTTAGTGTTGATTTTAGCATACTTAGTTCAGAAATTTGTCTTAACGATCCAATCACATTAGATTTTGATTTTAATCAAGGAGGAATTGCACCATATACAGTCAATTATACTGTAAATGGAAATCCGCAAGTTGCTGGTCCAATAAATAATGGAGGTCAAAATAGTATTGACATAAATCCCTCAAGCGGAAATAACACTTATATCATTACCGATATAACTGATGCAAATGGTTGTTCAAATCAAAACAGCATAACTTCACAAGACATATATGTTAATCCACTACCCGATATTAATATTGCAGTAGCTCCAAATCCTATTTGTGTTGGCGATAATTCTAGCCTAATTTTTTCTACACCTGACGGAACACCGCCTTACATTGTAGATTACCTTGAAGGAGGTGTATTAAAACAAGAAAATGTTCCGGCAGCTGGTCTTAATTTAGTTATATCTCCTAACCAAACTACAAATTATGAACTAACATATGTTACGGACTCTAAAGGTTGTGTTTCTGACTTAACCGGCAACAATACAATACTTACAGTTAATGAAATTCCCCAACTTACATTTACAAGCCCAAACGAGACATGTGATGGAGATATCATTCAACTAAAATTCAATTTTACTGCAGGAGCTGCTCCTTGGATTGTTAACTACTCTGTAAACGGATCTCAAACTTCAATTCCATTTAACAATAGCGTTGATTCAATAGCAATAAGTCCTGCAACTCAAACGGTATACGTTATTAATTCTATAACTGATAACAATAGTTGCACAAATAATATTACGCAGGCACTCAACATCAATACTAATCCTTTACCTGAAATTAATATAAGTGGTGGTGGCTCAATATGTGATGATGGAAGTACAGCTGAAATAATGTTTTCAATAAATTCTGGAACACCTCCATACAACTTAACTTATTCAGCTGGATTAATACAAAATTCTGTGTCTAATATTGGAAGCACATACTCAGTTACGACAGATCAAACTGGTGCCTATACTGTGCAAAATGTGACAGATATTAATGGGTGTGAAGCAATATCAATTTCTGGAAGTGCATTTGTTAATGTTAATCCACTTCCAGAAGCAAATTTCAGCTTGTATCCTCAACCAGCTGATATACTTAATCCACAAATTACATTTACAGATTTATCCAACAATCATGCTAGTGGAATATGGAATTTTGATGATGGAAATTATTCCGTTACTAATTTTGATAAAATTACTCACCTATATACAGATACGGGAACGTTTCAAGTCTCACTAACTGTTGAATCAGATAGTGGATGTATAAATATCGCAACACAAACCGTGATTATTTCTCCTGTTTTTTCTATATATGTTCCTAGCGCTTTTACACCTAATAATGATCTATATAATGATTACTTTCTTCCAATTGTTAATGGAGTTTTAGAGTATGAGTTAAGCATATATAACAGAGAAGGTCAAAGAATTTTTAAGTCTAATGAATTTTCAAATGATTATTTGTCTTGTGTAAATAACAATTGCCTTGCTGCTTGGGATGGTAAAATAAATAATGGTGCGTACGCTAGCAAAGGGGCTTATGTATATTCTATAATTTTAAAAGATATTAAGGGAAAAATAAAGACTTATGAGGGTACTGTTATGCTTTTAAAATAGTTTAACTTCCAGCCTACCTAAATGATTAATTATCTGATTATTACTATTTTTGTAAAATGAGATTAATATTTATTCTAATAGCATCTATTTTTTTTAGTTATAACTCACATGCTACCCACGCTGCGGGAATGGATATCTCATATGAATGTATATCACAAGGAAATACTTCTGATGTATACAGAGTTACCTTAAAGTTCTATAGAGATTGTGAAGGAATTACTGCACCTGGATATGGATCCAATCCTTTATTACAATTGCAATATACATCTTCTTGCGGTTCAGGATCTTCTACTCTACAAACTGTTGGAGGAGCAGTCAATATCAATCCTCAATGTTTGTCATATTGTAATGGAGGGAGTTCATTAGGAATAGAACAATATACTTACGAAACAACCATAACATTGTCAAAATGTTCAAACTGGACACTTTCGGTCTGTGAACCAGCAAGAAACAATGCTATAAACACGATTGTAAATCCTGGAGGACAAGATCTTTGTGTTCAAGCAACACTGAACAATTTAAATTTCTGTAACAATTCACCAACATTTAGTCAATACCCTACTCCGTTTATATGCGCTGGAAATTATTATTGCTACAACAACGGAGCAATTGAAACTGATGGCGATTCATTGTTATATGAATTAGTAATTCCACTAAACACTGCAAATGGAGGAACTGTAAATTATATTGCACCATATTCAATTAATAATCCTGTTGGTGGTGGATCAACATTCGATCCAATAACTGGAAATTTATGCGTAACCCCTCCAAATATTATTACTGGTGTACTTGCGATAAAAGTATCAGAATATAGAAACGGAGTATTAATTGGCAGCATAATAAGAGATATTCAAATAAATGCATTTTCTTGTACTGCAACAAATCCCCCAGGCCTAACAGGAATAAATAGTAATAATGTTGTGGATATTGCTGATATAAACACATACACCATAACACTTGATTGTCCTAATGGTAATCAAAATATAAACTTTGACATAAATACTATTAATAATAATCCCCCTCCACCCCCGGGCTATGAAATTACAATAAATGTCGGAGGAGGCAGCTGGCAAAGTGAAGTTTCTTGGGAAATTTATGATCCTTCTGGATCAGGTGCAGGTACAATTTTAGCCTCTGGTGGCGCGCCTTTTTCTGGAACAGTTTGCATACCTGCAACGAACCTTGGAAACTTACAACTACTAATGTATGATTCTTGGGGTGATGGCTGGAATGGAAATACCTACACTATAAGCGGTAACAACACAATAAGTGGGCAAATTAGTGGGACACTAAATTTTGGAACAAGCGGAGTAAATTCATTTAACATTTCTGGAGGAAATGCCTGTTCTATTGGGGGAGCTTTTGTGAATATGAGCTGGAATGGAGGTATAAATGGTGCAAGCTTTAATGTTTCAAACAATAACACAATGAATCCAGTTGGAACTTTTAATTGGACTCCAACAGCAGCTGACATTGCTAATAGTCCATATTTTTTTACTGTTGATGTTGCAAATGATGCTTGCCCTGTTCCAGGTAATTTTTCGTTTCAATATCAAATTATTCTAAATGAATCAAATATAGATATTAATCCAACAATAATAGATCCTTCATGTAATGGGTTAAGTAATGGGTCAATTAATATTACATCTAACGGATCTTACCCTCCGTTTTTATATAATTGGTCAAGTGGACAAAACACACAAAACATCAATAATATTTCTTCTGGAACCTATACTTTGACAGTTACAGATAGTTTGGGTTGTTATCTAAATGAAACATATGTTTTAAATGAGCCTCCAGCATTTAATCCAACAATAAATGCTTATAATATCAGTTGTTTTGGGGCAAATGACGGATATATAGAAGTAGTAAATGAACCACAGACAACTACTTATTTTTGGTCTAATTTTTCAACATCAAATAGTATTACAAACCTCGTTTCTGGAAATTATTCCGTTGATGTAACTGATAGTAGCGGATGTGTTCTTAGTGAATCTTTTAATATTAGTGAGCCAACAGATATAGTTGTTTCTTCATATTATAATGATATAAGTTGCTTCGGGGCAAATGATGGAAATATCACAATCAATATTTCAGGTGGTATTCCAAATTATACTATTGAGATACCTCCCTTTAACCAAACACTATTAAATGGAGTAACAACCTACACGACTCAGGCATTACAGCCAGGAACGTATGTATATTATATATCTGATTCCAATATGTGTGTGAAATCTGATACAATTTTAATTGATGAACCATCTCAACTTATTACAAATCCGATAATTTCTGATGTTTTATGCAACAATGAAAATAGCGGTAGTATTATATTAAATACCTCTGGAGGAACATTACCTTACATTGAAGATTTTGGTGGATTCAATCCTTTACAGCTTAGTGCTGGTATTTACACATATACAGTTACAGATAGTAATAACTGTTTGAGTTCTGATACTTTTTCAATTAATCAACCTGACTCCCTATTTGCAATAGCTAGTAGTACAGATGCTACTTGTGCTGGCTATTTTGATGGAGCGGCTTACTTAAATATTTTTGGTGGAACAATACCTTATTATACAAACTGGAACGGAAGTGATCCAAATGCTTTAAATGCTGGAACACATAATTATGTTGTAACTGATGAAAATGGATGTGTAGCCCAAGGTTTAGTAATAATCAATGAGCCTTTTGGAATGCAACTATCAATAGACACATTTAGTGTAAGTTGTTTTGGTGGAAATGATGGCTCAGCCATACTAAACATTTCTGGAGGCGCTGGTTCGCCATATAACACTTTTTGGGGAGGACTTAATCCAAATGCACTACCAGCAGGAAATCATATTGTAACAGTTGCCGATAGCAATAATTGTTCTCTAACTGACACTGTTTTCATAACTCAACCCCCTCAACTTTTTACAAGTCCTGTCATTGCACATGTAAGTTGTTTTGGATATGAAGATGGAAATGTCGATCTACAAATTTCTGGAGGTATTCCCCCATACACAGAAACATGGTTTGGTGTAGACTCCTCTCATCTTGCTCCAGGCAACTACTCATATCAAATTGTTGATGCAAATAATTGTATTAAAGACAGTAATATTACAATATTTGAACCTGATACAATTTCTGTTTTAGCTTCAACTACAGATGTTGATTGTTATGGAGAAGACAATGGGTCAGTAAACCTAATTATTAGCGGAGGAACATCACCATTTAATACAGATTTTGGTACTTTTAATCAGTATGCTCTAGAAGCTGGAACATACCCATTTACAATAACTGATATTAATGGTTGCTCATATGATAGTTCAATAACTATAAATGAAGCTAACGAATTATTTTTAGATTTCATAGCCACAAGTCCTATTTGTAGATATGAACAGTCTACTCTCAGCATAAATATCTCTAATGCTTCCAATAATATTTACACTTTAGAATTACAGGATTCAATCATAAAATCATTTATAATAGATACAAATGGATTGTTGATACCACAAGGAATGCCAATTACATTGACACCTAATTACAGTGGACAAGTTTATATTTTATCTTTAACTGATGATGAAGGTTGCAAACAGATGTTTAATGATTTTGTTCATATAGAAGTAAAACAATTACCTCAATTATCATTAAACGAAGATGATATTTGCTTTGGTGAATCGTCATATTTTCTTAACAGCGCGACACCTTCAGGAGGTACATACTACATAAATAATAATCTAAATAATTATTTTGACGTAGAAAATTTAGATTTCGGAGACTATTTAATAAGGTATGAATACACAGACCCAACAACTTCATGCTATAATGAAATTGAAGAAATTATTACTATAAGTGATTCACCTGAAGCTAAAATGTTTTTCAGTCCTCAGCCTACAGATATAAACGATCCAAATATATTTTTTAGGGACAATAGCGATGAAAATATAATCTCGTCAGAATGGCATTTGGGGGACGGTACTGTAATTTATGATAAACTAAATTTTTGGCACACTTATTCTGATACTGGAACTTATTCAATCAAATACTACATTACCAATGAATATAATTGTACTGATTCTGCATTTAATTTTTTAAAAATTAATCCAACTTTCTCAGTATTTATAGCGGATGCATTTACTCCTAACAATGATGGAAATAATGATATTTTTAAGCCTATTTTAAATGGAGAAGATTCTTACGTAATTACAATTTATGACAGATGGGGATCGATTATTTTTAGCGAGGAAAATAGTTCGTGGGATGGATTTGCAAACGGTAAACCTGTACCTTCAGGTGTTTATCCATACTCGATAAGTGTTAAAGATTTTAATCAACGATTATTTATATATCCAGGAACAGTAAAGCTACTAAGATAAAGTGAAAAAAATAGTATTGATTTCTGATACTCATAGTATTCTTGACCATAATTTTTTTAAATATTTTGTTGAAGCAGACGAAATATGGCACGCTGGAGATATTGGAAATCTTGAAGTAGTAGATAAGTTAAAAGAATTTGCAAAATTAAAAGCTGTATATGGTAACATTGATAATTCAATTATCAGATCAGAATTTCCAGAAATGATTTATTACAAATGTGAAGATATAAATGTTCTTATGACTCATATTGGAGGTTATCCAGGTTGTTACAACAAAAAGATTTTAAATTTTATTAAAGAAAAAAAAGTAGATTTATTTATAAGTGGACACACACATATATTAAAAGTGATGTATGATAAAAATTATAATTTGCTACATATTAATCCTGGCGCACTTGGGGAATATGGAATTCACCAAGTAAAAACTTTAATTCAATTTACTGTAGAAAAAAAGAATATAAAAGATCTTAAGGTAATTGAAAGACAAAAAAACTAACGTATTCTATCAGCTGATTTAACTAACTTTTCATCTTTTTTAATAAAAAAGTTAGCAGCAACTAAAGAAATAAATGGAATAATTAACAATAATGTTCCTATAGAAAAATCTCTGTTATCAACATTTCCATATAAAAATACAATTAATGCGAAACTAATAGTAATTAGGAATCTAGCAAAACTAGATAAAAGTAACTGTCTTTTTCTATTTTTAAATTGAAAAATGGCTAAAACAGAAAGTAGTGCTGAAAAAATAAGACATAACCTAACTGATAACAATTCATCTTCATTTAAATAGATTGGTTCCGTTTTATTAATATAAATTGGAAAATAATCAGAATATGCTATTATAATTATGCATAAGGTTGAAAAAAATAAAAGAAGAGTTTGTAATCTTTGTATCATATTTTTTTTGACAAAATTAATAAAATTGTACAATTTTGTCCATCTTTAAAAAAAATTGTATTATTGCATAACTTATCTGATATACAAAAAATCTCAATACCTATAATTTTTATTTCACTATTAAAAAATTAGTACAACATTATTTACAAACTATTAAAAAATTATGTATAAACTAGAGGAATTAAACAAGAAAAAAATTGTTGAACTTCAAGAAATTGCAAAAAAGCTAGATTTAAAAAAAATTAAAGTAAATAAAGAACAATTAACTTATGCAATTCTTGATAAACAAGCAGAAAGTTTATCATTAGAAAAAAACAATAAAGACAAAGCAATTAAAAAACAAAAAATCATAAAACCAGCTATGCAGAAGGAAAAAAAAGCTGAGCCAATAAAAGCTAGTTTAAAAGACAAAGAACAGTCAAGTCAGCAAAACAATCTTCAAAATTCAAAATACGATTATAATTTTGATGGTATTATTACAGCAGAAGGAGTAATTGAAATAATGCCAGATGGGTATGGATTCATTAGATCAAGTGACTATCATTATTTAACATCTCCTGATGATGTATACGTATCACATTCTCAAATTAAGTTATTTGGTTTAAAAACGGGTGATACAATTAATGGCAAAGTTCGTCCACCAAAAACTGGTGAAAAATATTATCCTTTAATAGAAGTTGAAGCTATTAATGGGCGTGAACCAGAAATTGTAAGAGACAGAATTCCATTTCATCATCTTAAACCACTTTTTCCTAACGAGAAGTTTAATCTTTTAGGTAATGGACATAACAACATCTCAACAAGAATGTTAGATATGTTCACACCAATAGGTAAAGGGCAAAGAGGACTAATTGTTGCTCAACCAAAAACAGGAAAAACAGTTTTATTAAAAGATATTGCCAATGCAATTGCAGATAATCATCCAGAAGTATACATGATTATTTTGTTAATTGATGAAAGACCAGAAGAAGTTACTGATATGGAAAGAAGTGTAAATGCTGAAGTTATAGCATCTACTTTTGATGAACCTGCCAGCAGACACGTAAAGGTTGCTGATATTGTTCTTGAAAAAGCAAAGCGTATGGTTGAATGTGGTCATGATGTAGTTGTATTATTAGATTCGATAACACGACTGGCTAGAGCATATAACACTGTACAGCCAGCATCAGGAAAAATATTAAGTGGTGGGGTCGATGCAAATGCACTTCACAAACCTAAACGCTTTTTTGGTGCAGCTCGAAAAATTGAAAAAGGAGGTTCATTAACAATACTTGCTACTGCTCTAACAGAAACTGGAAGTAAAATGGATGAAGTTATTTTTGAAGAATTTAAGGGTACTGGAAATATGGAGTTACAACTTGATAGAAAAATCTCTAATAGAAGAATATACCCTGCAGTCGATTTAGTATCATCATCAACAAGGAGAGAGGACTTGTTACTTGACAAAGAACATATTCAAAGAATTTGGGTTCTCAGAAATTATTTAGCTGACATGAATCCGATTGAAGCAATTGAATTCATGAAAGATAGATTACAAAAAACAAAAGATAATAATGAATTCTTCATTACAATGAATGAATAAGTTCTGATAAATTATTTTTTAAAAATTGCATATATAACACTTCCTGAGCCAGTCATTGAAGAATAAACAGCACCTCTTTCGTAAAATTCATTTTTAATCTTTTGCAATTGAGGATATTTTTGAAAAACATAAGACTCAAAATCATTTTTTAATTTTTCTTTCCATTCTTGTAAGGGACTTGAAATAACATCAAATAAATTTACTTCAGGATTTTTTGGCTCAATATTTGAATATGCTTCTTTAGTAGAAATAAAAATATCTGGGAAAAAAAATTTAAATTCATAGTTTTTAAGATTTATATCTATTTTCTTCATCAATTCCCCCTTACCAGAAACAATGTGAGGTGTATTTTCAACAAAAAATGGACAGTCTGATCCCAAAATAATAGCATAACGTTTTAAATCATCTTTAGATAATTTTAAATTAAAAATATCGTTTAATAAAATTAAAGTAAAAACTCCATCAGACGAACCACCACCTAATCCAGCACCAATTTTTATACGTTTATGCAGATGAATTTTAACACAAGGTAAATTAAAATCAGCTTTTAATAAATTATAAGCTTTAACACAAATATTTTTATCAGATTGAATATCATTATTAAATAAAGTACCGGAAACTGTAAAAGAAAATGAATTAGACTCAACGATTTCTAAAACATCATATAGATCTTGTATTGGATAGATAACAGAACTAATATTATGAAAACCATCTGATCTTTTTTTTATAATATTTAGACCTAAGTTTATTTTTGCATTAGGATAACAAATCATATACAAATATGTTTCTACAAATATTGGATAATTAAATGGATTTTTAAGTTTTTAACAATAAAAATAATAGATATGTTTTTTTTAGTTTTGCATAAATCATTTTATTTAAATTTGCTACTATAATAAAGTTTATGGAATATTTAGAATTTGAAAAGCCTATTGAACAACTAATAGATAAATTACAAAAAGCTAAAGAACTGGGAAATGAAGAATCTATTGATGTAACAAAAA
Source organism: Bacteroidota bacterium (assembly GCA_036141595.1). Lineage (GTDB taxonomy): Bacteria > Bacteroidota > Bacteroidia > Flavobacteriales > BACL11. The sequence continues at coordinate 24,343 of JAYZXD010000005.1, forward strand.
CTATTAATGATATTGAAGAAAAAATTAAAAATACAAGAAAGAAAATATACAACAATCTTAGTTCTTGGCAAAAAGTTCAGTTATCTAGACACCCCCAAAGACCTTATACTTTAGATTATATTAAAGCAATAACAGAAAATCAATTTTTAGAGCTACATGGTGACAGAGGAGTAAGAGATGATAAAGCAATGGTAGGAGGTTGGGGATTAATAGAAGATCAATCAGTAATGCTAATAGGTCAACAAAAAGGAAGAACCACAAAAGAAAGACAATTCAGAAATTTTGGGATGGCAAACCCTGAAGGGTATCGTAAAGCCCTAAGACTAATGAAAATGGCTGAAAAATTTAAAAAACCTATAGTATGTTTCATCGACACACCAGGAGCATTTCCTGGACTAGAAGCTGAAGAGCGTGGTCAAGGAGAAGCAATTGCAAGGAACATTTTAGAAATGACAAAATTAAAAGTTCCAATTATAATTATAATAATTGGAGAGGGCGCTTCAGGTGGTGCACTTGGAATTGGAGTAGGTGATAAAATAATTATGTTAAATAATGCGTGGTATTCTGTAATTTCTCCAGAAAACTGTTCAACTATTCTATGGGGAAACTGGGACTTTAAAGCCAAAGCAGCTGATGCTCTTAAACTAACAGCAAAGGATATGAAAAAACTAGGTTTAGTTGATGAAATTATAAATGAACCTTTAGGAGGAGCACATACATTTCCAGAAGAAACTTTTAAAATAGTTAAAAAATCAATTAAGAGATCAATACTTGAATTTTCAAATATAAAACCAAATAATCTTGTAGAAAAAAGAATTGAAAAATTTTCAAGCATGGGTGTTGTGAATGAACAAAATGAGTAAGAAAATAGGTACAAAAAAATTAAAAGCGACTCCAACTAATAAAATAGATGGAAAATTACAGCCTCAAGCAGTTGAACTTGAACAAGCAGTTCTTGGGGCTCTAATGATTGATAATGAATCACTATCTGATGCAATTGATGCTTTAAAAATTGAATATTTTTATAATCCTAAACATCAGAAAATTTTTGAAGCAATTGTTAATTTATTTAATAATACTGAGCCGATTGATATTTTAACTGTTTCTGAAGAGCTCAAAAGATTAAAATATTTTAATGATGTTGGTGGACTGTCCTATGTTTCAGAGCTAACGAATAATGTTTCAACAGCATCAAACACTGAATTTCATGCAAGAATAATCGCAGAAAAATTTATTAAAAGATCATTAATTAACATTGCTAGAAAAATAAGTGCTGATGCCTTTGATGATTCTGTGGATATATTTGATTTACTTAATAATGCTGAAGCAGAATTATTTACTGTCACAGAAGGTACACTTAGAAAAAGTTACGATAAGATGAGTTCACTAATTAAGAATGCTCTTGAAAATATTGAAGTTTTAAGAAATAAGGAGGATTCTTTAAGTGGTATTCCCTCAGGTTTTAAAAATTTAGATAGAGTCACATCTGGATGGCAAAAATCAGATCTTATTATTTGTGCAGCTAGGCCAGGAATGGGTAAAACAGCATTTGCATTATCAATGGCTAGAAATATTGCTATAGACCATAATGTTCCCATCGGCCTTTTTTCTTTGGAAATGTCTTCTGAACAATTAGTTAATCGACTAATTGCAAGTGAAGCTGAACTTGCTGGAGCTAAACTTAGAAAAGGAAACTTAGCAGATCATGAAATGGTTCAACTTCATGAAAAGATAAAATATTTATCTGAGGCACCAATATTTATTGACGACACACCTGCTTTAACAATTTTTGAGCTTAGAGCAAAAGCAAGAAGGCTTGTAAAAAATCATTCAGTTAAAATTATAATAATTGACTATCTACAACTAATGAATGCTGGAAATAATGCTGGTAACAGAGAACAAGAAATTTCAACAATATCAAGATCACTTAAAGGTATAGCAAAAGAACTTAAAATTCCTGTAATTGCATTATCTCAAGTTAATAGAGGAGTCGAAAACAGAAGCGGTATTGGAAGCAAAAGACCTATGCTATCAGACCTGAGAGAATCAGGAGCAATAGAACAAGATGCTGATATTGTTACATTTATTTATCGTCCAGAATATTATAAAATCTATGAATGGGATAATGGCGATGACTCAAGAGGACAAGGAGAACTTATAGTTGCAAAGCATAGAAATGGAGAACTTAAAAATGTAAGATTAAAGTTTATAGATGAATTTGCAAAATTCTCAGATCTTGATTATTTCGAAGAATCTCAAGAATTTATTAATAATGAATCAATGATTTCACTTTCATCAAAAATGAATGAAGATAAAGATGAACCATACTAAATTTTTAATATATTTTTTTGTTTTTCAGCTTCTATTTATTGTAAAAATAAGCCATGCTGCATATATACTCATACCTATGGATGATACTCAAAAAAATCATCTCAAATCATATGGTATTGCATACTTTGCTATAAATCAAAATATAACTGTTGATTGGCTATTAAATTATCGTGGTGGTAGTTTTTTAATTAAAGAAAATACAGTTCTTCAAAATGAATGTACAATAAGAGGAGTTTCATTTACAGTAATTGCCAACATTCAAGCTAATAAAATTGTTCAAGAAATTTCTAGTCCTTCAGTAAATATGGATGTTATAAGGTTAGAAAAAAGCCCAAAAATTGCTATATACTCTCCAAAAACAAATCAACCTTGGGATGATGCCGTCACAATGGCTCTTTCTTATGCAGAAATTCCTTATGATGTAATTTATGATGAAGAAGTACTTAATAATTTACTTCCTATGTATGATTGGCTCCATCTACACCATGAAGATTTTACAGGTCAGTACGGGAAATTTTACGCATCTTTTCAAAATGCAGCATGGTATAAAGAAGGAAAAAAGAAAGCTGAGCAATTAGCTAATAAATTAGGTTATAGCAAAGTGTCTGATTCTAAGCTAGCAGTAGCAAAAAAAATTAAAGAATATGTTTTTTCAGGAGGTTTTTTATTTGCTATGTGTTCTGCCACGGATAGCTATGATATAGCGCTTGCTTCAGAAGACATTGATATTTGTTCGCACATGTTTGATGGCGATCCAATGGACAGTGATGTTGATAAAAAACTTGATTTTTCAAATACATTGGCATTCAAAGATTTCACACTAGAAAAAAATCCAAATAGATATGAATTTTCTTCAATTGATGCTACACAACAAAGAAAAATAAATCCAAAGATGGACTTTTTTACTCTTTTTGATTTCTCAGCAAAGTGGGACCCTGTACCTACAATGCTATGTCAAAATCATACAAAAGTTATTGCTGGCTTTATGGGACAAACTACTTCATTCAAAAATGAGTTTATTAAGTCTAATGTCGTCATTTTGGGTGAAACAAAATCACTTAATGAATCAAGATATATACACGGAAAACTTGGTAATGGCACATGGACATTTTATGGGGGACATGATCCAGAAGACTATCAACATAGAGTTGGTGATCCAAAAACTGATCTTTCTTTACATCCAAACTCACCTGGATATAGATTGATATTAAACAATATTCTTTTTCCAGCAGCTAAAAAGAAAAAATTAAAAACTTAAATAAAAAAAATAGATTCTTTATCGTACCAATCTTTGTAAAAAATACTATACTTTTTTTCAATCAAATTTCTTTTTATTTTCATTGTAGGTGTTAGTAGCTTGTTTTCTACTGTCCATGGCTGATCTAAAACAATAAAATTATGAATCTTTTCATGGTTCTCTAACATGCTGTTCATATTATCTAAAGTCCTATTTAAGCTTATTTTTAAATCTTCACGCAACGTACTTTTACCTCTTTCTGATAAAACCAGAAGTGCAATAGGTTGAGGCAACTCGTCACCAACAACACAAACTTGTTCAATATTTTTATTTGCAGAAATCTTCATTTCTATTGGTGATGGCGCAACATATTTTCCTTTAGTTGTTTTAAATAAATCTTTTACTCTTCCAGTAATTTTCAAAAATCCTTCATCGTCAATATATCCCTCATCTCCAGTATGAAGCCAACCATTAACAATTGTTTGACTTGTTTCATTTTCCATTTTATAATAACCATCCATTAACGCATCATGTTTTATTAGAATTTCTTTTCTACTAGAGAGCTTAACTTGACATAAAGGGAGAGGCTTTCCTACATAACCAATTTTTATATTATTTTTTAGAGTAACATGAGAATAGCAAGTATTTTCTGTCATAGCATATGCTTCTTGAATATTAATACCTAAATGAGTAAACCATTTTATTAAAGACACAGGTGTTGGAGCTGCTCCAGTAAATACATTATTTGCATTAGCCAATCCGATATTTTTCTTTATTTTATTTTTAATAATTGTAGAAATAATTGGAATTTTTAATAGCAGAGTTAACTTTTTCTGAGGAATTTTTGAAAGAATTCCCTGCTGAAATTTAGTCCAGATTCTAGGAACACCTAAAAAAATAGTTGGAGACACATCAGATAAGTTTTTAGCAAAGGTATCTAAGTTTTCTACAAAAGAAACTCTACCTCCACAATATAAACTGCCCATTTGCACTAATAATCTTTCTGCAATATGACATAATGGTAAATATGAAAAAAAAGATTCCTCCTTTAAAGGAATGATGTTTACAGCATTTGTAGTGGCAAATGAAAAGTTAAAAAATTTATGCATAACTCCTTTTGGAACTCCTGTTGTACCTGAAGTATATATAATAGTTGCAAGTTCATTAGGCTTTCTTATAATGTCTTCTTTTAGCGGAGAAATATTTTTAAGTAAGTCATCCCATTTAGGATAATTTTCAGAGTAAAATGGGAAAGTTATACAAGGTATTTCATGCGGAACTCCTTCCTTCATTTCATTATAATTATCTAATTTACCAACAAAAAGTAATTTTGTTTCTGAGTGTGATAATATTTTCGAAAGTGTTTCAGCATTTAAATTAGGATATAGTGGTACAGACACATGACCACTCATCATAATTGCCATATCAGTCATTAACCAATGGGCACAATTCTTAGACAATAAACCTATTTTACTTTCACTAGGAAGATTTAATTGCTTCAAATATGTTGCCATTTTTCTAACTTCATCTCCAAATTCTTGCCATGTCCAATTATGCCATACTCCATTAATTGGTTGAGATAAAAAAATCTCATTTGGCTTTTCTTTTTCCCATTTATATAGCATTTCTAAAGGAGACAAATATTTCATAATTATTATTTAATTCATAAAATTATAAATTAAATGATAAAAAAAATCAAATATTCAAATAAAAACTATGCAAGCATAGTTTTTATTTGTACATTTATAAAAAATATGACATATGGAACAAGAAGAAACAATTGACTACAACATTAGAAAAACTTGGTATAACATAACTAAGATGTATAACCGCACAGCAATTGAATACATGGGTAGTATGGCATTAGCAATGATAGTATTAAATATTGACATGTATGATGGAACTCCATCAACTCAATTAGGTCCAAACATGGGTATGGAAGCCACATCACTTTCAAGATCACTAAAAAAATTAGAAAAACTTGGAGTTATCGAAAGAGTTAATGATAAAATTGATAAAAGAAAAGTCATAATAAAGTTAACCAAGTTAGGTCTAAATAGAAGAGAAATAGCAAAAAAAACTGTATTAAATTTTAACAACAAAATTTTCTCAGAAATAAACGAACAAGAAAAGGAAATATTTTTTACAGTTCTAAATAAAATCAATAAACTAATTAATAATATAAGATAAAGATTTTTTAAATCTAAAAAAATGAAATTTAAAAATTTTAAATTCGGTGCAGATTTACAAGAAGGTCTAAATATTATGGGTTTTTCTGATCCTACACCAATTCAACAAAAAGCGATTCCTACAATACAAAAGAATTTAGATTTAATTGCTTGCGCTCAAACAGGTACAGGAAAAACAGCTGCATTTGTATTACCAATATTAGATAAGATAAATAAATCAAAAATTAAAAATAAAGTTAATACAATAATAATTGCACCTACTAGAGAGCTCGCAAAACAAATTGATAATCAAATTGAAGGATTTGCTTATTTTACTAATTCAACATCTTATCCAATTTATGGTGGTGGAGACGGTATAGAATTTGACAATCAAAAAAAAGCTTTAATAAAAGGTGTTGACATTATAATTTGTACTCCAGGAAGACTACTTGCACATTTAGACTTTAATTATTTTGATACATCAAATGTAAAACATTTAGTTTTAGATGAAGCAGATAGAATGCTAGACATGGGTTTTTATGATGATATAATGAAAATAGTTAAAAATCTTCCGTTAAAAAGACAAAACTTATTATTTTCAGCCACAATGCCAACAAAGATTCGCCAGCTTGCAAATAATATTTTAAAAAATCCTACAACAATAAATATTGCATTATCTAAGCCCGCTGAAGGACTAATACAAAAAGCGTTTTTAGTACATGATTATCAAAAAATTAAATTAATCACCACTATACTGAAAGGAAAGTTTAAAAATTTAAACACTATATTAATTTTTGCTTCTAGTATTAAAATGGTTAAAGAAATACATAAAGCTCTTAAAAAAGAAAAAATATATGCCTCTGAAATGCACTCTGGTCTAAAACAAGAAGTAAGAGAAAAAACAATAAGAGATTTTAAACATAAAAAGAACAAAATACTAATTGCTACAGATATTTTATCGAGAGGAATTGATATTAAAGAAATCAAATTGGTAATTAATTTTGAAGTACCTAATGATGCAGAGGATTATATTCATAGAATTGGAAGGACAGCCAGAGCTTCAGAAAAAGGTGAAGCTATTACATTCATAAATCCCAAACAAATAAAAAAATTTATGAAAATTGAAAAGTTAATAGACAAAGTTATTCCTAAATTAGATTTACCCCAAGGATTTAAAAGTGGGCCAAAATATGTTGTTATTAAAAAAAAATCTAAAATTTAATTATCTCTTTAGAACAAGAAGATAAAATAATTTCACTGTAGCATTTTTTAAATATTAAAATATGATAAATATTTTTAAAATTTAGAATTTTATTTCAATAATATCGTATTGAGAATTTGATTGATTAAATATAGCTATTATTAAAACAATTGTGTGATTATCTGCGATCTATTGAAATATATTTTCTCTCATTAGATCCTGTATAAACTTGTCTTGGTCTACCTATTGGCTCCTTATTTTCTCTCATTTCTTTCCATTGAGCAATCCAACCTGGTAATCTTCCTAAAGCAAACATAACTGTAAACATATCAGTTGGAATACCTAATGCTCTGTAAATAATGCCAGAATAAAAATCTACATTAGGATATAAGCCTCTAGACTTAAAATAGTCATCATTTAAAGCGACTTTTTCTAATTTTTTAGCTATATCTAAAACAGGATCATTGATTCCTAATTCATTCAACACATCATCAGCAGCTTTTTTAATTATTGTAGCTCTTGGATCAAAATTTTTGTAAACTCTATGACCAAAACCCATTAATCTAAAGGCATCATTTTTATCTTTTGCTTTATTTACATACTTATCTACATCACCCCCATCTTGCTTTATTTTTTCTAACATTTCAATAACAGCTTGATTAGCTCCACCGTGCAAAGGACCCCACAAGGCTGCGACACCTGCAGAAACAGACGCATATAAACTAGCATGGGATGAACCAACGATTCGAACTGTTGATGCGGAACAGTTTTGTTCATGATCAGCATGAAGAATCAGTAACTTGTCGATTGCTTTTGATACCACTGGACTTATTTTTTTTTCAGTTGTAGGCAAACCAAACATCATATGCATAAAGTTAGAAGTATAACTTAATTCATTTTTTGGATACATAATTGGCTGTCTCATCCTATTTTTATAACTCCAAGCTGCAAGAGTAGGTAATTTTGCAATTGCTCTGATAATTGTAGCGTTTATTTCTTCTTTTGATCTATTTGGATCTAAAGATTTAGGATAAAAAGCAGTTAAAGATGATACTAAAGAGGAAAGTACTCCCATGGGATGAGCCTTGGATGGGAAACCATCTAAAATAGATCTTACATCTTCATGCACTAAAGAATGCTGAGTAATTTCTTCTACAAAAAAATCTAACTCTGATTTACTTGGTAAATCACCATAAATTAATAAAAATGCAACTTCTAAAAAACTTGACTTTTCTGCCAAATCTTCAATAGAGTAACCTCTGTATCTTAAAATACCTTCTTCTCCATTTAAAAATGTTATGGAACTCTGTGTAGAGCCAGTATTTTTAAAGCCTTTATCTAAAGTAATTAATCCTGTATCTGCCCTAAGTCTACTAATGTCTATGGCATTTTCATTTTCTGTACCTGTAATTATCGGTAATTCATATATTTTCCCATTATAGTGTAATTCAGCTTTTTTTGTCATTATATTTTTATATTATTATTTTTTAAAAACTTAAATTTTTTACCTTCATAAATAGCATTCACTGAAAGTTGTTCCTCAATTCTTATTAATTGATTATACTTAGCAATTCTATCAGATCTTGACAAAGAGCCTGTCTTTATCTGACCACAATTTAGTGCTACAGCTAAATCAGCTATTACAGTATCTTCTGTTTCTCCAGATCTATGACTCATAACAGAAGTATATCCATTACTGTGTGCCATGTTAACAGCTGAAATAGTTTCACTAAGTGTTCCTATTTGATTAACTTTAATTAAAATAGAATTTGCAGTACTTGACTTAATACCTTTGGATAGCCTATCTACGTTAGTAACAAATAAATCATCTCCAACCAATTGGACTTTATTTCCAATTCTTTTAGTTAATTCTTTCCATCCTTTCCAGTCATCTTCATGCAATCCATCCTCAATTGAAATTAAAGGATACTTATTAACCAAATCCTCCCATAGATCAACCATTTCTAAAGATGTCATTTTTTTTTCACCTGATTTATTAATTATATAAGTATTTTGTTTTTCATCATAAAATTCCGAAGCAGCCGCGTCAATAGCTATATATATATCGCTACCAGCTATGTAACCAGAAGACTCAATTGCTTTCAACAAAATTTCAATAGCCTCTTCATTAGAACTTAAATTTGGTGCAAACCCACCTTCATCACCAACGTTAGTAGAATAACCATTTTTTTTTAATTGAACTTTTAAGTGATGAAAAATCTCTGTTCCCATTCTAAGAGCCTCAGAAAAGGAATTTGCTCCTAACGGCATGACCATAAATTCCTGAAAGTCAATGTGATTATCAGCGTGAGCTCCTCCATTTAGAATATTCATCATTGGTATAGGTAATTGAATCGCATCATTACCTCCAATATACTGAAATAAAGATTGATTTGATTCATTAGCAGCAGACTTAGCACATGCCAATGAAACAGCTAATAGTGCATTAGCACCTAAATTTGATTTATTTGGAGTCCCATCTAAATCAATCATAGTTGTATCAATTAACATTTGATTTGAAACATCCAAACCTCTTAAATTATCATTTATTAAAGTATTTATATTATTAACGGCCCTTAAAACTCCTTTACCTAAATAAATATCATTATCATTATCTCTAAGCTCAACTGCCTCATGTTTTCCAGTAGACGCTCCAGATGGAACCGAAGCTCTACCAACGAATCCAGAGTCTGTATGTACCTCTGCTTCAACTGTAGGATTACCTCTAGAGTCGAGAATTTGTCTTGCTAATATTTTTTTTATTTTACTCATTTATTTTTAATATTTTGAATAAAATCATCAAACAAATATCTTGAATCATGAGGACCAGGAGATGATTCTGGATGATATTGAACAGAAAAACAATTTTTATTTTTTAATTTAATTCCTTCTATGGTATTATCATTTAAATTTATATGAGTTATCTCAACATTTGGATGATTATTAATGTCTTGTGATGAAATTCCAAAACCATGATTTTGAGAGGTAACCTCTGCTTTTCCAGTAATTAGATTCTTAACAGGATGATTGATACCTCTATGACCATTATGCATTTTATATGTTGAAATTCCTTCAGAAAGAGCAATTGCTTGGTGACCTAAGCAAATTCCAAAAACAGCTCTTCCGTCGTTAGTTATTTTATTTACTTGTTCTATGACTTTTGGCATTGCTGCGGGATCTCCTGGTCCATTTGATAAAAAGAAACCATTTGGATTCCAATCAGTCATTTCTTCATATTTTGTATTCATAGGAAATACTTTTAAATAACATCCTCTATCTGACAAACATTTTAATATGTTTCTCTTCACACCAAGATCTAGAACAGCAACTTTAATTTGAGATTGTGGATCTCCAAAAAAATATGGTTCTTTAGTAGTTACAGATGAAGAAAGTTCTAACCCTTCCATAGATGGAACTTTAGATAAAATTTTTTCTAATTCAGTAATACTCAAATTATTTGTAGAAATAATAGCGTTCATAGCTCCTTTATCTCTAATGTGGCGTACAACTGCTCTAGTATCAACATCTGAAATAACTACCTTATTTTGTTCGATAAAATATGTGTTTAAATCAGAATCTCCCCCAACTCTAGAAAATCCATTATTAAAATTTTTACATATTAATCCTGAAATTTTCATATTTTCTGACTCAATTTCATCAGACTTTACACCATAATTTCCTATGTGAGCATTGGTAGTAATCATTAGCTGTCCATAATACGATGGATCTGTAAAAACTTCTTGATATCCTGTCATACCTGTATTGAAACACAGCTCACCAGTTGCAATTCCCTTTAAACCACAAGATTTACCATAAAATATTGTTCCGTCTTGTAACAGTAATAATGCACTATCTTTTTTATTATATTTCATATACTATATTTATAAAAAAAGGGTAAAACATAAAAGCCTTACCCTTAAATATCATTTATTTATTAAAAAAAAGTAACCTTACTCTCCTTTACCTTCTTGATTTTCAGGGTTTTTATTATCATTTTCATCAGTCTTTACATCATCATTCGATTCCTTAACGACAGATTCTTTACTTTCATCAACTATCTCTGATTCCTCTACAACAGATTCTTCACTTTCTTCAACTACTTCTACTTCTTCTGCAAGAGACTGCTTACTTTCATCAACTACTTCTGCTTCTTGCACAACAGATTCTTTATTTTCCTCTTTTGATTTAACTTCATCTATTGATTCTTCATCTTTAATTTGTTGATCATTGTTAGTAGTATTTTTTACAGAAGCTTGATCATTATCATTATTAGATATACTTGAACTCGTTGTGCTCGATTCAGATGATGATTTTCTTCTTGTTCTTCTAGATTTTTTTCTTTTTGGTTTGTCTGTTACATAATCATCATTATAATCAACTAATTCTATGAATGCCATTTGAGCATTATCACCTAATCTATTACTTAATTTTATAATCCTTGTATATCCTCCAGGTCTATCAGCAATCTTTGTTGAAATTTCTGTAAATAACTCAGTAATAGCTTCCTTTTGTTTTAAATATGAAAACACTACTCTTCTAGAATGAGTTGTATCATTTTTTGACTTTGTTATTAATGGTTCAATATATGATCTTAAAGCCTTAGCTTTAGCTAAAGTGGTTTTGATTCTTTTATGCTCAATTAATGAACTGGCCATATTAGCAAGCATAGCTTTTCTATGCGCCGACTTTCTACTTAAATGATTAAATCTTTTACCGTGTCTCATTATTTTGTAATGTTTTAGTTATATCTAGAAGTATCATAGCCAAACGTTAAACCTTTAGCCTCAACTAATTCTTCTAATTCAGTTAATGATTTTTTACCAAAATTTCTAAATTTTAGCATGTCTGATTTTTTGAAAGACACTAACTCTCCTAGAGTATATACCTCCGCAGTTTTTAAGCAATTTAAAGCACGAACAGACAGACCGAACTCTGTTAATTCAGTTTTTAATAATTGACGCATGTGTAAAGTATCTTCATCAAATTCATCAGTAATTTCTTCTTCTAAATTTATTTTTTCATCCGAAAACAACATAAAGTGTTGGATTAATATTTTAGAAGCTTCTGTTAAAGCTTGTTTTGGTTCTAATGATCCATCAGTTGTTATATTGAAATTTAATTTTTCATAATCTGTTTTTTGACCAACTCTATAATTTTCAACATTATAGTTTACATTTACTATTGGAGTGAAAATAGAATCAACTGCGATAGTTGAAATTTCAGAGTCTTCTTCAATATTTTCTTCTGCTGGAACATATCCTCTTCCTTTTTTGACTGTAAATTCCATTTCAAATGTTACATCTTTATCCATTTCACAAATTAACAAATCAGTATTTAAAACTTGAAAATTTGATAGACTACTTGCAATATCGTTAGCAGTGACTCTTTCACTCTTGCTAACTTTTAAAGTTGCTGTTTCCTGATCAATAGTATCAATCTGCTGTTTAAATCTAACTTGCTTTATATTTAAAATAATTTCAGCCACGTCTTGAACAACTCCTTTGATAGTTGAAAACTCATGATCAACACCAGTAATTTTTACAGATGTTATAGCATACCCTTCTAGTGAAGATAATAATACTCTTCTTAATGCATTACCTACAGTTAATCCGTATCCAGGTTCTAAAGGGCGAAACTCAAAATTCCCTTTATTGCCTTCTTCATTTATCATAATAACCTCGTCTGGTTTTTGAAAATCTAAAATTGACATATTTTTATTTTTTAATTATTTTATTTTGAATATAATTCTACTATTACTTGTTCCTTAATATTTTCAGGTATTTGAATTCTTTCAGGAGCTGAAAGAACTTTTCCTAATTTAGTTTCAGAATTAAACTCTAACCATTCCATTTTTGATTGATTAGATGCAATTGAGTTTGATATTACCTCTAAAGATTTTGATCTTTCTCGAACAGAAACAATATCTCCAACTTTTAGAGCATAAGAAGGAATATTTATATTCTTTCCATTTACTGTTATATGGTTATGGGTTACTAATTGACGAGCAGCTCTTCTTGTTGGAGCTATTCCTAATCTGTAAACTACATTATCCAAACGCATCTCGCACATTTGCAGTAAATTTTCTCCAGTAACTCCTTTTCTTCTTAAAGCTTCTTTAAATAAATTAGAAAATTGTTTTTCTAAAATACCATAAGTAAATTTTGCTTTTTGTTTTTCCATTAACTGCATTCCATAATCAGACTGCTTTCCTCTTCTCCTTTGATTACCGTGCTGACCTGGGGCATATGCTTTTTTCTGCAAAGCTTTATCTGGACCAAAAATTGGTTCTCCGAATCTTCTTGCTATTCTTGATGTTGGACCTGTATATCTTGCCATTTTTTTTTTTTTATAATTTAACTAAATTTTTAAACTCTTCTTTTCTTGGGTGGGCGACATCCATTGTGTGGTAGAGGGGTAACATCAACAATTTCAGTAACACTTATTCCAGTATTATGGATAGATCTAATAGCGGACTCTCTACCTTGCCCAGGACCTTTTACAAATACTTTTACTCGTTTTAAACCTTGTTCAAGTGCTACTTTTGCACAATCTTCTGCGGCCAGTTGCGCAGCGTATGGTGTGTTTTTTTTAGATCCTCTAAAACCCATTTTTCCTGCAGAAGACCAAGAAATTACTTGACCGTTATTGTTGGTTAGTGAAATAATGATATTATTAAAGGTTGCCTGAATATGTGCCTGACCTTCAACTTCAACTCTAACTTTATTTTTTTTAGTTGTTTTTGCCATATATAAAATTTATTTAGTAGCTATTTTTTTATTAGCAACTGTTTTTCTTTTTCCTTTTCGTGTTCTTGAGTTATTTTTTGTTTTCTGTCCTCTTAAAGGTAAACCCATTCTATGACGAATACCTCTGTAACATCCAATATCCATCAATCTCTTTATATTCATTTTTGTTTCAGCTCTTAATTCGCCTTCTACAGTATATTTTTCAGATATGATTGATCTAATTTGATTCGCTTCGTCGTCAGACCAGTCCTGTACTTTCTTATCTAATGCAACATTTGCCTCATTTAAAATCGACTTGGCAAATGATAAGCCTATTCCGTAAATATAAGTTAAACCTATAACACCTCTCTTATTTTTTGGTAAATCGATACCTTGAATTCTTGCCATTATCCTTGTCTTTGTTTATATCTTGGGTTCTTTTTATTAATTACATATACGCGACCCTTTCTTTTAACGATGATGCAATCTTCACTTCTTTTTTTTACTGATGCTCTAACTTTCATTTTAATTATATTTTAATATCTATAAGTTATTCTTCCTTTTGTTAAATCATAAGGAGACATTTCAATCTTAACTTTATCTCCAGTTAAAAGTTTAATATAAAATTTTCTCATTTTACCAGAAATATGCGCAATAATTTCATGTCCATTTTCTAATTCAACACGAAACATTGCATTTGATAATGCTTGGGTTATTGTACCGTCTAATTCTATATTTTCTTGCTTAGCCATTAATTTTTTTTTCTATTTCTTCAAAACTTGATAATATTTCTGCTTTTTTTTTTCTTACTACAATTGTATGCTCAAAATGGGCAGATGGTTTATTATCTATAGTCGTTATGGTCCATCCATCTTTATGGTATGATATTTCTTTCTTCCCCATGTTAATCATTGGTTCAATTGCGATTACAAGACCTTCTTTTAAAATTTGACCCTTACCCTCAAATCCATAATTTGGAACTTCAGGTGATTCATGAAGAGATTTACCAATACCATGACCAACTAATTCTCTAACCACAGAATAACCAAAACCTTCAGCATATTCTTGAATAGCTGAACCAATATCTCCAATATAATTACCTTCAACAGCTACTTCAATACCTTTATACAAAGCGTCTTTTGTTACATCAAGTAATTTTTTAACATTAGATTTAACTTCTCCTACTTGATAAGTAAAAGCAGAGTCTCCGTAATATCCGTTCATTAATACTCCACAATCTACTGATAAAATATCCCCATCTATTAATACATTATTGTTAGGTATGCCATGAACTACTTGAGAGTTTGGTGATACACATAAAGTATTAGGAAATCCATTATATCCTTTAAAAGCAGGAATTCCTCCATTATCTCTTATAAACTCTTCAGCTATCTTATCCAAAGATAAAGAAGTTACACCAGGCTTAATGTAGCATGCCAATTCAGCGTGAGTTCTTGCAACAAGCAAAGAACTTTCTCTTATCAAATTAATTTCTTTTTCTGTCTTGTAGTAAATCATAAATAATTACATCATATTATTACCGGATGACTTTCCTTTTATTCTACCTGAATCCATTAATCCATCATAATGTCGCATTAACAGATGACTTTCTATTTGTTGTAATGTATCAAGAACAACTGCTACTAAAATTAATAGTGATGTCCCACCATAAAACTGGGCAAACCCCATATCCATTTTAAATAAAATCATAGCAAACGCTGGAAGAATAGCTACAAAACCTAAGAACAAAGAACCAGGAAAAGTTATTCTTGACATAACAGCGTCTAAATACTCTGATGTAGCTCTTCCGGGCTTAATACCAGGTATAAAACCTCCATTTTTTTTCATATCGTCAGCCATTTGATTTGGATTAACAGTAATGGCAGTATAAAAATACGTAAACAAAACAACCATAATAAAAAAGGTTAAATTATACCAAAATCCATCAAATTGCGAAAATTCACGCAAAAACCAATTTGAAATATCTGATGAATCTGCAAATCCAGCTAAAGTAAGAGGAACAAACATTATGGCTTGAGCAAAAATAATTGGCATAACTCCTGCAGCATTTACTTTTAAAGGAATAAATTGTCGAACACCTCCATATTGTTTGTTTCCGATAACTCTTTTAGCATACTGAACAGGAATTCGTCTAGTTCCCTGAACTAATAAGATAGATACCATAATCACTATTAGTAAGGTTGCCATTTCTACCATAAACATTACCAAACCTCCAACTTTTGTTCCTAAAGCTAGTGTAAATTCAGTAATTAAAGATTGAGGCAATCCAGCAATAATACCAATCATTATTAATAAAGAAATACCATTACCTATACCTCTGTCAGTAATTCTTTCGCCTAACCACATAACAAATATTGTACCAGTAATTAATACTAAAACAGCAGTAAACCACCATAGGCCAGAAGCGTCAGGTACAACTCCTGCATTACTAGTAATTTGAGTAGCAATATAGCCAGGAGCCTGGCCTGCGCATATTAATATTGTCAAATATCTTGTAATACTATTAATTTTTCGTCTACCACTTTCACCCTCTTTTTGTAATTTCTGAAAATATGGGATAGCCATTCCTAAAAGTTGAATAACAATTGATGCAGATATATAAGGCATAATACCTAATGCAAAAATAGATGCATTAGCGAAAGCTCCACCTGTGAACATGTTCAATAGACCTAATAACCCATCGTCAGTATTTGCTTTCAAAGCTGCTAACTGGCTAGGGTCTACGCCAGGAATAACAACAAATGATCCTAATCTATATACAGCCAAAATAAAGAGAGTGAATAAGATTCGACTTCTTAAATCTTCAATGCTCCAAATATTTTTAATTGTTTCAACTATTTTTTTCATTCTATTTTTCTAAATTGGTAGAACCTCCTACCTTTTCTATAGCTAATTTAGCATTATTAGAAAAAGCATTCGCTGTAATATCTATTTTAACGGTAATCTCACCTCTTGAAAGTATTTTAACAAGATCATTTTTTTGAACGAGACCATTATTAATAAGATCAATTTTATTAATCTTTGTTTTTAGTTTCTTTGATTTAACTAACGATTCTATTGTATCAAGATTTACTACATTGTATTCTACTCTATTTGGTGAATTAAAACCAAATTTAGGTAATCTTCTTTGTAGAGGTTGCTGACCTCCTTCAAAACCTATTTTTTTCGAATATCCTGAACGAGACTTTGCTCCTTTATGTCCTCTAGTAGAAGTTCCTCCTTTTTTGGATCCTTCTCCTCTACCAACCGCTCTTTTACTTGCTTTGATAGATCCTTTTGCTGGCTTCAAATTGTGTAATTCCATATGTAAATTATAATATCGTTATTAAATGTGATACTTTTTTAACCATGCCTAATATTTGAGGAGTAGCATTGTGCTCAACAACTGCATTCATTTTGCGTAAACCAAGAGCATCTAGTGTTCTACGTTGATCTTTTGGTCTTCCAATTCTACTTTTTACCTGTTTAATTTTAATTTTTTTCATAATAAATACTTATCCATTAAACACTTTCTCCATTTTAACACCTCTTTGCATAGCTACAGTTCTTGCATCTCTTAGTTCAAGAAGTGCTTTTAGGGTTGCCTTAACTAAATTATGAGGGTTTGCAGATCCTTTGGATTTTGCAAGTACGTCTTTAACACCTGCACTTTCTAAAACTGCACGCATCGCACCTCCCGCTTTTACACCTGTACCACTTGAAGCAGGTTTCATTAATACTATTGCACCCTTGTATTTAGCAGTTTGATCATGAGGAATAGTTCCTTTAATAATAGGTAATCTTACTAAATTTTTCTTTGCAGCTTCAATTGCTTTCTGTATTGAAGTAGCGACATCTTTTGATTTTCCTAAGCCTATACCAACGATACTTTTTTCGTCGCCAACTACTACAATAGCAGAAAATCGAAACGCTCTACCTCCTTTAGTTACTTTAACAACTCTTTGAACTGCAACCAATCTGTCTTTTAATTCAATATCTGCAGTTACATTTATTCTTTTATTTTGTGCTAATTTTAACATATTTTAAAATTTTAATCCTGCTTCTCTTGCTGACTCAGCTAATTGTTTAACTCTACCATGATACAGAAATCCACCTCTATCAAATACTACATTTTCAACTCCGGCATTTTTAGCGTTTTCAGCTATCTTTTTTCCAACCTCATTTGCCTGTTGAATTTTAGTGCCTTCAAACATTGAAGATGATGCTGATGTTATTGTATGACCAGCGTTGTCATCAATAATTTGTGCATAAATTTGTTTATTAGATCTGAATACAGCAAGCCTTGGTCTTTCAGCAGTACCAAAAACTTTTTTTCTAATAGAGTATCTCGATCTTTGTCGTGCAATTTTCTTTGAATTCATTGTATCATAATTTTTATTTTGCTGCAGCTGTTTTACCAGCTTTCTTTCTTACATATTCATCAACATATCTAATCCCTTTTCCTTTGTATGGCTCAGGTTTTCTCTCAGATCTTATTCTGGCAGCCATAGCACCAACTAATTGTTTATCAATTCCAGAAACTGTAACTATTGGAGCTTTTCCTTTTTCTGTTTCAGCAGTCACCTTGAGCTCATCAGGAATTTCAAAAATTATATTATGTGAATAGCCTACTGAAATATCAAGCGTGTTGCCTTGTGTTACTGCTCTATAACCAACACCTCTAAATTCTAACTTCTTAGAATGACCAACTGAAACACCCTCAATCATATTGGCAATCAATGCTCTGTACAGACCATGCTTGGATCTTATTTCTTTATCTTCAGATGACCTAGTTAGAGTTATTACATCATTAGATATTGAGACAGAAATTTCAGAATCAATATTTTGAGAAAGTTCACCAAGTTTACCTTTTACTTTAACTATTTGTTCATCTATACTTACTGAAACTCCTTCAGTAATTATTATTGGATTATTTCCTATTCTAGACATTATTAATTATTCTTTTATCTTAATAAACATGACAAATAACTTCCCCACCAACATTCATATCGCGGGCTTCTTTATCAGAAACAACACCTTTAGAAGTCGATAAGATCGCAATACCTAAGCCATTAATTACTCTAGGAAGATTATTTGCATCAGCATACTTTCTTAAACCAGGCTTAGAGATCCTAATTAGTTTTTTTATTGTAGGCAGTTTAGTTTTGTCGTTATACTTTAAAGCAATTTTAATATTGCCTTGCTTATCTGCAGTATCTTCAAATTTAAAATCTAATATATATCCCTTGTCTCTAAGAATTTGGGTTATAGATTTTTTCATTTTAGATGCAGGTATATCTACTACCTTATGACCTGCCATTTGTGCATTTCTAACTCTAGTTAAGTAATCTGCTATAGGGTCTGTTAACATATCTTTTATATTATTATATTACCATCTTATTATATTACCAACTTGCTTTTTTTACTCCTGGAATTAAACCAAAGTTTGCCATTTCTCTAAATTTAACACGAGAAATTCCAAATTGTCGCATATACCCTTTAGGCCTTCCAGTTAATTTACATCTATTGTGCATTCTAATAGGTGATGCATCTTTAGGAAGTTTTTGCAAACCTTCGTAGTCTCCAGCAGCTTTTAAAGCAGCTCTTTTCTTAGCATATTTTGCTACAATTTTTGCTCTTTTAACTTCACGAGCCTTCATTGATTCTTTTGCCATAATTCTAACTTTCTATATTTTTATTTTTTTCAAACTCGTTGTTTTTATTCTCCTCGACACTTTCAACAACTGGTTCTTCCTCATTTTTATTTAAGTTTTCAGATACTTTTTTACTAGACCTGTCATTCATTTTAAAAGGCATACCAAGCTCTTTTAACAATATCATTGCATCTTCATCTGAATTTGTATTTGTAACGAATGTAATATCCATTCCGGTAATTTTAGATATTTTATCAATACTAATTTCAGGAAATGCTATTTGCTCCTTTATTCCCATTGTATAATTACCTCTTCCGTCAAAACCTTTTTCAGAAATTCCATTAAAGTCTCTAACTCTAGGTAAAGTTGATGTAATAAGTCTATCTAAAAACTCATACATTCTATCTCCTCTAAGTGTAACTTTAACACCTACAGGCATTCCTTTTCTTAGCTTGAAGTTAGAAATATCCTTTGTAGATAAAGTCAACATTGCATGCTGACCTGTAATTAATGTCATTTCTTGTTGAGCAGCTTCAATTTGTTTTTTATCAGACAATGCGCTTCCTATACCTTGATTAAGACAAATCTTAATCAACTTTGGAACCTGCATAACCGATTTATAATTAGCTTTAAGGTTATTTACAACCTCATTTTTATATTTTTTCTTTAATCTTGGTGTATATTCCATCACTTAATTACTTCTCCTGTTATTTTTGCAAATCTTATTAACTTACCTGTTTTTTCATCTTTTCTTCTTCCAATCTTAGTTGGTTTTCCAGATTGTGGATCAACCAACACTAGATTTGAAATATGAATTTTTGACTCTTGCTTAATTATTCCGCCTTGAGGATTTGCAGCATTTGGTTTTGTGTGTTTAGATATCATATTAACACCCTCTACCATAGCTTTATTTTCTTTAGGATAAACCCTAATTACTTTACCTTTTTCTCCTTTTGAATTTCCGGAAGTAACTAAAACTATGTCGTTTTTTCTTATTTTTATCTTTGCCATATTTAAATTTTATAATACTTCAGGTGCTAGTGAAACAATTTTCATAAAATTATTATCTCGTAACTCTCTAGCAACCGGACCAAATACACGAGATCCTTTCATTTGACTATTTTCATCAATAATCACACACGCATTGTCTCCAAAGCGAATATATGACCCATCAGGTCTTCTTACCTCTTTTTTTGTTCTTACTACCACAGCTTTAACTACTTGACCTTTTTTTATATTTCCAGAGGGCATAGCATTTTTTACAGTTCCTACAATCTTATCTCCAATTGATGCATATCGCGTTTTAGTACCTCCTAAAACTCTTATACAAAGGATTTCTTTTGCTCCACTATTGTCTGCAACTTTTAATCTTGATTCTTGCTGTATCATATTATTTAGCTCTTTCTATTATTTCTACTAACCTCCAATTTTTATTTTTACTGAGTGGTCTTGTTTCCATGATTTTCACTAAATCACCTTCTCCGCATGTATTTTTCTCATCGTGAGCAATAAATCTTTTACTCTGATTAACAAATTTACCATAAAGAGGATGTTTCACTTTTCTTTGGATAGTTACAACTATAGACTTATCCATTTTAGTGCTTGAAACAACTCCAATTCTTTCTTTTCTAAAATTTCTATCCATTTTTAACACTATTTAATCTATTTCTTCTATTGACTTCTGTCATAATTCGTGCAACAGTTTTTTTTAAATACTTAATTTGCATCGGATTCTCCAGAGGAGAAACTGAATGACTCATCTTCATTTTAATTAACTTAGCTCTTTCAGAATTTAAAAGATCATTAAGTTCATTTAATGGCATTTCTGTGTATACTTGCGCTTTCATTTAATTAATTATTTTGTAAATCTCTTCTTATAACAAACTTTGTCTTAATTGGTAACTTTTGAGCAGCTAATCTTAAAGCTTCTCTAGCTGTATCCAAATCAACACCGTCACACTCAAACAGCATCCTTCCAGGGGTAACCATTGAAACCCAACCTTCAACTCCTCCTTTACCTTTTCCCATTCTAACTTCGGCTGGTTTTTTTGTTATTGGTTTGTCAGGAAATATTCTAATCCAAACTTGACCTTGTCTCTTCATAAAACGAGTTACAGCGATACGCGCCGCTTCAATTTGACGAGCAGTCATCCAAGTTTCTTCCAAAGCTTTGATACCATAAGATCCAAAAGCTAATTGATTTCCTCTTTGGGCATTACCTTTCATCTTGCCCTTTTGCATCTTTCTGAATTTTGTTTTCTTTGGTTGTAACATTTATATCTTTTTTATTTTCTTCTTCTATTTTTTGCCTGAAAATCTTTTTTCTTGGGTGATTTAAAATGCAACATTAAATCTCTTTTTCCATATACTTCTCCTCTACAAATCCAAACCTTAATTCCAATCAAACCATACTGTGTTAGAGCTTCAGAAAGAGCATAATCAATATCAGCACGAAATGTATGTAAAGGAGTTCTCCCTTCTTTCATCATTTCAGATCTAGCCATTTCTGCCCCATTAAGCCTTCCAGAAACTTGTATTTTTATTCCTTCAGCTCCCATTCGCATAGTAGAAGCAATTGCCATTTTAGTAGCTCTTTTGTAAGATACTCTACCTTCAATCTGTCTAGCAATACTGTCAGCAACTAATGTTGCTTCAAGTTCTGGACGTTTAACTTCAAATATATTAATTTGAATTTCCTTGTTTGTAATCTTTTTTACTTCCTCTTTTAGAGTTTCAACCTCCTGACCACCTTTTCCAATAATAATTCCTGGGCGAGCAGTATGAATTGTAATCGTTACTAATCTTAGTGTTCTTTCAATAGCAATCTTAGATACACTTGCTTTAGAAAGTCTGGCCATAAGATATTTTCTAATTTTAGTATCTTCAGAGAGTTTATCACCAAAACTGTTGCCTCCATACCAGTTGGATTCCCAACCTCTAATAATACCTAATCTATTCCCAATTGGGTTTGCTTTTTGTCCCATATTTTTATGCTTCTTTTTTTATTCTACTATCTACTACTAAAGTAACGTGATTTGACCTTTTTCTTATTCTATGTGCTCTTCCTTGCGGAGCAGGCTGTATTCTTTTAAGCATTCTTCCAGAATCAACTTTAACCTCTGAAATATATAAATCATTATCATCCATTCTTTTACCTTCATTTTTTGTTTCCCAATTTGCAAGGGCAGATAATAATAACTTTTGCATTCTAGCAGAAGCCTCCTTAGGATTATGTTCTAACTCAGCCAATGCTTTTTCGACATCCATACCTCTAATTAAATCAGCAATTAACCTCATCTTTCTTGGTGATGTAGGACAATTATTTAATTTGGCAAAAGCGATATTTTTTCTCGCTTCCTTCATTTCATTAGCTCTTAATCTTTTTCTAGCCCCCATATTTTATTTTTTTCTATTATTTCCGTGACCTCTAAAATTTCTTGTAGGAGAAAATTCTCCGAGTTTATGACCTACCATATTATCAGTGACAAAAACAGGAATAAACTGTTTACCATTATGTACTGCAAATGTTTTTCCCACAAAATCAGGTGATATCATAGATGATCTTGACCAAGTTTTAATTACACTATTTTTCCCAGATTCATTCATTGCATCCACTTTTCTTTGTAACTTGTAATGAATATACGGTCCTTTTTTTAATGATCTAGCCATAAATTATTTATTTTTTTCTTCTCTCAATTATATACTTACTAGAAGCTTTTTTCTTATCTCTTGTCTTATATCCCTTAGCTGGCACACCATTTTTATTTCTTGGGTGACCTCCTGAAGATTTTGCTTCTCCTCCTCCCATAGGATGATCTACAGGATTCTTGACTGTTGCTCTTACATTAGGTCTTCTTCCAAGCCATCTTCTTCTTCCCGCCTTACCATGAACAGTTAGTTGATGTTGTGGATTTGAAACAGTTCCTATTGTAGCTAAACATGTACTTAATATCTTCCTGATTTCACCAGATGACAACTTAATAACAGCATACTTCCCATCTTTTGCCATTAATTGCGCACTTGCACCTGCACTACGCACCATAATAGCTCCTTGACCGGGTCTTAGCTCTATGTTATGTATAGCTGTTCCTAATGGTAGCTCAGACAACGGCAAAGTATTTCCTGTTGCAATAGGTGCATTTTTTGAAGATATAACTTCATTACCAACCTCTAATCCATTTGGTGCTAAAATATATCGCTTTTCTCCGTCTACATAATGTAACAAAGCAATATTTGCTGTTCTATTTGGATCATATTCAATACTCGCTACTTTAGCTGCTACATCAAATTTATTTCTTTTAAAGTCTATAAGTCGATATCTTTGTTTATGACCCCCTCCAACATTTTCAATAGTCATTTTTCCAGTATCATTTCTACCTCCAGTTCTTTTCTTTTTAACAAGCAAAGATTTTTCAGGTTTTGATCTTGTAATAGAATCAAAAGTAAGTGCTACTTTGTGTCTTTGTCCTGGTGTTATAGGTCTAAATTTCTTTAATGCCATATTATCTTACTTTAAATATTACTATAAAAATCAATTGAATCTCCTTCTACTAAAGTTACTATAGCTTTTTTGTACGTTGAAGTTCTACCTTGAATCATGCCAGACTTAGTTCCCCTAACTCTTTTTTTACCTATACAGATCATGGTTCTAACATTTTCAACATCCACATCATACATATCAGAAACAGCTTTTTTAATTTCGATTTTATTTGCTCTTTTATCAACTACAAAAGCATAGCGATTATACACTTCACCTTGTGTTGTCATTTTCTCCGTAACTATTGGTTTCTTAATAATACTCATTATACTAACTATTATAAATTTTTTCTATTTCACTATAAGAAGACTCTGTAAACATCAATTTGTTCGCACTCACAACATCATAAGTATTCAGCTCTGATGCTAAAACCACGCGAGAGTTTTTAAGATTTCTTGATGACAACAGAATATTTTTATTTGACTTCGACATTACAAGTAAAGTTTTATTGTCCACTAAATTAAAATTAGACAAAAGATTATTGTAAGAACGTGTACTTGGCTTATCAAAATTAAAATCTTCTAATATTAAAATATCATTATCTTTTGCTTTGTAAGAAAGTGCAGATTTACGAGCAATTCTTTTTACTTTTTTGTTGATTTTGAATGCATAGTTTCTTGGCTGTGGTCCAAATACTCTACCTCCACCTCTAAATAATGGATTTTTAATATCTCCAACTCTAGCAGCTCCACTTCCTTTTTGTTTTCTTAACTTTCTTCTACTTCCTTTAACCTCAGATCTACCTTTTGTTTTATGAGTACCGCTTCTTTGAGCTGCTAGGTACTGTTTTACATCTAAATAAATTGCGTGATTATTTGGTTCAATTCCAAATATATCTTTATTTAGACTAATCTCTTTTTTAGTGTCCTTACCTTTTATGTTATGTACAGCTAATTTCATTATTTTTCTATTGTTATGTAAGAATTTTTTGGACCAGGAACAGCTCCTTTCACTACTATCATGTTCTTTTCCAAAAGAATTTTTAAAACTTGTAAATTATCAATTTTTACTCTTTTATCACCCATCTGTCCCGCCATTCTCATGCCTTTAAAAACACGTGCTGGATAAGAAGCAGCACCAATCGATCCAGGTGCTCTTAATCTATTATGTTGACCATGTGTTGCATCTCCAACTCCTCTAAAGTTATGACGTTTTACAACTCCCTGGAACCCTTTTCCTTTTGAATTACCAACCACAGTAACATAATCACCTTCATCAAAAATATCGGCAGTTACAATGTCACCTAGAGATATGTCACTAAAATCTGCATTAAATTCAACTAATTTTTTGAGCGGATCAACTCCAGACTTACTAAAATGACCTAATTCAGATCTATTTGTCTTACTTTTCTTCTTATCAGAATAACCAAGTTGAACTGCTTCATACCCATCAGTTTCTAGAGTTTTAATTTGAGTCACTTTGCAGGGACCTACTTGCAATATTGTACAAGCAATATTTTTCCCCTCATTGTTAAAAAGTGATGTCATTCCTATTTTCTTTCCTATTAAACCTGGCATTTTCTTTCTTTTTATATTACCTTTATTTCTACATGAACACCGCTTGGCAGCTCTAACTTCATTAATGCATCTATTGTTTTAGACGATGAACTATAAATATCCATTAACCTCTTATGATTTGTTAATTGAAACTGTTCTCTAGCTTTTTTATTTACATGAGGAGATCTCAAAACTGTAAAAATTCTTTTGTGCGTAGGTAGTGGAATCGGTCCACTGATAATCGCACCAGAATTTTTAACAGTTTTAACTATTTTTTCAGCAGACTGATCAACCAAGGTGTGATCAAAAGACTTTAATTTTATTCTTACTCTTTGTGCCATTTTTAAATATTAATTATTCTCCTTTTACTTGTTTGATAACATCATCCGAAATATTTTTTGGAGCCTCTACAAAATCAAAAAACTCCATTGTTGATGTAGCTCTACCAGATGTTATTGTTCTTAAATCAGTTATGTATCCAAACATTTCAGATAACGGCACTTTAGCATTTACTACTTTGGCACCTGCTTTATCTTCCATTCCTTCTACCTGTCCTCTTCTTCTATTTAAATCTCCAATAACGTCACCCATATTTTCTTCAGGGGTAATTACAGTTAGTTTCATTATTGGCTCTAAAATTTTTGGACCACATTGTTTCGCAGCTTCTTTAAAAGCTATTTGAGCACAAATCTCAAAAGAAAGAGCATCAGAATCTACATCATGATAAGAACCATCAAATAATCTAACTTTAAGAGAGTTTAATGGGTATCCTGCTAATACACCGTTAACCATTGCCATTTCAAAGCCCTTTTCAACTGAGGGTATAAATTCTTTTGGAATATTTCCTCCTTTAATTTCATTAACAAATTGCAATCCATCACCCTCAAAATCAGAATCTATTGGTGATAATTCAAATCTTATGTCAGCAAATTTACCTCTACCACCTGATTGCTTTTTATATACTTCTTTATGCTCAATTGATGAAGAAATGCTTTCCTTATAAGCTACTTGAGGAGCTCCCTGATTAACATCTACGCTAAACTCTCTTCTCAATCTGTCAACAATAATATCTAAGTGAAGCTCACCCATACCTGAAATAATTGTTTGCCCAGAATCCTCATCAGTTTTTACAGTAAATGTTGGATCTTCTTCCGCCAATTTACCTAAAGCTACTCCCAATTTATCAAGATCTTTCTGTGTTTTAGGTTCAACAGCAATACCAATAACAGGATCTGGAAAATCCATAGATTCTAAAACTATTGGATTTTTTAAATCACACAAGGTATCTCCTGTTCTTATATCTTTAAATCCAACAAGTGCAGCAATATCTCCTGCGTTAAGAGAATCAATTTGATTTTGTTTATTTGAGTGCATTTGATAAATCCTAGAAATTCTCTCTTTATTTCCTGTTCTTGCATTGTAAACAAAAGTTCCCTGATCTAATTTACCTGAATACGCTCTCGTAAAACATAATCTACCGACATAAGGATCAGTCGCTATCTTAAAAGCTAAAGCAGAAAATGGAGCATCAAACTTTGGCTGTCTACTTTCTTCCTCATCATTATCCGGGTTCTTTCCAATAATTGCTTCTACATCAAGAGGAGATGGTAATATTTCCATAACCATATCAAGCATTGCTTGAACACCTTTATTTTTAAAAGCAGAACCGCACATCATAGGTACAACTTTACCAGAAATTGTTGCTGCTCTAAGTGCTGTTAATATTTCTCGCTCTGTTAAAGAGTTTTCATCTTCAAAATATTTTTCTAATAAGGTATCATCAAATTCTGCTACAGATTCTAATAACTGACCCCTATATTTTCTTGCCTCATCAATTATATCTTCAGGTATTTCTACTTCTTTAAATGTCATTCCCTGGTCCTCTTCGTTCCAAACTATGCCTTTAAAATTTATTAAGTCAACAACACCTTTAAATTCATCCTCCGCTCCAATTGGAATTTGAAGTGGCAAGGCATGACTACCTAACAAATCTTTAACCTGCCTAGAAACTTCTAAGAAATTCGCACCTTGTCTATCCATTTTGTTTACAAATCCTATTCTTGGAACATTATAATTATTGGCTAATCTCCAGTTAGTTTCAGATTGAGGCTCAACACCATCAACAGCAGAAAAAAGAAAAACCAAGCCATCAAGTACTCTTAATGATCTATTAACTTCTACTGTGAAATCAACGTGACCAGGGGTATCAATAATATTGACATGATATTTCTGATTTCTATAGTTCCAGTCAAGAGTTGTAGCAGCAGATGTTATAGTTATACCTCTTTCTTGTTCTTGTTCCATCCAATCCATAGTTGCAGCACCGTCATGAACCTCACCTATCTTATGGTTTACTCCACCATAATAAAGTATTCTTTCCGTAGTAGTAGTTTTTCCAGCATCAATGTGAGCTGCAATTCCAATGTTTCTTGTGTATTTTAAATCTCTTGCCATAATAATTATTATCTAAAATCTAAAATGTGAAAATGCTTTGTTAGCTTCAGCCATTCTATGTGTATCCTGCTTCTTTTTATATGCAGAACCTTCTTCCTTATAAGCTGCAATAAGCTCAGATGCTAATTTTGCTTCCATAGTTTTTTCATTTCTATTTCTTGCAGCTGCTATCATCCATTTCATACCTAAAGATATCCTTCTATCCTCTCTAATGGGATGAGGAATTTGAAAGGTTGCTCCACCAATTCTTCGTGATCTTACTTCTACATGAGGCATAACGTTATCTAAAGCTTTTTGAAAAACTTCTAATACTTCTTCTTCCTGTATTTTCTCAGCTACAGAATCTAGTGCATTATAAAATACTTTGAAAGCAGTGGATTTTTTTCCATCCAACATTAAATTATTGACAAATCTTGTTATCGTAGTTTTACCAAACTTAGGATCCGGCAATAAAATTCTTTTTTTAGCTCTTTTTTTTCTCATCTAAAATAAATTTACTATTTCTTTTTTGGTTTTTTTGCACCATATTTTGATCTACGCTGGGTTCTTTCATTTACTCCAGATGTATCCAAAGCCCCTCTAACTATATGATATCTTACACCAGGAAGATCTTTTACTCTTCCTCCTCTAACTAAAACAACCGAATACTCTTGTAGATTATGTCCTTCACCTCCAATATATGCATTAACTTCATTTCCATTAGTTAATCGAACCCTAGCTACTTTTCTCAGAGCAGAATTAGGTTTTTTTGGTGTAGTAGTATAAACTCTAGTACAAACACCCCTTCTTTGAGGACAACTTTTTAAGGCTAATGATTTACTCTTTTTAGTAATGCTAGCCCTACCCTTTCTTACTAGTTGTTGTATTGTTGGCATATATATATCTATTGTTAAATGGGCGGCAAATTTAACAATTTATTCTACAAAAAATAAAAAAATAACTCTTTTTTTTAAGTTATTGTTTTAAGTAAATAAATATAGTTTTGTAATAAGTTAAATTATATCACTAAAAATTTTAAAAAAAAAAAGGCTGAAACCTCTTAATTTAAAATATTTTAAACTGATTAAATTACTCTATTATTAGTTTTATATTCTCCATATATTCTCCTTCTAATTCAAGCTCTATAAAGTAAATACCGCTTGACTTATTTGTCCTTTCTATCACAAACTTATCTGTGCTCAACAACTCATACGTCTCCACCAACTTTCCATAAACATCCACCAAATTGATCTTACCATCAAAAATAACCCTTCCAAAATCAATAGTCACTTCATCCCTAAATGGATTTGGATAAACCTCTATCTCTAAATCACTAATATCTATCGCACCTAATGGACCTTCATCATAACTCACACT
>JAYZXD010000006.1:0-56461 GCA_036141595.1 Bacteroidota bacterium
AGAAATCAATTAGTTCACATGCTGCATCGATTTCTGCCTGCATTACATTTTTACTTTGGCCAATCATAGTAGCAGCATTAAGTTTTGATCTGAAAGGACCCGCTAAAAGATCTGCTGCTTTTAAAAAAATAGATGCTCTATGTTCCCAGCTCATATTAGACCAATTTTTTTGTGCTTTCATTGCTGCTGCAATAGCATCTTCAACATTTTTTTCTTCACCATAATTTGCTGTACCTATTATATGTCTGTGGTCATGAGGAGGTACAAGATTTCTCTTATCTTTTGTAAATACTTTTTTATCACCAATGTACATAGGTATATCTATGTTATTATTATACATCTTTCTGTATTCATTAAGTACCTCAATTCTTTCTGAACTATCTTTTTTATACTCTTTAACAGGCTCGTTTATTGCTTTTGGTACGTTGTAAAATCCTTTTGACATTTTTATATTTTTTTTACAAATATATGATAGTAATGACAACTGTTGAAATTTAATTTAAAATTTTAAAATAAATCATTGCTATCTTTCCTTGAAAATCCAATTAATCTATCATAACCATTCACATAATCTTTTAAATATACGTAAATATAGTATTCATTTTTTGTTTCATAATGAGAACCCTCAATATAGCTTAAATTAATT
The DNA here is from genome assembly GCA_036141595.1 of Bacteroidota bacterium. Taxonomy (GTDB): domain Bacteria; phylum Bacteroidota; class Bacteroidia; order Flavobacteriales; family BACL11. Next base: position 647 of record JAYZXD010000006.1, read on the forward strand.
GTATTATTCGTTGAATCATATAATGCATACTGATAATTATAAAAGCCTTGTTTAAGTATTATTGACTGCTCATATTTATTTTTTTTTGGATTATAGTTTAGCTTAAATTTTTCAGAAATTTCCCAATCTGAAAAAGCTCCAACTAAATATAAATCACCGAATCCAACTTTGTCTAATGATAAAGAAAATTTAACTTTTGCATAATCACATTCAACTGAAGAATCCCAACCTTCTTGTATTTCAATGATAAAACCCCCATTAATATCAGGTACAATTGAATAGTCCTCAAACGTTCTTTTATAGTCGTTTTTGAGGTTTACTTCATATCTGTTATTTACCAATTCTATATTATTAATTTCTTCAGAAAGAAATCTAAGACTTCTGATATCAAAATATCTGTATTCATTGTTACCCCAAAATAAGTTTTCTTCTTCGAAATCATAAATCAGCTCATTATTTTTTATAAACAGTGGTTTTAAATTTGTTATTGAATTTATATCATGATTATTCTGTTTAATATGTATTTTAACATCAGAAAAAGGATTATTGATATCAATATCGTTATGTTTCACAGTTATGTCTATCTCATGTTTCGTATTTTTAAATTTTGATAATGTGGCTCTTCTAACTTTAGCTTCTACTAAAACTTTTGTGTCAAGAACCATAAATCTTTCTGTAAAGGCAAGTTCGTTATTTTCATTATAAATTTCAAAAATATAATTTCCAGAAACTTTTGGATAGGTATCATTTGAAGGAAATTCAAATTGGTAATGAATATATTCCTGGTAAGTGTTAAATGAAAACTCATAATCAGTAATTTGATTATTTATGAAGCCGTACAAGTACTCATTTTTATTTAAGTTATTTTTTGTCCAATCTTCATTACATAGGGTAATTGTATAATAATAATCTTGTTTAATTGTTTCAAGAGCGTCAAACTTTATTGTCAATTTATCCTCACTATTTAAATTAATTATTGGTATGGAATTTTTTTTGTTTTTTTTATAACAAAGGACAGTTTTAATATTATCATTAAATATTTTATTTTTTTTCAAAGATATTATTGTGTTATCACTTGTTATTGCTCCCTCTTGATTGTAATCTATTATTTGTTTCTTAAAAGAGCATGAAATTAATGAGATTATATAAATCAAAAATGTTAAAAAAATAGTATTTAATTTCATTAGTATATATATTTAATTAGAATGATTCTAAATAAAGAATTTATTAGTAAATATACGATAAAAATGTATGAAGATGTAGTTGTAAAATTATAAATTTGCATGAAAACATTAACCAATTAAGTATGTCGAAGGAAATACGTTTGAAGAAAGGTCTTAATATTAATCTTTCAGGTGCTGCAGATAAAATTTTTGCCTCTATTAAGCCAACTGACAAAAGTTCGAGATACGTAGTGAAACCAACTGATTTTCATTCCTTAAATCCTAAGCTAGCTGTAAAAGTTGGAGACAAAGTTAAGGCTGGTACTGTTCTTTTTTTTGACAAATCTAATGAGAAAATCAAGTTTTGTAGCCCAGTTAGTGGTGAAGTATTAGAAATTAACAGAGGAGAAAAAAGAAGAATTTTAGAAGTTGTTTTATTAGCTGATAGTGATATTTCTTATAAAAAATTTCAAACTTCAAATGTAGAAGACCTATCAAGAGAGCAAATAATAGATGCAATGTTAAAGAGCGGTTTATGGCCGTTTATTAGACAAAGACCGTATAACATAATTGCTAACCCTACCGATATACCTAAGTCTATTTTTATTTCTGCTTTTAATTCTGCACCGTTATCAATTGATAATGATTTTGCATTATATGGAATGGACGACTTATTTCAAAAAGGATTAGATTATATTACTAAGTTAACTGATGGTGTTACTCATTTAAACGTTGATGCAAATACAAACTCTTCACAGCTCTTTCTAAATGCAAAAGGAGTTCAGATTAATAAATTTATGGGCCCTCACCCTGCAGGAAACGTTGGTGTTCAAATTCATCATATTGATCCTATAAATAGAGGGGATGTAGTATGGTATTTGGAACCTCAAGATGTTATCGCCGTTGCTCGATTGTTTACTGATGGCAAGTATGACGTTTCTAGAATTGTTGCTTTATGCGGATCGCAGGTAATAAAACCTCGATACTATAGAGTAATTTCTGGTTCGTGTGTTGCAGATTTATTAAATGATAACCTAAAGCGTGGTGAAAATAGAGTTATTTCAGGTGATGTTCTTACCGGAAAAAAAATATCTAAAGACGGTAATATTGGTTTTTATGATACAACGATTACAGTTGTTGAGGAAGGAAATAAACAAGAATTCTTAGGATGGATTCTTCCAGGAAATCATAAATTTTCAGCTTCAAGAACATTTTTTAGCTGGCTACAACCAAATAAAAAATACATTATAGATTCTAACATGCATGGGGAAGAACGTGCATATGTTGTTACAGGTCAATATGAAAAAGTCTTTCCTATGGACATTTATCCTTTACAATTAATTAAAGCAACGATGATTGAAGATATTGAATTAATGGAAAGTTTAGGTATTTACGAAGTAGCACCTGAAGATTTTGCTTTATGTGAGTTTGTTTGTACTTCTAAAATGGAAGTTCAAAAAATTATTCGGGAAGGTTTAGATTTAGTAAGAAAAGAAAATAGTTAATATGAAATTATTTAAGAATATTTTAGATACAGTTAAGCCTCATTTTTTGAAGGGGGGGAAATTAGAAAAAATGTATCCTGCATATGATGCATTCGAAACTTTTCTGTTTGTACCAGACCATACTACTCATTCTGGTTCTCATATAAGAGATTCCATTGATTTAAAGAGAACTATGGCATTTGTTGTAATTGCAATGTTACCTTGCATATTATTTGGTATGTGGAATATAGGATCTCAATATCATATTGGAGTAAATAGTTTATTACCTGAAAATGAGCAAATTTCATATTCATTTTTAGATAATTTTATGTTTGGCTTTTGGAAATTTTTACCATTGCTTGTCGTGTCATATGCTGTTGGTCTTGCAGTTGAATTTGCTTTTGCAATATATAGAGGGCACTCTGTTAACGAGGGGTACTTAGTTTCAGGAATGCTTATACCATTGATTATGCCAATTGATGTTCCATTATGGATGTTAGCAATTTCAGTAGTATTTGCTGTAGTAATAGGTAAAGAGGTATTTGGGGGAACTGGAATGAATATTTTAAATCCTGCACTAACTGCAAGAGCTTTTTTGTTTTTCGCATATCCTAAACACATGTCCGGAGATAAGGTATGGGTTCATGGAGCAGGTACTGATGGATACTCTGGAGAAACCATTTTAGGACAACTTGCAACTAATACAACATCTTGGTTTGATTTAGAAAAATGGAATACTAGTGATGCGTTTTATGGATTTATACCTGGTTCGTTAGGAGAGACATCTTTTCTAGCTATTTTAGTAGGAGCCATAATTTTACTTTTTACCGGAGTAGGTAGCTGGAGAATTATGCTTTACACTTTTGTTGGTGGATATTTGACTGCCTTATTATTTAATTTTTGGGGAGCAAATTATTTAATGAGTACACCTGCACACGTTCAACTTTTAATTGGTGGTTTTGCATTTGGAGCTGTTTTCATGGCAACTGATCCTGTTACTGCAACTCAAACAAACAAAGGAAAAATTATTTATGGTTTATTAATTGGTTTTTTTGCTATTGTTATAAGAGTATTTAATCCTGCTTATCCAGAAGGAATGATGCTAGCAATCTTATTAATGAATGTTTTTGCTCCACTAATTGACCATTATGTTGTGGGGTCAAATATAAAGAGAAGACTAAATAGAGTTAAAGTTTAAAATATGAATGTAGAAAAAAATAGTTACACCTTTATTTTCGCAACTATTATGGTTTTGATTGTTGCAGCATTACTTGCTACAACTGCAATTTCGTTAAAGCCATTTCAAGAAACTAATGTTGCACTAGAAAAGAAGCAAAATATATTAAGTTCAATTGGTGTTGATGTAGATAGAAATATTGCTGATAAGGAATATTCAAAATATATAATCGAAGAATTAGTTTTAAATAATAAAGGAGAAAAATTAGATGGTGTAGCTTTTGATATTGATTTAGCTAAACAATTAAAAAAAGAGCCAGATGATCAATTATTACCTCTTTTTGTAGCTAAAACGGAAAATGGAAATAAGTATATTATACCTCTTAGAGGAAAGGGTCTTTGGGGTCCCATTTGGGGTTTTATGGCATTAAACGATGATCTCAATACTGTTTATGGGGCAGTTTTTGACCACAAATCTGAAACACCAGGACTTGGAGCGGAAATTAATCAGTACGAACTATTTCAGAAACAGTTTGAAGGAAAAGAAATATTAAATGGAAATGAGTTAGTATCTATAACAGTTATTAAAGGAGGTGCCCCGGAAGGAGACAAGCATGGCGTTGATGGAATTTCAGGTGGAACAATAACTTCCGATGGCGTCACTGATATGCTATTAGAAAGGTTAACAATGTATGAGTCATATTTTAGAAATAATCAATTAAAATTTGTTTATGAGTAAGTTTTCGTTACTATCAAAAAAAGATAAAAAATTATTAAGTGACCCGCTTGATGATAACAACCCAATTACAGTGCAAGTTCTTGGCATATGTTCTGCATTAGCTATAACTGTTAAACTTAAACCAGCTGTTGTAATGGCAATTTCTGTTCTAGCAGTATTAACCGTTGGAAATGTCATTGTTTCTTTGATGCGTAAAATGATCCCATCCAGGATAAGAATAATTGTGTTTTTAGTTGTGATAGCAACACTAGTTATTTTAGTTGATCAAATACTAAAGGCTTACGTTTATGATGTAAGTAAAGAACTTTCAGTTTTTGTTGGTTTAATTATTACAAATTGCATTATAATGGGTAGGTTCGAAGCTTTTGCATTGGCAAATCCTCCTTATAAAGCTTTTCTTGATGGTGTTGGAAATTCTTTTGGATATGGATTCATACTAATTGTTGTTGCATTTTTTCGTGAATTATTAGGCTCGGGAACTTTATATGGATATCCTGTTTTAAAGAATCTTGGTATTTATGAATTGGGTTATGAAAATAATGGGATGATGATTTTACCTCCAATGGCGTTGATAACTGTAGGTATTCTTATTTGGTGGCAAAGATCTAGAAATGAAAAATTAATAGAAGAGAAATAGATATGCAAGATTTAGCTAATATTTTTATCAAATCAATTTTTATTGATAATATGGTTTTTGCTTATTTTTTAGGTATGTGTTCATATCTGGCAATATCAAAAACTGTAAAAACAGGAGTGGGAATGGGAGCAGCTGTGATATTTGTACTTGGAATTACTGTTCCTATAAACTATTTACTTGAAAATTATATTCTTCAAGAAGGTGCGTTAAAATGGTTGAACGCTGACTTTGAGTCAGTCGATTTATCTTTTTTATCATTCATTATGTTTATTGCTGTAATCGCTTCAATGGTTCAATTAGTTGAAATGTTAGTTGAAAAATTTTCACCTTCTTTATACAGCTCTTTGGGAATCTTCTTACCATTAATTGCTGTAAATTGTGCAATTCTTGGTGGATCATTATTTATGCAAGAAAGAGCTTATAATGATATTGTCGAAGCAACCGTATTTGGATTAGGTTCTGGAGTAGGTTGGTTTTTAGCTATTGTTGGAATCGCGGCAATAAGAGAAAAAATCAGATATTCAAATGTTCCTCCTGCTTTAAGGGGATTAGGAATAACCTATATAATAACAGGATTGATGGGAATTGCATTTATGAGTTTTATGGGAATTAAATTATAATTAATAAAAATTAGAATGATATTATTAAATTCATTTATTGTACTGAGTGTCACAAGTTCGACAACTATATTAAGTAGTATAGTTGTTTTTTTATTTATAATCTTTACATTAGTTGGTGTTTTACTATTTGTCAAAGCTAAATTGTCACCTGCTGGTAAAATTAAATTAATTATTAATGGTGAAAAAGAATTAGAGGTTGATGGAGGTAATACTGTGTTAACTACTCTCAGTGATGCAGGAATATTTCTTCCATCTGCTTGTGGTGGTGGTGGAACATGTATACAATGCACATGTCAAGTGCATAAGGGAGGAGGAGGTATACTACCTACTGAAAAACCTCATTTTAGTAGAAAGCAAATTGCAAATAATTATAGATTAGGTTGTCAGGTAAAAGTTAAGGAAGATATGGAAATCGAAATTCCTGAAGAGGTGTTTGGAGTTAAGGAATGGCAGGCTGAAGTTGTTTCAAATTATAATGTTGCAACATATATCAAAGAGTTTATTGTGGAGATTCCTGAAGATATGGGTTACCTTGCGGGTGGATATATTCAAATTAAGATACCTGAAGGAGAAACAAAATATTCAGATATTGATGTTACAGCTCATCCTCAGGATCATCCAGGAGAGCCAAACAAATTTGAGTCTGACTGGTCTAAAGGTACAATGAGAGATTTAGTAATGAAGAATGACGAAGATATAGTTAGAGCGTATTCAATGGCATCCTATCCTGCAGAAGGAAGAAAAATCATGTTAAATGTGAGAGTTGCTACACCACCCTGGGATCGGCAAAAGAACGATTTTATGGATGTTAATCCTGGTATTGCATCTTCATATATATTTAATTGTAAACCCGGTGATAAAGTAACTATATCAGGTCCTTATGGAGAATTTTTCATTAATGAATCTGATGCTGAAATGTTGTACATTGGCGGAGGAGCAGGAATGGCTCCTATGCGTTCACATTTATATGAGCTTTTTAAGACTATTAAAACTGGACGAAAGGTTACTTTTTTCTATGGTGGGAGGTCAAGAGCTGAACTTTTTTACATACACTATTTTAGAGATTTAGAAAAAGATTATCCAAATTTCAAATTTCATTTGGTTCTTTCTGATGCTTTACCTGAAGACAATTGGATTGAGAAGAAAGATCTTGATGACCCTGAGGGAGATGGTTTTGTTGGTTTTGTTCATCAAGTTGTCATTGATAAATTTTTATCAAATCATGATGCTCCAGAGGATATTGAATTATATTTTTGCGGACCCCCTTTGATGAATCAGGCTGTTATAAAAATGGCAGATGATTGGGGAATTCCTGATGAAAATGTACGATTTGATGATTTTGGTGGATAACAACTTTCTTAACAAATAATCTATACACTTAATAATGAGATATCTTTTGATATTCCTAATTTGTTTAGTTTCATGTTCAATTGATGAATCCTCTAAGAAGTCTGTTTTAGTAATTAACAAGGGAAATACACAGGGAACTTATTATTATATTAAATACCTTTCAATAAACGGTCAAAGTTTTCAAACTGATATCGATAGCATTCTTAATGAAATAGATCTTTCTCTTTCAATTTATAACAATAATTCATTGATATCTAATATAAATAGTGGTGATAGCGTAAATACAGACTTCTTATTTAATACTGTCTTTGATGTTTCAAAAGAAATAAATGAAAAAACTAATGGAGCTTTTGATCCTTCAATTAGTCCTCTTGTAAATTATTGGGGATTTTATAATTACACTGGTGTTAAAGAGATTTTAGTAGATTCTACAGAGATAAATAATATTTTAAAAAACATAGGTTTTGGTAAAATAAAAATAAAAAATAATCTTGTTCAATTACCAACAAATATGAGTCTAGACTTTAACTCTATAGCTCAAGGCTACACAGTTGATTTAATTGGCTCATATTTAAGAAAAGTAGGTGTAAATGATTTTCTTATAAATGTTGGTGGTGAAAATTTAGCTAGTGGAAAAAATCAAGAAGGTGACATATGGAAAATAGGAATTGAAAAGCCAACAAATAAAATTAATGATGATTATAAACTCATTTTATCTTTAAATAATAAAGCTATTGCTACATCTGGAAATTATAGAAAGTTTCATAAGATTAACGGAAAAAAATATTCTCATGTTATCGATCCCTTAACTGGATATCCAGCTTATAACAGATTGTTAAGTGTTTCTGTAATTCATGATGATTGTATGATAGCAGACGCATATGCTACAGCTTTTATGGTCATGGGAGTAAAAAAAACAAAAGATTTTATTAAAAAAAATAAAGAACTTCAAGTTTTCTTAATTTATTCGTCTAAAGAAAATGAAGAACTAGAAACTTATATAAGTCCTTCTTTGAATAACAGCGTGATAGATTAATTTTTACACTTTTCTTGTGGAAGTGCTCCACACAATCCGCATGCTTCACCTTCTTTGTTTAATAGAGGGTTTTGACTTGCGCATGTACCAGAAAATTCACCATTCTTTTTAATAAGAATTTTTACTCCAATACCAATTAATGCCAACCCGAGCATAAAAATTGTAATTAAAAAAACTGTTGAGAAATTCATTTAAATACTTTGTTGCAAATTTAATATAAAAAGCTTTAATCATTAATTTTACGGAAACTATTATTGTATGCAAAGTAAAATGAAAGCGTTTGAACGTTTGCTTAATATTATGGATGAACTAAGAGAAAAGTGTCCATGGGATCAAAAGCAAACAATACAAAGTTTAAGATATTTGACCATTGAAGAATTATATGAGCTGTCTGATGCTATAATTGATGATGATATGCAGGAAGTTAAAAAAGAACTTGGAGATATTTTACTTCATATTGTTTTTTATTCTCGAATAGCTTCTGAAAAAAACTATTTTGATATTGAAGATGTGATTAATTCTATTTGTGAAAAACTTATTCATCGACATCCACACATTTACGGAGATACTCAAGTTGGTAATGAATACGATGTTAAAAAGAATTGGGAAAAGTTAAAATTAAAAGAAGGTAAAAAATCAGTTTTAGAAGGTGTTCCCAAATCACTACCGGCATTAGTAAAAGCTTATCGAATACAAGAAAAAGTTCGTGGAGTTGGTTTTGATTGGGATAATAAAAAGCAAGTATGGGATAAAGTATTAGAAGAAATAGAGGAGCTTAAAGTTGAAGTTTTAAATGGTGATCAGAAAAAAATAGAGTCTGAATTTGGTGATGTTATTTTTGCTCTAACTAATTATTCTCGTTTTATAAATGTTAATCCTGAAGATGCTATTGAAAAAGCAAATAAAAAGTTTATTAATAGATTTAAAGTAATGGAAAAATTATTAAAAGATGAGGATTTAAATTTTGATCAGATGAATTTAGAAGAAATGGATGTTTATTGGAATAAGGCAAAAAACATAATCAATACTTTAGAATAAATTTTTTGTATTTTTGGGTATACTACGAAATTTAAATAAAATGAAAATGAAAAGAATAGTTTTATGTTGTTTAATATCAATATTTGTAAAATATAGTTTTTCACAAGAAAAGTGTGGTACAGAATTTTATACATTACAGTTAATGCAAAAATACCCTGAATATAATGATGCTAGATCTAAGGTTAATGTTGAAACAATAAAATGGCTCAAAAAAAATAAAGATAACTTAACTAAAAGTATAATTACAATTCCAGTTGTAGTACATGTTGTTTATAATACAAGTGCTGAAAATATTTCTGATGCTCAAATTTTTTCACAAATAGATGTTTTAAATGCTGATTTTAGAAGGACAAATAATGATGCAAGTAATACCCCTTCTGTTTGGCAAAATATTGCTGCTGATTGTGAAATAGATTTCTGTCTTGCAACTGTAGCTCCAAATGGTACTGCAACAACAGGTATTACAAGAACCAGTACTTCTCAAACATCTTTTTCAATAGGTAATGATAATGTTAAATCTTCATCTAGTGGAGGAGTTGATCCATGGCCTCAAGATGATTATTTAAATATATGGGTTTGTGATTTATCTGGTGGAATTTTAGGATATGCAACACCACCATCAAACTGGACTAATCCAAATGATGGCGTTGTGATTGGTTATAGATATTTTGGCACCACAGGAGTAGTTCAAGCTCCTTATAATAAAGGGAGAACAGCTACTCATGAAGTTGGACACTGGTTGAATCTTGATCATATTTGGGGTGACAGTAATTGTGGAAATGATCAATGTAATGATACACCTGTTCAGCAGTCTTCTAATTATGGTTGCCCTAATTTTCCTTCTACTTCAAATTGTACAGGTAATGGAAATAATGGTGATATGTTTATGAATTATATGGACTATACTAACGATGCATGTATGAATATGTTTACAAATGATCAAAAGTCAAGAATGATTGCTGCAATTAATCAGTATAGACCTAATCTATTGAGCCACAATTTATGTAGTGGAAGTACAAATCCAACTTCATGGGATTGTGTGGCAGGAAGTTGTTTAGACCCAGGAACTGGAAATGGTACATACAGTAGTTATAATGCATGCTTTGCAGATTGTGAATGCTCAGGAGGTATTTATCAATTAAGTGAAGGGTTTCAATCATTTACATTACCTAATAATTGGTCCATTGATAATCCAGATGGAAGTCAAACATGGGAGATAAATTCAAATTACGGCTATAACAGTAGTAGTTCGATCTTTATTGAAAATTCTGTATATGCTGCTAATGGACAGTACGATGATTTAAATTCCCCAACATTTAATTTTACAACTGCAAACTCAATTAGTTTGACATTTGATTATGCGTACTCGCTATGGACAAATCCTAATTCTTCTCAAATTTGGTCTGACACTTTAATTGTATTAGTTTCTAATGATTGCGGATTAACTTGGCAAAAAGTATGGGAGAGAGCAGGAAATAATTTGGTTACAACCTCTCCTGTATATAATGGATTTGAGTGGTATCCTTCATCAAACAATGATTGGAAATCTGCAAATATTAACTTAAATAATTATGCGAATTCAGATGGTGTAATTATTAAATTTAGAAACGTAAATCAATATGAGAATAATTTGTTTCTAGATAATATTAATATTAGCTCTGATGCCACAACTTATGTTTCTGAAGATTTATCAAATAATGCTATTTCAATATATCCAAATCCAACTACTGATTTTATTACAATTAATCATAGCGGATTAAAACAAATATTTTCACTTGTAGGAAAAAAGATATTTGAAACAAATGATAAAAACATTAATGTTTCAGATCTTGCAGAAGGAATATATATCATACGAATTGAAAATCAAAATATTAGATTTTTTAAACATTAATTAAATGAAAAAACTATTTTGTTTAATTTCTGTTTTCTTTTTTTTAATTGAGATTACCAACGCTCAGTTTAATGGTTTTGCATTATATAATGCTCAAGGATCAAATACTACATATTTAATTGATGAAAATCAAAATATTGCACATACTTGGATTATGAATACAGAGTGTAATTACACAGTTGCTTTAAAAAAGAATGGTAATTTGGTAAGAGGAACTAAAACAAACACAAGTATTTTTAGTAATGGAAATATTGCAGCTTCTGGTGGTAGAGTACAAGAGATTGCTCCGGATGGTTCAATTGTTTGGGATTACACATATGTAAGTAATGATTATGTTAGTCATCATGATTTAACATTAATTGGAGATAATGTTTTGCTCACAGCATACGAAAAGAAAACAGCTAGTGAGTTAAATGCTGCGGGATTCAATAACGCATCATCTGCAAAATGGCCTACGCACTTTATAGAATTGGAGCCTGATGGTAATGGAGGGGCAAATATTGTTTGGGAATGGCATATTTGGGATCATCTTTGTCAAGATGTTGATCCTAATAAACCTAATTATGTATCTAATATTTCAGATCATCCAGAACTTATTGATATCAATATGATATCTGGAGGTGGTGGAGGTCCAGGAGGAGGAAATAACGGAGATTGGTTTCATGTAAATGGTGTTGATTATAATGAAGAACTAGATCAAATTGTATTTTCATCTCGTTTTGCTTCTGAAATTTATATAATTGATCATAGTACTACAACTGCTGAGGCTGCTTCTCACAGTGGAGGAAATTCAGGAATGGGAGGTGATATTTTGTATAGATGGGGCAACCCTTCAAATTATGGCTTTTTTGGACTACAAGTGATACCAAATGCTGTTCATGATCCAAGATGGATTCCAAATGATGGAAGACCGTATGGAGGTTTTTTACAAATTTTTAATAATAGTGGTAACGGAAATAACCAATCTACTGTTGATGGAATAGAAACTCCTTGGGATCCTGTTACTAACACTTATGTAAGAAATTCAGGTCAAGCTTTTGAACCTTTTTCATATTCTACTAGATATCAGTGTGCATACTCTGCAAACGGTCAGTCAGCATCTGATCGGATGACTAATGGTAATATTTTTGTCAATGCATCTGGTGGTCAGGGTGGTGCTGGAGTAATGTATGAAGTTGATACATTTGGTAATATTATATGGGGACCATATAATGCAGATTCACAAAAAGGATTTAGGTATGAATGTGATTATCCTGGAATTATTGCCTTAGAACCTTACATTAATACTGCAACAACTTCATGTTTTGATCACACATCATTAAATACTTATGGGTTAGAAAATGTTTTAATCTTTCCCAATCCAACAAACTACCAATTAAATATTGTGTTAGAGAATACGAAATATAATTATTTAAAGTTAGAAATTTATAATGTTTTTGGACAGAAAATTATTTCAAAAGTTTTAGAAAATGATAGTGATATTATTTCAAACAAGATTGATTTCTCTTCGTATAATAAAGGTGTTTATTTTGTAAATTTAATAAGTAATGATCAAATTGTTTTAAGTAGAATGGTGTCTTATGTTAATTAGGTTTATTTTAACCTTCATTTTATTTTTACAATTCAATTTATTTTCTCAGTCTAGTTTTTATGATATTGACACGGTAAGAGAGATACGTATTAATTTTTATGACTTAAATTGGGATTCAATTTTAGATAGTTTTTATATTGCTGGAAATAATGATAGAATACTAGCTGATTTAGTAATTGATGGTAATCAATACGATAGTGTAGGGGTTCGTTATAAAGGGTACAGTTCAGCAAGTGTTGATCGCTTAAAAAACCCTTTTAACATTAAATTAGATTATATTATTGAAGATCAAAGTCATGAGGGGATAAAAAAAATAAAATTAGCTAATGGTTATCAAGATCCGTCTTTTATTAGAGAAGTTTTAAGTTATGAGATTGCTAGAAAGTATCTTCCATCATCACAAGCAAATTTTTCTAATTTATATATAAATGATAGTTTGTGGGGTTTGTATACAAATGTTGAATCTGTTAATAACCCTTTTTTAATAAAACATTTTGATAGTAAGTATAATTCTTTTTTTAAATGTAATCCAGAAAATATTAATATTCAAATTGGAGGTGAAAATTCTAATTTAAGTCAATCTCATGGATTAGACAGTTTAAATTATATTCCATTTTATATTTTAAAGTCTGATTATGGATGGAGTGATTTATATAATTTAATTGATACCTTAAATAACTTCTCAGATAGTATTAATTATATACTAAATGTTGATAGAGCTTTATGGATGCATGCCATAAACTATTCTTTAATTAATTTTGATTCATATGTTGGTTATTCTCAAAATTATTATTTGTATAAGTCCATATCAAATCAATTCAATCCGATAATTTGGGATTTAAATATGTCATTTGGAAGCTTTAGATTAACTGATGCTTCACAATTATTTTTTAATGGTTTTGATATTATTCAGGCACAAGAAATGGATCCTTTGATGCATTATAATATGGTGTCAGTTTCTCCAAGACCATTGATGCGAAAATTATTTTCATCAGAAAGGAATAGGAAAATGTATTTAGCGCATATTAGAACCATAATGGAAGAGAATTTTGTAAATCAAGACTATTATTCTAGGGGTCAATATTTGCAAACTTTAATTGATCAAGATGTACAAAATGATACTAACAAATTTTACTCATATCAGGATTTTCTATCAAATTTAAGCAATCAAGTCTCTTTAACTACGACTATTTGTCCTGGAATATCAGAATTAATGGACGCTCGCTCAAATTACCTTGCAAACTATGAAGGCTATCAAGGATATCCTGTTATAAGTAATATTTTAGTTCCTCAAAATAATAATTTAGGAGATGATTTATGGATAAGTGTAGATGTCAATGATGCAAATTATGTATGTGTTTATTATAGATTTGGAGCTAATCAAATTTTTAAAAATATTGAATTATATGATGATGGATTACACAATGATGGATTAGCTGGAGATGGAGTATTTGGCGGTAAAATTAGTAATTGTAGTAATTCTTTAGACTATTACTTTTATGCGGAGAATGATAGTGCCGGTTCTTTTAGTCCTGAAAGAGCAGCATATGAATTTTATACTGCTAGATTTTCAATACTCCCCTCGGATATTGTAATTAATGAGTTAATGTCTAATAATGTTAGTGTTATTAATGACAATAGTGGTTTTTTTGAAGATTGGATTGAGTTATATAACACTACAAATTTTCATATTTCAATCAATGGTTTGTTTTTAACTGATACAGTTTCAAATTTATTAAAATGGCAATTACCTAATCATGTTATTGCACCTAATTCATATTTTACAATTTGGGCTGATGAGGATGGTCACCAAGGATTTAAACATGCAAATTTTAAATTATCAAATATGGGTGAAACTGTCATATTATCACAGTATGATAGTACAATAGTTGATTCAATAACCTATCAAAGTCAAATTGATAATATTTCATTTGGTAGAAGTCCTAATGGATTCGGTTCTTTTAATATGTTAACTCCAACTTATAATTCAAATAATGATTTTCCTAATCCAATAAATGAAATAACACAAAATTTTTTGGTTTTTCCTAATCCATTTAATGAATTTATTTACTTGCAAGAAAAGTGCGATATACAGGTGAGAGATATACTAGGAAAGATTATTTATAGCGATTCAGTTAAGCAGCTAAAAACCTCTGATTGGAACTCTGGTATTTATTTTATACATTTACTTAAACAAAATCAAACTATTAAAGTTATTAAATTATAAAAATGAATAAATTATTATTTTTAGTTGTATTTTATTTAACCTGTTTTATTTGTAGTGCTCAAACAATTATTAATTATACTACAGCAGATGGTCTTATAGATAACTTTGTAGAATGCATCGATGTTGATATAGATGATAATATTTGGTTTGGTACTAGTATGGGTTTACAAATGTATGATGGTACAAATTGGTATTTATGGGATCAATCAAGTTTCCCTAGTTTATTATCTAATAATATTAAGGCTATAAAAACAACATCAAACGGTGAAATATGGGTGGGTTCTGATTATGGATTAAATAGATTATTATACGGTGTTCCTGGCAGTGTTTGGCTTTCTTATACTACTGCTGATGGTCTTGTAAATAATCAAATAAAAAGTATTGATGAAGATGATAGTGGAAATATTTGGGTTGGAACTAGTCAGGGAGTTTCTGTTTTTGATGGAAGCTCATGGACATCTTATGCTTCACCTGATCTTCATTGGAGCGGTGTCTCATCTACAGCTTTTGATTCTAATGGGGATAAATGGTTTGCTTCTCCTCTTGGAGGTATAACGCATTTTGATGGAATTAATTTCACAGTTTATGATACCTCAAATGGCTTACTATCTCAAAATGTTACTGATTTAGTTATTGATTATCAAAATAATAAGTGGATAGGAACTGGTGGAGGTATTTCAGTATTAGATCCATCAAACACATCATTTATCCATTATACTCAAATGTACTCATTATCTCCCCCAGATACTTTAAATCCTGTAGTTGATCTTGAAATAGACTCTTATGGAAGGTTGTGGTCAGCTATTTATGTTGGATACTTAGCAAAGGGAGGTATTGCAATGTTGAGTGCTAATCAATGGAGTAATTTTGATGTAACTGACGGTGTGATTGGACAAAATATTAGAGCTATTTCTATTGATTCAGAAAATAGTGTTTGGATTGCAACTAGTACTGGAGTCTCAAAAATTCTTTCATTACCAAATTTAATGCCAAATTCTCTAAAAAATAATTTTTCTTTTTTTCCGAATCCTACTAAAAATCAATTGTCTATTGTAGATAATGATTCAGAGATTCAAGAAATCTTCATTCACAATTCCATTGGCTCTTTAGTTTACCTAGATGTAAACTTTTCTAAATATGATGTTATTGATATATCATTGTTTAAACAAGGGTTGTATTATATAACTTTTAGATGTGGTGATTTAAATTTTACAAAAAAACTAGTAATATCTCAATAGATTCTTTTTGTTATAATTTATTAACTTTACAAAAAAATAACATATCGATAATGTTTAGAAAATATTCATTTTTCTTCTTTCTCTTTTTTTCGTTCACATCTTTCACTCAAAATGTTTTTGACTTAGGTGTTCGTCAGATAGAGATTTTTTTTAGCGAGCCTAATTGGAATGACACTCTACATGCTTATTATTCTAATAATCAAGATCAGCGATTAATTGCAGATTCAATTATAATAGATGGTGAAGTAGATCAAAATGTTGGAATAAAATATTTTGGAAATAGTTCCTACAATACAAATAATGTTAAAAATCCAATTGACATACAGTTAGATTATATACAAAATGGTCAATCTATTGATCGCTATAATAGATTAAAGCTATCAAATGGATTTAGAGATCCTTCTTTTGTAAGAGAGATTTTGGCATATGAAATTGCTAGTGATTACATGCCTGCTCCAAAAGCAACATATGCTAATGTATATATTAACGGCAATCTAATTGGTTTATACTCATGTATTCAATCAGTTGATGATGATTTTACTAATGAAAATTTTTATGAAAGAAGAGGACCATTATTTCAGCTTAAAAATACAGGAATTAGTGTGCCGGGTTGTTCTGGACAGTTAGGTATATTTAAGTACTATTCAGATACAAATTGTTACCAAAAATCCTATGATATGTTATCATCAAATGATTGGCAAAAGTTAGGTAATTTTCTAGATACATTTAATAACCATTTCTCTGATGTTGAAGTAGTAATGGATATTGATAGAGCACTTTGGTTTATGGCTTTTGAGAATTTAATTGTTGCATTAGATGGTCCAATAAATTCTATTGCAGAAAATTTATATTTATTTAAAGATAATAATGGTAGGTTTTCTCCTGTTTTATGGGATATGAACATGTCCTTTGGGTCTTTTGCTGCAGGACTATCAAATCCTGTGACAAATAATGATTTACAAGAACTTGCTGTTTTTCATGAGTCAGCAAATATTAATAATAAGCTTACTAATAAAATATTCTCAAATGAAAGATATAAAAAAATGTACATAGCACATATGCGTACTATTTTGAATGAAAAATTTGCCAATAGTTTTTATTTAAATCGTGCTTCATTTTTACAATCTTTGATTTTAAATGATTTTAATAGTGATCCAAATTCTTTTTATAATCAAACTCAGTTTACTGATAATTTAAATAGTTCCGTTGGTTTAAATCCTGTAATTGGATTGAGTGAATTAATGAGTACCAGAATATCATATTTACAATCATTAACCGAATTTTCTGCAAATGCTCCAATTATAAGTAATATTAATCCTAATCCCATAGCTGTCTTGCCTCATACTTCTGTATATATTACTGCTCAAATTGCAGATGCAAACTATGCTTATTTAGGATATAGATTTAGGTTTTCTGATAAATTCAATAAAATTCAAATGTATGATGATGGAAACAACGGAGATGGTGTTGCTGGTGATGGAATATATGGAGCATTGTTAGATGTTGATGCTCGTGATATTCAATATTATATTTATGCTGAAAATAATGATGCTGCTATTTTTTCACCAGAAAGAGCGGAAAAAGAATTTCATCAGATACCTGTCGTTAGTGGTTTAGTAATTAACGAAATAATGGCTGCTAATTCAATATCAGTTCCAGATCAAGATGGAGAGTATGATGACTGGGTAGAGCTATATAATGGAAATAATTTTTCTTTAAATTTAAATGGTTATTATCTTTCAGATAATGAAAATGATTTATTTAAATGGTCATTTCCAAATATTAGTATTGCTCCAAATGATTATTTAATTATTTGGTGTGATACCGCAGGAAGTTCTCAAGCAGGTTTACATACTACTTATAGACTGTCAGCTGAACAAGAAGAAGTATATTTGAGTGATCCAAATGGAAATGTAATAGATGCTGTTCATTTTGTAAATATGATTACTGATCAAGGTTATGCTAGAGTTCCTAATGGAACCGGTATAATGAAATATCAAAATCATTCTTTTGATGCTCCTAATTCTACTCCAACATTTTCAAATGAAGATTATAATAAAATAAACTTTAGAGCATATCCAAATCCATCTAATAACATCGTTTATTTATTAGGTGTCTCAGGAAATATTAATGTATTTAATGTTATGGGTGAAAAAATTTTTGAAGATATTGGTGTTAAAACTATAGATATTTCTAAATGGAAAAGTGGTATATATTTAATTCACGCAAATGAACAAATTGTTAAAATTGTAAAACAATAATTATGAAAAAAATATTTTTAGCTTTTTTATTATCATCTTTTTTTATTGCTTGTGATAAAGAAGCAGGAGAGGGTGGGACTTCATCTATAGAAGGTCAAGTATGGGAATTATTTACATATCAAGATCCATTTACTGGAAGTTGGGATACTACATTTTACAGGCTAGATTCAGGAAAAGATGTATACATAATATATTCTGATGATGAAGGAGAAATATATGATGATAAATTTGAAACAGATTACAACGGAAGATATAGATTTGAGTTTTTAAGAAAAGGAGATTATACTCTTTATGTATATGCAGATAGTACTGATATAAATATGGTAAATTATGATTATCCAATTTTTAAGCATATCACAATAGATGAGAACAATTCTATTGTATTAGTAGAGGATTTTATAATTGAAAAGAATCAATAAATGAGTCATTTTAAAGATTTGATAAAAGATTTTGAACCGATTACTCTGGATGAAATGGATGGAGTGAAATTGATGAGTAGAACTGATACAAAGTTTGCATTTAGTTCCTCAAAATTACCACAACTACTTTCTAGTATGTTGCCTTTTTATAGAATATTAAACATTAATAATAAGCTTATACACGATTATAAATCGTTATATTATGATACATCTGAGAATAAGTTTTATCTTGATCATCATAATAATAGAGTTAATAGAAATAAAATACGATTCAGAGAATATGTTGATAGTGGATTAGTTTTTTTAGAAATTAAAACAAAAAATAATAAAAGGAAAACTATAAAAAAAAGGATGAAGGTAAAAAGTATTAGCGATAAATTAAATTCTGAACAACAAGATTTTATAAATAAAATAATTGGCAATGAAATTTCTGTTGAGCCAAAGCAATGGATTAACTTTTATAGAATGACTTTTGTACATAAAAAACAAAAAGAAAGGCTAACTGTTGATGTTGACTTAACATTTAGTGAAAATGATAAAAAAGGTGACTTAAAGAATATTATCATTGGAGAAGTAAAGCAAGAAAGAATGTCAAGAAGTTCTGATTTTATGAGAATAGCTAAGGATTTAAATATTTTACCAATAAGAATTAGTAAATATTGCATGAGTACACTTTCCTTGCATCCAAATTTAAAATCTAATAGATTTAAGCCAAAAGTTTTATTTATAGAAAAATTAAAAAATTATAATTTAAATTAAAAAATGAAGAATTTTATATCAATAAAATCAATTAAAGTATTTATTATTTTCTGTTTTTTATTTAGTAGTAGTTATGCGCAAGAAAACTGGCGTAATGATTATAAGGTTGCAGATGAAAATGTTACAGAAAATAAAATTTTATTAGATAATTTATCAAGAACAGAAGATGATTATCAAGACGCAATTAAACAACTTAAAATAGAGAAGCTTACACTCTCTGCTTTTGATAATCAGGACAGAATTGAAGAAATAGATGATGAAATAAAAGTACTTGAAGATCAACTTGATGAATTAAAAAAACTAAATGAAGAAAATATTAATGCAAATAAAAACCAGTACTTAGGGACACCTGTTTTTGATAAAGAAGACTTTTGGAAGTTAATTATAAAGGGCTTATTTAATTTTCTAATAATATTGTTAATTGTTAGATATATTTATTACCCCGTAACAAAAAATAAAGACTATTTATTTACTTACTTTTTAATTAGCTTAACAGTTTTTTTACTTTGTTTTTTACTTGATAATGTAAAGCTTGAGTTAGGATTTGCCTTAGGATTATTTGCCATTTTTGGAATTATTCGATACAGAACAGATCCTATTCCTATCAAGGAAATGACATATCTTTTTATTGTTATAGGAGTTTCTGTTATTAATGCTCTAGCCAATAAAAAAATTAGTTATGCTGAATTGTTTGCAGCTAACATGATTATAGTTTTTGCCACATTTGGTTTAGAAAGGATTTGGTTACTCAGACATGAAACAAGAAAGAACATCACTTATGAAAAAATTGATCTAATTGCCCCTGAAAGAAGAGAGGAGTTAATTGCTGATTTAACACAAAGAACAGGATTAAATATTGTTAGAGTAGAAATTGGTAGGATAGATTTTTTAAGAGATACTGCAAACATTCGTGTATTTTACTATGAGAAGAATTCTAATTAGTATTTTTCTTATTTTTCCTTTATTTTTTCTGAGTGCACAAGAAAATGATCTTCAAAGTTGGCACTCTTTTTCCTTGAAAAATAAAATCAATAAAACAACAGACATTAATTTAAAAGTTGGGGCTAGATTTAGAGAGAATTCTTCGCTATTAGATAAAAACTTTCTAGAAGTTAGGCTAAAGAAGGAACTAAACAAAAGAACCTCTATATCTACTGGTTATCGTAATACCTTTAATTATGACACAGAATTTGTTTTGGTAAAACAAAATAGGTTTTACTTTGATTTAATTTATAAAAATAAGTTGACTAAAAGATTATCATATTCTATTAGAAATCGTTGGCAAAATCAAGTATCGATTTATCAATCTGCTAGAACTTTCCGTCAAAAATTTTCTTTAGAATATAATATCAGAAAAACTAAGCTTACCCCTTATTGTGCTGTAGAATATTTTTCTAACTCTTTTGATCACATAAATAAGCTTAGATCCACTATTTCATTATCTTATCCAATTTCTAAAGATATTGATGTAGATTTTGCATATAGAATGCAAAATGAGTTCTGGGTTAATAATCCACAAACTATTTTTATATTTGAAACTAAAATATCATATTCTCTTTGATGAAACAAAAAGAAATAAATTTTAAATTTTATAAAGGTATTTTTTCAGATCTAGATCAGCATGATCAAGATCTTGTTAATAATGCAAAATCATCCCTTAATGACGCTTATGCACCATATTCTGGATTTCAAGTTGGAGCGAGTATTTTATTAGAAAACGGTAAAACTATAAATGGTTCAAATCAAGAAAACGTTGCCTATCCATCTGGGCTATGTGCTGAAAGAGTAGCTATTTTTTATGCAAGTTCTAATTATCCAAATACTAAAATAATCAAAATGGCTATTTCTGTTAAAGCCTTAGATTTTAATATTAATGATGTTATATCTCCATGTGGTGCATGTAGGCAAGTTATAGCTGAATATGAAGAAAATCAAAATTATCCAATTCAAATTATTTTACATTCACCAAATAATGATGTGATGATCTTTGATAGAGTTCAGGACCTATTACCTTTTTTGTTCAAAAGTCCTAATTTAAAAAAACATTAAAAATTTAATAAATGCATTTACTTTCAACATCAATTGAATATTTAAAAGGTGTTGGCCCTAAAAGAGCGGAATTATTAAAAAAGGAACTTGAAATTTTTACTTTTAGAGACTTATTATTTCATTTTCCGTTTAGGTATATCGATAAAAGTAAAATTTATTTAGTTGCTGATTTAAAAACAGAAACACCAAGCATTCAGTTGTTTGGAAAAATTATAAAAATTGAAGAAAAGGGACACAAAAAAAATAAAAGATTAATAGCATATTTTCAAGATAAATCTGGCATAGTAGAGTTAGTTTGGTTTAAAGGTTTAAGATGGATTAAGTCTTCAATAAAATTAAATTCAAACTATCTTGTGTTTGGTAAACCTTCTTTTTTTAATGGCACTTATAATATAGTACACCCCGAAATAGATTTAAAACAGGAAAATGATAATTTTTTTTCAGGTGGCTTTCAAGCTGTTTATCCTTCAACTGAATTATTAAATGCAAGAGGATTAAGTAGTAGAGCAATTAGTAAATTAATTAAAACGTTACTGCCTTTAATTGAGGATGATTTTGTTGAAACGTTATCCCAAGATATTTTATCTAAATTTAATTTACCAAGTAGAATTGAAGCTTTTTTTGATATCCATGTACCAAAAAACACAAAAAAATTAGTTAGAGCACAAAAAAGATTAAAGTTTGAAGAGTTATTTTTTTTTCAATTACATTTATTAAAAACAAAAGCTAGTAGACAACAAAAGATAAATGGTTATTCGTTTAATATTTTAGGAGATAATTTTAATAATTTTTACCAAAATTACTTACCATTTGATTTGACAAATGCTCAGAAAAGAGTTTTAAAAGATATTCGTAAAGATTTAAAATCTTCAAAGCAAATGAATAGATTGCTTCAAGGTGATGTTGGAAGTGGTAAAACTCTAGTTGCATTACTTTCAATGCTAATTGCTGTAGATAATTCCTATCAAGCATGTATTATGGCCCCAACTGAGATTTTAAGTCAACAACATTTTCAATATTTTTCTGAATTTTTGAAAGATTTAAATATTAATATTGCGTTACTAACAGGCTCTACTAAAACTAGATCTAGAAAAAAAATTCATGAACAGTTAGAAAATGGAAGTATTAATTTACTTATTGGTACGCATGCATTACTAGAAGATAAAGTTAAGTTTAGTAATTTAGGTTTAGTAATTATTGATGAGCAGCACAGATTTGGTGTTGCTCAAAGAGCTCGCTTGTGGAGGAAAAATAATCGTCCACCACATGTTTTAGTTATGACAGCCACACCTATTCCACGAACACTTTCCATGACACTTTATGGAGATTTAGATGTTTCAGTTATTGATGAACTTCCTCCTGGAAGAAAGTTAGTCAAAACTTCCTGGAAATCTGATTCATCAAGGCTACAAATCATAAATTTTATTAAAAGACAAATTACAGACGGAAGACAAATCTATATTGTTTTTCCATTAATTGATGAAAGTGATACATTAGATTATAAAAATTTGGTTGAAGGTATTAACTCTATTGAAAGAGAATTTCCATTGCCTGACTATCAAATAAGTGTATTACATGGCCAAATGAAAGCCGAAGACAAAGAATATGAAATGAAAAGATTTGTTGAAGGAGTTACTAATATTATGGTTTCTACAACAGTTATTGAAGTTGGCGTAAACGTACCTAATGCATCAGTAATGATTATTGAAAGTGCTGAGCGTTTTGGTCTTTCTCAATTACATCAGCTAAGAGGAAGAGTTGGTAGGGGTGCAGAACAATCTTATTGTATTTTAATGAGCGGAAACAAATTGAGTCATGAAGCAAAAGCTAGACTATCTACTATGGTAGAAACAAATGATGGCTTTAAGATTGCAGAAGAGGATTTAAAATTAAGAGGTCCAGGAGATATGATGGGAACTCAACAAAGTGGTATGCTTAATTTTAAAATAGTTGATATTGTTAAAGATAATAAAATATTAATTTTTGCTAGAAAAGAGGCCGAAAATTTGTTGCAAAACGATCAAAGTTTAGAAAAAGCAGAAAATATTAATATTGCAAGAGCATATTTTCCATACGCAAAAGAGAGATTAGGCTGGAGTAGAATTTCTTAAACAAAGAAGGGTAAGCTACTTATATCGCACCGCTACAACCTACTACCCTTGCTGCATTCCTGCCCTGGGGGAGTTCATAGGGAGCTGGTCGTACAAGACTTACCCTCGGCTGCAAAAATAATATTATTCTAATAAGATTCAAATAATTTCTAGTCATGTATTTTATTTATATTTGACATCGTCTAAAAATATAAAATGCAAGACAAGGAATTTATAAAAAATAGAGGCTTATATTTTGGTACATATTTATCAATTTTTCCTTTTTTTTATTTCTTATTTGATTTTAATTTGTCACTAAATACCTATAAGTTAGTATTTTGGTTATTGTGGATTATTGGAGTTTTTTATTTATTGTATATTTTTGGTAAAGAGTTTAGAAATAATTATAATTTTTTTACTTTTAAGCAGGCATTTACTTTATTGTATAAAATATCTGCTAGAGGTCTGCTAATTTTATTTTTAATTGAAATAATTTTATGGAAAGGTCTATTTGAAGAAAGATATATTAAATTACAGTCATCTCTCATGCAGCCATCTATTACTAGTTTAGAATCTGAATATCAATTAATAAAATCTGAACTAAAAAAAGATAGTACCAACACAATAATAAGTACAGACGAATATCAAGAAAAATTAGATAAATTGGAAAAATTCAAAACACAAATCAATAAAATGAATAACTACTGGAAGGATGGTGTGAAAATTACAGATTTCATTAGAACTCTAATCAGTAGGCTATTTCTATTTGTGTTTATTAATTTAATTTTGGCATATTTTTTAAGAAAAAAAATAGTAACCTAACTTATGGACATCAGTGTTATCATTCCTTTATACAATGAAGCAGACTCATTACCCGAACTATGTAAATGGATTAATGATGTAATGAAACAAAATAAATTTTCTTATGAAATTTTGTTAATAGATGATGGAAGTAAGGATAATTCTTGGCAGACAATTGAAAGTTTATCGAAACTAAACTCACAAATAAAAGGGATAAAGTTTAGAAGAAATTACGGTAAATCTGCTGCTTTAAATGTTGGTTTTTCAAAAGCTAATGGAGATGTTGTAATTACTATGGATGCTGATTTACAAGATAGTCCAGATGAAATACCTAACTTGTATAAAAAAATTAAAAATGAAAAATTTGATTTAGTTTCTGGTTGGAAAGAAAAGCGTTTTGATCCAATAACTAAAACTATACCAACTAAATTGTTTAATTGGGCTGTTAGAAAAACATCTGGAATTAAATTGAATGATTTTAATTGTGGTTTGAAAGCTTATAAATCTTCAGTTGTTAAATCAATTGAGGTTCATGGAGAAATGCATAGGTACATACCTGTTTTAGCAAAGTGGGCTGGATTTTCTAAAATAACTGAACAGATTGTAAAACATCAGCCAAGAAAATATGGTAAAACTAAGTTTGGTGTTGAACGTTTTATTAATGGTTTTTTAGATTTATTAACCGTTACATTTGTCACTAGATTTGCTAAAAAACCAATGCATTTTTTTGGTATATTAGGATTAATAATGTTTTTTTTAGGCTTTATTTTATTCGCTTTCATAAGTGGTAATAAATTGTATTGTATTATGAACGATGAACCAGCTACTAACATTGCAGAAATGTCTGGTTTTTATATTGCCCTAACAGCTATGATTATTGGAGTTCAATTATTTTTAGCTGGTTTTATAGCGGAAATGATTTCTCGAAACAATTATGATCGAAATAATTATCAAATAGAACAAGAAATTTAATTTATGACAACTAATTTAATTACAGGAGCTTGTGGTTTCGTAGGTAAAAATATGGTCTGGCGACTGTTAGAAACAACAAAAGATCAACTTATAATAATTGATAACTTAAGTGTTGGAAAACATCCTGATACATGGATTAATCTTACAAAAACACATCAATCTGATAATATTTGTATTTATTCCAAAGATGGTGCTGATCGTGTTTTTTTTATTGAAGAAGACGCTCGAGAAACATTTCGGTCCTTGAGATTAGATGGATCTTATTTCAAAAAGAAATTTAATTTGAACTATGATAAATTAAATGATGTTTTTCATTTTGCCGCTATTGTAGGTGGACGTGCAAAAATAGATGGTGATCCAATGATGGTAGCTTTAGACTTGGCAATTGATGCTGAATTTTTCTATTGGATCTGTAATAATAAGCCAGAAAGAGTTTTATATCCAAGCTCATCTGCAGCTTATCCAATCGATTTACAAACAGACGATGGAGCTATTGCTTTAAAAGAATCTGACATAGATTTTTCTAAAATGGGAGAGCCTGATATGACTTATGGATGGTCTAAATTAACTGGAGAATATTTAGCTAAAATTGCTGCTAAATTTTATGGAGTACATATAACGTGTATAAGACCGTTTTCTGGTTATGGTGAGGATCAAGATTTAACGTATCCTATTCCAGCAATTGCTAAAAGAGCTGCGCTAAAAGAAGATCCTTTTGAAGTATGGGGAACTGGGTATCAAGGTAGAGATTTTGTGCATATTGAAGATGTAATTGATTGTATTCTTTTAGCTATGAATAAAATCAGTGATGGAACAGCAATCAATATAGGAATGGGAAGATTAACTACTTTTAGAGATATAATTAATGTTTTTTGCAAATTTGCTGGCTATAAGCCTAATATTAAGACATTACTTGATAAACCTGTAGGTGTACATTCAAGATATTGCGATATGCAATTCGTTAAAAATAAGCTAAATTGGGAGGCGAAAATATCTTTAGAAGAAGGATTAAAAAGAGTATACGATAGAGCGATAGCTAATTTAGATAAAGACTAATGCGAAAAGTTGTATGTCTTGGCCCAGGACCTATATTTAAAGGAGGTATTAGTAATTATAATGTGTCTCTTGCTAAAGCAATTAATGAGGAACCTGAAACAGAAGTTCATATAATTTCATGGACTGAACAATATCCAAGAATAATACCAAGAAAATATAAAGATGAAGTAAGTAAAAAAAAATTTTTAGATGATACATCTATTAATATTGAATATATTCTCAATTTTAATAAATTTAGTACTTGGAAAAAAACAGTTAATAGAATCTTAGAAATAAAGCCACAAATTGTAATTATACAATGGGCAATTGCAATTCAAGGAATTCCATTAAATTATGTTATAAAAAAATTAAAAAAAAATAGTGATATTGAGATCATAGGTGATCTTCATTTTATTATACAAAAAGAGGGAAGTGTTTTAGATAATTTTTTAACGAAGATAACTTTATCTTCTATTGGAACATATATCACTCACTCGTTAAAGACATTTGATGAGCTTAATTTATTATTTAACAAAAAACATAAACTAGCCAAAGAAAATGGCGAGCGAGAAATAAATAAACAGCAAGTTCTGAATTTATTTCATCCTGTCTATAACTTGTTTAAAGTTGATAATAATTTTGATAAACAAAAATTTAAAAAAAAGCTAGGCTTAAAAAAACATGTTTTTTTATTTTTTGGTTTTATAAGAAAGTATAAAGGATTGCACAATGTTATTCCGGCTTTTCATATGCTCGAGCAAAAACGTGATGATGTTAGTTTACTTATTTGTGGTGAGGAGTTTTGGAATACTGTTGATCAAAGAAAAATATCAGTTAAGCTTAAGAAATTTATCTTTAGAATTGCAAAGAAAATTTTTTTAAGAACAAAAAATGATGAGTCCAATTATAGACCACTTGATTTAGTTGATGAAATAGGTGTTAAAAATTGTCATGTTTTTTCAGATTTTATTCCTAATGAAGACGTTAATAAATATTTTCAAGTATCTGATGCAATTTTATTATTTTACTCTTATGCAACTCCATCAGGTGTTGAGTCACTAAGCTATAATTTTAGATTACCTGTTCTTGCTACAAAAGTTGGGCATTTTCCAGAGACAATAAATGATGGGATTGATGGATTTTTAGCAGAAAAAGACTCTTTACAAAGTATGTTGGATACTATGATTAAATCCATTGAAAATCCTATTGATAAAAAAATGATTGACAAAAAAGCCAATAAAATGAGCTGGAAAAATTATGCTAAAGCTATTTTATATAAGTATCCCTACTCTAAAAACTAAGTTTTCTTAAAAATTTACTTGTCTTTTCTTTTTATATTTGTTGAAAAAATTATGCAATCAGTTTGTTTCTATATATTTTTTTTAATTCCTTTTTTAAGTATATCTCAGTCAATAAATTATGTTGATAATTTTGGAATGAAACAAGGTATGTGGCAAAAAAAATACAATAATGGAAATGTTAGGTATGAAGGTTTTTTTAAGGACAACAAAGAGACTGGTCTGTTTAGATACTTTTATGAAGATGGTAGTTTGAAGTTAGAAAAAATTTTTTTTCATAATGGTACTGCAGCAACTGCACATTTTTATTACAAAAACGGTGATATTAAATCCTCTGGTTTATATGTTAATGCTTTAAAAGACAGTACATGGAATTACTATGACTATGATAGTCTTTTGGTTATGACTGAGCAATATGTAAATGGTAAATTAAATGGAGTGACAAAAACTTTTTATAATGAGGGTTCTATTTATGAAATTAAAAATTGGTACGATAATATTTTAGATGGAGTCTGGAAGCAATTTTATTTAAACGGAAATTTAAAGATGAAAGCTCAGTACAAAAATAATGTCAGGGAAGGGGAAGAGTTTTATTATTATCCAAATGGTAATATTTTATCATCTGGGTTTTACAAAAATAATTTTAAGACTGGTATTTGGAAATACTATTTTGAAGATGGTTCAATAGATACAACAATAAATTTCAATGAGTAAAGGAAGAGTTTTAATGGCTATGAGTGGAGGTATTGATAGTACAATGGCATCTTTGATACTTCATGAGTCAGGATACGAAGTAATTGGTTTAACGATGAAAACTTGGGATTATGCTAGCTCAGGCGGTAACAAAAAAGAAACAGGTTGTTGCAGCCTTGATGCAATAAATGATGCAAGAAAATTAGCTGTAGACTGTGGTTTCCCTCATACTATACTTGATATTAGAGACGAATTTGGAGACTATATAATTGATAATTTTGTTAATGAATATATTGCAGGTAGGACTCCTAATCCCTGTGTGCTCTGTAATACACATATTAAATGGGAGGCATTGCTAAAGAGAGCTGACATGCTGGACTGTAAATTTATAGCCACTGGTCATTATGCTCAAATAAGATATGAAAATTCAAGGTATATTGTTTCTAAAGGTTTAGACAGTAATAAAGATCAGTCTTATGTTTTATGGGGAGTCAAGCAAGAATGTTTAGCTAGAACTATTTTTCCAATGGGAGGTTATCACAAAGAAGATATTAAAAAAATGGCAATTAGTAGGGGTTACAAAGAACTAGCAACAAAAAGTGAAAGCTATGAAATTTGTTTTATTCCCGATAATGATTATAGGTCTTTCTTAAAAAGAAGAGTTAGTGACTTAGAATCTAAAGTTGCAGGTGGAAATTTTGTGTCTACCAAGGGAGAGGTTCTTGGGAAACATGATGGTTATCCTTTTTATACTATTGGGCAAAGAAAAATTGGTGTTTCTTTAGGATCAAAACCAACCTATGTTGTAGGAATTAATCCCAAGGATAATACAGTAGTTGTTGGCTCAAAAGAGGATTTAAAAATGCAAACTATGTATGTTCGAAGTATTAATTATGTAAAATATCCTAAAATAGAAGATGGTACAAATCTTTTAGTAAAAATAAGGTATAAGCATGCAGGAGAAATGGCTACTATTTTTAATTTTAAAAATAATTTAAAAGTTATTTTTCATGATAAGGTATCTGGTATTGCACCAGGACAGTCTGCAGCGTTTTATGAAGGGGATGATTTAGTAGCAGGAGGATTTATTATGAAAAATTAATTTGTGGCATACAAACTAAAATATAAAGACACTTTCCAGTTTTCTGACTTAGTTTTAGATTACTTAAATGAGGATAAAAAAATAAAGCCCTTTATTAATTATTTTCCTAGAAAAGAAAATTTTATAAAACAAATAAAGTTAAAAGAAAAGCAAAAAATAAATAGAAATGTTTTAGTTGAAATTTTAAAGAAGCAAAATCAAAGTCTTAAACTTTCAACAAAAACAGATAACAATATTGACTTAATTTTAAATACAAATACATTTACAATTACAACAGGTCATCAATTATGTTTATGTACTGGTCCATTGTATTTTATTTATAAAATTATTTCTACTATTAATTTATGTGAGAAATTAACTGAACAAAATGAAGGTTACCATTTCGTTCCAGTTTTTTGGATGGCCTCTGAAGATCATGACCTGGAGGAGATAAATCATATCAATTTATTTGGTAAAAAGGTAAAGTGGAACACAGAACAAACTGGAGCAGTTGGACAAATGAATTTAAATAAAATAGAAGATTTTTTATTAGAAATTAAAAACTATTTTAAAAACTCTACTAATAAAAAGATATTTTCAGTTTTAGAAGAAAGCTATTTGAAACATAATAATTTATCTGAAGCTACAAGGTTTTTAGTAAATGAGCTATTTGGAAAATATGGTTTAGTAATTATTGATTCAAACTCGAAAGAACTTAAAGAACAATTTGTTCAACAAATGAAAAAAGATATATGCTATAGTAATTATTATAAATATCTTAAGCAAACAACTGAGGACCTTTCTAAAAATTATAAAATTCAAGCTAATGTTAGAAAAGTAAATTTTTTTGAAATATCTAAAAGAAGCAGAAAATATATTACTGACAATTATGATGAAACAAAAATCGAAGATAACCCAGAAATTTTTAGTCCAAATGTGTTGATGCGTCCTTTATTTCAAGAGATTATTATGCCAAATGTTTCATATGTAGGGGGTAGTGCTGAAATATCATATTGGTTGCAGTTAAAGTCGGTTTTTGATATTGAAAATATACCTTTTCCCATATTAGTACTCAGAAACTCTCTTATGCTTTTATCCTCGAAACAAAAAAAAGTTCTAAATGAAAAAGGGTTTAATTTGGAGGATATATTTCTCTCTAAAGAAGACTTACACAAAAAATATATTTTAAATCATTTTAATAAAGAATTGTCTTTAGAAAAAAATAAAAAAAAGCTTAAGAAGTTGTATGAAGAATTGTTGTTAAAGACATTTGATGACGGATTAAAAAGTAGCATAAGAGCACAAATTCACAAACAAATAGATTGGATAACTAATTTGGAAAAAAAAATAATTAGAGAAAAAAAGAAAGCACATTTGTCATCATTAAATCAAATTGATAAAATCAAAAAACAATTATTTCCAAATAATAAATTGCAAGAGCGTTATGAAAATTTTCTTATGTATTATATTTCACATAATGATAAATTTATTGAAATTGTTAAAGATGAAGTTGATCCACTATCAGCTAATTTTGTAGTTTTGGATATTTAATTTCTATGAAGCACGAAAAAGTATTGATTATTGATTTTGGTTCTCAGTATACTCAGCTTATAGCTAGAAGAGTTAGAGAACTTAATATTTATTCAGAAATACATCCCTTCAATAAACTTCCTGAAATAGATAATAACTGGAAAGCTATTATTTTTTCTGGATCACCTCATTCTGTTCATGATAAAAATCATCCAAATATTGAATTAAAAAATATTAAAGGTAAAATACCACTTCTTACAATTTGTTATGGTGCACAGTTTTTAGTTGCTAGCTCTGGAGGGGAAGTAATAAGATCCGAACATCGAGAGTATGGGCGTGCAAATTTAATGTCTTTTGATTCGACATCTAAGTTATTTAAAAATGTGACTAAAAATTCTCAAGTTTGGATGAGTCATGCAGATACAATTATGCAAATGCCAGAAAATTTTGTTTTACTAGCCTCAACTAATGATGTAAAATTTACAGCCTTTAAAATTAAAGATGAGGATACTTATGGTTTACAATTTCACCCAGAAGTTTATCACTCATTTGATGGAAAACAAATATTAAGTAATTTTTTATTAGATATTTCATTATGTTCTCAAGATTGGACTCCTTCTGCTTTTGTGAATGAAACTGTATCAAATTTAAAAAACACAATACAAAATGATAAAGTAATTTTAGGTCTTTCTGGAGGAGTTGATTCAACAGTTGCAGCAGTACTACTAAATAAAGCAATTGGAGATAATTTACACTGCATATTTGTCGATAATGGTCTATTACGTAAAAATGAATTTCAAAGTGTATTAAAACAATATAAAGGAATGGGTCTAAATGTTGAGGGTATTGATGCAAAAGATAGTTTTTATAGTGTTTTAGCTGGTCTGAGTGACCCTGAAAAAAAGCGTAAAGCTATTGGGAAAAAATTCATAGAAGTTTTTGAGGATGCTTCAAATAAAATGCAAAATGTTAAATGGTTGGCGCAAGGAACTATTTACCCCGATGTTATTGAGTCTGTTTCAGCAACAGGAGGACCTTCACAAACTATTAAATCTCATCATAATGTGGGAGGGTTACCGAAATATATGAAGCTTAAAGTTATAGAGCCATTAAAAATGTTGTTTAAAGATGAGGTTAGAAGGATTGGTAAATCGCTATTAATTAACGATCAATTATTACAACGTCATCCATTTCCGGGACCTGGTTTAGCTATACGAATTTTAGGAGAAGTTACAGTTGAAAAAGTTAAAATTTTACAAGATGTTGATGATATTTTTATTTCATCATTAAAAAAGGTTGGCTTGTATGATAAAGTTTGGCAAGCAGGAGCAATTTTTTTACCTGTACAATCAGTTGGTGTAATGGGTGATGAACGAACGTATGAAAATGCAGTAGCTTTGCGAGCAGTAGAATCTACAGACGGAATGACAGCTGATTGGGTTCATTTGCCTCACGATTTTTTAGCTAATGTTTCTAACGAAATTATAAATAAGGTAAAAGGAATAAATCGCGTAGTTTATGATATATCCTCAAAGCCTCCAGCAACTATTGAATGGGAATAAAACATCATATATTTAACATTATATTTTTTTTCTGTTGTAACTCAATTATTTCAGCAACAGTTTCGTCAGATACTATTTCTTTTTCAGGTAAAAAGTTTGTTGAACACGTTGTAGATGCTGGTGAATCACTAAATTCTATTGCTAAATTTTATAGTTTATCTACTGAAGATATTAAAAAAGCTAATGATCTTTCAAAAAATTTATATTACAAGCAATTACTTTACATTCCAGTATATTTGAATTTAGAAAAATCTAAAATTGATTTAGACAATTCTGTTTCTGATGATGCAGATACAAACATCACAAATGTTGCTCTTTTTTTGCCATACTACGTTGCTAAAAACGATACACTTGAAATTGAGGATAGTTTAAAGTATATTAATGATTTTTACAGTAAGTCTGAATCCTCATTGTCATTTCATCTTGGAGTAGAATTGGCTTTAGATTCTTTAAAGCGTTCAGGAAAAAAAATAAATTTATTTTGCTTTGATACAAATCAAGATAGCTTACAAGTTACTCAAATTATAGAATCTGATACTCTTAATATTATGGACATAATTATTGGTCCGATGTATTCCAAGCTTTTTTATTTGTTGAGTAAAAAATATGGAAACGATTCAACTAAAATTTTAATTTCTCCTCTTTCAAGAGAAAATAAATCTAGATCATATTCTTCTGTATATCAAATTGCTTTAACTCATGCTATTCAGTCCCAAAAATTAGTAGAATACTTAATTGAGAACGCTTCAAAAGAAAGTATTATTATAATCCATGACGCAAAACATGCTGATATTATAAATAAAGCTAAATATAATTTTAAAGAAGAAAATTTAATTGTTAAAGACTATAATTTTTCTGACATAAGTGATATTGAAGAAATATGTAAGGATTCTCAAAATGTACTTCTCATATCAACAAACAAAGCGTTGGTTAGTAGAGCGTTGTCTTCTATGGGAGCATTAGATATACCATTAACTGTATTTTCTTTTGAGGCTTTACAAAATTATACTAGTTTGGATATCAATAATTTAATGAGTTTAAATGTTCATATAATAAATACAAGAAGTATTGATTTAAATAGTCACTTTGATACAACTTTTGTTAATTCTTTTCAAAAAAAATATTTAACAAGCCCTCAGAAATATTCTAAAATTGGATATGATATTATAATGCATTTTTTAGGTGATACTAAAATCTATAATTTTAAAAAGCTTAACCCAGGCTGTTACGAAAATACATTTGCACCAATTTTTCGATATAACAATTATGTTTTAGAAAAGATTTATTAAAATCCAGTAATATTCTATTTTTTATATTTGCAATATGCGATTAATATTTATTAATTTATTGCTTTTGTTGTATTCTTTGTCTGTACAATCTCAGACATATGATACTTTAACTATATGTAACGGTGATAGTATTTTTATCTATAATAATTGGGAATCGCAAACTGGTGTTTATACTGATGGTTTTAATTATACAACTTTAGTTGTTAATCCAACTCCTAATTTGACAGGAACTTTTATTTTAAACGGAAATGCAACACAACCTTCACCTAACACATACGATCTAACTCAGGCTGTAGGCAATCAATCTGGCTCGGCGTGGAATAGTGTAACACTAAATCTTACTCAGCCTTTCAGTTTTGATGTTGATATGTTTTTCGGTTATAATAACAATGGTGCTGATGGCATTGCCTTTTTATTACAGCAGGTCAATACGAGCGTTGGTAGTAGTGGAGGAGGTTTAGGTTATCAAGGAATTTCGCCTTCTTTCTGCATAGAGTTTGATACTTGGAGAAATTCAAATAATTCAGACCCGTATTTTGATCATATTGCAGTACAAAAAAATGGTAATTTGAACCATTCAGGTAATAACAACTTGCAATCGCCAGTGGGCTTCCCTCCAAATAATTTAAATATTGAAAATGGACAGTGGCATAATGTGATTTTTACATGGGATCCTAGTATGTTTAATTTTAAAGTTTTTTTTAATGGTATAGTTGTAGTTAATTATTACGCAGATATAGTTTCAGATATTTTTTCTAATAATCCTAACGTGTACTGGGGTTTCACTGCAGCAACTGGAGGAGCAAATAATCTTCAAAGATTTCGTGTTAATTCTTTAGGTATTCAATTATCTGATTTTACAATATGTAGTGAAGATACTGTTCAAATAGACCCTCAGATAAATAGTAGTCTGTTTACATATCTATGGTCTCCTAATTATAACATTATTGATAATACAGTTCCAATTCCATATATTTTCCCTGATTCAACAATTAATTACTTTTTTCAAATAACAAATAGTTATGGTTGTTCTTACATGGATTCATTAACAGTACATGTAAATCAACAATCATCAACAATGACAGACGTGGCTGTATGTAGTTCTTATGTATGGTCTGTAGATGGAAATACTTATCAAGCACCAGGAGTGTATTCAAGTTTAAGTACTAATTCAGATGGTTGTGATCATATTGATTCTCTTATTTTGACATTAGCAAGTGGAGGATGTATCGACCCATTGGCTTGTAATTATGATTCTTTGGCAATTTGTGATGATGGATCATGTTTATATAATACTGCAACCCCATTAATTATAAGTACTTGTGACGGACTAAATGAAGGTGGAATAGGTGTTAGTATTTCTCCTTTTATACCAAATAATAATTATTCATTTACAGTAGATAATTCATCTTTCTTTAATTATGATGATACTATTAGTAATCTGTCTGCTGGTTTTTACAACTTTGAATTTTTTATTAATAACATAAGTTGTGGAGTGCAAAATGTAGAGGTAACTAATTATTCACCACTTAATTACACAATAAATAATATTGATGAAACATGCTCAGGATCATCTGATGGAGTTGCTTATATAAATACTCAAGGTGTAAATGCTCCAAATGGAACTGTTTCTAATTTATCATATTGCTCATCAAATCCAAATACAAATTTCATAACTACTCCTCAAACAATAATAGAAGAAGTTCAATTATATGGAGATAATTTTAACATTATTAATAACACACAATTATCCGCTGATTTTTACGAAGATTATACTAACTCTTTTTTTGCTGATATTTCTCCAAATCAAAGCTATACTGTAAACGTTACATTAGCTAATATGGGTTTTTCTGCTTATGATCCAGAAGCTGTTAACATATACATAGATTTTAATATTGATGGAGATTTCTCTGATCCTGGAGAGGATCTTGGTGTTATTCTAATACCATTTGCAACTTGGACAACAAACACTATTTATCCATTTAGTTTCACTGTTCCAAACAATTCTGTTTCTGGCCCAACAAGAATGCGCGTAGTATGTATAAGTAATGCAGGTGGTGCCCCTATAAATATGGGTCCATGTGAAAGCCCAACAGGTTTTGGAACACCCTGGTTCGGGGCAACTGAAGATTATTCACTAGTAATTAATAATAGTGTCTCGAGCTCATATTTATGGTCTAATGGTGATTCTTCAGATAGTATTTATTCATTATCTAGTGGAACATATTTTGTTTCAATATTAGATCAAAATGGTTGTATTACTAACGACTCTGTATTTATTGATACAAATTATAGCCCAACAGTCTATACAAGTCAAGATCAAAGTATTTGTCATTCAGGGTCTGCGAATCAGCTTACAGCGAGTTCAAATGTTAGTGGGAATTATAGCTGGTACCCACCAAATTCATTTGTAGATCCTAATGTTCAAAATCCTGTTTTTTCATCAAATTTAATATCAACAACAACTTTTGTTGTTACTTTGTTGGATAGTAATGGGTGTACTGCTTTGGATTCAGTTACTGTTAATGTAAATCCTATTCCTAGTGTTACAATTTCTACTCTTCCTAGCTCTGCGTGTCAAAATGATACAATTCAACTTATTGCATCATCATCAATACCATTAAATCTTTATAGATTTCAGTATAATTCAGGAAACGGCTGGCAGAACATTATAACAACTAATAATGGAGGATGGGGTAATATAAATCCTCAAATTTTTAATAATATTATAACAACAACTCAATTTAGAGTTAAGGTTAGAGAATGGTGGGGGTGTACAGTAAGCCCGTGGTCTCCTGTCATAAGCGTTCCAATTAATGCTGTAAATACACCATTCATAAGTCATAATTAGATTTAAAAAACACAATAATATATACAATAATGAAAATAACCAAAAAAATGAAAACAATGAAAACAAAATTATTTTTGATTGTACTAATTTGCTTTGTCTCAAGCATTAACTCCAAAGCTCAAACAAGTACATCACCAACCCAAGATGTTTGTGTTGGATCAACTGAACCTTATTTATTAAATCCCTCAAACAGTACATCCAGTTATCAGTGGACTTTGAACGGAGGAGGTGTAATATCATCAGGTCAAGGTAGCGGTTCAATATTAATTGATTGGAACACTAATGCTGGAGGACCATACACTCTCACTGTCGTAGAAACTGACATAAATGGTTGTGTAGGTCTACCAAAAACAGTTGATGTTACATTACATGATCTAGATGATGCAACTTTTATATTAACAGATTTTTGTGAAGGTTCTTCAAATTCTGCGTCATCAATTATTTCTCCAGGTGGTACTTTTTATTTTAATCCAATACCAACAAATGGTGAGACATTAGATCCAATTACTGCAGAAATTACTGGAGGAATTGCAGGAAACACATATTTTGTTGAGTACATTACAAATGGATTATGTCCACAACAAAATATCGAATCAGTTTTAGTAAATAGTTTAGATGATGCGTCCTTTTCACTAAATAATTATTGTGCAGATTCTCCAAATTCTGCATCAGCAATAGTTACCGTAGGTGGAGTATTTTCATTTAATCCAGTACCTACAGGAGGAGAAACAATTAATGCTACAACAGGAGAGATTACAGGAGGTATTGCTGGTAATACATATACTGTAGAGTATACTACAATAGGAACATGTTCATCCTCTCAGACACAAAATGTTTTAATTTATTCATTACCTTCAACAGG
Organism: Bacteroidota bacterium; assembly: GCA_036141595.1. Taxonomy (GTDB): domain Bacteria; phylum Bacteroidota; class Bacteroidia; order Flavobacteriales; family BACL11. The sequence goes on from JAYZXD010000006.1 coordinate 38,389, forward strand.
TCCTATTTTTCATAATTGATTTTGTCAAGACTAGCTACAATATTTTTATTTTCTTTAGCATCATATCTCTCTTGTTATGCTGCAGATACTATTTATGTTTGTAATGGAACAGTACAAGAATTTGGTGTTCCTACTTCTAGTGGATCAACTTATTCTTGGGAGGTTGATAATAGTTCAGTTGCAAGTATTGTTTCAGGAAGTAATTCTGAACTGGTTACTATTCAAATTAATAGTGCAGATATTTTTAAATTATTTGTGACTGAAACTGATATAAATGGGTGTATAGGAGCTGATAGTATTGTAATAATAGCCCATTCTTTACCAAATCCAATAATTATTTCAGATGAAGTCAATTTGTGTGATGGTGATAGTGTTTTGATTGAATTAAATTTTGATGCATCTTTCAATTCATTTCTTTGGAACAATAATGATACAGAAATATTTACATATGCATCAGATCCTGGAAGTTTTTTTGTAACAGTTACAGATACTAATGGTTGTTCAAAAGCCAGTAATAGTATCGATGTTAATATTTATTCTGACGTAATGGCTGATTTTTCTATTTATGGTACATGTATTAGTCAGCCTAGTTTGTTTATTAATCAATCAATTTATGATTCTGAACAACTATCTCAAATTTATTGGAATATTGAGGGAAATTATTTTTCTGGAGATTCTATTTATTATATTTTTAATGAAGTGGGGTTATATAATATTTCTTTAGGCATTCAAACTTATGAATCTTGTTTTGACTCTGTATCAAAATCAGTAAAGATAAATGCTAATCCTGTGGCTGATTTTGCATATAGTCCAAAAGATGTTTCAATATTAAATCCCCAAGTTAATTTCTTTAATAACTCCATCAATGCTTATCCACTAAGTTGGGATTTTGGTGATGATTCTTTTGATATTTCTGCTAATCCTGTACATGCATATAGTGACCCAGGTATTTACGATGTCTTGCTAGTTGTTTCAGATTCAAATCAATGTATAGATTCAATTTACAAAGAAGTTATTGTTTATTATGATTTTATTATACATGTACCTAATGCATTTACTCCAAACGATGATTCAGATAATGATGTATTTGGTGTTGAGGGAATAAGAATGGAAAAATATCAGTCTTTTGAGTTAATTATTTTTAATAGTTGGGGAGAAAAAGTTTATCAAACAAATGACATTAGTAAACCTTGGGACGGAGGTGATAATCCTGCAGATGTATATACATGGTTATTAGTAATAGAGGATGAATTAGGTCAGATAAGAAAAAGAAATGGTTTAGTAAATTTAATAAGATGATTTATCTTAAATCAATTACCTCTATGTTTTTATAATCTTTAACTATAAAATTAAATGCATCTTCATTAATGTTACTTTCAAACTTTTCAATCAAATAACTATAAGTTCCGCCATTTTTATCTTGCATTATTATTTTTTCTAATCGAATATTCTTGTTTTCATTTATAACTAAACTGATTTTTATAAACTCTTCACTTTTTTTTGGATACAAGTCAATAGTATGTCTTGTACTACTTTTCAATTTTTCAGATTTTATGAGTTTATGTTTATAGTTATTTTCGTAGATAGTAAATATTTTTTTTGGAGATAATAGATCGTCCTGCGGATCATGATCCATGATTTGAACTTCATTTTCTTGCTTTAAATAAATCCATTGTGTTTCTCCGTTATTAATAATTTTCTGATCATCAAGTTCTAAAATAAATTTTTCATTTTCAATAATTAGTTTTCCTTTTTGTGATTCTTTAATTGCTTGACTGTTATTTTCAAAAATAAATTTGAACTCAATTGTTATATTTTTTTGTTTTTTTGTTTCATTACTTAGTTTTTCAAGAATTTTTTTTGCATTTGCGTCCTGAGCATTGGAATATTGTAAACAAAAAAATATTGCAAGTAATAAGTTTATAATTTTATTCATTATTTTTAAGGTTTTGTAATAATTCTATTAAGTCTTGTTCATTTTTAATTAATACTTTTCTAGCTTTACTTCCTTCAAAAGGTCCTACAATTTCTGCTGCTTCTAGCTGATCAATTATTCTGCCAGCTCTATTATATCCAAGCCTTAACTTTCGTTGTATTAATGACGTTGAACCAGATTGATGTTTGACCACAATTTCTGCTGCTTGATCAAACATTTCATCTTTATCATCTAAATCTGCTTTTGTGCCACTTGCTTCAGTTTCTCCTTCAAACTCAGGAAGCATATGTGCATCTGGATATGCTCTTTGTGAACCTATAAATTCACAAATATTTTCAACTTCAGGAGTATCCACAAATGCACATTGTAATCTGCTTATTTCATTTCCTGTTGATATCAGCATATCACCCATTCCAATTAGTTGTTCTGCTCCTTTAGTATCCATAATTGTCCTTGAATCTACACTAGAAGTTACTCTAAAAGCAACTCTAGCAGGAAAATTAGCTTTAATTAATCCAGTAATTACATTTACAGATGGTCTTTGTGTAGCTACAATCAAATGAATTCCTATAGCTCTAGCTAGCTGAGCTAATCTTGCAATTGGTGTTTCTATTTCTTTACCTGCAGTCATTATTAAATCTGCAAATTCATCTATTACTAAAACTATGTAGGGTAAATATCTATGACCTTTGTTTGGGTTTAATTTTCTTGAAATAAATTTCTTGTTATATTCCTTGATATTTCTACAGTTGGCCAATTTACATAGTTCATATCTTTGATCCATTTCAATACAAAGCGAGTTTACCGTATTAACTACTTTTTTTGTGTCAGTTATAATAGCTTCTTCAGCATCGGGAAGTTTGGCTAGATAATGTCTTTCTATTTTATTAAATAAAGTAAGTTCAACTTTTTTAGGATCAACTAAAACAAATTTTATCTGCGCTGGATGTTTTTTGTAAAGCAATGATACGAGCATTGCATTTAATCCAACTGACTTTCCTTGCCCAGTTGCGCCAGCCATCAAAAGATGTGGCATTTTTGCTAAATCAATTACAAATGTTTCATTTGAAATAGTTTTACCAAATGCAATAGGAAGCTCCATCTCAGAATTTTGAAAATTATCAGATTGCAATACTTCTAACATTGATACAGTATTTTTTTTCTCGTTTGGTACTTCAATACCAATTGTACCTCTTCCAGGTATAGGAGCAATAATTCTTATCCCTTCTGCTGAGAGACTTAAGGATATATCATCTTCTAAATTTTTAATCTTTGATATTCTAATACCAGCTTCAGGAACAATTTCGTATAGTGTAATCGTCGGGCCAACTGTAGCAGAAATAGATGAAATGCCAATTTTATAATGCCCTAAAGTTTCTACTATTTTATTTTTATTTTTTTCTAGCTCATTTCTATCAATAGCTATTCGACTATCTCCATAATCCTTCAATAGATTCATCGTTGGCATTTTATATTTAGATAGTTCTAATGTAGGGTCAAAATCTCCAAGTTCTTTTAATTTATTTTGAATGTCATTATCACTTAAAATTTTTTCGTTTTTAGTATTAACAATTTCTACATTTATATTTGTTTCTGTTTTTATACTTTCAATCTCCTTTTCGTTTTCGTTAGTTTTTATTTTTTCTGTATTTTTTTCAGTAATTGTTTGTATATCTTTTTCATCCTCAAATTCCTCAATTGCAATTTTGTTTTTTTCTGTTAAATCATTTGAAGCTTTATTATTTTTACTTTTTAAACTCTTAATTGCGTCAACAATTTTTTCTGAATTTAGTTTAAATGACATTATTAAATATAACAATGCAGAAGTTAATAATGTTAAAGTTGTCCCAACTTCTCCTAAAATTTGGATCAAAAATTTAGAGCAGTAAACGCCAATTCCTCCAGCATAAAATGAACTGCCTATAAAATGACTTATCATAATTGGTAGAATTATCAGTAATAAAATACCATGAAAAATAATTTTACTTATTTTATTAATTTTTAATCCCAAAATATTAAGACTTATAAAAGAAGTTAAAGTAGGAACTATAATAGCTGATATACCAAACCATAATTTGATTAACACATAACTTATTTTTGCTCCAATACCACCGATTTGGTTATTTGTTTGATCTTTGGTTATAGAATAATCTTTGTTTGAAAGGATACTGTCATCAACTTTCCAATTAAACAAGTAAGAAATAAAAGCAATTATTGTTAGAACTGAGAATAAAAGAAGAAAAGTTGCAAATATCTTTTGATTGCTTTTATCATTTATGATATCTAAAACCTTTTTTAGATTTATTTTGGTTGATTTTTTTAATTTTAATTTTTTCTTTACCATAAAATACAAATGTAATAACGAAATACTTTATTATTTGAATCATGCTTTGATATCTATTAGCATGAAATTGTTAATAATTGTTAGTTTATTAAATATTAGCATTATATAATAGAAACACTAAATTTGCAACTTTTATTATGCTTGATATAAAAACACAAAATGTATTTGATGATTTGAAAGCTGTAATTGTTGAAATTGCAGACGATTTTGGTTGTGTTACCAAGATTAATGATTGTTATGATTCAGAATCTAAACAACATGTTCAACAAGTTAATTATCCAACAATGCCATTATTATAACAGTCATGAAACAGATTACAAATACAATCTTTATGGTTAGGCCAGTGTGTTTTCGTAGTAACGAGCAAACAATTGTAAATAATTTCTATCAAAAAAATAATATAGCTTCTCGCTTTTCTAATGATAAAGCATTATTGGAGTTTGATACTTTTGTTGATAAATTGAAATCAAAGGGTATTGATGTTATTGTCATTGAAGACAATACAGATCATGATACTCCAGATTCTATTTTCCCAAATAATTGGGTTTCTTTTCATTCTGATGGGACTGTTGTTCTTTACCCAATGTTTGCTAAAAATAGAAGATTGGAAAGAAGAAAAGATATTTTAGATCTGCTAACAAAAAAATATTGTTTTGACATAAATTCAATAAAAGATTATACAGATTTTGAAGATAAAGAACAATTTCTTGAAGGAACTGGAAGTATGATTTTTGACAGAGAAAATAAAATCTGTTATGCTGCTATATCTGTTAGAACAAATAAACAATTGTTTTTAAAATTTTGCAATGATTTTGGATACAGTCCTGTAATTTTTGAGGCGAATCAAAATAACGAGGGCAAGCGATTACCTATCTATCATACAAATGTTATGATGTGTATTGCTGATAAATTTGCAATTGTTTGTTTAAATAGTATAGATAATGTTCATGAAAGAAATTATGTAAAAACAACAATATCTAACTCTGGAAAAAAAATTATAGAAATTAGTGAATTACAAAAAGAAAGTTTTGCAGGTAACATGTTACAACTCAAAGGAGATAAGTCTTATCTTGTTATGTCAAGAAGAGCTTACCATGCTTTAAATAAAGATCAAATTGATGAAATTGAGAAGCATTGTTCAATTATATATAGTTCTCTTAACACAATTGAAGAATATGGAGGGGGCAGTGCAAGATGTATGATGGCAGAAATTTTTTTACCAAAAAAAACATTAAATGATTAAAAAGATATTAGAAAACAAGATTTCTGAAGCTATTTCTGTATTATATAAGTGCAAAGCTATCTCTATACAACTTCAAAAAACAAGAGCTGAGTTTGAGGGTGATTTTACTGTTGTAGTTTTTCCATTATTAAAAATAACAAAGCAAAATCCAGAAAAAACTGCTGAAGAAATCGGATCATATTTAATACATAAAATAAGTTTTATCTCTAAGTATAATGTAGTTAAGGGTTTTTTAAATCTCAGTATCAGTGCCAGTTTTTGGATAGATAAATTTTATGAAATATATAGTGTAGATAATTTTGGTATTACAAAGGTGGAAAAAAATTCTCCAGTATTTTTAGTTGAATTTTCATCGCCAAATACTAACAAGCCCATTCATCTTGGCCATTTGCGAAATAATTTTCTTGGTTTTTCTTTAGCCAAAATTTTATCAGCTAATGGAAAAAAAGTGAAAAAAGTTCAAATAATAAATGATAGAGGAATACATATTTGTAAATCAATGGTAGCCTGGTTAGAATTTGGAAATGGTGAAACTCCTAAAAGTTCAGGAATAAAAGGTGATCATTTAGTTGGAAAATATTATGTTAAGTTTGATGAACAATATAGAAAAGAAGTTTCATCGTTGATTAAGCAAGGAAGTACCGAAGAGGAAGCTAAGAAATCATCTCCTATTTTAAAAAGAGCTCAGCAAATGCTAGTAAAATGGGAAGATGGTGATAGTAAGATTATGGATTTATGGAAAACTATGAACGGATGGGTTTATGAAGGTTTTGATATCACTTACAAAAACATAGGGGTTGATTTTGATAAAAATTATTATGAAAGTGAAACATATTTATTAGGAAAAGAGATAGTTGATTTAGGTATTAAAAAAAATGTATTTTATAAAAAAGAAGATGGTTCTGTTTGGATTGATTTGTCAGATGAAGGGTTGGACGAAAAGGTTATTTTACGAGCTGATGGAACCACAGTATACATGACTCAGGATATTGGTACAGCATTACAAAGACAAAAAGATTTTTCTTTTTCAAATATGATTTACACTGTTGCAAACGAGCAAGATTACCATTTTAAAGTATTGTTTCTCATTTTGAAAAAATTAGGATATTCTTGGGCTAATAATTGTTATCATTTATCTTATGGAATGGTTGATCTTCCAACGGGAAGAATGAAATCCAGAGAAGGGACAGTAGTTGATGCAGATGAATTTTTAAATGAAATGATAAACACTGCCAAATCAATTTCAAAAGAACTTGGAAAATTAGAAGATATGTCAGCTGAAAAAGCAGAAGAATTATACTCAACTATTGGCTTGGGAGCATTAAAATATTTTATGCTCAAAGTTGATCCAAAAAAACGTATGTTGTTTGATCCGAAAGAATCTATTGATTTTAATGGAAATACCGGTCCTTTTATTCAATATACTTATGCTAGAATACAATCTTTAGTTAGAAATTATTCTGCAAAATTTAATTTGCCGAATAATATTTCAATAAGTCCAAAAGAAAAAGACATCATAAAAAATTTACTTGATTTCTCAAATATAATTGATGAAGCGGCTAAAAGTTTTAGTCCTGCTGTTGTTGCTAATTATGTTTATGAACTTGTCAAAGCTTTTAATAATTACTATCAGCACACTCCAATTTTGAAAGCAGAAAGTGAGGATTTAATTAAATTTAGATTAGGTCTTTCTATAAAAGTTGGAGAGGTAATAAAATGCTCAATGAAGCTACTTGGTATTGATGTTCCGCAAAGAATGTAATATAACGATAATAGATTTATATTTAATTGTGAATATGAAACTTATTCTTTATTAGTAGAAGAAAAAGTTGTAGATTGAAAATAAAAGAATAATAAGTGATTCTATTATTTAATTGCATCTCTTTTCATTTAGGAAGCTATTTATTTTTATACACTCCACAGCTTCTTTTGAGTCATGAACTCTTAAAATTCTTGCACCCTTTTGCAATGCAATTGTATTTAATATACTTGTTCCATTAAGGGCATCATTTGCTGTTCCCTTAAGTAAATTATAAATCATAGATTTACGTGAAATACCAACTAAAATTGGATACTTAAATAGCTGGAATTCATTTAATTGATTCATTAATTTGTAATTATCTTCAAGTGTTTTTCCAAAACCAAAACCTGGATCTAAAATAATTTTATTAAATCCAAAATCATTTAATTGTTGTATTTTTTCTTCAAAAAAAACTTTTATTTCTGCAATTATGTCGCTATAAATTGGATTAGTCTGCATATTTTTTGGTGTACCTTGCATGTGCATTAAAACATAGGGCTTATTAATTTTTGCAATTGTTGCTAGCATATTGCTGTCAATGTTGCCAGCAGAAATATCATTAATCATATCAGCACCCAGTGCAACACACTTATTAGCTGTTTCTGACCAAAAAGTATCAATTGATAATGTTATGTTAGGAAATGTCTTTTTTAACAATTTAACAACAGGAATTAATATTTTTAATTCACTCTCTGATGTAATTTGTTTTGCACCAGGTCTTGATGATTGTGCCCCTATATCAATAATTGTAGCTCCTTCATCTAGCATCTTTTTGGCTTGATTAATTATTTTTTTACTAGTGTTATATCTACCACCATCATAAAATGAATCTTTTGTTACATTTAGTATTCCCATTACTATATTTTTTTCTGTTGAAAAAATAGTTGAATAGATATTTTTATTAATTTTATTTTCATTCATAATTAACGTATATTTATGCAATATTAAACAGATATATTTTTATGCAACAAACAATCTCAGAATATGATTCAATAATAGTAAATTGTAAGGAGATTTTTGCGAAAAAAATGAAAGATTATGGAAGTGCTTGGAGAATCTTAAGAATTAGCTCACTCACTGATCAAATATTTATCAAGGCTCAAAGAATTCGCTCTATAGAACAAAAAGGTATTCAAAAAATAAAAGAAGATAGCCTAAATGAATTTATAGGAATTGTAAATTATTCCATAATTGGCCTTATTCAAATGGATATAGGGGTTAGCGAACAGGCTGAAGAGCTAGATGAAAAAATTGTTTTAAATCATTTTGATAAACATGCGAATATAGCAAAGGAGCTTATGCAGGCAAAAAATCATGACTACGGTGAGGCATGGAGAGATATGAGAGTTAGTTCACTGACTGATTTAATTTTACAAAAGTTATTAAGAGTTAAGCAGATTGAAGACAACAAAGGATCTACTTTAATTTCTGAGGGCGTAGATGCAAACTACTTAGATATGCTAAATTATGCTGTATTTGCTCTAATAAAATTAAAAAAATAATTATGAAAGATTTAATCAAAAAAGTTTCTGAATCACCAGCATTTGTTTGGTTTTTAAGAGTATTAATTTCTGCTTTATTTTTTGTTTCAGCTGTAGCAAAAATGTATCCAAGTCCAGAAATTGGACTCATCAAATATTTTGAAATTAAACAACTTGTTCAAGGTCTTGGTTTTAATGAGATATTAGCTCAATATTTTTCACGATCTATTATTGCATTTGAGTTTTTTATTGCTATCTCTGTTTTATTAAACAATTATTTGAAAAGAATAATCTATCCAATATCAATTCTTCTGTTGGTAGCTTTTACAACACACTTAACATATTTAGTTTTTCAAGGAAATGATGGGAACTGTGGTTGCTTTGGAGAATTGATTCCAATGACTCCATTAGAAGCAATTATAAAAAATATTATAACAATTTTAATTCTATATTTTTTATATCATAAAACACCAAAAAATTTGTCTTCAAATTTTAGAAGTCTTATAATTTTAATGCTATCGTGTTTGTTATTTATGTTTATATATGTACCACTAAGGGGTAATCAAAAAGTACAAGAAAATACAAAAATGAGTTTGAATCAAGTTACTTCTCCTTACTCAAAATATATTTCTCAAACTGATATTGATAGTGGTGAAAAGATTTTATGTTTTTTTGCGCCTGGCTGTGATCACTGTCAATTAGCAGCTAAGCAAATTAAAGAACTTCAAAACAATATAGAAGACTTTCCTGAAGTATACGTAGTTTTTTTAGAAGAAGAGCCTGAAAAGATACCTAAATTTTTAAATAAAGCTGGTGCTGATTTCAAATATGAAATTATGGATATTTTGAACTTCATGGAAGTTTTTGGATTTGATTATGATACTCCAGGAATTGTTTATCTTAATAATGGAAATGTTTTAGAGTTCTTTCATGGCACAAAAAAATCAGGTAGTAATATGTATTTTAAACCACAAGATCTAGAAAAACTATTACAAAACAGATAGATATTTTGATTAGACTTATTATTAAAAAAATAATTTATTCCTTTTTTGTTCTTTTTGGTATATTAACTCTTGTATTTTTTTTATTTAGTGTTTTGCCTGGAGACCCTGCTCGAATGATGTTAGATAAAAGGGAAGATGCTGATCAAATGAAAATTATAAATCAAAAATATGCTTTTGATAGACCACTTTTTGATCAGTATTTGTTATACATAAATGATGTTTCACCAATTTCAGTTCACCATAAAAGTAAGAACGCATTTACATTTTTATTAAATAATAAATATGATTATATAAAGATTTTTTCTAGCAAAAATTATAATATAGTTTTGAAGTTTCCTTATTTACGAGATTCTTTTGTTAGTACCGAGACTAAGGTTACATCCATCATTTCTAGAACATTTAAAGCTACTTTTGTTTTAGCAATTTCTTCGATATTTTTTGCTGTATTTTTTGGTATTATTTTTGGGGTAGTATCTGCAGTTTTTAAAAATAGTTTTATAGACAAAATAATTGTATTTGTATCAGTTTTAGGTATGTCGTTACCATCATTTTTTTCAGCAATAATTATAGCTTGGGTATTCGGTTATTTATTAAATAATTACACTGGATTAAATATGACTGGTAGTTTGTATGAAGTTGATGATTATGGAAGAGGATCTTTTTTACAGATTAAAAATCTAATTCTACCTGCCATAACTTTGGGAATAAGGCCTTTGTCAGTAATTATTCAATTATGCAGAAGTTCATTATTAGAAGTTTTAGGTGAAGACTATATAAGAACAGCTTTTGCGAAAGGACTAAATCATTATATTGTTATTTTTAAACATGCTTTAAAAAATGCATTGAACCCGCTTATTACTACTGTTTCTGGTTGGTTCGCTTCTATGTTAGCTGGTGCTGTTTTTGTAGAGTATATATTTGGATGGAATGGAATAGGTAAAGAAATCGTAGATGCGTTAAATAAAATGGACTTACCAGTTGTTATGGGAGCTGTTCTTTTTATTGCGTTGATATTTGTGATTATAAATATTTTAGTTGATATAGTCTATGCATGGCTTGACCCAAGAATACGAATAAATTAATATGAGAAATAAAATTGTAGCTGCTAACTGGAAAATGAATCTTGATTATAAAGATGGAATTAATATTCTAAAAGAAGTTTCTGATAAATTTCAGTTTAATACGAATACGAAAGTAATAATTGCAACTTCGTATATTCATTTACGTGAAGCCGTAAGTTTAAATAATTTAAATTCACAAATTAATATCGCTGCGCAAAATTGTAGTGCATATGATTCTGGAGCTTATACAAGTGATATTTCTGCAAAAATGATAAATTCATGTGGGGTAAAATATGTTATTTTAGGACATTCAGAATGTCGCGATAATTTTAATGAGGATAATTATTTATTAATGCAAAAAGTTTCGCAAGCATTATCAAACAATCTTCATGTCATTTTTTGTTGTGGTGAAACACTATTGCAAAGACAAAAAAAGATTCATTTTAAGTATATTGAGAAACAGCTTGAAGAAAGCTTATTTCATTTATCTTCTGATGATATGTCAAAAATTTATATTGCTTATGAGCCTATATGGGCAATTGGAACTGGCGTAACAGCATCTTCTAGTCAAGCACAAGAGATGCATAAATATATCAGAGGTTTATTTTCAAAAAAATATGGTGATACCTGTTCAGCAAATATTTCAATTTTATATGGAGGAAGTTGTAATTCTGAAAATGCATCAGAATTATTTTCACAACCTGACATAGATGGTGGTCTTATTGGAGGGGCATCATTGAAAGCTGATAGTTTTATTTCAATAATCAAATCATTTTAATGAAATACACAGAAGTTGATATAAAATTAGAAAAGATTATACCATTCTCTGAAATTTTAATTGCTAAATTGAACGAGATAGGTTATGATTCATATGAAGAAAATAAATTGGGAGTCAAGGCATATATCGAAACAAAAATTTTTGATGAAAAAAAAATATCTGAGATATGTGAGGACTTATCATTGCAAACTAACATTTCATATACATTTTCAATTTTAGAAGAAAAAAATTGGAATAAAGAATGGGAAAAAAATTTTAATCCTGTTTTTATAAATGATTCTTGTGTTATAAGAGCTCCATTTCACAAACCATTTAATGATGTAAGATATGAAATTATTATAATGCCTAAAATGTCTTTTGGAACAGGTCACCATCCAACGACATCACTCATTTTAAATAAAATGTTTGAAGTTAATTTTTTAAATAAAAATGTCTTAGATATTGGAAGCGGAACAGGAGTTTTATCCATTTTATCTTCAATTTTAGGAGCAGATTTCTGTCTTGGCATTGATAATGACAAATGGGCATATGAAAATGCAAAACAAAATGCAATATTAAATAATACTTTAAATATAGATTTTCGTTATGGAACAATTGATTCTATAAAAAAAGAAATGCACTTTGACATTGTTTTGATAAATATAAATAGAAACACAATTCTCAAAGAAATTTTATCTTACATTAAATTTATGAACCCTAATGCAGATTTGATTTTAAGTGGTTTTCTTCAAGAAGATGTAGATATTATTATTGATAGATTGATTAAACATAATTTTAAAAAGCTAGACATTAAAAATAAAGATAAATGGCAAATGATTCATTTCAAAAGATATTAACTTTAATAATATTTATTTCAATTTCTTTTTTTTCTTTTTCTCAAGATAAGCAAAAGAAAACTAATTATTTTTCTGATGATTTTTCATTATATATTCAAGAGATTTCTGATTTTATGACAAAATCAGATAATCAAGATTTAAAGATAATTTTAAATAGGTATAAAACAGCAGTAAGTGATTTATCTGTAAATGAACAGGAAATAATTATAAGAATTTCTAATAAAATGTTGACAAGAAAGTTAAAGCCAAAGCAACATTTTAGTAAGTTTTTATCGTCAATAACTATTACTGTGAACTCAAGTGAAAAAAAAGATTTATTAAACTGGTTGCGAATCGTTGAAGATGTTGTAGATCAATCAACTATTAAAACTACTATGTTACTTTTTGATTTTCATAAAATGTTGATTGACCAGAATTTATTAAGATCCAGTAAGTCTGCTACATGGCAAGTTAATAATTCACAATATTATTATACTCTCGAAAACTTTGAGCCAGTTGTTTTATTTCAATTACCTACCGATATTGTTTGTTCCACTGATTATGGTTCATATACAGTCTTTCAAACTACTGGTAAGTACAATATTATAAATACAAGTTGGACTGGTAATGGAGGTAAAATTTATTGGGATTCTCAAGGGTTTTCTAAAGATTCAGTGTATGCAGAGTTAGGCCCTTATGAAGTAGACTTAAGAAAAACTATCTTAACTGTAGATTCATGTATTTTTTATAATAAATATGAATTTTCAGATATGATTCTTGGTAATATTGAAAATCGTATTGTTAAAGGTAAAAGAATAAACTCCTTTCCAAAATTCACGTCCTATAGTAAAAACATTGAAATAAAAAATATCTTTCCTAACATAGATTATAGAGGAGGATATGTTTTAGAGGGAAAGGAATTTGTTGCTGATGGTGGAGTAAATGCTGAGGCCAAAATTGTTTTTAAAAGAAATGATAACGATATATTTATTGCTAATGCTAAAAGGTTTAATATTGATGACGAAAAGATTATAGCAAAACAAGCAGGAGTAAAAATATTTATTGATAATGATTCAATTTTCCATGGCAGTCTTCAGTTTAAATATTTAGATAATAAGAGACAATTACAATTGTATAAAGATAGAAAGAGTATTTCAGGTGCACCTATGTTAAATACATATCATCAAATTACTATGGATTTTGAGTTGATGGAATGGAGTGTAGATAGCGATTTAATTACTTTTGGATCATTGCCTGGAACTGCTGAGTCAACAATATATTTTGAATCTGTTGATAGATATTTAGCATCTAAATTTGAATCAATGCAAGGAGTTGATGATATTCATCCGTTGTTGTTAGTGGATAAATATACTCAAGAAATAGGACAGGATAATTTCTTTGTTACAGAATTTGCACTTTTTGCTGGATATCCACTATTACAAATTAAAAATTTTTTAATTCGTCTATATAATGATGGATTTATTTTTTATGATTTTAGCTCTGAGAAAATTAAGGTTTTACCTAAGCTAAATAATTATATTCTAGCAGCTTCAGATTTAGGAGATCATGATGTGATTTCATTTAACTCTACAATAAAAACTGGTCAGTACAATACCGGAGACAAAAACTTAGTTAATGCTGCACTAAATTTAAAGTCAAAAAAAATAAAAATTATAGGTCTAAAAACAGTAAATGTAAGTAATAAAAGAGGTGTTTATCTTTACCCTAGTAATGGAGTGATTACTTTACAAAAAAACAGAGGTTTTATTTTTAATGGACAGGTGTTAGCAGGTAAAGGAAGATTAAATTTATTCGGAAGTAATTTTTCTTTTAACTATGATGATTTTAAGATTGATTTTAATAAAATTGATTCAATTCAATTTTCTGTACCCCTAGATTCCAAAATGAAAGATATGTATGGTAATGATGTCCTTACCCCAATAAAAACATTAATTCAAGCAGGTGCAGGAGATCTTCTCATTGATGACCCAACAAACAAATCAGGTATTAGACAGGATAGTTTTCCTCAATTCCCAAAATTTAGATCATTTGATAATTCTTATGTATATTATGATAGTTATGAAATTTATAATTCTGTTTACACAAGAGACAAATTTTCATTTCACTTGCAACCTTTTGAAATAGATAGTCTAGATGATTATTCAGGTGCAGGTTTGTCTTTTGCCGGTACCTTTCAATCGGCAGGTATTTTTCCAGTATTTGATGATACTTTAAGAATACAAGAAGATTACTCACTTGGCTTTAGCCGGAAAACACCGGAGGATGGTTTTACAATTTATAATGGAAAAGGTAGATATTATAATGATATTTTTTTAAGTAATGACGGGCTAAAGGGTAATGGTAATTTTGAATATTTGACTGCCAAAGCAAGCGCCAACGATATAATTTTCTTTCCTGATTCAATGAATTTAAATACACAATTGTTTTCAATCGAAGAAGTTTCAGAAGGTATTGAGTTTCCTCAAGTAAAAAATACTCAGACATATATTCATTTTGAGCCATACAAAGAGAGATTATATATTTATAAAAAATTAGATAATTTTAGTTTATATCAATCCCAAGTTGAATTAGATGGAGATTTAGTGATGCGTCCTACAGGAGTTACTGGACAAGGACTAATGACTTTAGATAATTCAAAAATTAATTCTGATTTATTTACTTACAATGCTAATTGGTTTGGTTCAGATAATGCAAGTTTAAAATTGTTTGAAGAAAATGGTCAGCATGTTTTTGTTGCAAATGATTTGAAAACTGATATTGATTTAAAGTTAAGAGAAGCTTCATTTTACTCCAACGGTTCACAATCATATATGGAACTTCCAGCCAATCAATATATTTCATATATTGATCAATCAAAATGGTTTATGGATAAAGATCTGTTACAATTAGGTAGTGAATCTGAAAATGGTCAGAAGTCTGAATTTGTTTCTGTTCACCCTGATCAAGATTCTTTAAGATTTTTTGTGCAAACCGCATCTTACAATCTACAAGACTATGTGATTAATGCAAATGGTGTAGATTACATAGAAGTTGCAGATGCGTTAATTTACCCCGATTCAGGTAAATTATCAATTAAAAAACAAGCTGAGATAGAAACACTTTACAATTCGCGAGTTATTGTTAGTAAAACAAATAAATTTCACTCATTTATTAATGCTCAAGTAGATATAAAATCTGCAATTTATTATAGTGCAATAGCAGATTTAGAATTTAATAATGGTTCAAATCTAAAGCAAACTATTTTCTTTGATAACATTAATGTTAATAACGATACTAATACTTATGCTATCGGTAATGTTTCAGAAAATAATATTTTAAACTTGGGTGATAAATTTCAATTTATAGGAAAGGTAGAGTTATTTGGAAATAATAAAAGTTTGCTGCATGACGGATATTTTAAAATACGACATAACTGTAGTGGCTTAGCAAAAGAATGGGTAAAGTTTAAATCTGAAATTAATCCAAACAATATCTCTTTTATTCTTAGTGAAAATTTATATAATGATCAGAATTTACCTTTGAGTGCTTCTCTAGTAATGGATTTTGATTCTACAGATTTTTATACAACATTTTTAACAACTAAAAAAAGTCATAATCTTGATATTGATGTGTTATCTGCTTATCAGAAATTACATTATGATGCTAATTTATCATCCTTTGTTGTTGAGAACTTAGATACACTTTCTAATAATTATAGATTAAACGATAAAAGATGTATTTCAAAAGGAGAGGGAGCAATAAACTTAAATTTAAATTTAGGTCAAGTCAAGATTAAATCTATGGGTAGTACAGTTTACAATATTTTAGAAGAAAGAACTTCTATTGACAATGATTTCTTAATGCTTGATTTTTATTTTTCAGATGAAGCTTTAGAGTTTATGTATGAAGATTTAATAACCGCACCAGGTGATGAGTTATTTGAATATAGTGATAAATTTTCAAAAAGTCTAGCTAGAATAGTAGGTGTAAACAATTTTAATGAAATAATTCTAGATTTAGAAATGTCTGATGAATACAGTACATTTCCAAAAGAACTAATTCATTCGGTTATTTTTTCTAATGTAAAATTTACTTGGAATAATTCCAAAAAAGCTTATGTTTCAAAAGGATCGGTATGGGTTCATAGTATTTTAGATAAATCTGTATTTTCAATTTTAGATGGATATATAATTTTAGAAAAAGGTACAAATTCAGATGTATTAACTATTTATTTAGAGACTGAGTTTGGTGATATTTATTTTTTTCAGTACAAAAATGGTGTAATGAGTACTTGGTCAACAAATACAGATTTTACAGATGCAATACAAAATATTTCTGCAGACAAAAAAGTGTTAGAGATTGGTAAAAGTACTTCAGCATATCGTTATAATTTAGTCGGTGAAGAGTATTTTAACAAAGTAAGAAGAGAAATTAAAAAAACATATTAATATATTTAAAATGTTTAATCTAGATTTTTTATTGGTTGTAGTAGCAGCGTATCTTACAGGTGCTTTTCCTACTTCATTTTTATTAGGTAAACTTTTTTATAATATTGATGTACGTAAATTTGGAAGTGGAAATGCTGGTGCTACTAATACATTTCGTGTTTTAGGTAAAATACCTGGTATTATTGTATTGTTATTAGATATATTAAAGGGGTATGTAGTTGTTAATTATATTTATTTTATTGATCCCAAAACTCTTCTCGAAATAGTTAATACTGATTTGTTTTTTGAATATCAACTTCTTTTTGGAACAGCAGCTGTTATTGGTCATATTTTCCCAGTTTATATTAATTTTAAAGGAGGGAAGGGGATTGCTACTATTTTAGGTGTCTTATTATCGCTTAATTTAACAGCAGCACTTTATTCTTGCGTTGTGTTTTTAGTTATTTTATTTCTATCAAAATATGTTTCATTATCTTCAATTCTTGCTTGTTTTTTTTATTCTATTTTTATATTGTTTATTTACGAAAGTAATATTTATACAGAAAAAATATTTTCGATATTTGTACCTTTTATTTCGTTAATAACTCATAGAAAAAATATACTAAGATTAATAAATAAAGAAGAAACAAAAGTTAAATTTGGTGCTAAATAATTATATAAATGAAAGAATTTTTTGATTCACATTCAACTGCATATTCAGCAAGTAATACTGATAAAGCTCTTTACCTTATAAATGATAAGCATAATTCTTTTGATCACGTTATTGATTGTCTTGTATCAATTTGTGAGCATGATGATTTACAAGCTGAACAATGCGCTTTAATTACTCATTATAATGGTGCTTGTGAAATTGCTACTGGAAGCAAAGATGACTTAATTGATTTACAAGAAGATTTATTGTTATATGGACTTAATGTAGAAATTTTCTAATACTTAAGAGTAGCACATACATAGGACTTGTAGCATAACTGGATAGTGCACTAGATTACGGCTCTAGAGGTTGGGGGTTCGAATCCCTCCAAGTTCACACTTAAACCTCAATTTACGTTGGGGTTTTTTTAGTTGCTATCTGAAATTTCAGAGCATTTTTTATTTTATAGATTAGATTTTAAAGAACTATATTCATATTAAATTTAGTTAATTAAAATATACATTAATTTAA
>JAYZXD010000007.1:0-44052 GCA_036141595.1 Bacteroidota bacterium
TTTTTAATTAACATTATTACTTTTATTTAATCAACTATTTTTGCATTATGATAGAAATTTTTAATAAAAAAGATCAAGCATACGGTGAGTTTAATAACGGAGAGATAATTGAAAATAAACCAATTGGATTTCCAACTGACAATGGGCCACTTTTACCATATTCAAATATATTTTACTGGGCTTACGCTGAAGCAAAAGAAGACAGCACAATAGGAATTCACCCACATAAAGGATTTGAAATTATAACATTTGTTTTAGAAGGAAGTATAAAACATTATGACACGTTAATTAATAAATGGATAAAACTAAATACAGGTGACGTACAAATTATAAAAGCTAGATCTGGAATCTCTCATTCAGAATTTTTAAAGAAAAACAGTTCAATATTTCAAATTTGGCTTGACCCTAATGTTTATAAAAGCGTATATAAGTCTCCCGAGTACAAGGATTATAAATCAATTTTTTTTAAAAGCACAAATAAAAAGAAAATATTTATTGGTGAAGATTCCTTAATAAAAATAGATACCGAAAATATTGAGATATTTGAATTAAAGCTAGATGAAGATGTTAAATTAGATCTTAATACAAAAAAATATTATTCTATTTATGTTTTGGCTGGAGATTTATTAATAAATAACAAAGAAATAACACGTCATGATTTTATTAAAATATCAAACATTGAAAAAATATCAATTAAAATTATTAGTGAGAGTAAATTATTTATTTTGTCTTCTCCGTTAAACGTGTCTTATGAAACCTATAAATAATCTACCTAAAAACGAAATAAACTAAAGATATTTTACAAAACACTTTTAATTATTTATGTTTCGTAAAATTTTATAAAAATATATGATTTACTAAATTTTAATTAAAAAAAAGCTGATTAAACAGTTATAATTATGACAAACAAAAGATTTAATTTTAATGTATCTTTTTCTATAAAACTTTCAATCAAAGCAGACAAGTTGTGGACAATTATTTCGTCAAAAAGAAATTTAGAATTATATCATCCGTTCTGCAAAAAAAACATTCCTATTAAATGGCCAGGAGTTAATTCTGTGGACGAGATACATTATTACAATGGTGATATTTATACAAGAAAATTTATTAACTGGATTGAAAATATTGGCTATGACTTATATATTTCAAAAAAAAAATCTAATAACTCTCTTGTAAAATGGAGAATAAAAAAAGACAATGGCAATAGTATACTAACAATAACAATATATCCTTATTTGTTTAACACTAAAAATAAATTTATTAACTTTCTTCCATTTTACTTATTTGTTAAGCCCATACTTTATAATTATCTCAGCAAAATAGGAAAAGGTTTAATATATCATATTAAAACAAAACAAAAAGTCAACAAAAACCAATTTGGAAGTCATATTTGGTTTTCATAATAATTATACATCAACAAATTCATTTGTTTTTTTATTTATTTTAAAAAACTAATACAAATGATATAATTTCAAAGCATATAGATTAATTTACTTGCTGATATATATTGTTTTTTCAATATCAATACTAATACTTTTTAAGTCTTCTTCTTTTGATGAATTGCCAATATGTATATCAAAATCTCCTGCTTCTACAATATATTCCATATGTGAATCATAGAAAGCAAATGCAGATTTATCTAATTGAAATATAATTTCTTTTGATTCACCTGGGTCTAAACTAATTCGTTTATATGCTTTTAGTTCTTTAACTGGTCGTGTAATACTAGCATATCTATCTGAGATATATAGCTGTACAACTTCATCACCTGACATTGATCCAACATTTTTAATATTAACTGAAACATATAGAGTATCATTTTTAAATATTGAGCTTTTAATTTTTGGTTCACTGATTTCAAATTGCGTATAACTTAGACCAAATCCAAAGTGATATAATGGCTTATTTGTTTGCATTACATACTCTCTAAAGTACATAGAATGTTTGTGATTATAAAACATTTTCAATTGCCCAACTGACCTTGGAATAGTCAAAGGAAGTTTTCCGCTTGGATTTATCTTTCCAAAAATAATTTCAGCTGTGGCTAAACCACCAAAACTACCAGGCTCCCATGCTTCAATAATTGCATCTATATTTTCAGAAATCCAAGATTCTGAAATCGGTCTTCCATTAACGTATATAACAATCACATTTTTTCCAGTAGCTTTTAATCTTTTTACTAAGTCTAATTGTTTACCAGCTAAATTAAGTTCACTTCGCGCTGTATTTTCACCTGCTGTTTTTTGATTCCACTTATACCTCATGGAATTATCTCCAACTACAACAAATATAATATCATATTGATTTGCAATTTCAATTGTTTTATCTATGTCTTTATTTGAAATTTGCTTTATATCTTCGTTAGAATCATGATAATCAACTTCATATCCCATTTCAGTTCCAATCTGACTAATCCCTTCATATATGGTATAAACATTTTTATCAGGCTGAGGATTGTGCCAATCGCCAAGAATCGATTGGTTGTTAGCGTTGGGTCCTGTGACTAGTATTTTATTTTTTAATGTTTTTGACTTTTGTATGGGTAAAACATCATTATTTTTTAACAAAACTATTCCCTCTCTTGCCAATTTTAAAGCTGTATCTGTATGAGATTTATTAAATATTTTATCACTAACCTTCTCTTCATCAACATATCTGTTTTCAAATAATCCTAATTTAAATTTTGCCTCTAATATTTTGGAACACGCATAATTAATTCTTTCTTCTGATAATTTGCCTTCATTAACAAGTTCTACCAATATTTCAGGAAAGTTTGGCCCATGCATATGCATATCAATTCCAGCATCTACAGCAAGATAAACAGCTTCTTTAAAATTTTTAGCGACTTTATGAATAGTTTCTAATCTTTCTATATCCAGCCAATCGCTAACATAAAAACCATCAAAACCCCATTCATCTCTTATTAGATCTGACATAAGTTTTTTGTTTGAATGAGAAGGTATACCATTTACTTCGTTATGTGCAGCCATGATTGAAAATACACCAGCATCAACAGCGCTTTTAAAGGGTGGCAGATAGATCTCATTTAATGTTCTTTGTGAAATATCCATAGGTGAAAAGTTTAATCCATTCATGGGCTCGCTTCCAGCTATGAGATGTTTTGCACATGCAATTACTTTAGCATTTCCTGTAAAATCATTTTGTTGAAGACCATTAATCATTGATACTCCCATTTGACTAACAAGAAATGGATCTTCTCCAAAAGTTTCACCTACTCTACCCCATCTTGCATCTCTCATAACATCAATGTTTGGAGTAAATGCCCAATGTGATCCAGTAGACCTCATCTCAGATGCTGTCTGCACCCCAACATTATATGCATTAGTTTCATCCCAGGTTGATGCAATCATAATTGGTGAGGGATAAACAGTTGCTCCTCTGTAGAGAGCATTTCCGTGTATTGCATCAATTCCAATTAGTAATGGTATTTTAAATTTAGACAAATGAGCTAATTCTTGTAAATAGTTAGCTTCCTTAGATGTAACTACATGTAAAAAAGAACCTATTTCTCCATTTACAATCATCTTCTTGACATCTTCTGACGATGCTTCTTTATAAAAACCTTTAGCATCACTTTTTTTCATATCATCAGATGATAATTTTTTTTCGGCTTTTTTCATATGTTCAATTCCAACAAATTGATTCAGTTGACATGCTTTTTCATAAAGTGTCATCCTACTCATTAAATCGTCAACTCTTTTATTTACTGATAAATTGCTGTCTAAATATGGTGTTGTAATTTTCTGAGCATAGCATGAAGAGGTAAGCAAACAGAAACAAAATAAAAATATTCTCATTTTATAATTTATTATAAGTATAACTAAAATTAAAAGCAAAATTAAATAACTAAATATTGTGTAGTAAAAATTTATTAAATTATTGACAATAAAGTGAAATATTTAAAAAATTAGATTCATTACTAATTAAGTGAATATTTTTAATATTAAATTTACAAAACCTTAATACTAAGTGTTACAATTACACTTATAACTTTGTATATTTGCGGATATGAATGAAATTTCTAAAATAGGTGTTCTTACTTCAGGAGGAGATTCTCCTGGCATGAACGCAGCTATAAGGTCACTTGTAAGATCAGCAGAATTTAATAATTTTAATGTTGTTGGTGTACAAAGAGGTTTTCAAGGGTTAATCGAAGGTTGTTTTGAGCAATTAGAGATACGCTCAGTTAGTAACATACTAGGCTATGGAGGTACTTTTTTACGCTCTGCCAGATCACCTGAATTTTTAGATAAAAAAAATCGTGTTATCGCTCACAAACAATTACAAAAACATAATATAAATGCTTTAATTGTGATTGGGGGTAATGGTTCACTAACTGGAGCAAGCATTTTTTCGCATGAGTTTAATATACCAGTAATTGGAATACCTGCTTCTATAGATAACGACGTTTTTGGTACAGACTACTCAATTGGATATAATACAGCGCTAGAAACTATCGTTGAATCAGTAGACAAAATTAGAGATACTGCCAACTCTCACAATAGACTTTTTTTTATTGAAGTAATGGGAAGAAAATCAGGAAATTTAGCTCTTAATGCTAGCCTTGCTTCTGGCGCATGTTTCGTAATTCTTCCTGAAAAGAAATTTGAACTAATCGATTTAGTAAAACGTTTAGAAGATAATAAAAAAAGAAATAAAGAGTCAAGTATTGTAATTGTAGCAGAGGGAAATAACTATGGCCCATCATATAAGATAGCAGAAGATTTGAGTAAAGTTTATTCAGCATATGAGTCAAAAGTGACTATACTTGGACACATTCAAAGAGGAGGAAAACCTACTTCTTATGATAGAATACTAGCAAGTCAACTAGGCATGGCAGCAATAGAATCATTAAAACTAAAAAAATACAACACTCTAGTTGGGTTAGTCAATAACTCCTTGATTAATTCACCAATCTCGGAAGTTATAAATGCAACAAACCAACTCAGTAGTGACTTGTATAGATTAAACAAAATAATATCAAGATAATGAAATTAAAACTAGGAATTAACGGCTTTGGAAGAATTGGGAGATCTGTTTTTAGACAACTTTTAGATAACAAAAATATAACAATTGTTGCGATCAACGATTTAACCGACCCTTCAACATTAGCACACTTACTAAAATATGACTCTACACATGGGGTTTTAGATGCAGACATTTGTGTTCAAAACTCAAAACTTATTGTCAATAAAAAAAGTGTTCAAATTTTTTCAGAATCTACTCCAAAAGAAATCCCTTGGAAAGATCTAGATGTTGACATTGTAATTGAGTCAACAGGAAGATTTACAAAAAAAGAGGATGCTCTTGCTCATATAGATGGAGGGGCTAAAAAAGTTATAATTTCAGCTCCATCTCCAGATGCAAAAACCGTTGTTTTAGGAGTAAATGAAGAAATATTAAATAATGAAGACCATGTAGTTTCTAATGCTAGTTGTACAACAAATTGTCTAGCACCAATAGCAAAAATAATCGATAAGCAATTCAATATTGTTAGAGGATATATGACTACTACTCATGCTTTTACTGCTGATCAAAGACTTCAAGATTCCCCTCATAAAGATTTAAGAAGAGCTCGTTCAGCAACTAATGCAATTATACCAACCAAGACTGGCGCAGCAATAGCAGTTGGGAAAGTACTACCCAATTTAAATGGAAAATTAGATGGTATTTCTTTAAGAGTACCTGTTAGTTGTGGATCAATCGTTGATTTTGTGTGTGAGGTTAAAATCTCAACGACAGCTAAAGAAGTAAACAATGTTATTGAAGAATATATAATTAAAAATAATCTTTCTAATATAGTGGCTGTTTGTAATGAACCTATTGTGTCTTCCGACATTATTGGAACAACAGAATCAGCTATTGTTGATTCAGCTCTAACAAGTGTTAATGAAAAAATTATCAAATTGCTTATTTGGTACGACAATGAATCGGGTTACTCAAAAAGACTTATAGATCTTGCTGAATTATTAATGATGCAACAGAAATAATGCGAATTGATTTTAGAAAATAGGCAGCGGCTATATAATGAAATTACTGTTTAATGATTTTAAAATCTTTCGTTTCTTTTAGATTAATTATTTTAACAAAATAAGTTCCTGGCTCAAAAGAAGAAATGTTTATCTTATCATAATTAAACAAATCAGACTTTTGAAGTACTACTCTACCATGAACATCAAATATTAAAATATCCTCAACTTTAGTCCCTTCTAATAAAATATAAAAATCATTATAAGTTGGATTAGGAAATAATTGTATTGCATATTGTGAAAATAAATTTTCAGCATTTAATGTACTATTAATTGTAAAGCAATCTGAGATCACTGAGCAATCATTTAATGTTAATTCAACAGCATAATAACCAGAATTTTGTGTTGTAAAAATAGCATTGGTTTCAGAAACAATTGGAGCAAAATTATTGTTGCAGTCTAGCCATTGGTACATTGTTCCTGTTCCGACTGATTGAGCCATCAAAGTTGAGTCATCAACTACAAGAACATCAGCATCTACATTAGTAATTGTTAAATCAAGACTAACGATACTATCACAACCAACTGCATTTGTTAATGTATATGTTGCTGAATTATTAGATGATGTATATGTATTTCCATCAATCCATGTATAACTATCACAAACATCCACAAAATCTGTAAAAAAAGATGAAAAATTAACTGTTAAGTCAAGATTAATTATACTATCGCATCCAGTAACATTAACAAATGTATCTGTAGCTATATTATTAGAAGATATATATGTGTTTCCATCAGTCCACGTATAGCTATCACAGGAGTTAACTATATCAGTACTATAATTTGTATTACATACACAATCTGAATCATCTCCATTCAAAATTAAAGCGTCAAACTCTACATCTCCACTTGAAAACTGAAATTTAACCGCTCTATCAAATGTAACAGCAGCTACAGTTATACTATTTGAACCTAGTGTCAATGCCACTGGATTTCCAAAGAATGCATTACCATTAGCTACAGTTTTATAAACTCTTACATTAGCTCCTCCTGCAGGTAATGATGTAACATTCATCGTAAATGTCTGTGCAGCTTGACTAGCTGCTCCATCAGCCAAAGTTGTGGCCACAAGCACATGTTGCCAGTTTGCATTAGATCCTATAATAAAATCATCACAATCACTAATTAAGGATGAAGAAGGTGGTGGTGATGTAATGACACAGGCTGAATTATCCCCATTCAAACTTAATACATCAAACTCTACATCTCCATTTGAAAACTGAAATTTAACCGCTCTATCAAATGTAACAGCAGCTACAGTTATACTATTTGAACCTAGTGTCAATGCCACTGGATTTCCAAAGAATGCATTACCATTAGCCACAGTTTTATAAACTCTTACATTAGCTCCTCCTGCAGGTAATGATGTAACATTCATCGTAAATGTCTGTGCAGCTTGGCTAGCTGCTCCAGAATCAATAGTTGTAGCTATAAGGACATGTGGCCAAGCTGTTGGACCTGAAACAAAATCATCGCAATCACTTATTAATGATGAATTTTGAGTAAATACATTAAAAGAAATTATTGTACATACAAATAAAAAAAATATTTTAAATTTTTTAAACATTGGATTTTTGGTCATTTTAAATCATTAGATTATTAGATATCTTAAGATTATTTTTGATTCTTGTTAGATTCTTTATAAATCTTGGGTTCATTATAAACTCTTTTAATAACAACATCAGTCATTTTTTTCATTTCTTCAATCGAACCATCATCTTTGTACTCTACTCTAAGTTCTTGAAGCTGTTTTTTTAAATCTTCAATAAGTTCAGGTGATGCTTCTGAGTAAATATTATTCATTTCATTTGGATCTGTTTTTAAATCATACAATTCCCATTCATCCATTGAGTAGTAGAAATGCATAAGCTTATATCTGTCCGTTTTAATTCCATAGTGAGGTTGAACTTTGTGCCATATTGGCCACTCATAATAGTGATAGTAAACAGATTTTCTTTGATTTTCTTTATCTCCCTCAAACACTCCTTTAAAACTTTTGCCTTGCATCTCAGAAGGAACGTCAATACCAGCCATATCTAGCAGTGTAGGAGCAAAATCGACGTTCATTACCATAGCATCCGAAACAGTACCTGGATCAATAGTTCTTGGGTTTTTAATTACAAAAGGCATTCTAAAAGATTCTTCGTACATCCATCTTTTATCGAACCATCCGTGTTCTCCAAGATAAAATCCTTGATCAGAAGTGTACACTACTATAGTATTTTCACTCAATCCATTTTCTTCTAAATAATCTAAAACACTACCAACTGCTCTGTCAATACCAGCAACACATCTCAAATAATCTTTTATGTAAGTTTGGAATTTCCAATATTTAAGAGCATCTCCTGTTAATGTATCACTAGGTGACCAATACTGACCTTTATCTCCAAAAGCGAGCCAACGCAAAGAATCTTTTCTTGATAGACCTGGAGGAGGTACTTGTTTCATGTCTCTTCTATTGAGATGTCTACCAATTTCCATCATATTTTCACTTGCTGCAAGTCGTCCCTCATAATCATCATTAAATGTCTCGGGAAGTGGAAAGTCAAAATCAGCAAAAAGTTCATGGTACATGGAGTCTGGTCTCCAGTCTCTATGTGGTGCCTTGAACTGATACAACAACATAAAAGGCTTTGTAGTGTCACGCTTAGATAACCAATCTAAGCAATCATTCTCTATTGCTTGTGTTACGTGAAGCTTATTTTCCACTACAGTATCTGTTCCATTAATACAAAACTGAGGCTTGTAATAAGTACCTTGTCCGCCCCAATTTATTAAAACTTTTGAGTAATCGAAACCTGTCGGAGTTGTGCCTAAATGCCATTTTCCTATAACTGCAGTTTGATAACCATTTTTTTGAAAAACTTTTGGAAATGTAAGCTGCTCTCCATTAAAGTCACCTCCGTCAACATTTTTATAAAACCCATTAACGTGTGAAAATTTACCAGTCAATATTGATGCTCTACTTGGGCCACATATAGAATTTGTACAGTAAACTGCATCCATTCTAGCTCCTTCTTTGGCTATTCTGTCTATATTTGGTGTAGGTGCACGTTCACTTACCTCAGATCCATATGCACTAATTGCTTGATAAGCATGATCATCAGCCATAATATATATAATATTTAAAGGCTTATCTTCTTGTGATTTAATCGAGTTATTATCTGGTTTTTTATCATTACTGAGTGTACTCAGTAATAATAGTATTAGAAATGAAATATTCATTTGGAGTATTCTTGGTCCTTTTAAAAAACTATAAAATTTCATATTTAAATTATTTATTAATAATTATTTTGTAGTACTATAATCTAAAAGCATAAAAATAATTACTTTTAAAAAAAAAGTACTTTTAGGTAATAAAACCACTAAATTAAATAATTAAATTAAGTTGTCAATAATAAAAATATAAAACTTGAAAATATATATCTGTTATTTATTTTTTTTATTGTGTATACATTCTACAGCACAAGACTCACCAAATTTTTTATGGCTTATCTGCGAAGATCAGTCCTTATTTTTCTCTATGTACGGAGATTCTAGTGCTTATACGCCAAATTTAGATCAGCTAGCTAATGATGGAGTTGTTTATCAAAATTGCTATACCCCATCTCCAGTTTGTGCCCCTAGTCGAAGTAGTTTAATAACAGGGATGTATCCCACGACACTAGGTACACATCAAATGAGAGCCTATAAAAAAACAGCAAAAAATAAATCAATTAATATGCATAATTTGCTTCCTTATTATAGCTCCAAGCCCAAAAAACCAGTTCAATTTTTTACTGAAATACTAAGAGAAAATGGGTATTACTGCACCAACAACGCCAAAGAGGACTACAACATGATAACTTCTCCACTAGCATGGGACGAAAGTAGTAAAACAGCACATTGGAGAAATAAACAAGTTGGGCAACCCTTTTTTTCTGTCTTTAATTTTAATGTAACTCATGAATCTAATGTTTGGATGAATGAGGGTTTATATTCCAAAAATGAGTTAGAAAGTGTTTTAGTTCCAAATATATTTCCCGATCATTTGTCAATTAAAAGGGATATTCTAACCAACTATAAAAATATTGAAAAATTAGATAAACAAATAGGTGTAATCATAAATCAGCTCAAAGAGGACAGTCTATATGAAAATACTATTATATTTTTCTTCAGTGATAATGGAGGCCCATTTCCAAGATATAAACGATCTATTTACGAAACAGGTATTCGTGTTCCAATGATTGCAAAATGGATAGACGATAGTTGTAGAGGTAACATATCTCAACTCATTAGTTTTGTTGATTTTGCTCCTACCATAATTGACGCAGCAAATATGAAAGCAAAATTTTCATTTGAAGGTGTTTCTTTCTTTAAAAAAAATCAAAGAAAATATGCTTACTCAGCTACAGATCGATTTGATGCAAATGTAGATATGCGCAGAAGTATTAGAGGTGGAAATTTTAAACTGATTTATAATGGTGATACTACAACTCCAATATATCGAAAAGTTGATTACCGTCAACAAATGAAAACCATGAAAGTTTTAGATTATCTTAATCAAGAAAAAAAGCTAAACACTTTTTTTTCAGATTGGTTCAGTAAAAATAAAAATCGTTTTGAGTTATACGAAGTAACAGTTGATTACTTTGAAACAAATAATCTAATTAATAATCCAAAATACGATCATGTTTACAAAACACTCAAATATTATTTGTTAGAATGGATTAAAGATTCTGATTTTGGTAATATGAGCGAGATTACTATGCTAGAATCAATGTTTTCAAGCTCGATTTCTGTTCCAAAACTAAATACACCAAAACTTGTTACTAGCAATTCAGGATATATTATTGAATCAAATAACTTAAATTCATCAGTAGGATGGCGAAATGAAAATGAAACAGTTTGGAAAATATATACTGAAAATCAAATAATTTATCCTAAAAAAAACTTTGAAATTTTGCTCTTTAAACCAGGCTATGAGATTTTTATAAAAAGCTTTAAAATTAATTAAACTATTTTTATTCAACTAGAAAAGGAATATTAGCAACAGAGCTTTGTCCATTTTCATTTTTGACAAAAGCAAATATTCGGTAAGCTCCTCTTTTCTTTGGACTTATAAAAACAAGTTCATCATTATTTTGCTTAACTATTTCAAGCTTTATTGGTTCAGGTGATAATTGTTTATCTCCACCGATTTTGGTACTGAAAGCTTCTGGATACAAAATGTATTCTACTATTAGTTTTTGGTTGTCGTATTTACGAATATCTATTTTCAAAGTTGCTTTTGTCGAAGGGGTTAAAATATGGTCTTTTCTCCATCCAATATCTTCTAATGAAATATCTCTTATTGATGGGGCTCTCGAATCAGGCCATTCTCCTGTCCAACAAAATTGCATGATATCAACAGCTTCTGTTGGATTACCATTACTTAGAAACATTCCATGCCAGGTAGCTGTCGATTCTTGCTTTTGTCCCCATAGGAAACAGTAACTTCCTAAACAACGCTCCTTGTCTTTTTCAATTAGGTCTTTATATCTTCTTAATCGCTGATCCGCTTTCAGTCCGTTTGGTGGTTCTACTTTAGCTTTCCATGAAGTTTTTTTAGCCTCAAATGGTCCATTTACACCCCATTCAGAGACAATATAAGGCTTATCCCAATTAAACTTTCTTAAATTGGCTCCAGCATTCTCAATTGAACCATAAACATTTAAACCCAAAATATCAATACTAGGACAATATTTTTTAATATAAAATGCTTTTGATGGGTCTACACCAGCAATAACAGTCATTGTAGGATGATTTGGATCCACTTCCTTGATGAATTTAGCAATAATCTCTATAGTTTCCCAAACTTTAAAATTACTATATCTTAGGTCAACTTCATTACCAATACCCCACACTAGCAGTGCTGGGTGATCCTTATATTTTAAAACCTCGTTCTTAAGATATTCAATTTGACCTTTAACAGCATACTCGTCATTATAGTCCATACCACTTCTTTCGGGTCTTACATGTAATCCAAGTGTTACTGTTAGACCATGATGATGAGCGGAGTCTAAGTATGCCTTGTTGTTTGTACTCCAAACTCTAATTGAGTTAGCTCCAGATTGAACTAGTAAATCAAAATGATCTTTAGCCCCCGCTCCTTTTATGTAGTATGGTTTACCATTTCTTTGTAATTCAAAATTACCTGATTCATTAATTACTACATCTACCTTGCTTGCTTGTGGATATACTTTGAAAACTAAAAGTATAGTAAGCAAGAAAGAGCACAATAAACTTATATTCCTTTCCATTTGGTTGGTTTTTTTGGATTTCCACGAAATTCAATGATCTGAAAGTCACCTATTTCAAATTGTTTTCCTTCTATTACTTTAAATCTAATTTCCTTTAGTTCATCCCATCTAAATTCGCTATGTCCAACTAATGATTTAAAAGGAAGAATAGCTTCAAAAACTCCATTTCCTCTGTTAATAAAATTAGTTTCATTTAATGTTTTTTGTAATCTTCTTTTATCCCCTTTATATGCAAATAAAAAAGTTTGAAGTGTAGGTAACTCCTTTGCTTTTAATTTAAATGTTAGAGCCGATGTAGAATAAATAGATGATATATCAACACGCATCCACTTGTGAGGTGAAAAACCAAAAACATTCCATGGCTTTAATTCTGATTTATTTAAATCAACCACTACGCTTTCATTTTTAAATGATTCTCCAAATTTTAGAGTAGATGAATATCGGTTATTTATACCCCACCAATGTTCTTTTCCTATTCCAACTGAGATTGGATGAGATTTGAATACCTTGATAAAGGTATCATTAGTTTTTTTGTAATTATGTTCGTGTGGTACAATTATAATGTTATCAATATGTAAATCTCCTTTTCTTTGAAATTCAAGACGCATTTCTTTAATATTGCTCATGTTGACATTTCGCTTTTTATAGTTGAAGGCACTTAAAGGAATACGAATTCTTCTCCATTGAGTATCAATTTTTCCTTCTTCAAGGTTCAAATAATTTATATTTGCTCTACATTGTTTTCCAGCGTAATCAACGAGAATAAAAAACATTGGCACATTAGATTGCTGACCTGTATCAATACGAACGCGGAGCTCTATAGCAGTAGTTTCTAAGATAGGGGTAAGGTTTTTACCTTTATAATTTCCCCATTTGAAACCTATTCCTACATAATTACATTTTGATGCGTCCCACTTTATATGAAGATGATCATTACCGATATAGCTATTAGTATTACTAAAGGATACTTGCTTACAATTATTATTTTTCACACCCCACAACCCATTTTCTTTAGAATTGGTAAAAAGTTTTTTATAAGGAAATTGTTCATACGCTGAAAAAGATTTTGAAGGTTCATACATACTAACTTCGTTCATATATCCACAAGAGAAAGTAAAAAAAATAAAAAATATTAATAATGTATAAGAAGTTAACTTCATTATTGATCTAATAAGCTAGAGTTTGTTGTAAATATAATATGATCTATATCAGCCCTAACATCTTTTCCAAAGTTTTCAGGACAAATTGGATTTCCTGCTGATGAAGGACATGCTTGACATGATATTCGAATTGCTCTAATATCATTTGGATTCATATTAAAATTAATATCTTGGTTGTTTGGTGATACAGGTTCAAAATCAGAATATCTAAAAGACTTCATCTTCCACCCATTCCAATCTACTGGAATCTTCATTTTGTAAACTTCCATTGTTGATTCAAATAAATCAGAAGCATTATTACTAAGATTATCATTAAAAGGAGTAACTGTTTCTTCTGAAATTAAAATGTTTATAAACTGACCAGTGTGTAAATCCTCTAAATCAGAAAGTATACCAATATTTATAAACAAGTTATCAGAATTTTGACTAACATCATTTATATTAACAGGAAGATCAATGTTACCTAATACCCAGTCCCAGTTAACTCTACCACCCATTTTAAAATAATAATTTCCAAGAAGTGGATTGTCATTTCCTAATGAAAAGGTCATACCACCACCATCTGTATTATAATAAACAAGGCCTTCATCAGGTAAACCATCTTCAAAACCTTCAAACCAGATACCATTTTCATAGGATTTTGTTGATACAATATTTATAGTATCTCTTATTGTATCAACTTCATTTTCAAAAGTCAACTGGATAGCACATTCTTCTGCAGAAAAAAACGGAAGCTCTGACGGTCCTCCTCTCCAGATAATTGTATTTGAATCAATTATTTCCGAAAATCCTGTAATTTCTTTGTAAGCATTTGTACTCAATCCTAAAATAGCAATTTTCCATTTAACAGGCTTGTTAAACTCACAATGAAAACTAACTTGTTCATTATTTAAAAAACTAGGATTTTTGTTTATTGTTTCAAGTGACTTTATTATCTCAAAATCTCCGTATAAGTTTTCAATTGATGGTCCTTCAAATTCAATTTTTGTACAACCATGGAAGGAAAAAATTAAGACAAGTAAAAAAATAAGATTTGTTTTTATATTCATAATTTAACTGATAAAATTAATAAAAGTCTATTGTATTTATAATTTAGATAATTTTGATCAAAAGAGGTCATACCCCACCAGCTGTAATTAAGTTTAGCATATAGATTTTTCTTAAATTTATAAAGCATTCCAACAGACAGCATATGATCTTTTTGATCTACGTCTGTTAATGTAAAATAAGAGATATTACCATAATTATCTCGCTGCGTTACAAACTCATTACCCTTAGCATTTAACTGCTTGTAGGATGCTTGAATGAAAAACTTTTTGATCAATTCTGCGTTTATTGATGCATTCGTATGGTGACTAAAAAAGTTTATTTTAGAAACATCTTTACCACCTCTTTGTGTGATTTCATTTTCAGAAGAAGCTGAAATAGTTAATTTTTTTTGCCAATTTAAAAATTCATGCAAATTAATTTTTAAAAATCCACTAATCAATCCAAATTTTCTTTTATCTGATGTCCCCTGACCAATTGCTTCTTTAAAAAAACCAGAGTTGAATTTAGCATGAAATAAGTTATTTTTATTATTCATTATAGCTTTCATATGAACTCCAATTCTATTTGGTGTAGCATCTCCGTAAGGAAGTATATTTGAATAAATAGGATTAAAGGCCATGAGAACACTTGATAAATCTTGATTATATAACTGATCGTCAGTAACTATATCAAACATGGATGGGGGTCTTATCAAAGACATGTTAGTGTAAAATGGATAGATAGTGTTTCTATTAATATCGGCATAATTAAGACGCCTAGTCTGGGCACCAGCACTTCTAAAATTTGGATCTACGTAACGAAAACCCAATGTTAAGAATAGTGATGAATCTTGCTTACTAAATTTATTTTCTAAATCAAAATACATACCTTTTGTATCATTGGATATAGAATCTGAAACAGCATTTTCAAGCTCGCTATGCAACCAATATCTTTTTGAAAAGCCAGTTTGTAAAGTTTGTTGAATATGATAATTTTCACTTTTATAACGATGAATTAGTGATATATCATATACAGGGTTTCTTACAGAAATATTTTTAGTTCCACTAGATGATAATTCAAATAGGTTCACATAGTTTGTTGATAATTTAAGTCTCTTGTTTATATTTGAGAGTATTGATCCACCTGAATATATGAGGTCACTTGAATAATTAGATTCATTTATCTGAAAAGAGCCACGGGGTCTAGTAACAAAAAAATCTATGTCTAGATTTCTTATAAATCTATCAAATTTAAAAGAAAAATCGGTTTGAATTCCTTGCAGACGCCATCTATTTTCATTGTAAAAATTTTCATAATGAATAATGTCACGATAAAACTTTAACATATCATTTTCGTAAACCGAAAGTTCCTCATCATAATTATAAAGAGTAAATTTAGATTGCTTAAGAAAAAGATCCCCAACACTAAAACGAATCTTATTATTTATTACACCTTTAGCCTTAAGTTGCCTTACATTTATTTCTGTTCCTGAACCAAAAAAACTTCCAAATGAATTACGAATTCTCAATTGTGCAAAAATTTCAATATTCTGAATTGGATTTACATGTGTATTTAGATCTAATAGATTATAGCCACTTGATGTATTCTTTGCTGATATTGTATCATCTATTAAACTCTTGTCTAAAGCATCTCTGGTGAAATAAGAGCGAGAAAATCCGTCGAACCAAATATTTTCATTTATCTGCGCATGTAGACCAAAAGTTGAAAAAAAGATTGCTAAAAAAACTGGTAATTGTATTAATTTTCTTTTCATAGTTAAAAATTTATTTTTAATTCAAGCATCATTTCCCATCCCTTTAAATGGTTTTCTACAAAATTCGGATCAAAGTATCGATATTGGTTGTAACGATAAAATAGCATAGCATTTTGACCAATTTTATAATCTAAGCCAAAGCCAAAAAGTGTATTCTTTTGGTTTCTAAAATTAGTATACCTATACAGATTGTCAAAACCTAACATCTCAAAAAAGGTATTTGTTGATGTAGCTTGTGGACTATCTCCTTTGTCAGTAGAAGAATTGCCTAATATTTTTTCTATACCATAACTTAAAACAAGTGCAGATTTCTCACTTAGTTCAATACTGAAATCAATTTCTTCACTAAACTGACTAATTAGTGCTTGTTTTCCAATTTTCGGAAAAAAACTAAAATCTTTTTGGCAAGTATTAAAACGAGTCAAACAAAATAAATAATAATTTTTTCCAAAAATCTTATTATTGTACTTGGCTTGAAATTCAATCGTATTGAAGAACTTTTTAAAATTTGTAAGTCCAGCAATAGATGTATCAATGATATTTACATTTTCAAATACACCTCTATATGTCGAGTTTAGCGCATTGTACGGTCCCCAGTTTTGTGCAAATACATAAATTCTAGATAGTGTTTGGCTATTTACATTATGTATATAAGATAATGCTGAATACGAAGTATCAATTTCAGCAAATACACCAATACCTCCATTAAGCTTAAGTTGACCTAAAGATAGATCTGCATTTATAGAAATACCTTGTCGATTATTTACAGGATAACCAAGTCCAACTATTGGACTTTGATAAGGAGTTCTGACTGTTGTCCCTACCCCTTCTACATTAGGAAATACATCAAGAACAGATGTATTTAAAAAATTTCCAGTAACATTTACAAATTGTGGTGATATTCTGTAAAGCTGCATATTAATTGGTACTTTTAATGTTTTTGCAGTTTTAACATTCAAAAGAATTGCCTCGCCATGTCCAAGTTTATTAATAGGATCTTTGTAGTTACCTATTCCCAGTTCCATTTGAACTTGTATTTTTTCCCATTTCTTGTCGAATTCAAAAGTATGAATGAAATAATTTCTTCTTTCTCCACCTAATGAGTCTGTATCTGCCCATGAGGAAAGATAATTATAAGCTACTTTAAAATTAGTATTTAAAGTGTTTTTAAGTTGAAAAGAGCTTGTGAAGTTGTCACTACTCTCAAACAAAGAACGATTGAAAGTACTTTTACCGATTACACTTTTCAAAGAAAAATTAAGTGGGAGTTTTGATCCTTGGATAAATATTCCTTGAAAAGCACGACTTCCATATCTAATTCCCTGATCAACTAAGCCGCTTTTATAATAGTTAGAATAACGATCAATTGGTGTTTTATTTAAAGGAGTTTGAGGCCTTCTTTCAAATATACTAATTCTGTTAAATGAATGATTTCCCCAAACAGTAAGTCGACTTTGTCTATACCATGAAACACCCCCTGATTTTAAATTAAAAGTTCCATGATTTGTCGCAATTGAGGTAGATAAATTTAATCCAAGATTTAATGTTAGAGGTTGTGTAAAATCTGATGAAGATCCTTTATATAAACTATTAAGCATGAAGTCAGCAGCAAAAGTGATTTTTTCTTTTGTTTTTCCATTTAATTTTAAAAGAAACATTGGTTCTCTGTAAGCATCACCTGAGCTAATCATTAATGTTTTACCACTATTATTTGGAAATGTCTCTTGTTGGTTACGAACAAAGCCTAAAAACCTATAATAACCCGAAAATGATATTGAAGTTGATGGGTTCTTATAACTCAAAATATTGCTACTAAAAGATTTGTGATAAATTATTGTATCTTGACTAAAAGAAGACCCCACCCACATGAAAAATATGATCAAGATTGATCCTCTCATAATATAGAAGAAGTATTAAATTTTTTACTAAATTAATAATTAAAATTGTAAGTCAAGATATTATAGTTTGATATTTACACTAAGATTTTAATCTTGTAAGAAGTTTTAATAATTTGAATTAATTTCTTTTAGTGGTGTATTTTTCCAAGTGATTCCCTCTTGCCATTTTGGAGCATTTACCTCAACAAGATAACTATCTAATATTTTTTCTAATTCTTTTGCTTTCTCTTTCTTTTGATTAGCTAAATTTAATTTTTCCATTTTGTCTTTAACTAAATTAAAAAGAAGAATTGATTTGTCATCCTGAAATTTTATTAACTTATAATCCCCAAGTCGCACTGCCGAATGTGGTCTTTTCAAAGCAATACCATTTTTGTAAGGGACGTGAAAGAAAATACCCGCCACAGATCTTTTAACTTGTTTGATATTTTTATTTAAAAGTATTGGCGCTATACTACCTCCATCAACCTTAGTTAGCTCCACTGTTTTATTACCAGCTAGATCTAAAATTGTTGGTAAAATATCAGAACCTGAGACAGGTACAGCTGACTCAGAACCATTATTAATACCAGGTCCCGAAATAATAAGTGGGACTCGCACACCCCCCTCATAAGCATCCCATTTACCCCTACTTAATGGGTAATTATAGCTTTTTTCATACTTCTTAGCTCCAGGAATATTAGGAACTGAACCATTATCAGACATGTATATTATATATGTATTATCTTCAATTCCAAGTTCTTTTATTTTTTGTAATAAAATTCCTAGCCCTTCATCCAACTCAAAAGTCATTGCAGCAAATCCTGGATTTTTTTTATGTAAACCTTGCTGTTTTTCTTTAAATTTTTTGTAATTTTTTTCTTTTGATTCAATATTTGTATGAACAGCATAATGTGAAATTTGCAGATAAAAAGGTCTTTTTTCAGATTTACAAGAATTAATGAATTTAATTGCCTTGTCGGTTAAAGAAAAAATATACTTAGGATCTTTTTTAAAGACATTTTCCCATTGATTTTTGTTATTTTGAAAATTACCATCCTTATTTTTGGTAGGACCATCACTTACATCATAACCTAGAACAGAAGGATTGCTTCCCATTCCCCATTTACCAAAATGAGCTGTCTTATATTTATTATTAACTTTTTTTAGAGCTTTTGGAATACTTATAAATCCATCATGATCAATATGATCCGTATTCATACCTACGCGAATCAATGAAAGCCTCGCAGGAGTTTTGCCAAACTGAATACTATATCTGGATGGCGCACAAACAGGCGCACTCGCATATGCATCAGAAAAACGCATTCCTTTTTGTGCAAGTATCTCTAAGTTTGGTGTTTCAAAATAATCACTTACTGAACCCGGTTCATTGGACATCATCTGAACTGATGTCCCATTCCAACCCTGATCGTCAGAAAGTATAAATATAAAATTAGGTGAACGGAGGCGAGTATTTTTTGTCGTTTCAATTGACTTACAAGACAGTAGAAACAAAACACTAAAAAGCAAAAAATAAATTTTAATATCTTTTTTATAAAAATTTTGGACGTAATAGTAATGCATGCTTATTTGGCATTTATTTTAAAGTTAAATTATTCATTTTTATAATACAATATTTCACCGTTTAAGTCATGTAAATCACCATAAGTAATATTTTTGGCTTTTTGCATAAGTTTAGCATTTTCAAATTGTCTACCAAGACCTTCAGGTTTTATTGAAGCATCCAAAATTCTTTTTTCAATCATCAATTTTAAATAATCCATTATATCTTGATATTTTTTATTATTTGCTAGATTAATAAGTTCGTTTTTGTCGTTGTGATGGTCATATAGCTCGTATCCTAGTTCACCATCAACCCCCCACTTTGTAAGTCTATAACGTTTAGTTTTTATTGAATATCCATTACGCCATCTTGTTAGCGCGCTTTCACGAACCGTTGCATTTACATTTTTAATTATTGGAACTAGACTTTTTCCAACAACATGCTTAGGTGTTGTAATACCTGCTAGATCCATAAGAGTAGGATATAAGTCTATTAACTCAACTGGACTATTAGATTTCTTACCTTTGTTTCTTATTCCTGGATAAGAAATTATTAAAGGAACTCGAGTTGAATTTTCAAATAATGTTTGCTTTTGCCAGTGACCATGCTCACCCAGATGGTAACCATGATCAGAAGTAAATACTACAACTGTATTTGTATCAAGTCCTGTAGCTTTTAAATGATCAATAATTCTGCCAACTTGAGCATCTACAAATGAAATGGTTGCGTAATAAGCCTCTTTAATTTCTTGAGCTTTATCTTTTTCAAGATTAATTTGATTCTTTTTTGCTCTTATTGACTTGACTGCAGGCTCTGGTAAAGTCGTTAAGTAATCATTGGATATTTCTGGTATATGGATTTGTTCTCTATTATAAAGATCAAAATATTTCTTTGGCGCAACAA
Source organism: Bacteroidota bacterium (assembly GCA_036141595.1). Taxonomy (GTDB): domain Bacteria; phylum Bacteroidota; class Bacteroidia; order Flavobacteriales; family BACL11. The sequence goes on from JAYZXD010000007.1 coordinate 20,639, forward strand.
AAGGAGTATGAGGTCTGAAAAAACCAACTGCTAAAAAAAATGGTATATCTTTTGCAGCAAAATCATCAAGTTTTTTAATTGCTTCGCTTGTCGCAATACCATCAGTTTGTTCATTGTCATCACCATCAGCAGCTAGCCAACTTAGTGTCCCCCCATATTTCCTTGGCGATAATGTATTAATTTTATATTCTTCTAATTTATCTCTTCCGTATGGATTTACGGTTTGGTCCCAAGAGTAAATATCATCATTTCCAGATGTTCCAATGGCGCTCGGGTTATCATAATGAAACATTTTACCAATACGAACTGATTGATAACCCTGCTGTCTAAAACGCTGCCCCATAGTAATTACATCAGGTATAGAATTTCTGAGATTCATATTATTTTTAGTGATCTTAGTTTGATTACTGTACATTCCAGTCATAAATGATGCACGTGATGGTCCGCACAAAGGATATTGATTATGAGCATTTTCAAATAGTAATCCTCTTTTAGCAAGTCGATCAATATTGGGTGTTTTTACAACTAAATTTTTGTAAGCTCCTAAGTCACAGTTCAAATCGTCTGCAATAATCAATAACACATTTAGTTTTCTAGAAGATTGTGTAATTGTTTTATCACTTGACTTTTCTATTTGTGAACTTAAAGAATAACTACAAATACAAAATAGAACAATAAATGAATGAACATTTGCAAAATTTTTAATGATTAAAAAAAATGTAAATAAACTTATCTTTTGTTGATTATAATTTTTCTTGATATCCATTCTTTTTTTACAAGACAACTTAAAAAATAGACAGAATTTTTTAGTTGTGTAGTTTGAATTCTTAAGTTGCTTTCTTGTGGTACCATTTTAAAAACAACTTTACCTGAAAGTTCCTTAATTACTAGTGTTTCGATTGGATCAGCAGACTCTATGAATATATCGCCATTTGAAGGGTTTGGAAAAATATTTAATGATTCATTAATATGTGATAGTATATTAATTGAAGTTGTGTTGTCAATACAATCAGAATCTACTCCATTTAAACTCAAAGCATCAAATTCAACATTTCCACTTGAAAATTGAAATTTGACTGCTCTATCAAAAGTTACTGCTGACACGGTGATAGTGTTAAGGCCTAGTGTTAAAGGTATTGGGTTTCCAAAAAAATCATTTCCATTAGCTACAGTTTTATAAACTCTATAATTTGCTCCGGCTGGAGGCAAAGATGTTACATTCATTTCAAATGTTTGAGATCCTTGACTAACTAAACCAGAATCAATAGTTGTTGCAACTAATATATGAGGCCAATTTTGATTAGGGCCAGAAATAAAATCATTACAGTTAGCTATTAAAGAAGTTGATGATGGCGGTAAAACAATAACACAGTCTGAACTTTCACCGTTTAAGCTTAAAGCATTAAATTCTACATCTCCGCTAGAGAATTGAAATTTTACCGCTCTATCAAAAGAAACTGCAGATACCGTAATGGAATTATAACCAAGTGTTAAAGCAACTGGATTTCCAAAAAAATCATTTCCATTTGCTACTGTTTTATATACTCTTACATTAGCACCACCAGCTGGCAGAGATGTTATATTAATGCTGTATGTTTGAGCCGCATGACTAGATGTGCCAGAATCAATAGTTGTTGCGACCAGAACATAAGGCCAGGCAGTGGCACTACCAACAACGAAGTCACTACAAGTATTAATTAAAGAAGTATTTTGAGCAGATATATTAAATGTACTAAATGTTAAGAAAAATAATATTAAAAGAATTTTAACTTTTTTAAATATTTGCTTTAAATGTTTACAATAATTAGTGCAGATTAAATTCATAAATAAACTTTTTTATGATTTAAATATCATTATATCAAAATTAAAATAATTTTTAGAAAAAACAAAAGAATAAAAATAAATTAAAGTATTTCATAATTATTATTTTAAAAATTAAAATATTATTGTGCGGCATTAATTTGACTTTAATTATTTTTCTTATTTATATTTTTTACACATCTAAATCCTACATGAAACAAAGAACTTTCAGGTGAAGAAGCTGAACGAGCAGAAAGTCTGAAACCATGACAATAATTTGGATTACATAAAAAGGACCCTCCTCTTTGGGCCTTACCTTGAAGATCCGCTGGAAATATTTGCGAATTACCTTTATAGGGTAAATGCCAATTATAACACCATTCCCAAACATTACCCGACATATCAAAAATACCTAAAGAATTTGAATCAAAATATCCAATTGGAGAGGTATATTTAAATCCATCTTGAAGGCCAATTGAATCTGGATATCCATAACTCCAAGTGTTACTCATATACTTATTATCCACCACTAATTCATTGCCCCAATAATACAGTTGATTTTTCTTTTCACCTCTTTCACTGGCAGCAAACTCCCATTGAACCTCTGTTGGAAGTGTTTTATTATAGAATTCACAATACGCACAAGCATCATTCCAACTTACTTGAGTCACAGGATGATTATCTTGAGCAATTATTTTAGACTTACCGAGAGGAAATTGCCAAGTTGCGCCATCTAGCAATTTCCAAATATCAACTGAATCATCGTACACAATCGCATTGCCAAATTTTTCTGCTTCTGTAATATAGTTACTTGAATCAATAAATTTTCTAAAATCCTCTACAGTTACAAGATTTTTATCAATTAAAAAACTTTGAATTACAACTTCACGTTCAGGTTTTTCTCTTTCTAGCCCAGTACTGCTTCCAAAAATAAACTTACCGCCCAAAACGAATACCATTTGATTAGTATCGTACAATTCAATAGGATTTGAAATAATATCTTTTTCATTAATATTATTTACAATATAAAATTTTTCATTTGTAATATTATTGGTATCAGGGGTTTGAATTGTTTCTGAAATAACATCATTTTCAATACTATTTTTTGTTTTTTTTGATGAATTATCACAACTTGATAAAATAATCATAGAAAATAGAAGTATAATTTTTAAAGACGATAACATAAAAGGAAATTAAAAAATTTAAATTTATATTGTAAATATAAGATACATTTTAAGATTTACTAGTGTTTTTTATCTAAATGACTTTTTTTATTTAATTTTGATTGTATGTTGACGTCGCTATTCTCCTTCATAATTACAAAAAAAACTATATTAATTGCATTGTCGATATTATTTATAGCAGATTCTAAAGCTGAAGTATATTATGTTAGTAGCTCTCAGGGAAATGACTCAAACAACGGATTAAGTATTCAATCACCATTTAAATCTATTGAAAAGCTTAACACCATGCAGTTCAATGCTGGAGACACAATTTATTTTAAATCTGGTGATTACTGGGAAGGGATGTTTTGGATAAAGGGCTCAGGATTGTATACAAATCCTATTGTTATTGATGTTTATGGTGGCAGCATTAGGCCAATTATTAATGGATTTGGTTATCAAGCATCTATTTTAATTTTTAATGATCAACATATTTACATTAACAATTTAGAACTTTATAATTCGTTTTCTCATCTTGATTCTATTGGCACGACAACAATTTCAGCTGAAACACCCGACATATTTTTGAACGGTCCAAATAACTCATGGACAAATGTATATACAGCTTGTGAAATAGGAGACGGAAATAATGGGGCACAACAAATATTCAGTATTAATGTAACCAATTTACCTCCACAAGGAGCAAATTACAGAATTGCAAGAACTGTAGCTAATCAAAATTGGTATTTTTCTCCTGCTCAACCTCTATCTTTGGGACCAAACACGATTACTGTGAACTCAGTAAATTTTGATAGAACTGTAAAGTTTCAATTCAGCTCTGGTGCAGTTGAGTTTGATGCAATTTCTTTAAATGGTCAAAATATGTATGGTGGTTCAGCAAAAAAACTGACTGGATTCGGTGGAGAAGAAAATTCTTGGGGTTCTGGAAAAAATGTTCGTTTTGGCATTAAAGTTGTTGCGTCAACACAAGATCTTGAAAACTTTTCTTTTAATAATCTTTATATTCACGATATTTATCCAACTCCAACCTTAAATAGTAATATTCACAAGGGATATGGTATCAAGCTAGAAAGTCAGTCTGACATAAACTCTGGGCTATTTAATACAATATCAAATATTAGACTTATAAATACTACAATTACAGAAACAGGACATTATGGATTTTGGATTAAATCATTGGGCCTTATTGGAATAGATTCTGTAAAAAATAATCAAATTATTGTTGAAAATTGTGTATTTGAGCACACAGGAGGTTCAGGATTTGTTCCTAATAAGAGTGAAAACGTGCTAGTACAAAATTGTATTTTTAACCACACAGGCTCATCACTTGATAATAGAATGTGGAAACGAGGCAGTGGCATGTGGCCTTTTGACTGTAAAGATGTTATTGCTCAACATAATAAGTTTATGAATGCACATGGTCCTATGGATTCATACGGATCTCACATTGACTATGGTAACGAGAACGTAGTATTTCAATATAACTATAGCTATAATAACGAAGGAGGATTTGCCGAAATTTTAGGAGATAATATTAACTGTGGTTACCGCTATAATATTAGTGTAAATGATGGTTATAGAGAAGATCCAAATGGAATTCCTTGGGACAAAAAGGGTAAAATATTTTGGGTTTCTAATTTTTGTGGTCAAAACCCAATAAGATGTCCAAACGTTGGCACCTTCATTTATAATAATACCGTCTTCGTAAATGACACATTAAATCCAGAAATTTATTTTTGGCCTAATATCGGCGATATTCATGTATATAATAATTTGATTGTAGCTGGTCAACACGGAGAAATTATTCCTACTCTTATCGAGAATGACTTTAATGAGCTTTATATTAGTAACAATCTGTTTTATGATTCTACACGAATTAACTTAGATAATGACTTAAAAAATAATGCAATTTATGCTGATCCCTTGTTATTTAACACAGTTAGTGTAGGGGTAAATAATCCTCAACTGTATAAAACACAAAACAATAGTCCGGCTATTGGAAACGGCTTTTTAATTAATGGAAGTAATGACTCAACCAATTATCTTGAGCATAACGGTGGTTTAGATTATTTTGGAAATAGTGTATCGCATAACTCGCCTTCTAATATAGGAGCATATAATGGATTTGGAACTGTGGATATTTTATCGCAAAATGTAGGTGATTTAAAAATTTCCCCTAGCGTTACTAATAATTATGTTAATATATCTATACAAAACTTCACAGGACCTATACAGACAGAAATATACACGCTAGGTGGAGAATTAGCAGATATTCAGAAAGGTAATAAACTTTCATTTGAAAAGCTTAAATCTGCAGTTTATTTCTGTGTAGTAGTTTATCAAGAGAAGAAAAAGACAATAAAAATAATAAAGCTTTAATTCATCTATAATATTTTTTAGATATAAAAATAACTTTATGTTTAATTTTGATTATTCTTATTTATCCCTTCCTAAAAAGTTTCATAGTCTTACACAACCAAGTTCTTGTCCATTTCCTGAAATTTTTCTACTAAACCAAAAACTCATTAACAAATTTAATCTTCAACTTACTCAAAAAAAAATACTTGATGTACTGTTTGATAAAAATAACTACAAAAAATCTTTTGCACAAAATTATGCCGGACATCAGTTTGGATACTTTACTAAACTAGGCGATGGACGAGCAATAATTATAGGAGAACATTTATTAAAAAACAACCTTAGAATAGATATTCAATTGAAAGGAGCAGGATTAACTAAATACTCTAGAAATGGAGATGGGAAAGCTACCTTAAGATCAATGATTAGAGAGTATCTTATAAGCGAAGCTATGCACTATTTAAATATCTCATCATCAAGAAGTCTTGGTGTTATTAAATCTGGTGAATCAATATTAAGACAAAATTTGGAAGATGGTGGCGTCTTAGTAAGAATGATGAAAAGCCATATTAGAATTGGTACATTTGAATATGCGTCATATTTTGGCTCAAGTAAAGATTTAAAGCATCTAACATCATATACAATAAATAGGTTATATCCTCACATCAGTAATTCTGAAAATCCACCTTTAGCCTTACTAAATACTGTTATGAATAAACAAATTGATTTAGTTGTAAATTGGATGCGTGTTGGATTCATTCATGGTGTTATGAACACGGACAACACCTCAATTTCAGCAGAATCTTTTGACTATGGACCATGTGCTTTTATAAACTCATATAATCCAAGTAAAGTTTATAGCTCTATTGATCATAATGGCAGATACGCATTTGGAAATCAACCAAAAGTTATAAAATGGAATATATGCAGATTTGCAGAATCTCTTATTCCTATAATTAATGAAAATAAAAAAATTGCAATTGAGCTAGCTCAATCTGTTATTGACAAATTTGATAGTATTTGGAAAAAAAAATATTATTCAATGATGCTCAACAAAATCGGAATTTTCGAGAATAAAAAATCTTTACATTCATTAATTGATGAACTTCTGTCTATTATGGAAAATAATAATATGGACTTTACAAATACATTTTGGTATTTATCGCAACAAAAAATATCAAAAACTCAATTTAATAGTAATTCAAATTTTGTTCTGTGGCAAAAAAAATGGAATAATTATATAAAAAAAATGTCTTGTCTAAAGAAATCTAAGCAAATAATGAAAAAAAATAATCCAATAATTATACCAAGAAATCATGTTGTCAATGAAGTAATTGAAAAAGCAATGAATGGAAATACAGATTCTTTGAATAAACTTTTAAAAGCATTAACAAAACCTTATCAAAAACAAGAGGGAATTCATGAATACATAACTCCTACAAATTCTCATGTTGATGCATGCTTTCAAACTTATTGTGGAACCTAATAAAAATCTTTGGTAATTTTAATAACAAGACAACAAAAAAAAGCGTGTTTTTTTTAGTAAATTATTTTTTTATTTTCTTTCGTACTTACAGCAATAATGTAGATTGTTATAAACATCATCATCTGCTCTATAATTTTCAGTATCATAGCCTACATCTGCTATAGCCTTTTGTATTTTGTCTATGTCGGTTTTAGAAGTTAAAAACTTAACCTTAATAATTCCTTTCTTACTATTCCATCTTGCATATTTTACTCCTTCTATAGATTCAGCGGCATTTTCAATTAAAGATTTACACATATCACAATTACCCCAAACCTTAAATGTTTCTTTTTGATACTTCTTATTTTGTGAAGAGGAAGTGTTTATAATAAAAATACTAAAAATTAAAAAAACTATTATTTTTTTCATAATGCTAAAATAATAAAATTATATATCATAAGTGTATAAGTATGCTGGCTTGTGTCTTACCCCTTCTTGCTTTTCATTAGTTTTTCTAATAACATCTATTTTTGAAATATTTTTTCTGAAATTTCTTTTGTCTAATTTTTCATCTAAAAGAATTTCATATAAATTTTGTAATTGTGATAATGTAAACTTTGAAGGAAGTAAATTAGAAATCAACTTATGATCTATTTGTTGTCTCAAATATTCAATTCCATAACTTAAGATATGATTGTGATCAAAAGCCAAATCACTTGATACATCTTTTATATCTACCCACTCCGCTTGAAAAGCAAAAGATGAAGCCTGAGGATTATATTCTTCCATGTTAACTAATGCAATATATCCAATTGTTACAACTCTCTCTTTTGGCTTTTTTCTATATAATCTTAGCCATGACTGATCTTTTTTTTGCTTGGTTCTTTGGGGATTTCCAAAGGCATGAAATTGTTTTAAATAAATATTTTCTAAAGAAGTTAAACTTTTTAGAATTCTTTTACCTCCTTCTAATAAATCCTCATCATATTTTAATAAGTCTCCTGGCAAAGCATATTGATAATCATTATTTTTATTAATGATTTTCTTTATTAGTAACACTTTCAGTTTTTGATCATTATCAAAGCCAAGAATAACACAGTCAATGGATAAGTTAATTGGAATCATAATTATTTATTTAACATAAAAAGGGAAATTAGCAGTAGCAACATTATTAAAACCATCATGTGCATATATAAAAAATCTATATGCTCCTTTTTTTCGAGGAGCTTTTATTGTAATGTCATTGTTAGTTTGATTAATAATACTAAATGAAACTGGTTCTGGTGTTTTTTCAAAATCACCTCCAGATTTTTTATCATTACTTTCAGGCATTAACTCAAAAAAATATGATAAACTATCATTTTCTAAATCAATTACATCAAATGTAAAATGACATTCTTTTTTTCTTTTAATTTTCACACTTGCAACTGACTTGTAACCATTTAACTCAAAGTAATTTATTATTGGAGCTGAATTTTTTTTATTTTTTTTCCAATAGCTATTTAAAATATCAACACTTTGAGTCGCTTTTCCATTTTTTGTGAAAATCCCATACCAGGTCGGTGTTTGTTCTTGCTTATAACCCCACAAAAAAGCATAACTTCCAAGACATAGTGTACTATCTTGTTCAATTGCTTGATATGCTTGATCTCTAAATTCAGCTTTTTCTTTACTTGAGGCTTCTATTGCTGCTCCCCAACTAGTTAAAGGAGATTCCCAATGTCCATATGGTCCCCATTCTGTAACCATGTAAGGTTTTTGCCATCCGTATTTTTTTATTAGAGAAGATAAATCTTTAATTCCACCATATGTATTAATACCCAAAATATCAATATCAGGACAATGAGTTTTAATCATATAAATTTCAGATGGATCAATGCCAGCAGTTACAGTCATAACAGGATGGTTGGGATCAAGTTCTTTAATCATATTTGCTATTTCACCAACTGCATCCCAAACTCTGAAATTTGAGTAAAATAAGTCTACTTCATTGCCAACAGCCCACATCAATAAAGCTGGATGATCTTTAAATTTTAATATTTCTTTTTTAAAAGATTCTAACTGCGCTTTAACTGCATACTCATCATTGTAATTAAAACCATGTCTTTCATGGCCAACCCATAATCCCAAACAAACAGAAATACCAAGCTCATGAGACTTATCTAAAATTTGTTTAGCATTTTCAGTTCCCCATGTTCTTATTGAATTACCTCCAACAAAGTTCAGAATATCTAAGTGCTGATCTCCTCCTGCCCCATTCACATAATAAGGCATACCATCTCTCAATAACTGAAATCCATTATTTGTTTTAACCACCTCAGTCCTTCCTATTGATTTATACTGCGCAAAAGATGATAGAAAAAATATTGAAAATAAAAAAGTAAAAATAATTCTCATTCTAATTTAGTACTTTAATTTTCTTTGTTATAACTCTATCTTGAATTAAAATCTTAACAAAATATATACCAGAATTTAAAAATGAAATATCAATATTAGCCTGCTTATTTTCTTTTAAAAAAGAAGAAGCAGCTAGCGATTTACCATGTATATCAATTACTGAAATTGAAGAAATATTGTCAACTGATGACACATTAAGCAAATTATTCACTGGATTAGGGAATACATTAACATTGTCAGATAGCTCAAAGTACTTTATATCTAATGGAACTGATGAAAGATGAAAATCATCTAAAAAATACTTATCCCAATTGACTACAGATTGATCTAAAAACAAAACAAAACGCTCTATATTTTGATTAGACACGCTACTTAGATCAACCGTAAATTGCTGCCATTGATTGTTAGAAGATAAAACAGAATTAAATGCGTATACCTCATTATTATTAGCATCTTGAAAAGATATATATATTGGTCTTGGTGGACCGTACAGTTTAAAATTAAAATATGTATTAACTGATAAATCTAATACTCCACTTGAAAAGTAAGCAATTAGTACGTCTTCTCCAATTGGATTTGGGTTTCTAGTATACTCACCTGAATACTTACTCTCATTTATTGAATTTGGATCTGGATTATATGCGTGATTTAACCAACCACTAATGTAGTCATAATGAGCACAAGGGCTAGCAGATGGACAAATACCTAAATTCCAACTACAATCCCAATCAGCAAAATCTACATTAGCATCAATATTTGCATTAGCACACTGATTATCAAACTCAGGACCATATAAGTTATCAAAATAGTATGTGTCATTTGTATTATTTCCTATATCAAACAATAAAATTAATGATGTTACATTTTCATCAGGTACTGTGTTATCTGGTCGAGAGTCAAAAGTGAACTCAATAGTTTCCCATTCATTAGCTACTGTTGTTGTAGCAGTGTATATACTATGTCTTCCATCAGGATAATTTGTTGCTCCAGCTATAGCTGAATCCTCTAATGTTATTTGTAATGGTATTCCCACAGCAGGACTAAAAACATCAACAGTCATTTTTTTTGTGCTATTTAAATAATCTGTTAATTCATAAAAAGGACCATTTGCCACTATCACAATTACATCATATGTTTCGCCTGGATTTCTAACATATTGTGCACACAAAGTAGAGCTATTAACTGTACTAGTTGGACTTGGATTTTCAAATCTTGTGGACATTCCACCATGAACAAAGTCATAGTATCCAATTCGTGTATCCTCAAAATTGTCCCATAATATTTGTGAAAAAATTGTTAATGGTAAAAATAAAATCATGGTTAGGTATTTGTATTTCATAATAAATATTTTAGGTTATTTAGTTAATTTAATATTATCTATTTTTAAATCAGCATCATCTGAAAACGAAAAGATAATGTTCTTTATTTCTTTTAAATTAATTTTTGATGAGCGTATAGGGAATTTTTTAAGCGGAACTTTAAACACATTCCATTCTTTAAAATCTGAAATCTCAATATAATCCAATAAGCTTACGCTCATTTTTTTACCACTATAATCTTCAAAACTAATGATAGCTTTTGATAAATTATTGATTTTTAAATCAAACTCTAAATCAACAGCATAAATAGAAGATGTTAAATCGGTGTATAGCCAATTATTCCAACTAATTGCAAAATCTCTCCAATTACAATTATCAGAAATATTTACATCAATGTAATCTCCACGCAAATCATTCTTTTTGTTAAGAATTTTAAAATTTTCACAATAAATATTATCTAATCCCCAAGAAGTTACATTTTTGTCTGAAAATATATTTACTGGAAAAATAGTATCATAAATAGTTAAATCATTTGAAAATTTCTTATAATTATGTTTATGCTCAACAATTTTAATTTCGTCAATGTATATATCAACCTTATCATAACATTGCAATAAAAGCTGCTTTACATTTGATAAATCAATGTTATTTGTACTGTATGAAAATGTTGGAAGAGGAATAGTTACTTTTGTCCAACTATTAGTTATTTCACCTCCCTCTATTCCAAGATAACTTGCAGTTGCATAACATTGATTGGCTGAATAATCTTCTAAAATAAACACAATTGGAATATTAAATATAGGTCCCTTGTCTACTCTAGCCATAAACTCTATCGCTGCCCCTTCAATAATTCTTGTTAAATCTTTTCCTTTCCAGGCATCCCAACCTATTCCCATACCAATCCAATTACATGATACAGGATAATCTGTTTTTATATGCAAAGAATTTTTAAGTTTTTTCTTTTCATCATCTACTTTGACTGATGGCAGCACATAACCATAATCATAACCATTATCTAATTTATTAGCTTTATTGCTATTTTTAATATCCTTAGTGTAAGGATAATCAAAGCTAGCATCGAGTAGAGAAAAAGTCAAGGGATTACATTCCTGATCCGCATTTCCCCAAACTTCATCAGTTCCTCCAGTACTAAAAATATCAATTGAAGTAAAGCCATTTATTCCTTCATTTGACTTAACTTCCGCCTGATATAAATCAAGCTCTTTTAAATTAGCACATGAGGTCATTAATAATATAATTAAAAGATATTTCATATGCTAATTAAGAATTGGGCCTCCAATACTCCAAATCAAAAAATCAACATCGGCTTTTGCAAAACCAGAGTTTGGGTTTGCTAAAAGCAATGTCCTAACATTATATATTTGACTTGGATTTCTAATACCATCTCCAGAATTATTAGGTGGGGCAAGTAAATTCTCCACATCATTATAGTTAATTGAAATCATTTTCCAACCATTCCAGTTAACATCAAACTCATAGTCATATCTATCCTCTGAGCTTGCATCATAGTAACCATCATTATTTTCATCTTCATAAAATTCAAGTTTAAATAAAGAATTTGGAACACCATCTACTATAGATATTGTACTATCACCTTTTATCATAATATTAAAATAGACCTGACTAGGATCGCTTACTAATGTGTTTGGATTTAGCCAAAAATTTGAATAATAGTCTATGTATCCTATTAACCAATCCCAATCACATGTCCCAAACTGCTGTAAATGTTTTGCCCCTTCTCCAGAACCTCCTGTAGTTAGCGATTTTGTACAGCCTGCTTGAAAAAATCCTGTAAAATTTGGATTAAAACCTGCTTCAAAATCAGTTATTAATACAGTACTTTCATTATTATAATCTTTTGCAGAAGAAATATATAATGTATCCTGAAATATATCATCGTGTATTTCAAAAGAAAGTTCAACGTCACAATTTTCAGAAACAAAGAAAGGTAACTCTGTGGAGCTGCCTTCCCAACTAGAATTATTTAAATTAATATAATTTGACTTACCTGAAATAATTTTAATAGATCCAGAAGTTAGTCCACGAATTTTAATTTTCCAATCAACTATTTTTGAAAAAGAAGCTGTAAAGTATAAAATCTCATCATTTTCAAAATCAACACTATCGCCAACTATCTTAAAACTTTCAAGGATATCTAGTGGTCCGTATAAATCATTTAAACTGGGACCTTCAATATCATTTTTTTCACAAGAAAATAAAACTGCTAAAAATGCAAAAAGTAAAATTGTAATTTTTTTCATATCTATAAGTTCATATTAAACATAAAGACCAATCTCCCCATAGAAAATTCATCTTCTAAAATATTATTATTATCTAACATATTAAAATGATTATACTGCATAGTAATATACGTATCTTTTTCAAAATAATATTGTATTCCTCCAACTAAAATCATTTCTGAAATATCAAAGTTAGCTGTATTGTAATCTATAATTTGATCGTAAGTATTTCTTTCAATTAAATATTCATTTCCAACTGCAGAAAATAGTTTTGATCCGCAAACTAAGCTAAGATTATCTGTAAGCCCAACTAAAATTCCTGAACTAATCAAATTTGTCTTTAAATTTATTCTCTCAAACTCAGAACCTGATCTTTTAATATTTTCAGCAAAAGCACTCGCATCTATAATGATTGGGACACTGATATCAAAAATTTTATTGATATGTAATTTAGAAGATATTGCTCCGTTTAAAAAATTTCTTTTCTGTGTAGTTCCTTGTCCAATCAACTCAGTAAAATACTTAGCATCTATGTTTAACTTTAAAAAGCCTGTTATTTTTATTTCTTCTATACTCACTTCAGTTCCAATTCTATTTGGAGTAGCATCTCCATAAGGTAATGTTGCACTGTAAATTGGATTATAATCCATTAGTGAAGTTGAAAGTCTTTGATTATAAATATCTGGATCAGAAATAATATCTAATAATCCAATTTTTCTTTGAGTATAGCTATTACCATAATATGCATAAGATGACGGTACTAATGAATAATTTAATCTTCGTGTTTGTGCCCCAATACTTCTGAAATCAGTATCAACAAGCTTAAAATTTAATCTTAAGTTAGAGTTATTAATTTTTGATTGAAATGTACTATTAAAAAACATCCCTTGAGTTTCAGGGGCAAAACCATCTCCTTCCCAACCTCTTTTAGATACCCCTCCTTCAAATAATATATCTAATGGATACATATCCAAAAACTTATCTGAATACATAAATTTAGCAGTAAAGACAGGATTAAAATATGCAATATCTGTATTTGATGTAGATTTAATTTCAAAAGTATTTATATAATGTGATCCTATTTTAATTTTTTCATTTAATCTAATAAACAATGTTCCCCCAAACATAAGTAGTTCTGGATCACCAAGCCATTGAGCACCTCTAATTCTTGATGTAAATGCATCAATATCAATTTGCTCTATTATATTATACATATTATAAGAAAAATTAGTTTGAATACCCTGTAACCTCCAATAATTTTCTTTGTAATAATTTTCATAATTTACATATTCTCTATAGAAGCTGAAAACATCTGATTCAAAATGAGATAAATCTTGAGAATAATTATAGAGGGTATATTTTGATTGTTTTAAAAACAAATCACCTATCCCAAATCTAATTTTATTATTTATAACTCCACTAGCAGATAAAGATCTGAGTGTAACTGAATTTCTATTACCCCACATACCTCCAAAGTCATTTTGAAGTCGAATTGAAGAAGATATTTCAATTTCATTTATTGGAGTAAAATGTAACCCTAAATCTATTTTAGAAAAACCTGTTCCATTACTTCTAGTAGACACAGTATCTTTCTGATCTAAGTTGTCGCCAGTTAAAATATCTCTATCATACATAACCCTTGCATTTCCATCATACCAAACTTTGGATTTTATTTGAGCTTGAGTTGATAAAGCATATGATGTTAAAAAAATTATTAAAATATTTAAAAGTATATTTTTCATTAGAAATTAATTTTTAATTCTATTGTTGATTCAGTTCCCTTGATGTTAGTCGCACTAAAATTTTTATCATAAAAATGAAAAAAAGTGTGTCTTAAAAAAAGATAAGCTCCACTTTTTAATTGAATATCTAATCCTCCACCAAAGATTTGACCATACTGATCTCTTGGTTTCATGGAGGGAACATAATCACTATTTTCACCCCACGAAATGTCATTTGGATAAGGATCTTTATAATCAATATCTGTCATATCATTACATTTTATTCTCTCTGTTGCATGTTTAAAAACTAGATTTATTGACTTTGACAACTCGTAAGAAATATCTAGTTGATGATTAAAACTTCTAATAAATGCTGTAGAATTTACAACTGGTAATAGACTAAAAAAATCTTGTGCAGTATTATAATTAGTTAGTGAGAATAAATAAAGATTTTTATTCAATAAAGTAGTTTTATATTTTAAATGTAAATCAGATGAACAATAAAACTTGTCAAAGATAGGTAACGAATCAGAGTCAATTAAGATGTTTTGTTTTTCAAAAACAGGTTCTCCAAACGGACCCGTTGTATCAGCAATCTGAACATAGACGTCACCGACATTAACTTCCTCGAAAACACCCCTGTAATATGAATTAAATTGTGAATAAGGACCATATCCAGAACTAAAATAAGAAATCCTTGAAAGTATTAATCCTGTTGAATTATGATTATATGAAAATTTTGTATTAACTCTTTCAATTTCAGAGTAAAAACCTGTTCCTAAAGAAATCACTAAATCTCCTAAATTAAACTCTGTATTCACACTAAGTCCCTCTCTGTTATTTGCAAGATAACCCAAATTATTAATAGGTCCACCTAGTGAACTCAAAATTGTAGCATCAGCACCTTCTTCAATTACTGCGGTATTTACTAAATCAGAGAAAGTTGTATTTTGAAATGAAGAATTAATATTTACAGCTTCTGGCGCAATTCTCGAATACTGAAGTTTAAAAGGAATATAAGTATATTCACTAGGAATATCTAAGTTAAATAAAATCAACTCTCCTATTCTTTTATTAATAAGATGAGATTGATAGGTTCCTAATCCAATTTCTCCAGAAATTCTTATATTTTTAATCTTAAAATCAAATTCAGAAGAATAAATTGAGAACTGTCTGAAATTATTTTTAACAGAATCAGTAGCGGTTATAGAAGTAAAATAATTTAAAGCGAAATTAGATTTTGAAAATTTGTTATTTAATCTTAGCCCTGCAGCATAATCATCTTTACCATATGATATTAATTCGCCTATATTATTTTGTGTTTTTCCAAGAACAGACTGAAAAGAAAGTTCAGAGTTATTAAAACTATTGATAGATGAACCTGTAAATGTAATTCCTTGAAATGCAATATTTCCAAAACGTAAATCTTGAGAAATAGAGCCTTTGTTATAGTACTCACTATACCTGTCTGAAACCTCTTTTGTTAATGGATCGTAAGGAGCTCTTTCAAAAAGACTGTATCTTAGGTAACCCTCTTCAGCCCATGCCGTTAACTTACTCTGTCTGTACCATTTTATTCCACCAGCTTGTAATGAAAAATTACCAAAAGATGTTTTTAATGATGAATATAAATTTGATCCTAAATATAGAGAAAGCAAATTATTCTGAAAATCTCCATTAAAAGGGCTATTCATTAGAAGATCTGTTCCAAATGTTAATTCTTTTTTTGCTTGACCAGAAATTGAGAGCATCAGCATTGGTTCCCTGTATCCAGTACCAACACTAATTGTTGTTTGTTGAGGATAAGGACCTGAATAATAATTAGCTATATCTAAAGGATAGATTTCTTGAAAATTTCTTACATATCCAAGATATCTAAAATAACCTGACATTCTTAAATTAGATATTGGATCTTTAATATTTTGAGGTGTACTTTGGAAACTATTCTGAATATTATTTTGGGAAAACAATGTAGATGAAAATAATATAAGTATGAAGAAAATACTATGAAAGAAATTATGATTCATTAATTTTTAAATACAAAGTCCTGCTTCAAATTATCAATCATTATACTGAACTTACCATCTTCAACAATCCACTCATTGTTTATTCCATAAAACTTCAAATCCTCACTGTTAATAGTAAAAGTTACAGTTTTTGTTTCTTGAGGAGATAAATCAATTTTTGAGAATCTTCTCAGTTTTTTCAGTGGAGGAGAAATAGTTGCAAAATGATCTCTCATATAAAGTTGTACAACCTCCTTTCCTTTTCTTTGTCCTTTATTTGTTATATCCACAGAAATACTTAACTCATCATTGTTCGAAATAGTTTTTTTGTTAATTCTTAAGTTTGAGTATTCAAAATCAGTATAGCTCAATCCAAAACCAAAATCCCACTGAGGATCGTAAAAATCATTTTTCCATGTATTTGCATTTATTACCTCTGATTGCTTATGATCATAATGCATTTTAACACCATTATATTTTGGATATGTAAAAGGCAACTTTCCTGAGGGATTAATTTTACCAGCAATAATATCTGCTATAGCAGCACCCCCCTGATCACCAGGAAGATAAGCTAAGATGATTCCATCAGCCAGTTTTTCTATATCTCTTATAATCTTGGGCCTTCCTTGCACCAATACCAACACAATAGGAATTCCTTCGTCAGCAAGAGAGGTAACAATTAGCTGCTGCTCCTTTGGTAGATCCAATGTGTATATATCTCCTGGTCTTTCTGTTGAAGGAAGTTCACCTAAGCAAACAATAGCAACATCAAAGGATTTTGCTTGCTCAATTGCTAATTGCAAATCAGACGCTAGCACATCTTTTTCGTCTTTATTTTCCATAATTAACTTTGAACCTTCAAAAAATGCAAAGTTTGAATAGTTTGATTGAATTGCATCTTTAATTGTTGGAAAATCGTTATTGTACTTATCATCTACACCTTGCCAAGTATGCGTCCATGCCCCATTTAAACAATTTAAACTATTTGCAGTAGGGCCAATGAGTAGAACTGACTTTTCTTTCGATATTGGTAAAATATTATTGTTTTTTAAGAGTGTAATTGACTCAGATGCAGCATCATAAGCAGCTTTTCTATACTCATCTGAAGCAAAATTATTATAGTCCTTAATATTAGGTTTTTTATAATTATTTAGTAATCCCAATTGATTTTTAACTCTTAATATTCTTCTAACAGCATCATCTAATCGCACTTGACTAACTCTACCTTCATTTACTAATTCAATAAGTAATTTACAGTAAGTTTTATATTCAGGATTATTTGGAACCATACTCATGTCTACACCAGCATTTATTGCGGTAGCAATAGCATCCTTCAAAGTTGAATCTGTTTGTGCAACTTTATACAAGTTTATAAAATCCTCCCAGTCAGAAACTGCAAAGCCCTTAAATCCCCATTTTTCTTTTAAAATATCAGTCAATAAATATTTATTTGCATGACCAGGAATTCCGTTAACTTCTCCACTATTTACCATTACAGTTAAAGCCCCATTTTTAATGGAGTGATAGAAAGGAGGCAGATGATATTCTTCCATTGTTCTATTTGGAATAAGAGCAGGAGTTCTGTCTCTTCCGCTTTCTGGAACACCATATCCAACATAATGTTTTAAACAAGCTGCTACATGATAATCATCAATTTCTTTTCCGCCTTGATAGCCATCAATAATTGATTTACCCATTTCAGTAGCAAGATATACATCTTCTCCTAATGTTTCAAAAAAACGAGACCATATAGGATTTCTTCCTAGGTCAAGAACGGGAGAAAAATTCCAAGGAATTCCAGACGCTCTAGTCTCATAAGCTGTTATCTCTGCCATTTTTTTTGCGTGATTTAAATCCCATGTTGCAGCAAGACCAATTTCTTGCGGAAATAATGTGCTATTTTGAATATATGTGGCACCATGTATCGCATCAACACCATAAATGACAGGAATCTGATGTTTTGTTAACTTAGAATAATTTTGAATTTTATTTATGACTTTATGCCACTTTTCAATCGTAAATGTGTGATTAGAAACATTTAAAAATGAACCAACCTTAAAATCTTTAATAGCTATTTTTAGCTTTTTATTATCAATTTGATGTGGCTCAATCAGTTTGCCGTCTTTATTTTTTTTTAATACCGATTCTAAAGTGATTTGACATGTCTGTCCAACTTTTTCTTCTAATGTCATTGAATTTAAAATAGTTGAAATTTTATTTTCAATTTTAATATCTAAGTTGTCTGTATTAAAATTTTGAGCATTAACGGTTTGAATAAAAAAACTTATCAATATGGCATTTAAAAGAAGTATTTTTTTTGTGTTCATATTTAATATATTCATTTAATTATTTTTAATAATTTTTTGTGTCTTTTGAGCAAAGAAAATTATATACAAAAAGCAAACAACTGGAATCCAATATGACTGGTGTATTCCTATAATATCAGCAAGTTTACCTTGAATAAGAGTAATTATAGCACCTCCTAATATCATCATAACTAAAAATGAAGAGCCTTGAGATGTGTATTTTCCTAATTTATTTAAACTAAGTGCGAAAATTGAAGGCCACATTATCGAACAAAACAGACCCCCGCTAAGAAATGCATAAGTAGCAACTTTTCCAGTTGTAAACAAACCAATTAGCATTGCTATTAGTCCAAGAAAACCAAAAATCTTTAATGTTGATGCTGGTTTGTCTTTACCAATAAAAAAACCAAAAATTTGAACTGCTACACATATTGTAAATGCATAAAAATGCTTTACTTCATAGCCAGAAACAGAAATAAGAGATAAAATTAAAGCAAATGCAATGTATGGCACAATTATATATAGCCATTTTTTAATTGAATTTGATGGGTTAAAAACTGTTATAGCTCCTGTCCATCTTCCAATCATTAAACCACCCCAATAAACTGCTGCGTATGAAGCTGTTTCTGCTTCATCTAAATTACCGAATGCTTCTGTGGTTAGCAAATCAGGTAAATTTGATCCAATAGTAACTTCAACTCCAACATATGTGAAAATCGCTAACATACCAAGTACTAACTGTGGATACTGCATTGCTCCCCATCCGACAGAATTTCGCTGCGCTTGTTTATTTGAAAATACTAATCCACCAACAATAACAGCTAATGCAATAATAGTGAGTTGTAAAATAAAAAGATTTTGTGACTCATTCAAAGAATCTCCATCACTTAATCCTATGTACTGTTTAAATATAAAGTAAAATATTATTATCAGAATCAAAGTAATAGATATTAAACTTTTCATAGCACTTGACGCACCAATAAAAGTAGAATCTTGTTTTCCATCAGGAAGTTTTTTGGAGAAATAAAATAAGCAGGCAGCAATTAAAAATAGTATTCCTACTCCAACATATACAATTTGAGCAGAAGATAAAGAAATCTCTGAAACATCAATATCACTTTTATTGGCTGTTCCAAATAGAGCTAGTCCAACAACAATTGGACCAATTACAGTTCCAAAAGAATTTATACCACCTGCAAAATTCAACCTTTTGTCTCCAGTTGCCTCATCACCTAATGAAATTGCAAAAGGCTGAGCCGCTGTTTGTTGTAAAGAAAAACCTAATCCAACTACAAATAGTGCAGTTAAGATATAGAAAAAAGCTGAAGTATCTTCTGGACTAGCACCATTAATAGCTGTTACCATTATAATAGCACCAAATGCAGATACAACTAAGCCATAAACAATTGTAGATTTAAAGCCCCAGTAATTTAAAATATTCTTTTTTGAAAAACTTGAATAAATAAAAATAAATAAAGCGCCAACGTAGTAAGCTCCATAAAAAGCAAATTCTATTAGTTGACTTTGAAATTGATCTAGACTAAAATATTTTTTACAAAATGGTATCAAAATATTATTTCCTGCTGCAATAAATCCCCAGAAAAAAAATACTGTTACTAGAGTGTAAAGTGCCTGATTATGATTGTTGTCTTTCATTTTTTTAAAATTAATTAATAACTATTTTATGATAACTGCTAATTCCATCCATATCAATGGACTGGATTATATATATACCTCTAGATAAAGCTTTGGTATTTATTTTATTATTTTCACTATTGATAGATATATATTTTCCATTTATGTCTAATAGTTTAATACTTTTAAATTTATTATTATCAAAAGTTAAAATATTATCTGAAAAATCAAAAGGAGATATTGATGTATATTGATTTACAGATGTACTGTTTTGTTGATAAACTTTAACATAGTCTATTTGTATATTGTTAGGAAACACTGTGTTAGTATTTGGACCTGTCTGAGTGATGGCGAGATTAATCATAATAAACCAATTGTTTGAATTAAATGGCCAATTATGTTGTGATGGTATTGAAAAATAGCTAGATGGAGTAATTTGAAACATCTCTTCATCATCAACAAACCATGTTATGGTATCTTCTTTCCATATAATTGAATATGTGTGAAATTCATCTGCATATGATCCATTTGAAATATAAGAGCTAAAATTTTGATAAAAATGTGTCGACTGAGAATATGGACAAGATCCAATATGTGCAGCCCCTGTTGTACTATTAGTAAGATAATTATTTCCCCACTGTTCCATTATATCTATTTCTCCATCACAAGGCCAAGAACCTCCAGTTGGAAGTAGCCAAAAAGCTGGCCAAAAACCTTGGCCATCTAAAGTTTTAATCCTAGCTTCTACTTTACCATATCTAAAATCAAATAACCCTCTAGTTGTAATTTTTGAGGAGGAGTAATATGATGTGTTGTTCCAAGAGTCAATTAATCCAGCAGGCTCCTCTCTAACTTCAATAGTAGCTATACCATTATTAACAGTTGTATTTTGGGGTTGATAATACTGTAACTCTCCATTTCCCCATCCCCACATACCAAACTGAGATCCGGTTCCATAGTCATGTACCCATTTTGTTGCATCAATGTTATTGCCATCAAAATTGTCTTCCCAAATCAACTGCCAATTTTGAGATTTGACATGAATAGCAAAAAGTAAAATAATAAACAAAGTGATTTTTTTTTTCATTAATTTTAATATTTAATCACTTTTGTTCTGATTTCTTTATTTTTTGAAGTTAAAGTAACAAAATAAATACCAGAGTTATAAGAAGATAGATCAAACGATTTTTTGTTTTTAACTGAAAGTATTTGCTCGCCTAACTTATTATGAACAATAATTCTATCTACAGTACTAATTGTGTTAATTTCAAAGTGACCTTTGCTTGGGTTAGGATAGATATCTACTGTATTATACGATTCATTTACAGAAACTAGCTGACAATCATTCACACAAGAAAGAGAATCACTAAACTGCCCCGAACCATCATTTAGTGAAAAACAACCATTTATTGGATCACAATCCCATGTTGGGGTGGAACAAATTAATTCACATTGCGATAGAGATGAATATTGTCCATTACCATTTCCTGGGTCAATACAATTTCCTTGACCATCACAATCCCAACTTGCTTGTACACACCCAAAACATTCATCCCAACAAACTAAAGGCAGAATAGTATCGTCACTAAAATTCAAATATCTATTTACAAATCCCCAACCATTTGGAGATAATGAGTCATAAAGTAATAAAATACAACTAAGATTAGAATCTAATTCTTCCTGAATTGACCAATTATCGGCGGAGAACTTATATGTATGCACAGAGGTATCAACATTAAAAGACTTTGAATATATTCCGTTTCCTTGGTTATCTAAAGACCAACAATTTCCACACCAATTATTGAAAGTTCCATTAACTTCAGGAACTGAAAAATTTCCAGAATAATTACTCATATCTAGTTGAAAAGTAACGTTATAAAAATTTCTCTCTGTTTCACAAGAGTAGCATCTATTCCAACATACGGTATCTAAAACTAAATTTTCCGAAACAATTAAATCTCTGTTTATATATGGGGGAGAACCAACTACACAATCATCTAACTCATATAGATCTTCTTCAACATTCCAATTGTCTGCAGAAAACTTGTAATCATAGTCTCCCTGCATTAAATCAATAGTTATCTCCCAAACTGAATCATTATCATCATCATTCATCTGAGCACAATTACCACACCAAGAATTAAATGTTCCATTTAATTCTACAGTATCATAAGTTACATTTGATTCGCTCATGTCAACAAAAAAAGTAACATTGTATATACAACTGTCATTATTTATATTAGCAAGAGAATCAAAATTAACTGCGGTGGAATCTATACAACCATAAACTGGAACCGAGCACGGTGAACATTGCTGCCAACAAACTAAACTTGGACTATTTAAATTTAAATTAATGACCCTCGTTGTGTCCATGGGAGTAATATTAATACATGATTCATTACCAACAAATGATTCATTTATACCATCTACCCTAAATTTGTAAGTATAATTTGTTGCTTGAAATGGAGGGACAAAGGTGGTATAAGAATACACATCTGGGGCAACATTTATCATTGGGTAAGCTTGACCTCCTCTAAAAAACTCAACTGTAGTATAATTACCATTATATTGCGTCAAATCAACTTCGAAAGTCGCACTAATTTGAGCTGATAACTGCAAAGAAGCAAACAATAAGAATATAATTTTTTTCATAATGACAAATATATAATAGTTAGTGTATAATGTACAATTAATATAAAACTAATTTATGCATGTGTTTCTGAAAATCTGTTGTAACATCTAAGAAAAATATTCCTTTTGATATATTTTCTAAATTTACTTTCTTAGTATACTCACCAACAAATTGTTGTAAGTTCTCAGTGTAAACAACCTCTCCAACTACGTTGATTACTCTAACCTCAAGATCCTGTACATCCTCTGACGTAAACGCCACATTAAATACATCTCTCGATGGGTTAGGATAAACATCTAAGTTATTGATCGATGTCCCACCTTCTAACCT
>JAYZXD010000008.1:0-35642 GCA_036141595.1 Bacteroidota bacterium
ACAAGGTTAAGAACTGAGACTGCAGGAATTACATCGGTTTTAATAAATAATATAATTTAATTATTATGAAAAAAAATGAACAAAAAAATAATTTATATAAGCATATTTTTAGCATTTACAGCAAGTGCTTCTATATTAAAAAAGTGATGTCAAAACAATAATTAGAACATCTTGAAATCATTAATTAAATATACAATAGTGAAAAAACATCTTCTCATTCTATTTTTAACGCCACTTATGGCTTTTAGTCAAAACAATTACCAAATTGCTGTATTAAAATATAATGGTGGTGGAGATTGGTATGCGAACCCTACTGCATTACCAAACTTAATTGACTTTTGTAACGAAAATATTGGAACTAAAATAAGTAAAGATGTAGCTACTGTAGAAGTTGGAAGTGATGACATATTTAATTATCCATTTATTCATATGACAGGTCATGGAAATGTAGTTTTTTCACAATCTGAAGCAGAAAACTTAAGAAATTATCTTTATGCTGGTGGATTCTTACACATTGACGATAACTACGGGATGGATCCATATATAAGAGAAGAAATAAGAAAAGTATTTCCCGAAAATGAGTTGATACAACTACCAAATAACCACCCAATCTTTTACGGAAAATTTAATTTCCCTAGTGGATTACCTAAAATACATGAACATAATGCTAATCCTCCTCAAGCTTTAGCAATTATAGAAGATGGCCGTATTTTGTGCCTATACACATTTGAATCGGACATTGGAGACGGATGGGAAGACCAAGAAGTTCACAACGATAGCGAATATATTAGAAGACAGGCACTTCAAATGGGCAGTAATATAATTGAATATGTGTTTTCTAACAACTAAATTAGGGATTCGTCAATTGACAGATTTTGAAGAAAAGAAACTGACTTATCAATATCAATATACAATAGTCTGTCTTTTTTAACAATAGAAACATCTTTCCGATATATTTCTAAAATATTCTCAATAAAATCAGAAGACCTTTCTTTTCTGAAAAATAAAGCTTGAGAAGCATTAAAAAGTTCAATTGCTAAAATTCTTTCAGTATTTTCTATAACTTTTAATAGCTTAGTCGCTGCATTGGCACCCATACTCACGTGATCTTCCTGACCATTTGAAGAGACAATTGAATCAATAGATGCCGGTGTACATAATTGTTTATTTTGACTAACAATACTTGCTGCAGTGTATTGTGGTATCATCAAACCAGAGTTTAGTCCTGAATTAGCAACTAAAAATGACGGTAAATCCCTTTGTCCAGAGATTAAGTGATATGTTCTTCTCTCAGAAATAGAACCTAACTCAGCAACAGCAATAGCTAAATAATCCATCGCCATTGCAAGCGGTTGACCATGAAAGTTACCCCCTGAAATGATTTTATCTTCTTTTGTGAAAACATTGGGATTATCAGTAACCGAATTAACTTCGACAAGAAAGATATCTAAAACATGATCAATAACATCTCTTGTTGCACCATGAACTTGAGGAATACATCTAAAAGAATAGGGGTCTTGAACATGTTTCTTGTCTTTTTTTTGTATATCGCTTTCTAACAAAAAATCGCGAATATTTTCTGCTGTTTTTAACTGCCCTTTGTGTGGACGAAGTTGATGAATAAGTTCATCAAAACACTCACCTCTTCCATCAAAACCTTCTAGTGATAACGCCCCAATCATATCAGCTAAATAAGATAATTTTTTAGACTTTATAATAGACCAGATACCATAAGCAGACATAAACTGCGTACCGTTTAATAGAGCTAAACCTTCTTTTGATTGTAGCTTAATAGGCTGCCAATTCATTTCTTTTAAAACTTTACTACTATCTTTAACTTTATCATTGTAATAAACTTTCCCCTCGCCTATTAAGAACAAAGACATATGTGCTAAAGGAGCTAAGTCTCCACTTGCACCTAGGCTACCTTGCTGATAAATAAGAGGGATAATATCGTTATTAAACATTTCTATCAAACGTTCAACTGTTATTAATTGAACTGATGAATATCCTTTACTTAGAGCTTCAATCTTTAATAACATCATGATTTTTATTATTTCCTTGGGAACTAGATCACCTGTTCCGCACGCATGAGAAAGCACAAGATTTCTTTGTAAAGATTCGAGATCTTTTTCTTCAATTGTAGTATTACAGAGTGAACCAAAGCCAGTATTAATACCGTAGAAAGGAACTTTTGATTCCTGCATTTTTTTATTTAGAAAATTTCTTGATTCTGATATTATTTTTTTTGCATTAACATCTAAATGGAGTTTTTTATTTTGAAACAAAATATTTCTTATATTAGAGATAGTTAGTTTCTCCTTTCCTATTATATACCTATCCATTTAATATTTTATTTTTTAAAGCCTCGATCTTTACATCACTTTGTTCTCCTGAAGCCATATTTTTAATTGATAAAATACCTCTATTAATCTCATTTTCACCTATCAAAACAACATATTTAACTCCTCTACTGTTTGCATAATTCATTTGTTTTTTAATCTTTTCTGCTTCAGGATATAGCTCAACTGAAATACCACTATCTCTTAAATCTTTAATCAAAGACAAACAAAACGATGCCTCTTCCATTCCAAAGTTAGCGAACATAACATCAATATTTTTAGTGATATTTTTTGGAAATAAATTTAACTCTTCTAGCACCAAATAAATTCTATCTAGTCCAAAAGAAATACCAACACCTGACACATCATTTAGACCAAAATTTGATGTCAAGTCATCATATCGACCTCCCCCACCCAAAGAACCTATATTAACATCATTAATCTTTACCTCTAAGATACATCCTGTGTAGTAATCTAAACCTCTAGCTAAAGAAATATCAAAGACTAGACTAGAAGTTCTTAGTGGTTGTTTTTCAAATAAATTTAAAATAAATTCTAGTTCTTGTATCCCCTCACAACCTATTTTTGATTTTTGTAAAAGAGAAGAAACTTCAGAAATATTTTTAGCATTAATAAAAGTATCAAGAATCGACAATGCATCTTTACCTATCCCCTTTGAAGACAACTCATTTTTTACTCCTTCTATTCCTATAGAATCCAACTTATCTAATGAAACTGCAATTGTATCAAATGATTGAGACTCTCCCATTAATTCAACCATACCTACTAAAACCTTTCTATTATTAATACAAATATTTACATTAGGTATTTTTAAATTAGACAAAACATTATCATAGATCTGAATTAATTCTATTTCACATAATAGAGAGTTTGTTCCAATAACATCTACATCACATTGATAAAACTCCCTAAATCTACCTTTCTGAGGTCTATCAGCCCTCCATACAGTTTGCATCTGATATCGCTTAAATGGAAATGTGATTTTATTTCTATTCTGAACAACAAATCTTGCAAAAGGCACTGTCAGGTCATAACGGAGCCCTCTATTTGAAATTTGCTTTGCTAACGATTTTGAATTAATATTGTCATTTATATCAACTTTAGACAAATAATCTCCTGAGTTTAAGATCTTAAAAATTAATCTATCGCCTTCTTCACCATATTTGCCAGAAAGTGTTTCCATGTTTTCAATTGAAGGAGTTTCAATTTGGGAAAACCCATAACTTTCAAATACTTTTCTAATGTTTTTGAAAATAAAATTTCTTTTCTGCATAACATCAGAACTGAAATCTCGCATTCCTTTTGGTAATCTTGGCTTTATAATAGTCATAGTTATCCGCAAATATCGTAAAATATAATTGAATTGATTTAAAATATTTTGCCTGGATTAAGTATATTGTTGGGATCAAAAAGATTTTTGATGCTCTTTTGTATTTCTATATTTTTTTGGCAAAAAACAATGTCTAAATAGTCTTTTTGCACAAGACCAATTCCATGCTCGCCACTAATTGTACCTCCTAATTTTTTGGTAAGTTGAAAAATTTCACGAATACCTTTTTTTAAATTTTTATTCCAATCAACTTCATTCATTTGTCCCTTTATAATATTAACATGCAAATTACCATCACCTGCATGACCATAACAAACAGATTTAAATCCGTACTTTTTACCAATTTGCTTTACTCCTCTTAATAATAAGGGTAATTCTGCTCTTGGAACAACAGTGTCTTCCTCTTTGTAAACAGAATTTGCCTTAACAGCTTCAGAAACACTTCTTCTAATATTCCAAAGTTGATCTTTCTGTGATTTACTATCTGCAATTAATATTTCCCCGCAATCAAATTCTGATAAAACGTCGGCAATCTTTTCACAATCTTTATACAATAATTCAATATTGTTACCGTCAACCTCAATCAACAAGTGTGCTTGAATATCATCTGTAAGATTATTAATTTTCGCATCGGTATATTTTAAAGTCCAGTCAATAGCATCTCTCTCCATAAATTCTAAAGCAGAAGGATTTATTCCTGCTCTAAAAACAGCAGATACGGCTTGACATGCCATCTCTGAAGATTTAAATGGTATTAACATCGATATATCTTTTGTAGGCAATGGAATTAACTTAAAAACAATTTTAGTTATAATGCCTAGTGTTCCTTCACTACCTATCATTAGCTGAGTTAAATTATATCCAGTTGCATTTTTTAAAACATTGGCTCCCGTCCAAATAACATCACCTGAAGGTAAAACAACTTCTAGATTTAGCACATAGTCTTTTGTTACGCCATATTTCAATGCTTTAGGCCCTCCTGCGTTTTCAGCTAAATTACCACCCAAGGTGCAACTTCCCTTACTGGCTGGGTCGGGAGGATAAAACAGACCCTTTTCTTCAACGCAGTCTCTAAAAACTTGATTTATCACTCCAGGCTCTGCAGTTGCTTGTAAATTCCTTTCATCAATATCGATTATTTTATTTAATCTTTCCAAGCTTAAAGAAATCCCCCCATAAATAGGTAGACTACCTCCACTAAGACCTGTACGCGCACCACAGGGAGTAACAGTGATATTTCTAGAATTACAATAATTTAAAAGCTTGGAGATCTCACTTGTTGAAGATGGTTTAACAACAATTTCAGGCCGAAAGATCAAGTCTTCAGTTTCATCGCGGCTATATTGGGACAATTTTTCGTTATCACAATAAACAAATCCACTTTCAATAAAGCCCTTAATATCATTTATAATTTCATTATCTATTTTAGTATATTTCATAACACAAAATTAATTAAATTAGCCCTTCTAGATTAAAAGAAAAAATAAAACATGAAAAAAATACTAACACTATGCTTATTATGCATAATTTATTTGCCAATTTTTAGTCAAAAAAAAGATCTAACTTTAGAAGAAATTTGGAGTGAATATAAATTTTATCCAAAAAATTTAAGCCCAATAAAGTCATCAATTGATGGTGAACACTACACAACATTAAAAAAAACTAAAGAAGGTCAAGAGATTCATAAATTTAAATTCATAAATAATAAAAAAATTAAAACTTTATTTAAAAGTAATAACTTTGATATTTCTAGAATCTATGATTATTCTTTTAGTAACGATGAAAGAAAAATATTACTTGCTACAAAAACAGAAAAAATATATAGGTACTCGACTAAATCCATATTTTACATTTACAATATTTACACAGATAAATTATATAAAGTTTCTGATGATAAATTAATGCATACCACATTCTCTCCAGATGGAGAAAAAATTGCTTATGTAAAAGAAAATAATTTATTTGTTTATGAAATAAATAATCAAAAAATTACACAAATAACAACCGACGGAAAAGAAAACCACATTATAAATGGATCTTCTGACTGGGTATACGAAGAAGAATTTGGCTTAGTTAGAAGCTTTGAGTGGTCTCCCGATAGTAAAAATATTGCTTATTATAAATTTAACGAACAAAACGTTCCTGAGTTTTCAATGGATATTTTTAGAGGTAATCTATACCCAAAACAAAAAAAATTCAAATATCCAAAAGCAGGTGAAGAAAACTCTATCGTCAAAGTATATATTTATAATTTAGAACTACAAAAAAACAAATTTATTTATACAGAAAAAGACTATGAATACATTCCAAGAATTAAATGGACTAACAGTGCTGAAAAATTAATTTTATACGGAATGAATCGACACCAAAACGAATTAGATTTCATAGTTGTTAATAGCAATGATGCATCAAACAGCATACTTTTCACTGAAAAAGATAATTATTATATTGAAGTTCACGACAATCTAACTTTTTTACCTGACAACAAATTTATTTGGACTTCTGAAAAAGATGGATACAATCATATTTATTTAAAAGATCTAAATGGTTTAAATATTCAATTAACTAAAGGGAATTGGGAAGTAACAGATTTTCATGGAATAAATTCAGACATAATGAAACTTTATTATACATCAACTCAAGATGGATCAATTAACAGATCATTATTTGTATTGGACTTAGAACTTGACAAAACAACAAAACTCAGTAAAAACATAGGAAATAATAATTCAATTTTTAGTAAGGGAATGAAGTATTATATTAATTCTTTTTCACAAGCTAATACACCTGAAAAATTTACTTTACATAATGCCAATGGTGATGAGATAGATGTTTTAAATGATAACAAAGAATTACAAAAAATCATGGCAGAATATAACTTATCAGAAAAAGAAATTTTTACTATTCAAACAAAAAATGCTGAATTAAATACATGGATGATAAAACCTCCGAATTTTGATGAAAATAAAAAATATCCATTATATATGTTTGTCTACGGTGGACCAGGAAGTCAAGAAGTAAAAAACTCATTTGATTACGACTACTTTTGGCATCAAATGCTTGCTCAAAAAGGATATATTGTAGCTTGTGTTGATAATAGAGGAACAGGAGGAAAAGGCGCAGAATTCAAAAAATTAACCTACAAAGAATTAGGGAAGTATGAAACAATAGATCAAATTGATGCAGCTAAATATTTTAGAGATTTAAGCTATGTAGATTCAGAAAGAATTGGTATTCAGGGTTGGAGCTATGGAGGATACATGTCATCACTTGCAATAACAAAAGGTGCAGATGTTTTTAAATTAGCCGTGGCCATTGCCCCTGTAACTAACTGGAGATTTTATGACAACATATATACAGAAAGATATATGAGGACACCTAGTGAAAATTCTAGTGGTTATGATGAAAACTCTCCTATCAATTATGTTGAAAATCTAAAAGGACATTATCTCTTAATACATGGCGGTGCAGATGATAATGTTCATGTTCAAAACTCAATGGAAATGATTTCAGCTCTTGTAGCAGCAAATAAACAATTTGATTTATTTATTTATCCGGATAAAAATCATGGAATTTATGGAAACAATACTAGATTACATCTTTATCAAAAAATCACTGATTTCATTTTAAATAATTTATAACATAAAATTTATTATTTTCGAAGACCTAAAAAAATAAAACATGGGACAAATAATTGGTTACATCATTTTTACAGTTTTAATTTTATATACTGCTAAAAATTATTTAGATAAAAAAGGACATCCAAAAGCTCTATTTTACTTATTTTTTGCAGAAATGTGGGAAAGATTCTCATTTTATGGTATGAGAGCACTTCTCACTCTTTATCTAATAAAAGACTATTATTCTAGTTTAGAAAACAATGAAGATATTGCATACGGAATTTATGCTGCATATGGAGCATTAGTATATCTAACTCCTCTAATTGGAGGATATCTAGCAGACAAATTTATGGGTTACAGGAAGTCAATTATTTACGGTGGTGTTTTGATGGCTTTAGGACACTTCTTTATGGCATTTCCATCCGATTTCTTTTTTTATGGGGCGCTAGGTCTTCTAATAATTGGAAATGGATTTTTTAAACCAAATATTTCTACTCTTGTTGGATCATTATATGAAGAAGGAGACTTAAAAAGAGACGGTGGTTTTACAATATTTTACATGGGTATTAATTTAGGTGCAATGATAGCTCCATTGTTTTGCGGATACCTTGGAGAAACATACGGATGGCATTGGGGCTTTGGAGCGGCAGGTATTGGAATGCTTGCAGGACTATTAGTTTTTTGGAAAGGAATTACATCTGGTGTAATGGAAGACAAAGGACTTCAACCCGCAAAGTTCGTAAAAAAGAAGCTTGGAGGAATCTCTGTAAATAATATTATATATATTTTAGGCTTTTTAGCTGTTCCAATTTTTGCATACCTAATAATTTTAGATACACAATCTGAGATGTTAGGAACTGTGTTAACTTTAGTAGGTCTTTTAGTATTAGTATATGTTATATATTTAGTTAGCAGCTTTTATAAAGAAGGTGATCGTCAAAGCGGAGATAGATTAGTTGCAATTATGATTTTAGCAGTTTTCTGCACTATTTTCTGGGCTTGCTTTGAACAAGCAGGAAGCTCTATTACAGTATGGGTTGATAAATGTGTTAATCTTGTCGGACTAACTGCATCTCAAACAAACGCAATCAATCCATTTTACATAGTTTTATTAGCTATTCCATTTAGTTGGTTGTGGACAAAATTAGGAGCTCTTAACAAAAACCCGAATACACCAATGAAATTTTCACTAGGTTTATTGCAACTTGCTTTAGGATTTGTAGTATTTGGAATGTCTATTCACTTTTTAAACTCTGCAACTCAAGTTCCATTTTTGTTTGTGTTTGTAGGTTACTTGCTTATTACTACCGGAGAATTATTCCTTTCTCCTATCGGACTTGCAAAGGTGACTCAACTTGCTCCAAAAAAAATTATAGCATTTATGATGGGAGTTTGGTTTTTATCTTCAACATTTGCCCATTATATTTCTGGAGCTATAGCAAAAATGACATCTGAACCATTTTATAATGAATCAGCAAGTTTTGTGATTCATGATGGAAATGAAACAAATACATATGTTTTCGATTTTAGTTTTGATTTCAGTAATAATTTAAAAAATATCAAAATGGTCAAAGGATTTGACAAAGAAAAAAAAGAAAACATTTATTATAGCGATACACAATTTACGAAAAAGGATAAAATAGAAATCAGTAAACTTATCGCACATGAAATCATTAAATCAGAAAAAGATTTCTCATGGACTATTAATGACAAAGGATTATTAGTACTAAAAAATGAAGAAAACAAAACTGAAATTAGTAAAGAGGATCAATTATATCTCAATAAAATAAAACAAAGTTTTTTAGATGGAAGTTTAATTAAAAATGAAGAAATAAAAGAAAAAAATATTTTTGAACAGGTTGCTGCATTATTTCCATGGGAATTTTTAAAAGTAAATGATGATACTAAAGTTGACGAAGACTATATGCAACCAAAGTTTGAAGATCTTAAAGATAATGATGCCTTTATAACATTTGGCTATTCAACAAATGAATCTATCAAAGACAAAAAAGATGCAATTGCTGGGGTTTCTTATATTTCCAATAAAAATGTAACAGCAAGTTGGGAAGAGAAAAAAGATTTGTCACCAGGAATTCATGAGCTAGCTTTTCAATCTCCTGATAACAAACTTAATGTTACTTTACTACACATAATTGAAGAAGGGCCATCTGATCCACTTTCAAGATTAACAAACAGTCTTTTAGGAAGTCCAACAATAGACAATAAGCCCATTGCAACCTTACTTCAATATAATATTGTTTATTTAAAAATTGGTATTGTAACAATAATTATTGCATTGTTCGTTCTTATAATATCACCATTTATTAAAAAATTGATGCATGGCATCCACTAAACTAATTACTATGAAAAAAATAATATTTCTAATCCTTACCCTTTTATGTCTAAATATTTATGCTCAACAGAATGAACCAGTGTGGCATACTGATGCAAATAAAGCTATTAATCTTTCCTTACAAACTGGTAAACCTATGTTTCTTTTTTTTACTGGAAGTGATTGGTGCATTTGGTGTAAGAGATTAGTTGCTGAAGTTTTTGATAAAAAAGAATTTAAAAACTGGGCTAAAAAAAACATTATACTACTTGAAGTTGACTTTCCTAAGAGAAGTCCCCAGTCCAAAGAACTAAAAGCACAAAATAGTAATCTTCAAAAAACATTCCAAGGGCTAATAAGAGGGTATCCTACTGGAGTATTTGCTCAACCTGTTCTTAAAGATAAAGATGTTCAATTTTCTGTAATTGGTTCAGAAACAACAGGATTTTCACTGGGATATGTTAGAGGCGGTGCAAAAACTTGGATTTCAGAAGCCAATAAAAGATTAAACTCTAAAAAAGAAACAACAAAATAATAATGAGAAGATTTATATTTTTAATTTTATTAATACCCTACTTATCAGTTTCACAAATAAGCAATGAAATTAATTGGATTCCATTAAAAAAAGCTAAAGAATATGCCATAAAATCTAACAAAAATATTCTAGTTTATTTTTATAAAAAAGATTGCTCTTATTGTCTTGAAATGAGTAAAAATACACTGTCAGATCAAGAAATTGTATCATTAGTAAATAATAACTTTTTTGCAGTTAAAATAGATTCTAGAACTAAAGATACAATTTTTTATAATGGTAAAGCTTATGGGAATCAACAGCCTGCATCCTCAGGCAGAAGTGACTGGAGACATGATTTTTATGCTGAAGTAGCATCATTTAATCATAATGGATCACAACAATCTACTACACCAACAATTGTAGTTTTCAATCATAAATTCGAAAAAATAAAAACATTGCCTGGAAAACAGCCCAAGTCATTACTTTTAAGAAGATTGTTGAAATATGCAAAAAAATAAAGAGGAGTTAAACTCCTCTTTAAAAATGGGTGACTGATGGGATTCGAACCCACGACTCCCGGCACCACAAACCAGTGCTCTAACCAACTGAGCTACAGTCACCGTTTCAAGTAGCAAATATATAACTTTCCTCAAAAAATTTCAATTATTCTGATTATCTTTGTTTCATTATGAAAAAAGATTTTAAAAAAGTACAATTGAAGGTAGAAGGAATGCATTGCAATAATTGTGCCAATGGAATTAAATTAAATTTAGAAAAAGAAGGTTTCAGTAACGTAAATGTGATTTTTGCAACTGGAGACGTTAGCTGTGAATTAAATGATCAACAGTCAGAAGATAAGGTTATTGAAATTTTATCAAATCTAAACTACTCAATAAAAAAAAAACTAAATAGTAAAAAAAAAATTAGTTTAGAAAAGCTATTTATTATTTCTCTTTTTTTTACAATTCCTCTTCTTAGCAGCATGTTTGTCAGTGATGAAAATTTACTCAAAAAACCTTTAAACCAGTTATTAATTTGTATTCCCGTATATATTATTGGTTTAAATTATTTTGGTAGAAGTGCATGGGGTTCAATAAAATCTGGTATTCCAAATATGGATGTGCTGATTTTTATTGGATCAAGTACTGCCTTTTTTTATAGTATTGCCGGATGGTTAATATTTACTGAAAATTTAGAGTATCAAAAGTATCTTTTTTTTGAAACAAGTGCAACAATTATTTCATTAGTGCTATTGGGTAATCTTCTTGAAAAAAAATCTATCAAAAAAACTACAAATGCAATAGAGGATTTAACTAAAATACAGCAAGTAAATGCAAGAAAAGAAGTAAATAAAAGTATAATAGAAATTCCATTTTCTGAAATTCAAATAAATGATATACTAATTGTCAACAATGGAGACAAAATCCCATCAGATGGAATTATAATTGAAGGTTGTGGACTAATTGATGAATCTATTGTTACTGGAGAATCTTTACCTATTACCAAAAATATAAATGATCAAGTTATCGGAGGCACAGTATTAAAAGAAGGAAATGTTAAAGTAAAAGTATTGAAGATTGGAGAAGACACAATGTTATCTCATGTTATCAATCTAGTAAAAAATGCACAAAAATTTAAACCAAATATTCAAAAATTTGGAGATAAAGTTAGTGCTATATTTGTTCCATTTGTGATAATAATTTCAGTTCTTACTTTTTTAATTACTCATTTATTTTTTGATATATCATTACAAGATGCCATTTTAAGATCAATTGCCGTTTTGGTGATATCTTGTCCTTGTGCAATGGGCCTAGCTACCCCAACAGCTGTAATGGTTGGTGTTGGAAGAGCTGCAAAAAAAGGTATACTTATTAAAGGTGGAGAAACACTTGAAAAATTAGCAGAAATTAAAAATATAGTTTTTGATAAAACAGGTACAATAACTACAGGAGATTTTAAAATTTCTAAAATCACATGCTACGAAAGTGATGAAAATGAAGTCAAAAACATTATTTATAATTTAGAAAAACATAGTTCCCACCCAATTGCAAAGTCATTGTGCAAAATATTTAAAAAATATGACACACCACTTGAAATTAAAAATATAAAAGAAAACAAAGGCATAAGTATTAGTGCAACTATTAATGAAAATAATTACCAAATTGGATCATCTAAAATTTATAGCTCAAAGATAGAAAGTGATCTATTCTTATTAAAAAACAATAAATTAATTGCTACATTAGATATTGAAGATGAACTCAAACCTAACACATTTGATATTTTAGACTTGTTAAATAATAAAGGATATTCATTATATCTATTGAGTGGAGATAAAAAATCAAAATGTGAAATCTTAAAAAAATCAATTAATTTTACAGATATTTTTAGCGAACAGCTTCCAAAAGACAAAATCGATAAAATTACTGAGCTAAGTTTAAAGAATCCCACAGCAATGATTGGTGATGGTATAAATGATGCACCATCTCTAGCCAAAGCTAATATTGGAATCTCTCTAGCAAATGCAACTGAAGTTGCAATTCAGAGTTCAGATGTCATTTTACTAAACACAAAAAACTTAGAACAATTAAATGAATCTCTCTTAATATCTAAACATACATTAGTTACTATAAAACAAAATCTTTTTTGGGCATTTTCTTATAATATTATTGCTATACCAATTGCGATAGCAGGGCTATTAAATCCAATGTGGGCTGCTCTTTTTATGGCATTTTCTGACATAGTTGTAATAGGTAATTCAATTAGACTACGATACAAAAGAATTTTTTAGTACATTAGCAAAATCTTAAGAACAAAACAATTAAAAATATGAAAAAAACCACTACTCTAATTTTAGGATTTTTTTTGTCTTTTGCATTAACTGCACAAATAAATCCTATCAAAATTTCAAAACAACTAGATAAAGCAGAAAAAAATAAAGTAATAAGATCTGGTGATGAAGCTTTATCAAATTTAATGGTAAATCCTAATCCTTATACGTTTTACTCAGGTAATTCCAAAAATACAACTGAAGTTGATATTGGATGGACTAGCTACGACCTACAAACAAACAACTCAGTACAAAATAGAATTTTAGTTCATGACGATGGAACTATGTCTGCAGTATGGACAATGTCTGCAGAATTAAATTCTATATGGGATGATAGAGGAACTGGATACAATTTTTATGATGGATCTTCTTGGTCTGTTCTATCTCCTAATCCACCCTACCCTAACCCAAGACTAGAAAGTTCAAGAACTGGATGGCCATCACTTTTAGCTTTGGATAATGGATCTGAAGTTATTATTAGCCATAGTACTCAAAATAGTAATCTAAACATGGTAAATCGTTCTACTATTGGTTCAGGAACATGGAACGAAACTGATATAAATGAAGTCTATTTAATATGGAACAGATCAGCTGTTGGTGGTCCTGATGGAAATACTATTCATACGGTAGCTTTAACTGAGCCAGTAGGAACAAACTGGACTGGTCAATTATGGCAAGGTTTAAACGGTGCTCTTCTTTACTCTAGATCATTGGATGGAGGAAACTACTGGGATATAGATACAATGATTATTCCTGGTATTGATTCTACTGAATTTATTGGATTTGGAGGTGATAACTATGCAATTTCTGCAAAAGGAGAAACTGTAGTGATTGCTTATTTCAACGGATGGGCAGATTCATTTATTCTTAAATCTACAGACAATGGAGACAACTGGACGAAAACAAATTTTATAGACTTTCCAGTTGATAAATATGCTGCAGATGATGGTTTAGATATGGATTTGGACGGTTTTGCTGATACGGTTTATTCAACAAGTGGTTCTGGTGCTGTTTTAATTGATCATAATGATATGGTACATGTTACATGGGGAAATAACAGACTCTTAGACGCTGATCTTTCAGATGGTCAGTGGTCATATTTTCCTGGAACAAACGGATTAATGTATTGGAACGAAGATATGGCAACTGGTCCTGCTGGAGGAACATTCGTAACTCCATCATTATGGGATCATGGTACAGGAATGTACATTGCTCAATCAGAAGATATTGACCAAAACGGAATGCTTGATTTATCACTTAACGGTGGTGGAAGTTATGGTAGTGGATTAACTACATTTCCTAGTATGGGGATTGATGCAAATGGAGTAATATGGGTTTCATACTCTACCGTAGTTGAAAATATAAATAATGGTGATCAAGATTTCCGTCATATTTTTGTTACAAAAAGTACAGATGGTGGCGCCACATGGAGCCAATCAGTTGATGTGACTCCACATGATAGCTGGGCTGGTATGCAAGAGTGTGTATATGGATCAATGTACCCTGTTGTAGATGATAAAATAAGAATGGTATATCAAAAAGATTTTGAGCCAGGAAACGCCTTGGGAGCTGATGCAGATATGGTTGACTGGAATGCAACAGTTTATTTAGAAATAGATACAGTTGGACTTTTCCCAACACCATCAGCAATTAATGAACTTGACAACAATCAAAAATCTAATATCAATGGTATATTTGATATACTAGGAAAAGAATGGAAAACTAATTTTGCAGATCTTCCTAAAGGAGTTTATATTGTAAATGGCAGAAAGGTTTTTAAAACCAAATAATAAAAACATAATGAGTTACAAAAAAAAGACTGAGTAATATTACTCAGTCTTTTTTTTATTTAGTTCTGATAAAAAATCAACAACAGGAAGTTGATGTGAAACGAATCCTTCAGCATATCCACAATTAGTCTGTCTGCCGAGATCTTGGGCTCTGTAAGTTATACTATTTAAAAAATCTTTAGATGAAATAATAGTTTTTGGCTCTTTGCTTTTTGGATTATAAAATTGTGAACTATATGACTTTACTGCTTCTAACTTCTTACTAAATTGTTGTGAAATATCAATTACAAAAGTAGGTTGAATGTTATTAAATTGAATATAGTGATATATAGCATTAGGTCGCCATATGTCTTGATTAGTATCTATTTTACTTAGTCCAGATAAAAAACAAGAATCTATTACGATTTGAGCCCCTTTAGAGTGGTCAGGATGCCTATCTGACAAAGCATTAGTCACAACTACATCAGGTTGATATTTTCTGATCTTTTCAATCAATAAAATTTTGTTTTCTTTATTATTCTCAAAGAAACCGTCTGAAAAATTCATATTTTCTCGTATGGAAACTCCCATAATTTTTGAAGCATTTTTTGACTCAATATCACGTATTTTAATACTTCCTCTAGTACCTAACTCTCCTCGAGTCAAATCAATTATACCTACCTTTTTACCGTTTTGAATCTCTTTGATTATTGTGCCTCCACAGCCTAACTCAACATCATCTGGATGAGCTCCAAATACTAACAAATCTAATTTCATGATAATGTTCTTCTTTTATTTTTAACACCAGCAATCAAACCAATAATTAATATAGATATAAATGTCAAATAAATATAACTTGGTATAGTCACCTTTTCGTCAGCAGCAGCATAAGAATGAAGGCCAGATAATAAATAATTTACTCCAAAATACGTCATTAAAACACTAAATACAGCTATTATTGATGCGAAGTTAAATACAAATTTACTTTTGAGACCTGGAATAAATCTAAAATGTAAAATTATAGCATATACCAATATACTAACTAGAGCCCAGGTCTCTTTAGCATCCCATCCCCAATATCTACCCCATGATTCATTTGCCCATATACCACCTAAAAAAGTACCAATACTTAGCATAAATAATCCAATAGTCAAAGATTTTTCATTAATAATGGTTAATTCTGTAATTTTATGATTTATAATTTCTCGATTCTTTTTATTGAAGATTATTAAAAATAAACATAGTAGACCAAGAAAGCCACCCATAATTAAAAAACCATATGATGCAACTATAATAGAAACATGTATCATCAACCAATATGAGTTAAGAACAGGTACAACATTGGTAATTGTGGGATCCAGACTGCTGATAAATGCAAAAAGAAGTAGTAATGAAGAGACTAAAGTAGTTGTTGCTAATGTCAAAGAAGATCTCTTACTAAAAATCACTCCTGCTAGCATAGTAGCCCAAACCGTGTAAATCATCGCTTCATATCCATTAGTCCATGGCGCATGATTAGAAATAACCCATCGAGCAGCTAATCCCAAAGTGTGTAAAAATAGTGCTGAAAAAATCAAAAATTTCAATAATTTAACTGTGTTAGAAAGCCACCTTTGGTTATAAAACATTTGAATAATAACTAATATTAGACTTAGAAAACCTGTAAAAAAATAAAGTATAAACAACTGATGAAAAATATCAACCTTATTGTATAATATCTCTAAATCTAATTTCCATTTAGGAGGAATTAAGTCATCACCTTTATCTCTTTGGTATTTTTTAAAATAAGTTAGAAGGTCCAAGGCTATATCACAATCTCCACCATCATTACATAATTTTAAATGATAATTAAATAGTGGGAAAATATTAATTTTTTCATTTTTAATAAAATCCTTAAACATTGCTTGAATATAGTCTGGATATGATGATAGACGATTATGAACAAGCAAAGAGTCTTTTTTTGCAAATAAAATCTTTGAAAGTTCTTCCTTCATTCCTGAAATTGAATCTAATTGCATTAGCGGACTCCATTTTTGCTGATCTTTTACTGGAAATATTGTTAAAATCCTACTCATACCTGTCTGCTCAGGAAAAAAAGTATTATAAGTTGCCAATGATAAAAATATATTTGTTCCTGAATATAGTCTTAAAATTTCTTTTTCTTTCTTACTTCTTTCAACCTCTATCTTTTCAAAAATCTTGGCAGCTCTTTCTCTTGTAATAATTGAATTTAAGGATAGGAATGAAACTAATTTATTTTGATGAAATTTTTCATTTTTATCAATTGTCTTTTGATTGGTTATTTTTGGTAGTTTAAGCGCTGAAAAATCGTAATTAATAGTCTTTTTATTTTTATCTTGCTTATTGGTTACTTCAAATATAATTTTATCAACTTCATCTTCAAAAAATAAAATCTTAATATTTTTATTACTAAAAGATGCTAGTATTGTTTCCTCTAATTGTTTAATTTTTAAAATTTCTTCATTACTCTTTAATACTATTTCATAAATAGTAATTTCAGATTGAACTAATGAATAAACTGATGTAACATTAATTTTGTAATCATTTAATATTTCTGAAATAATCTCTTTATTTGTCTCAAGCTTATTCAAATCGTCAATGATCAGTTGATTTTTAATTTTAAACAACGGAATATGAGCCCATTGCTTAGGATACGACATAATACCTAATACTATCTGAGAAGGATCTTGCTTATATAAATTTGTTTTTCTGCTGAGCTTACGAATTATATCTAAAGAATATGTAGACATTGGTTTAATTCTACCATCATGTTGTATTAAAAGCTGATCAAATTGCTTTGCAAATTCTTTTTTGATTTCGTATTTAGATAAAGAATCTAAGTAATTATTTGATGCTATAGAATTAACTGACAAAAGCGAAAAACATATGATTAATGTAGTTTTTTTAAATTTATTAAACTGTTTAGTTAAAAATTTAAATCTTGTATTTCTAAAAAAGAAAATCAAAATCATTCCTAGCATCATCATTGCATATCCCAAATAGCTTACTATGGTACCAATAGCGTCATTATTCACAGAAAGACCAGTCCATGAATCATCTTCAGCTATGCTAGCTTGGTAGAAACGATACCCCTTATAATTTAAAATGTTATTCATGTATATACTATCTGAAAACATTTTTTTTAATGTATTATTTTCTCTACTAAAAATACTTACATGAGATTTATACGACTCCGGATTACCACTTCCAGGATAATAGACAGTTTGAGCACTATCTAATCTAACACTAAAGGGTAATTCATAATATTTCGGACCATAAGCCATCTTGAAAAATAATCCATCTAATTCAAATTCAAGAAAATCTGGTGGATCACTTTTTTTTCCTCTTAATCTAATTTCTTTTTGTTTGTTACCTGCCTTAACCATCAAAACTAACTCATCCTTCTTTCTGTAGGGGTTATCTCTAAAGTTCATATTGTTAGATGAAGAATAGCTTTCATATGTTTTCATCATTAGAAACTCTACCAAATTGAACTTGAATCCATTAACACTAATTAAAGTCATTGGCTGAATATCAAAAACGGTTCCAGCTGCATAAATACCAGATTGTTGTCTGGTCATCATATTTATTAAGCTTAGGTCATAAGAAGAAACACACTGAACTAAGTTGTTATTTACAAAAAAGTTCACAGCAGAGTCTTGCATATTATTTACAGTAAATTTAATTCCTTTTATTTTTAAAGAACTGTCAATTAAAATATCACTATAACTAAAATCAGCCTGAGATAATTCTGTTCCTTGTTTTTCAGTATTTGATGAAGTAGCCATGCGAACACCTGAAACAATTGAATCAACTGCTTTTTCGGCAACATTAGGTAAAAAGTCAACATAACTTATACTAAATCTTTTTTTTAAACTTTTGTTATTAATAGAGAAATAGTTTGAAAATAAATGTTTAAGTAAAAAAGTATTATCAAATCTTTTGGTAACGCCAGATAAATTTAATTGTTTGTCTATACTTACGGCAACTTGCTCATTAGTATCTGCAACTACTGTTTGTAAGTATACGTTATCAGACATAAAAGTATTTTCTGTTTCTCCCTCATATATTTGCATCATTCCCTCAAAACCAATAAATCTTGTAATTCCAGCACCAATAATGATAACTATAAATGCAATATGAAAGGTAAATGTTGGAATTTTGTCTTTTCGATATAATTTGTACTTAAAAATATTTAGAAATAAACAAATTGATAGAAAAACTAGTAGGTATTCAAACCACCAGGCTCTATAAATTAGGGCATTAGCAGATGCTGTACCAAAATCTCTTTCAATAAATGTTGCATATCCAATTGAGAAAGCAAAGCAAAGTAAGAGTACTGATGCAAGCCTCATTGAAGAAAAAATTGATAAAATTCTTTTTAACATGTCCAATCAAAAATTTAATGCAAAATTATAACTTTGTTTTTGAAAATAACAGCATTTTTTAGAGATAAAATATGAAAAATATAATTTTAATTGGTTCTGGCAACGTTGCTACTAAAATTGGACTATTTCTATTCTCTAATGGATACAAAATTATTCAGGTATGGAGTCGAAAAATTACAAATGCAAAAGTTTTATCTAAAAAAATAAATTCATATCCAATAAACAATTTAAGCAAGATTAAAAAAGCAGATTTATATATTATTGCTGTTAAAGACGATAAAATTGAGTACGTAGTTAATAACATTCAAAATAAAATTAATAATGTTGTTCACACCTCAGGTAGTACAAGTATTAATGTATTTGGAAATAAATTCAAAAACTTTGGAGTTTTTTACCCCTTACAAACTTTTAAAAAAGGAAATACTTTAAACATGAAAGAAATTCCAATTTGTATTGAAGCTAATAGTGAGAATTTTCAAAAAAAATTAATGGACTTTGCAAGTAATTTTTCAAATAATATAAACTTGATTGATTCTCATCAAAGAAATATTATTCATCTAG
Organism: Bacteroidota bacterium; assembly: GCA_036141595.1. Taxonomy (GTDB): domain Bacteria; phylum Bacteroidota; class Bacteroidia; order Flavobacteriales; family BACL11. The sequence continues at coordinate 19,726 of JAYZXD010000008.1, forward strand.
CAGCAGTATTTTCATGTAACTTTACAAATCATATGTTTACAATTTCACAAAAATTGTTAGAAAACTCAAATATTGACTTTAAAATCTTAATACCTCTAATTAAACAAACTATTTTACAAATTGAAAAAAAACATCCATCCCAATTACAAACTGGCCCTGCTGCAAGAAAAGATTTAAAAACAATCAAAAATCATTTGAAAAGTATTTCTGACAAAGAAGTCAAAGAAATATATCATACTCTTACAAATTCAATAATGAATAATGAGAAATAATATTCTAAATATTTTAAAACTAATTAGAATTAAAAACTTGTTTATTGTAATGATAATGAATGTTTTTATTAAAATATTCATTTTAAATAAATTAATTGAAATAAATGCACTTAATAGTTTTGACTTTTGTATTTATTTAATAACATTAATTTTAATAATCGCTGGAGGCTATATTATAAACGATATCTATGATGTGGAAATAGATAAAATAAATAAACCAAATGAAATAATAGTAAATAGTAAAATTAGTACTCGGGTAGCCTGGAAAATATACTATCTACTTAATATTTTAGCAATAACCAGTGGTATTTTTCTTGTCATAAAAATAGATAAATTTGAGTTACTTGGCTTTTTTTTATTTTTCATTCTATGGCTTTGGTTATATTCAAAAAGATATAAGAAAACTTTTCTTTTAGGTAATTTACAAGTTTCATTTTTAACATCCTTAAGTGTTATAACATTAGCAATATTTGATTTATTTCCTCTATACAACTGGATATTTATCAAATCCTCTTATGTTTTCTTACTGATAATTGTTTACGCAATATTTTGTTTTTTCACAACTTTGATAAGAGAAATTATTAAAGATTTAGAAGATTTTTCTGGTGATAGTTTTTATAATTCCAAAACACTTGCCATAAAATATGGCAAAAGAAAAACTAAAAAAGTTTTATATTTATTATCTGGATTTACTCTTTTTTTAATCGTTTTTGTTCAACTACTACCTTTTATAAAAGCACCTATATATTATGAAAACCTTCAAATGTCAGGTAAAAATTTGTTTTGTTTTTTATGTATTTTAATTTTTACCATAACCATACAAATACAATTTATTCTTTTCTTAAAGAAATTAATTTATGCAAATGAAAAAAATCATTATACATATTTAAGTAAATTATGTAAAATTATAATGATTACAGGTATTTTATCAATGCCATTTATAACTTTTTAACATAAAAAAATTAAAGTGATTATAGAAAAAATCAATCGTAAATACAAAGTAATATTTGGCTCAATCTCATTACGAAGAAAAGAACTTCTTCATAAAATGTTACTGAAATTTGATATTAAGATTTGTAATGATAAAGAAATATTTCCACAAGAAATAAATAAAAATTTAATTCCTGAATACTTAGCTAAACAAAAAGCTAATCAAATTGCTACGTATTTAAAAGATAATTTTTTATTGATAACTGCTGACACGATTGTAATACAAAATGATGATATTTTACACAAGCCAAAAAATTCAAATGAGGCCATGATGCATTTAAAAAAAATATCCAATAGTACAAATAGTGTAATAACAGGTGTTTGCATCAAATCTAAAAAAAAGGAAGTTACTTTTTCATGTACTACAAAAGTATTTTTTAATCATCTAGAAAAAGATGAAATAGATAATTATGTAGATAATAATAGTCCATATGATAAATCCGGATCATATGGCATACAGGAGTGGATAGGGCACATTGGCGTAAAAAAAATTCACGGATCATATAATAACGTAGTTGGATTACCTACACATTTAATATATCAAAAACTTAAATTATTTATTTAAGGTTTCAAAATTCTTATCTTTGCATTAAACACCATCAAATGTCAAAAATAAAATTATTATTATTTGCTTCAGTAATATCTCTTTTATCTTGTACACCAATGGATAAAATAACCATTTTAAATGAAAGTAGTGTAAGTGAATGGGACGTCTCACCAGTGCCTCCAAAGCATAGCTTAGAAATAGGAGATATTTTAATGGTCAAAGTCATCAGTAGAAATGAAGAATCAAATGCATTATTTAATTTGGAAAATAACAACAATAGCGCAAATCCAGCACTAACTGCTGCAAATCTATATCTAAACGGATTTACAATTAGTCAAGAAGGCACTATTGATATTCCAAACGTAGGTAAAGTTTATATACTTAATCAAACACTTGAAGAAGCTGAAAAAACAATATCTGCTAAAGCATCAGAATTCCTAATTGACCCGTTTGTTATTGTAAAATTAGCAAACTTTCAATTTACAGTATTAGGAGAAGTAAATGCCCCTGGAAACTACCCAGTATATGAAGAAGGTATAACTATTTATGATGCTCTTGCCATGTCCGGGGGAATTAATGATTATGCTAACTTAAAAAAAGTAAAAATACTTAGATCAGAAAACAATAAAAAGCAAGTTTATGATATTGATTTAACATCAAGTAATATCTTAAATTCTGATTTTTTTTATTTGAGAAATCATGACGTTATTTATATTGAGCCATTGAAATTTAAAGGTTTTAGAAAGTCACAATCTCAACTACTTTTATCAGCACTTACAACTTTTGCTGTTTTATTTAACGTTTATTTAAAGTTTTCAGAATAAAATATGAATGATTCACAAAAATTATCTGAACAAACAATAGATTTAAAAGCTCTGGTATTAAAATACGTTAATTATTGGTACTTTTTTTTAATTTCATTGATTTTCTTCACATCAATTGCTTTCTTGTATATAAGATTTACTATTCCGGAATATAGTATTTATACAACTCTAGAAATTGAAAGTCAAGATAATTCAATAATGGATGAGTTAGAAGTTTTTGACGAAAAAACAAATCTAACTAACGAAATAATAACATTAAAGTCTTATTCAATTACAGAAAAGATAGTTGAAGAACTTGACATAAGTATTTCATACTTTCAACACGGAATTCTTCAAACTAATGAATTATACGAAACATGCCCTTTTATTTTGCAAATTGACTCCACTCACAATCAATTAATTGGTGTTGAATATAATATTGATATTTTAGACAAAAATAAATTCAATTTAAAAATAAAGGCCGAAAACATATTTCCATATGATGTTATAAATGACAAGAATGATAAGAAATTTATCATTAATTTAAATCTAGATAAAGATTTTAAGTTTGCTGACACTTTAATAAAAAATAGAGATACTTTAATAGTTGGAGATAAAATATTTAAAGAAAATTTATACTCATTTTGGATATTTAAAAAACCATTTTTTAACGAAAGTCATTTAAATAAAAAATACTCTCTTAAAATAAATACAAAAAACAAAGTTGCTCAAAAAATAAGAAGTAAAACAATTATTAACCCATTGGTTAAAGATGCAGATGTACTAAAACTTAGCATCAGAGATAAAAATCCAAAAAAAAATATTGCAATTCTTGAAAAGATGACAGAAATATACCTTAGAAGTGCTCTTCAAGAAAAGAGAAGTATTGCAACAAAGACATTACAATTTTTAAATGAGGAACTTAAAATAGTTAAAGATTCTCTAAATCTGCTAGAAGATGACATAACAAATTTTAAATTAGAAAATAAAGAATTTTATGAAAATATAGACAATTCTCAGGGGACGTATTTTCAGAAAATCAAACTAGACAACACAGTTTCAGAACAAACAGTAAAAATAATAAATTATCAAGCACTTCTTTCTTATCTAAAAGACGATAATAATAATATTTTTTCTCCAACCTCAATGGGAATTACAAATCCAGAACTTTTGGTGTTAATTGAACAATTGCATCTTCTATACGACAAAGAAAGAGAGCTTAAACTCACTACAACTGAAAAAAATCCAGCTTTTAAATCTATTGTGAATCAAATTGACTACACAAAAAAAACTATTATAGAAAATGTAAAAAATCTAATTTACTCTGCTAAATTAACAAATAAAGAACTTAAAAATAGAATAAATTCTTTTGACAATAGTTTGAAAAATTTTACAAATGCGGAAAAAGAATATATTGTATTAAAAAGAAGGTACGATTACCATTTAGAGACAGAAAAATACCTAACTGAAAAAAGATATGATGCAGAAATTATTGCTGAAGGAGCAACTCCTGGAATAACGATAATTGATCCTGCTATGATGGAAAGCAACATTCCTGTTAAGCCAAGAAAAACATTAATATATTTCTTTGCCTTTTGTTTATCAATAATTTTACCAATTTCTATAATTTCATTAAGAGATTTTTTCAATGATACAATAAGAGGAAAAAAAGATATTGAAAGATTTTGTAATACCCCAATAATTGGTGTGATTGGCCATAGCGATAGTGCAACTAATATAATTACCTCTGATGCTCCAAAATCTGTAGTTACTGAATCATTTAGAAGTATTAGAACAAATATTCAACATTCTGAGGAAAATGAAAATAATAAAGTTATATCTGTATCCTCTTCTATTGGAGGTGAAGGTAAAACATTTGTAGCAATAAATTTAGCAACGATTTTTGCTGCTGCCGAATATAAAACGATTTTAATCGGGGGTGACTTAAGAAAACCAAGGCTGCATAAAGAATTTAATTTGGATAGAAATGTGGGGTTAAGTAGCTATTTGCAAGAAAAACACAAAATTTCAGAAATTATTAAAAATTCACACATTAATAATTTAGATATTATTTCCTCTGGACCAATACCATCTAAGCCTGCAGAGTTAATTGATAGTTTTAAATTGAAAAACTTAATTGAAAAATTAAAAGTTAAATATGATTATATCATTATTGACACACCTCCTGTTGGTTTGGTAACAGATGCAGTATTATTAATGCAGCATACCGACATTAATTTATATGTTGTAAGGCATAATTTCTCAAAAATAAAAACATTAAATTTAGTAAATAATTTGCAAACCAATAATAGAATTAAAAATCTAAGAATTGTGATTAATGATAATCAAATTAATAAAATGGGATCCTACGGATATGCATATGGCTACGAATATGGTTATTATGGATATTATGAAGATGCAGAAAATATATAGATATGATAAACAAAAAAAATAAATGGTCTCCTGCTGATAAAATCCAAGATCTACAGTTTTTTGGTGAGTATGGAGGGGTTAATCCATCCATTGCTGATTCATCTACTTTTACTTATTTGTCAGGAAAAACTATGGGCGATGTTTTTGAAGGAACACGAGAAGGATGTTATCTATATTCCAGACACACCAATCCCTCTACATCTTATTTAAGTAAAGCAATAGCAGAAATGGAAGGAATGAAAGGAGCAATTATATCTTCATCAGGAATGGCATCCATAACAAATACCATACTTCAAATATGTAACTATAATGACGAAATTATTAGTAGTAGGACTATTTATGGTGGAACTTACGCTTTTTTTAAAAACTATCTACCTAAGTTTAGGATCAATACCAAATTTGTTGATATTACAAACATCAAACAAATTGAAAATAATATTTCTAATAAAACTAAAGCAATATATTGTGAAACCATTAGTAATCCTCTTTTGGAAGTTTCTGATATTAGTAGAATTGCAAAAATTGCAAAGAAAAACAATCTAAAATTAATAGTTGATAATACTTTTACTCCATTGATTTTCTCTCCGGCGAAATTAGGCGCAGATATTGTTATTCACTCTCTTACAAAATTTATAAATGGCTCATCGGATACAGTTGGTGGTGTAGTATGTTCCGACGAAAATTTTATAGAAGATATGATAGATGTAAATTGTGGCAGTGCTATGTTACTTGGGCCTGTAATGGATTCTTATAAGGCTGCAAGTATTTTAAAAAATATGAGGACTTTACACATAAGAATGAAAAAACATTCTGAAAACGCATATTATTTGTCAAAAAAATTAACTTCAAGAGGTGTTAAAGTTATTTATCCCGGCCTTGAAAGTCATCCTAATCATAAAATTATGAGTCAAAGTCATAACAAAGAATTTGGTTATGGAGGAATATTTGTTATTGATACTAAAACAGAATCAAATGCTAATAAGTTAATGGAAAAGATGCAAAAGACCAATCTTGGGTATCTTGCTGTTAGTTTAGGTTTTTATAAAACTCTTTTCTCAGCTCCTGGATTATCTACATCTTCTGAAATACCAGAAAATGAAAGGTCTGTGATGGGATTATCAAATGGTTTAGTTCGAATTTCAATAGGCTTAGATAATAATATAGAACGTACATACGATTCTATATGTAAATGCTTGCAAGAGATTGGTATACTTTAAATATATCAATAGTTATGAAAAAAAAATCTCCAAGTTATTTACTATGTTTATCTCCATTGTTAATTTTAATCATTTTACTTGCATATAACGTAGTTGTCTTTGGGGATGAATCTTTATCTGGCTCTAACCAATTAGCACTTTTAATTTCAGCAACAATAGCAGCTATCATTGGAATTATTTTCAAAACTACAACATTTCAAAAAATCCTTTCTAGTGTTAGTTCAAGTGTATCAAGTACAACTCCAGCAATTATTATATTACTACTTATTGGAGCACTTACAGGTACATGGTTAATAAGCGGTATAGTTCCTGCAATGATCTATTACGGACTTCAAATACTTAATCCAAAAATATTTTTCTTTGCTACTGCAGTTATTTCAGCTATTGTATCAATAGCTACTGGTAGTTCTTGGAGTACAATTGCTACTATTGGAATTGCATTATTAGCTATTGGAACAGCGCTTGGATTACCAACTGGATTAACAGCTGGAGCAATTATTTCTGGTGCATATTTTGGAGATAAAATGTCCCCACTGTCTGACACAACAAACCTTGCACCAATAGTTTCAGGAACTGATTTATTTACGCACATCAAGTATATGACATATACAACAATACCTTCTTTTCTCATTACCTTAATAGTTTTTTTAATTATTGGTATTAACATTAAAGAAACTTCGATTGAAAATACAAATGAAATTTTAAATACAATTTCAAATACATTTTATATTGGCGGATGGCTATTTATTGTACCGATAATTGTTGTCTTACTAATAATTAAAAGAACACCAGCAATTGCAGTACTTATAACCGGTATTTTATTAGCTGGAATTTCAACAATTTTTTTTCAACCCGAAATAATTAAACTAATTGCAAAATCAAAACAAATAGACTTTTATTCGTGCTATTTTAGTATAGTTAGCTCAATTACAGGAGAAATATCTATAAATACTGCAAGTGAAATCAAATCAGTAAAGTCAATGATGGACTCATTACTTTGTTCTGGAGGTATGGCGGGCATGATGAATACAATATGGTTAATTATATGTGCTATGATTTTTGGTGGTGTTATGCAGTCAACAGGAATATTAAAGAGAATTGCTGGACCAATTTTAAAATACGCAAAAAATACAGGAAATTTAATTGCAACCACTGCTGGGACTTGTATATTTTTTAATTTAACTGCATCAGATCAGTACTTAAGTATTGTTGTACCTGGTCGTATGTTTGCTGATTCTTACAAAAAAAATAAACTAGCTCCTGAAAATTTAAGTCGAACTATAGAAGATAGCGGGACAGTAACTTCAGTATTAATTCCTTGGAACACTTGTGGAGCTACACAATCTGCAATTTTAGGAATTTCTACATTATCATACTTACCATTTTGTTTCTTCAATTTAATTTCTCCAGTTATGAGTATAATTTTTGGATATTTTAATATTAAAATTAGGAAACTATCCAAATAGTTCTTTTAATTTTTTTATTGTAAAATCAATATCTTCTTTTGTATTATATTTACTAAATGAAAATCTAATTCCTGGACGTTCACTTGAGGGATCAATTTCTCTTAGCACATGTGACCCTATATTACTTCCAGAACTACATGCACTGCCTCCACTACATGCAACACCTAAAATATCTAAATTAAATAAAAGCATGTCTGATTTATCATTTTTTGGAAAACTGCATGAAAGAACAGTATATAAACTTTTATCAAGATCAGTACAATTTCCATAAAATTGCACATCATTTATCTCTGACCTTAATTGATCAATCATATATTTTTTTATACTTTTTATATATCTTGTTTCTTCATTTAAATTTGCATAAGAAATCTCCATTGCCTTAGCCAATCCAGCTATTCCAATAATATTTTCTGTACCTGCTCTCATATTTCTTTCTTGCCCACCACCTCTTATCATTGGCTCAATTTTCATTTCTTCAGAAACATATATAAAGCCTATACCCTTGGGTCCATGAAACTTATGAGCAGAAGCAGCTAAAAAATCAATATCTAAATCACTAATATCAATAGGATAATGAGCCATTGTCTGGACAGTATCAGAATGAAATATTGCATTGTACTTTTTGCAGAGAGCACCAATTTTTTTTATGTCTTGTATTGTTCCAATTTCATTATTAGCATGCATAATCGACACGAATGATCTTGAATTATTTTTTAAAATATCTTCTAAATTAGATTGACAAACTATTCCGTTATTATCTAAATCAACATATGATAGCTTTATTTCATCTTGATTCTCTAAATCTTGTAAAGGATATAAAACACCGTGATGAGAAATGTTAGAGGTAATAGCATGCTCAATGCGATGTGAGGCTATTCCACAATTAATTGCCATATTATCTGCTTCAGTTCCTCCAGATGTAAAATAAATGGTACCAGGTGATGTATTTAACAAATTGGCAATACTTTTTCGAGCATTTTCAATAATTATTTTGGATTCTCTTCCAAATGAGTGAATAGATGATGGATTAGCATAATATTTTTTCATCATACTTGTCATCAAATCTATAACTTCAGGAGACAATGGTGTAGTTGCTGCGTTATCTAAATATACTCTCATTTAATTAATGAATTTATCTCTTTTATGAGCATTTCAGAATAAAAATCAGACTTACTTTTAGAAATACCTTCAGAATATATTCTAATGATAGGTTCAGTATTAGATTTTCGAAGATGAACCCAACCATCATCAAAATCAATCTTTAAACCATCTAAAGTTGTTAGTGAGTATTCATTTTGAAATCGCATCTTTAAACTTGACAATATTTGTTCTATATTAATTTCTGGAGTTAATTTGATTTTATTTTTTGACATAAAATAAGAAGGTAATGTTTCTTTTAAGGCTTTTACCGAAATATTTCTTTCAGCAATTTGGCTCAAGAATAAGGCTATACCAACTAAAGCATCTCTACCATAATGTAAACTAGGGTATATAATACCTCCATTACCTTCCCCTCCTATAACAGCATTATTTTTTTTCATCATCTCTATAACATTAACTTCTCCAACTGCAGAAGCTTCATACAATCTACCATGTTTTTTTGCTATATCTTTTAAAGCTCTGGAAGAGGACAAGTTTGAAACTGTATTTCCCTGCTGATGTCCTAAAACATAATCAGCTATAGAAACCAAGGTATATTCTTCGCCAAACATAGATCCATCTTCACATACTATTGCTAATCTATCAACATCAGGATCAACAACAATACCAAAATCTGCTTTTTTTGAAATAACTAATTTAGAAATGTCATGTAAATTTTCAGCTAGTGGTTCTGGATTATGTGGGAAGTTTCCGTTAGGATCACAATATAACTTAACACATTCAACTCCTAACTTTTCTAATAATTCAGGAACCATAACTCCCCCAAAAGAATTTACAGCATCTATAACAACTTTAAGTTTTGCATTACGAATTAAATTTACTTTTACTAAATCTAATTTTAAAATTTCTTCAATATGCTTTTTGTTATAGCTATCATCAAAATTATATTTTCCTATATAATCAATTTCATCAAAAATAAATTTTCTATTTTTAGCAATTGAGAGAACTTCATTTCCATTCTTTTCAGATAAAAATTCACCTTTATTATTTAATAATTTAAGAGCATTCCATTCTTTTGGATTATGACTTGCTGTTATTATAATGCCTCCTGCAGCTTTATCAAGAATAACTGCCATTTCTATTGTAGGAGTTGTAGACAATCCAACATCTATTACATTAAAACCGCATCCAATCAAAGTACCTGAAACAATATTACTAACCATTGGCCCCGATATTCTAGCATCTCTTCCAATAATTATATTATTATTTTGGTGATTTTGATTTTTAATGAACATTGCATATGATGAAGTATATAGAACAATGTCTAAAGGAGTTAGTGCATTGTGTATTTCACCTCCAATTGTTCCTCTAATACCAGAAATTGATTTAATTAATGTCATATCTATAAATATAAACAAAACTACATAATTAAATTATTGTTTGCATAATGATTATTATCTTTGTTTAAAATAAAATTTTTGATAAATCAAATGACCAAAAAAAATTCTAAAGCAAGAAAAAATGGTCTTACAATGATGATTGATAAAGGATTGTCATTTAGAGAATCTGAAGATTTTATATTTTCATGCTCTGAATACACAGACATAGTAAAATTTGCGTTTGGAACAAGCTTATTAACAAATAATTTAAAAGAGAAAGTAAATTTATTTCACAAAAACAATATTCTGGTTCATGCGGGAGGAACACTTTTTGAATACTTTGCAATTAGAAATCAGATTAATTACTACAAAAAATTTTTAGATAAAAATAATATTAATATGGTTGAAATATCTGATGGATGCATAGACATTGATCACGATCAAAAGTGTAAAATAATTAAAGATTTTAAAAAAGATTTTAAAGTAATTAGTGAAGTAGGAAATAAATTTAAATCAGAAGATAATAAAATAGAAAAATGGCCTTTGTGGATTCAAAAGGAATTAGATGCTGGAAGTTGGAAAGTGATTACAGAGAGTAGAGAAAGTGGAAAAACAGGAATTTATAATTCAAATGGAAATATTGAAAAAAATATAGTAGCAAAAATAGCTAGTAAAATAAATATTGAACATATTATTTGGGAGGCTCCTAAACAAAATCAACAAGCTTGGTTAATAAATGAATTTGGAAGCAGTGTTAATCTAGGAAATATTAGTTCAAAAGACGTTTTATCCTTAGAGTGTTTAAGAAGAGGATTGAGAGCGGATACATTTTTAAATTTTAATAAAATAAATAAATGAATTATTACTTTATTTTATTTCTAAAAGGGATGGCTATGGGAATTGCAAATGTAATTCCTGGTGTTTCTGGAGGAACAATTGCATTAATAACCAATATCTATGAAGAGTTAATTAACTCTTTAAAATCTTTTGATAAAAAAGCTTTAAAATTTATTTTAAAAGGGGATATTAAAGGTTTTAGTAATTATACAAATCTATACTTTCTCATATCAATATTTACAGGAGCAATAGTAATAATGCTTTTTGTTGCTAGTTTGTTCGAATTTTTATTTGAAAACTATCGAGTTTTAGTATGGTCTTTTTTCTTTGGTCTCATAATTGCTTCAATTTATTTTGTTGGAAAACGGGTTACTAACTGGGGAAAGAGCAGTATAATCAGCTTTTTACTTGGCACAATAATAGCACTTTCTTTGAGCTTCATAAGCAAGGGAGGAGAAAATAATGATTTGTTTTTCATTTTTATTTGTGGAATTGTTGGAATAAGTGGAATGATGTTACCAGGCCTTTCTGGTTCCTTCATTTTAATCTTAATGGGGAACTATGAACTACTTATGGTAAAATCTCTTACTCTTGAAGGATTTAATCTTAAAATATTATCCGTTTTTTGCTTAGGAAGCGTTTTTGGTTTAATGTCTTTTTCACACATTCTTGCTTGGATACTCAAAAAGTATAAAAATATAACTTTATCACTATTGACAGGATTTATTTTTGGTTCATTAAGTATAACATGGCCTTGGCAAAATCCAGCAGCTGGAAGTATTATAGAAAAAGATGGAAAAAAAATAGTAACTGAATGGGTAAGTCACATGCCTGATTTTAACAATGAAACAATATTTGCTATTATATTGATAAGCTTAGGTTTTTTTACCGTCTATTGTATTGAAATGATTGATACAAAAAAATAAAATGAAAATATTCGGTTTGATTGGAATAAAATTAGAAAACTCCTTTTCCAAAAAGTATTTCATAAATAAATTTAAAAAAGAAAAAATAACTAAATCATCATATTTTAATTTTAACCTACGAGATGTTGCAGATTTGAGAAATCTTATTATTGAACATAATATTAGCGGATTAAATGTAACTATGCCTTATAAAGAAAAAATAATTCCTTTTTTAGATGGATTAAATGAAGATGCAAAATTAATCGGAGCTGTTAATACAATTAAAGTTGATAATGAAAAGCTAATAGGTTACAATACTGATCATATTGGTTTTGCGTATAGTTTACTTTCAAATTTGAATAATAGAAAAAGAGCTTTAATTTTAGGAAATGGAGGAGCTGCAAAAGCAGTAAAATATGTATTAAAAAATAATAATATTCAATTTAAAGTAGTAAGTAGAAATACTCATTTTGATTACTTAGATATAAATCAAAAAATTATGAATGATTATGAAATTATAATAAATACGACTCCTTTGGGGTCACTTGCTGAAATTAATAGATTTCCAAACATTCCCTATAAGTATATTAGTAAAAAACATCTTTTATTTGATATTATATACAATCCAAAAGAAACTAAATTTTTAGAATATGGTAAAAGATATAATGCGTTGACAATAAATGGCTTACAGATGTTGAAAATTCAAGCAGAGGAAAGCTGGAAAATATGGAACCTTTAAATTTTATATATCAAAATGCAATTTAAAATTGAATCAGAATTTAAGCCAACTGGAGATCAACCAAAAGCAATTAAAAATCTTGTTTCTGGCTTAAAATCAAACGAAAAATTTCAAACTCTAATGGGCGTAACTGGCTCAGGTAAAACATTTACAATTGCAAACGTACTTAAAGAAATAAATAAACCTACTCTAATTTTAAGTCATAATAAAACATTAGCTGCACAATTATTTAGCGAGTTTAAACAATTTTTTCCAAATAATTGTGTCGAATATTTTGTTTCATATTATGATTACTATCAACCCGAAGCTTATATTCCTAGCTCAGGAACATATATTGAAAAAGATTTATCTATTAATGAAGAAATAGAAAAATATAGATTGAGTACTACAGCGAGCTTGCTATCAGGTAGAAATGATATAATTGTTGTTTCCTCTGTAAGTTGTATTTATGGAATTGGAAATCCAGAAGATTTTCATAACGGAATAATTGAAATAAAAAGCGGAGATAAGATTGAACAATATATTTTACTTAGAAAACTTGTTAATTCCTTGTACAGTAGAACAAACAATGAATTAACAAAAGGAAAATTTAAGGTTAAAGGAAGTATAATTGACATACATTTAGCACATAATGAAATAATTTTTAGAATAAACTTCTGGGGTAATGAAATTGAGTATATCCAAAGTATTGAACCAAAAACAGGAAATATTATTGAAACACACGAAAGTGTAAGAATTTTTCCAGCAAATATTTTTCTTTCATCTCAAAAAAAAATTAATAACGCTATTAACAAGATTCAAGACGATTTAAAAAAGCAAGTAGATTATTTTGAAGAACTTAATTTAGTAAATGAATCAAAAAGAATAAAAGAAAGAACAACATTTGATATTGAAATGATTAAAGAACTTGGTTACTGTTCGGGCATTGAAAACTATTCAAGATATCTCGATGGCAGAAAAGAAGGTGATCGACCATTTTGTTTATTGGATTACTTTCCCAAAGATTTTTTAACAGTAATTGATGAAAGTCATGTAACAATACCTCAAATAAGAGCTATGTACGGAGGGGACCGTTCAAGAAAAACAAATCTTGTTGAGCATGGATTTAGACTCCCATCAGCATTAGATAATAGACCTTTAAAGTTTGAGGAGTTTGAAAAAATTATTAATCAAACTATTTATGTGAGTGCGACGCCTGCAGATTATGAATTAATAAAATCAAATGGGGTAATTGTAGAACAAATTATTAGACCAACAGGAGTTCTTGACCCAAAAATTGAAGTTAGAAAAAGTAAACATCAAATTGATGATTTGTTAGAAGAAATTAGACTAAGAATAAATAAAAAAGAAAGAGTTCTTGTTGTAACACTAACAAAAAGAATGAGCGAAGAGTTAAGTAAATATCTGACAAAATTTAATATTAAATGTCATTACATTCATTCTGATGTTGACACAATGGAAAGAGTAGAAATCTTGCATAGTTTAAAAATTGGAGAAATTGATGTTCTTATTGGCGTAAACTTACTTAGAGAGGGATTAGATCTTCCACAAGTAAGTTTAGTAAGTATTATAGATGCTGATAAAGAGGGATTTCTAAGATCAGAAAGAGCACTAACACAAACCGCAGGAAGAGCTGCAAGAAACATCAATGGTAAAGTTATTATGTATGCGGATAAAATAACAAAAGCTATGAAGCAAACAATTGATGAAACAAATAGAAGAAGAAAAAAACAAATTAAATTCAATTTAGAAAATGGAATAAAGCCTAAAGCACTAAATAAAAATAATAATAGTAAAATTTTAGACAAACTTAATCCCTACAAAAGAAAAAATACCGAAGAAAATTTTATTTCAAAAAATGTATCTATAAAAGAACTTGATACTATTATCAAAAGAACAAAAAATGAAATGCAAAAGATGGCAAAAGAACTTAATTTTATTGGTGCGGCAAAAATGAGAGATGAACTCTATAAACTTGAAAAAGAACGAGATAAAAAAAAAACGAGCTGAAAAAAGCTCGTTTAACAATATTATATAATAGAGTGCTTAAGCATCTGTTTTTACAATATTCTTTGCAACAGGTCCTTTCTCGCCATCTCCTGCTTCAAATGAAACGGCTGCACCCTCTTTAAGAGTTTTGTAACCTTCTACTTGAATTTCTTGAAAATGAGCAAAGTAATCAGTTCCATCAGATCCTTCGATAAAACCATATCCCTTACTTGAATTAAACCATTTTACTGTTCCTTCCATAATTTTTTTTCTTAAAATTGTTAATACTATATGAGAAAAATACCCATAAATTCAGAGCAAATATATAAAAAAATCAATAAATCTCTTTTTTTGCAGAATTCAAAGTATTATTTAACAACATTGCTATTGTCATTGGACCAACACCACCTGGAACAGGAGTAATATAACTACATTTATTCTTAACAGCATCAAAATCAACATCACCAACTAATTTCCATCCACTTTTGGTTTTATCAGATTTTACTCTATTAATTCCAACATCTATTATACATACTCCATCTTTAACCATGTCATTAGTAACAAAATTCTTTTTTCCTATAGCAACTATCAAAATATCTGCCATTTTTGTAATCTCGTGAAGTCTTTTTGTTTTACTATGAACTATAGTAACTGTACAATTTCCGGGATTAGAATTTTTTGCCATCAAAATACTCATTGGTGATCCTACGATGTGACTTCTTCCAATAACTACACAATGTTTACCAGAACAATTGATATTATATCTTTTTAAAATTTCTATAATTCCTGCTGGAGTAGCTGGAACATATGACGGTAGATTTAAAACCATTTTACCTATATTTACAGGATGAAACCCATCAACATCTTCACTTGGTGAAATTGACTGTGTAACTTTTTTTTCATCTATATGATCAGGCAAAGGAAGCTGCACTATTAATCCATCAATAGAAGAATCGTTATTAATTCTTTCAACTTCAGTTAACAAATCAGATTCAGTAATATTTTCATTTAATCTTAATAGTGTTGACTGAAAGTTAACTTCTTTACAAGCTTTAACTTTTGCATTAACATAGGTTTGACTAGCCCCATCATTACCAACTAGAATTGCGGCTAAATGTGGTCTTTTATAGCCATTTTTTAATAATAAGGATACTCTGTCAGAAATTTCTTTTCTTACATCTAGTGCTACTTTTTTTCCATCTAATAATATCATCTCATTACATTCCTGGAATTCTACCA
>JAYZXD010000009.1:0-33913 GCA_036141595.1 Bacteroidota bacterium
ATAACAAATATAGTCCAGCCCCAAGTGTTCCAATCCATTTCCTATTACCTCCATCAACAGCTATACATTTTACAGATTCAGTGCTTAGTAGATATTGACCATAATCGCCCTCGCTGATTAATATTTGTTGTGCATCAAAATCATAACCACTAAAAACTAATGAGGGATTATTAAAAACACAAACCCCTTCATATGTGCCAACCCAAACTTCTCCATTTCTATCTTTAGTAATGCAATTAACATTGTTATTTGGAAGTGCACCCTGACCTAAATTTGTGGTGATTAACTTATACTGGTCATCATACTGATTATCTATAGTGTTGTTATCATCATAAACAAATAAGCCCTTTCCATTTCCCTTTGCAATTATGCCCCACTTTTGGCTTGAGTTATCTATTAAAATTTCATCAAAATATAATCCCTCAACAGCTAAATTTAATGAGTAAGAATACCATTCATTTTGTGGTGTTTTGACAAATAATGGTTTTTGAACTTGAGAATTTAACCCCCATAAATTTCCGTAATTGTCAAATTTTAAGTCTGAAATTTGGATTCTGTTATTAGAGTAGTATGTTGTGTCAAGTATACCATTAGTGTTATTGTACCCATACTTTTTAGAAAAGTTGCTGTTTAATACTTCAGAAACCCCATCGTACCATGAGGCAAAGTACTCATAATCACCATTAGTTACACTTGAAACTATATCTCTACTATTTCCAAGTAATTGTGAGGAATATTTTGTCCATGAATTATTTTCAAGAATTGATACTCCCTGATAATTCAAATTGTTAACGTTATAGTTAGAGTGCCCCCCGTGAGATATAAACAATTTTGAATTAGAAAAGTTTAAATCAAATACATTATTTGAAGACGGTCCATTCGGAAGTATAGTAGATTCAATACTACCATTAGTTATTTTAATCAATCCATTTATACTATCAGCTATCCAAATATTGTTTTTATCATCGTAGCTTGCGCTTTTAAATTTCACGAGTCGCAAGGTTTCATTATAATTAACAAGTGTGTCATTACCATTATTACTAGCAATAACTGAATTGTCGTAGATAAATAAAAATTTATTATAACTATATGTAATATCATTAAGGCTATTAGCACTAATTAATATGGAACTTATATTAGATAAATCTTCTGAAACTTTGTAATTAGTTTCAGATTCATTTTCATACAAGAAAATAATTCTTGATCCATTTATTATTTTAGAGACGTTTGAGTTAGTATCAATCTGAATCCAATTATTTGGGTCGTTCAAAAGTGAATTTTGCTCAGCTTTAAATACACCACTGTTTGTAGCTGCTAAATAATAGTTGTCAATTTTTTTTAAATCATTTATTTCAATAGATTCTCCATTTTTGTAAAGATAATACGTATCACTAACTTCTTTTTTAATTAAGTTTATCTTAGAGATACCATAAGATGCAGAAACGAACAACTCATTATCTATTACGGTTAAGTTATTTATTCTTTTTCCTGAAATCTCTAAATTTTTTATGTCCATGATACTTGTTGTTAAATTATCCTCAATTATATCAATATTTGAATTTTCATATGAAATAATAAGTTTATTAGAGCCAAAAGCTAAATTGCTAATTCCATAATCATTTGTTAAGTTTAATTTATTGTAAAGAAAAAGTTCATTGTTATTATTATAGCTAAACAACCCATTATTAGTGACACAGTAAGTTTGATTGTTTTGATAAAAAACCTTTTTTGCACCATTGTATGAGTAGTAATCTTTCCAAGTTCCTATTTCGTTAGAAAAACTTTGATTAACGATAAAAAATAAGATTAAAATATTTCTCACATTACAAATTTAAAATATAAACGAAGATTATTTACAAATATGATTTAATGATTTAAATTTGCTGTAGGCCTAGTAGTTCAACTGGATAGAATGTCAGATTTCGGCTCTGATGGTTAGGGGTTCGAATCCTCTCTGGGCCACTAATCTTAATATTATTATTTTTGTAAAAATTGTTTTAATGGATATCAAAAATATTTGCTGTATAGGAGCTGGTTATGTTGGGGGGCCAACGATGGCTGTTATCGCCTTAAAATGTCCAAATATAAAGGTAAATGTTGTAGATATAAATGAAGAAAGAATCAACGCATGGAATGATTCTAATTTAGATAATTTACCAGTTTTCGAGCCAGGCCTTCCACCTGTTGTTGAGAAAACCAGAGGCAAAAACCTTTTTTTTACTACTAATGTTGATAAATGCATAAGAGAAGCACAGATGATATTTATTGCAGTAAATACTCCAACTAAAACTTATGGTGAAGGTAAAGGACAAGCTGCAGATTTAAAGTATGTAGAGTTGTGTGCAAGGAAAATTGCCGAAATAGCTACAGATAATAAAATTGTTGTTGAAAAATCTACATTACCAGTCAGAACAGCCGAAGCGATACAAACTATTTTAGATAGTACTGGAAATGGGGTAGACTTTGAAGTTTTATCAAATCCAGAATTTTTGGCTGAGGGTACAGCAATAAATGATTTATTCAAGTCTGATCGAGTATTGATTGGTGGACAACAAACAAAGGATGGTAAAGAAGCCATTCAAAAATTAGTTGATATTTACGCACAGTGGATTCCTTTAGAAAAAATATGTACTACAAACGTCTGGTCATCAGAGTTGTCAAAACTAGTTGCAAATGCATTTTTGGCACAAAGAATCAGTTCAATTAATAGTATTTCAGCAATTTGTGAAAAAACAGAAGCTGATGTTGATGAAGTTGCTAAGGCTATTGGTATGGATTCTAGAATTGGAAATAAATTTTTAAAATCTTCAGTAGGTTTTGGTGGAAGTTGTTTTCAGAAAGATATTTTAAATCTAGTATATATCTCAAAATCTTTAGGCTTAGACGAAGTGTCTGATTATTGGAGTCAAGTTATTAAGATAAACGATTATCAAAAAACCAGATTTGCAAAGCAAATTATTAAGTCTTTATTCGGAACGGTTTCTGGAAAAAAAATTACTTTGCTTGGATGGTCTTTTAAGAAAAACACTAATGATACCAGAGAATCTGCCGCCATTTATATTGCTGATATTTTAATCGAAAATGGAGCTGATATTTGTGTTTATGATCCAAAAGTAACTAAACAGCAGATGCTTTATGATTTAGACTATTTAAATACTCGCACTTCCAATGATAATCAAAAAGCATTAACTTGTTATTCAAACCCATACAGTGCTTGTGAGAACTCTCATGCTATTGCTCTTATTACTGAGTGGGATGAGTTTAAAACATATGATTGGCAGAAAATTTACCTAAGCCTCATTAAGCCGGCAAAAATTTTCGATGGAAGAAATATTTTGAATAAAGCTGAACTCGAAAGTCTAGGCTTTGAAGTTTATTCAATTGGAAAACCAATTTCAAGAAAACAAAAGTAGAATTAATTACTCATCTGATTTGTATTCATAACCGTACCCGTAGTTATAATTATAACTGTAGTTATACTTGTAACCGTAACTGTAGTTGTATGCATAACCGTACCCATATTTCCCCTTTGCTCCAAGTCCATTTAAAACAATAATTGAATTTTTATTTAGAATACCCTTTGAATATGAATCATTTATGAAATCAAGGGTATTTAGTTCAGTGTGATTACATCTTACAACAAAAATTAATAAGTCAGCCAATGGGCTTATTGATAATGTATCAGAAACAAGCAAGCATGGAGGGGTATCAATTATTATATAATCGTAAACTTTTTTAGCTTGATTAAGCAATTTTTCAAGGTTTCCATTGTTCAATAATTGAGCAGGGTTTGGTGGTATTTGACCACCAATAAGTATATCACAATCAATCCCTTCAAATTTTAATATGGCTTTTTTCCAATCATAATTACTGTCAACTAAAAAATTAACTAATCCTGCATAATTTTTTTCAATATTTAAGTACGTATGAATTTGTGGGTTATGTAGATCAGCTCCGATAAGAAGTGTTTTTTTGCCAAGGGATGCTTTAGTAAGAGCCAAATTAGTTGCACAAAAAGTTTTACCCTCACCTTTAATCGTTGATGAAACTATAATAATTTGTCCGTCTTTTTTATTTTCACTAAAATAAAACCTTAATTTGGAGGATAAGACCCTAAAAGACTCAGCAAGCGGAGACCTTTCTTTTGCTGAATTTATGGTTGTATTACTTTGATCATCAATTTCAGGAACCTCACCAACTACTGTGATAGGAAAATTAAGTTCTTCAATTTGTTCTCTTGTAAATATTTTCCTGTTGAAAGTAAACATGATGTATAACAAAATTAAAGGTAACGATAAACCTATCAAAATAGCTCCGAAATATATTAAGTTTGATTTAGGAGTAACAGGGTTGTTTTTAGTTATAGCATATTCAATTACTTTAATACTGGGTTCAGTTACTGCATAACTAACTTCAGCTTCTTCACGTTTTTGAAGAAGGAAAAGATAAAGAGATTCTTTTATTTTTTGGTTACGTTCGATAGCTCTTAGTATTTTTTCTTTTTCAGGCAAATCAGAGATATCATTATTATATTTATAAAATTGATTAGATAATTTGCTTTTAATATTTTTTAATTGTGACAAGTTATTTTGTAATGAATAAATAATATTTGAGCGAAAATCATTTAAAGTATTTTCAAGTTGTTTTGTTGATGGGTTATTGGACCCAGCACTTAAAATTAATTTTTTTCTATCTAAAATAATTTGGTTGTATTTTGAAATTAGCAAATTAATCTCGTTATTTTCAATTACCATATTTGCTGGAAGTAGTTCTAATTTGTCATTTGCTAATGTTTTTAGTAATGAATTTATTATTGAAATTTGACTTTCTATGCTAAAGATGCTCTCCTCAGATTTTGAGCTCTTTTCAAGTGAAATTGCAGAATTAGCGGACAAGTCGACCAAGCTGTTTTCAATTTTATAAAATTGCTTTGCAATTTCAATTGAGTCTAGCTCTAATGACAGATAAGAGTACCTTGCATTAACAAAATCAATAGTTCTTTTGTGAATAAGTTGACGGTCCTTAACACCATCATTATTAAAAACATCTACTAACTCATTTAAGAAGTTTTCTGAATATTCTTTGCTCGAAGATTTAAAATTTAGTTCTATAATATCACTCTCTCTACCAACTTGAGAAAGAGTTAATGAATTTTTTAATCTAGAGACTAAGTTATTTACAGACAAAAATTTAATATCAAAACCCTCATACTCATTTTTTGAAAAGAGGTTTTTATTGAAATTTAGAATTTCAAAAGGTAAGTTATGATTATAATTTGAACTATTTGTACCATTAAAATAATAGCTTTTAGACTCGTTTTGAAAATCAACTATTTCAAACCCTTTATCTGTTTCATTAAGCCTAAAAGTTTGGTTTTCTAAACTATCAATATCACCATTTAGAATAATTTCAAAAGGGTAATCAACAGACAATGTACGCATAATATTACCAATTTCAATAACCTCAACTCTGAGATTTAAGTTTTTGACAACTGTTTTAATAATGGGATCTGATTTTATTATTTCTATTTCATTTTCAAGATTAATCTTTGATTTAGAAAACAGTTCTGAAGCTGTTGGTAGCTCCAGTGAAGACTGTTTCTTATCAATTATTTGGATTTTTGCATAAGTGTCAAAAATTTTTTCACTGTATCTTAGATATGTGTATGCTACAACTAAAAACATCACAGCAGAGATTAAAAAATATTTCCAGTAAAAAAAATATTTTAAAAATTCTTTTTGAAAATTAGAGTTATCAACGACATCAATATTATTAAAATCTGTGTTGTATGAGCTATTCATATAATTAAAAGTTAATTAATAATGTGATGTTTAGCAATAGTGACGCTATTGTAGCTATTGATGCGGGGCTGCCAATAAATCCAGCACTTTTGACTTTGTTAAATGATGGATTGATAATTAAAATATCGTTGTTTTTTATATTGAATAGAGGACTATTTAAAAATTCAGACTTTGTTAATTCTATGTTGTAAGCCTTTCTTGTTCCATTCTCATCTCTTATAAGTGTAATATCTTTTCTTTTTCCGTCTATTGTCAAATCTCCAGCATAACCCAATGCTTGTAAAATATTAATTTTTTTATCTGAGTATGAAAATGTTCCAGGGTTTCTAACTTCACCCAAAACGGTAAATTTACTATTGATTCTTCTTACTTTGACTGTAGGGTTGGAAAGATGATTGCCTTGTTCAAGAAGAGTTTTTAATTTTTCTTCTAATTGTTTTTCATTTAAATCATTTGTACTTACTTTTCCTAAAACAGGAAAATTAATCATCATGTTATCATCAACCAAGTATCCGTCTAATTTTATTAGTTCCAGGTCAGAGGCATAACCAACTTGATTTATTACGTTATAAGGTAGAGATGCTTCAGGTATAATAGTTTTAACATCTATTTTTAAAATATCACCTGATTCTATTCTGTCTTTAATAAGAGGAATATCAACCCACGAGTTAGCATCTTGTTTTTTAATATCTTTTAAATAAATTAACTGATCTTTTGTTGAGCATGAACTGAAAAAAATTAAACAAATAATTGAATAATAAAAACATTTCATAATCCAAAATTAATCATATTAATCTAATTAACTGTTTGATAATACAAGAAAATGGTTTCAATTAAATATTTAAATTTAAAATTTATTTAAATGTAGTAAAATAAAAAAACGCACTAGATGAATTTGACGCTTTATTCTTGAGGGTTGTCTTAACAGACGATATGTCCACTCAAAATTATAATTCACAAACCATTCAGGGGCACGATCTACACGACCAGTATACACATCAAAACTACCCCCAAGGCCTTGATAAGTCGCTTGATGAGACTTATACATCTCTTCCATAAGCAGTTCTTGTTTAGGCGAACCCATAGCCACAAAAATTATATCAGGCTTTAAAGTTTTAATATCTTTTATTAACTCTTTTTTTTCACCCTCAGTTTTAATATAGCCATTACGATAATTTAAAATATTGATACTTTTGAATTCTTTTTTTAATTTCTTTACGGTCTCTTTTATAACTTGATTCTTACCTCCTACTAAATAGAATGTTTTGTCTTTATAAGCATGTGCAATAATATCTAACCATAATTCACACCCCGGAATCTTTACTGCATTATGAAACCCTTTTTTTCGTAATGCCCAAACTGCACCAATACCATCTGGATAACCTAAATTTCTATTGATGATCTTTCGGCTTTGATCTGTGGCATGTAAAATTTTTTCAGCATTCACTGCTACTAAAATTTGTTTGTTTTTAATTGCATAGTCAATTAAATCTTGACGTGATTTAGGAGAATAAGTAACAACACCATTTAATTGTTCATATTTCATAATGGCTTATTCTCTTTAAAATAAAAAGTCATAGCATTAAACATGAATGCATTCGACCAACGCATATAAGAAATTTTAGAACTCCATACTCTTTTTAATTGATAATAAAAGTACCCCTTTTTAGATTGCATATTTTTGATAGACCATTGTAACACTTTTGTAGCTATTTCTTTATGCGCTTTAAATTGATCTAGTTTGGAAAGTGTCACAAATAATTGTGCAGGACAATGAATATCTATTGGATAAGTTTTATTGTTATAGTATTTTGGTGTACCATCTGCTTCAAAAAAATTAGCGATATAAAAAGCAAAACCTTTATCTAGATTTGAATTAAATTGGTCATCTCCTGTGCAATTTTGATACATACTTATAGCATCCAAATTGTAACCTGTATGGAAACTGTCTATCCATGATTGAACCGGTAGCAAGCCATATGTCCAAGAACCGTCTTTATTTTGACCTTCACAAGCCGCTCTTACAGCTTGTTTTGCGGTATTTTTGTAATCTTCATTTCCAGAATACTTGTAGCATAAACTTAATAATTTAGCCCCAAGTAAAGAGGCATTGTATACAGTATTGTTTCCGTTTAAAGCGCTATATGAAAATAAAAAACCAGAATGATGAGGTGTTCTATTTAAGTCTTGTATCACAAAATTAGCCGATGATAAAGCCAATGTCTTATACTTTTCTTTTTTAGTGATTTCAAATGCTTTAAATAAGGCTTCTGCACAAAAGGTTGTTGCCACTACAGTTGGTGTGTATGCGGGAAAAAAAAACAAAAGTCTTGCCTGCCAATCAAAATTATAACCCCAACATGCTCCAGAGTAATTGGTATTTTTAAGCTCATCTAATAAATTTGCTAACTCATGAATTTTTGATAGCAACTCCTCAGTTTTGCCAAAAACTATCTCTCCTTTTGATGCCAACTCATACAAATTACAATAACCTAATAAAAACAAACCAATACCTTTGGCATTGTACTGCTTAGACACTAAAAACAATTTTCTGAAATTAATAGGGCTTCTTTTAAAACATTGGATCCAAGCCAAACGTGCTAAATCCCAATGATTTAGCTGTAGCGCTTTAAAAATTTTAGAATTCAAACCATCATAGGGATCCCAGCCCTTATATTGCTCTTTCTCACAATAAGATTTTAATTTTAAAAATGATTTGACTTCCATTATTAAACGTCTATTTGTGCCCCGTTTTCAGAAATAGATTTCAATACTTTAAAACTGGCTCTAGTTACAGCTGCAATTTCTGAGAATGGTATTGGCACATTTCCGTTATCAATAATGCCATTAACAAAACATTCTACCATCTCTTTTTGTCCTTTATTCTGATTGAATAATTTTTTCTTGTAGGGGTTACCTTTACCGTAAATTCGCAGCTCTTTAAAATCGTTTAAAATGGCTGTTGTGCCAGAGGCAAAAACCTCAATATATTCTTTAGCTAAAGACTTAGAACCATTAGCATAATAACATACCACGCCAGTTGAGCCGTTTTCAAATTGTATCATAATGTTAACCGTATCATTTAAATTTTCTGAGTCAGCTAATGCCTGAGCTGATACTTTAACAGGTAAACTTCCATTAAGATAAGTCAAGTAATCAATAAAATGACAAGCTTCACCTAAAATTCTACCTCCACCAACTTCGATATCTTGAATCCAATTATCTTTAGGTATATAACCTGCATTAATCCTATATATCATACTCATAGGGCCTGAGCCAACAACACTTTTAATTTTCATGCTAAGTGGTGAAAACCGTCTATTAAACCCAATCATTACACAAGTTTTAGATTTTTGTTGCTCTTCTATGATTGCATCAAGTTCAGACTCTTTTAAGCATAATGGTTTCTCCACAAATACATGCTTATTTTGCTCCAAGGCTTTAAGTACGTAAAACGCATGGGAATCGTGACGTGTAGCCACAAAAATAGTATTAGTTTTATCATCAAAAACATCACTTTCTAAAGTAGCACAAAAATTAAAATTAAATTTCTCTGCCACACGTTTAGAAGTTGTCCCTGTATTAGAAAGTACTCCAATTTTGGATACTTTTGGAGTTTCTGGAATATTAGGTAATAAGTTCCCTTGCGCATAACTACCAGCTCCAATAAAAGAAATATTTACCTTAGAGTTAGCTATGTTTTTATTGTTTTCAATTATTAATTTTGATTTAGAATGTGACTTTTCGACATCATACTTAAGGGCTATACCAATAAATGGTTCTAATTTACTCACTACTAAATCAAAAGCTTTAGGCGCTTCATCAAAACTAAATTCATGTGTGGACATGTAATTAATATCTATACGCTTAGTAGCCAATAACTCTTGAAACGCTTGCATATTTCTATTTTGAGTCCAACGCACATAAGGCGCCGGATAATCTATACCTTTTTCTTCGTAATTTAAATCATAGCGTCCAGGACCATAAGAGCAGGCCATTTTTAATTCTAATTCTTTCTGGTACCAGAACGGATCTCTATCAAAGCCTGTAGGTACCGCACCCAAAACTACCACACTCCCTTTTTTACGAGCAATACTCCCCGCAAAATTTATAGGATCTGTACTTGATGATGCAGCAGCAATAATTACAGCATCAGCTCCAATACCTCCTGAACATGTGTTAATTTTCTCTTCTATACCAGGGGTATTCCTATTGAATGTATAATCACAAACCTTGTTGGTATTTGCTAAATCAACCGCTCGTTCAGAAACATCTATACCAACAACTTTAACTCCTGAGGCTTTAAGAATTAATGCGGATAATTGACCTAATAACCCTAACCCTATAATCACACAAGTTTCACCCAAACGCATATCAGCTTGTCTTGCCCCTTGCATGGCTATTGCTCCAAGAGTATTGTAAGCTGCGTCTTTAAGATTAGCCTTTTCATGAAGCTTTACACTTAAATTTACTGGAACGCAAACTATCTCTGCGTGATTGGCATAACCAACACCAGCACATGCTACTTTATCACCTACTTTAAATGCGGTCACTTCTTCGCCAACCTCAATAACTTCTCCGGCACAGCTATATCCTAAGGGAGAATAGGAGTCTAGCTTTTTCATAACTGCTCTGAAGGTTTGAATAGGCCCTTGTTTTTTTAAGGTGTCAATGACCTGTTTTACTTGTTGGGGACGTTCTTTTGCTTTACCTATTAAACTTTTACGAGCAGCCTGTACTGTAGAACCTTCTGTTCCCGCGCTTATTATTGAATAATGGTTTTTTACCATAATCATACCTTTTCCTAAGCGAGGATAAGGGATCTCTTGTATGACCATATCTCCTGATCCCAATTTTTGTGTGAGTTGTTTCATTGTTTGATAATTTCTTTGATTTTTTTATGTAAAATATCTCTTGAAAAATTTGTTCTAGTTTTTAAAACATTTTTTTTCTTTGAATTTATATCATTAAAACTTAGATTGTTTATCAAAAATTTTAATGACTTTGAATTAAAATCACATTGCCAACCTATATCATTTTTAATAACAAAATTAGAACTATCATTATTACCTAAAACAATGATAGGTAGCATTGCAGCCATGTAATCAAATACTTTATTAGGGATAGAGGAGGTAATCATTGGTAAAATTCCAATATTTTTATCTTCAAGAAAGTCAATCATCTTATTCCTTTCAATCTTACCTAAAATCTCAATATTGGTAATATTATTATCATTAACGTAATTGATTACTTCTTCATATCGTTCACCATTACCATCCTCACCCAATATAGTAAAAAAAAGCTTTTTATTATTTTTCAATACTTTCAAAATAGGCATAACGTCTATTTGATACTGTAATTGTGCAACGCAAACTATTTTCAATATATCACTTTTAGTATTATTACTGCTAGAGATATCAGACCATCTTTTGTTTTCCCACCCTAATGGCACAAAAGAAGATGGTGTATTTTTTGCATAACGTCTCAACCATAATTTAAATGAAGGAGCTACATGTAAAGCGCCTGAATATTTTTTTAGTGACGGATATAAAAAAGCATTACAATATAACTCAAAAAGTCTTTTTTTGTTTTTATTTTCAATTTTCAAGGCATCAGGCCAAATATCTTGAATGTCTAAATAGATTTTAACACCTGTAAATCGTTTTAGTATTGATATAAAAAAAATAAGCTCGACAGGTCTTGATGGTAGTAAAATTCTATCATTTACAGAGACTTTGAAAAGTAGTTCAAAAAATATCTGAATAGAAAATAAAAAATTTGAAATAACCCTTCGAGTTGAAACGTTAGAATAATATCCTAAAACCTTAAGCACTTTTAATCGATAATTTATTGATTGCTCTGCATCTTTAATTTCTTGTTTTGAAAAAAATCTTTTTTCAGCATGATAAAAATTAGAGGTATAATAAAAGACATCTTCTTTTTCCTGAACAAAAAATTTTGCAATATTAGGGAATCGATTACCACGTTTTGTGAGTATAGATTCAGTAGGACCTATTAGAAATAATTTACTTGCTTTCAATTAAATTAATTTATTAATTTTCTTACTATTTTCCATCTGTTATTTTTAAATATACTTTGTTAAACTGATTAGATATTTTTTTTATTTCATATTTTGATCTAGCCTCAATAGAAATCTGATTTTTTATTGACCTAATTTTTTTTATGTTACGCATAGATTTAATAATAGCCTTAGATAATTCATTAACATTTTTTGGTTTAATTTTTATACCATTTCCATCATGAATAATATCATCTAGAGCACCAACATCTGTTGAAATAACAA
Organism: Bacteroidota bacterium; assembly: GCA_036141595.1. Classification (GTDB taxonomy): domain Bacteria; phylum Bacteroidota; class Bacteroidia; order Flavobacteriales; family BACL11. Next base: position 12,106 of record JAYZXD010000009.1, read on the forward strand.
ATAGTCCAGAGGCTAGAGCTTCAATGACAGAAGTTGGACAACCTTCCATGTATGAGGGAAAAATATATATGTCAGCATTTTTTAAAAGACTAAACTTTTCTGATCCATCCCTCCTTCCTAAAAATTTAATTTTTTCACTTAACTTCTTGTCATTAACTTTTTTAGTGAAATATTCTTCTACGTTATGCTTATCTCCGTGGCCAATAATTTGGCATTCAAAGTCATTTCTAGATTTAATAACAATTTCAAAGGCATCAATTAATTCATCTATTCCTTTAAGTTTTGAAACTCTTCCTAAATAGATAAATTTAATTCTATCGTTTGAATCTAAATTTCGTGACAATGATATGTCTTTGTCATAGAAAAAAGTTCTTGTAATTTCAATTTTGGATTCATTAATTCCTAATTTTATTAGTTTATTTCTAAAATCTGAAGATAAAACAAAAACTGTATCTGCTGAATTGAAAAATGATTTAATTAGGTATTTTAATAATTTACTTTTGGCAATTGATTTATAAATATGCTCTTTCCATCCATGCAATACAATAATTGATTTCCTCTTAAAAAAGAAAACATTGAGAATTTGTATGACCCCATCACGAATTAATGGTACTGGAATTAAAGACGGATTTGATTGAATTATTTTGATATTTTTATCATTCATTTTAAAAGCCAATAAAAAAAGATCAAAAATTAAAACGAATGGGTAAATTAATGATTTTAGCCTCTTGTAGTAGAAAAGACTTGTTCTTGAACCTACTGTGAAATGTATTAATTTAAATTTAATTTGAGATGTATTTAACGTGTAAATTAGACCCCTGTTAAAGACAACCATACCCCCTTCATGGTCTAAGGGATTTCCTAAGACTAAAACCTTATTATTTTTCAATGTTTTGGGACCTTTAATTTAGACTTATGTATTTTGATTTCCTCTTTACTCCACCTAATCTTGTGAAGCGTTGAATGGACTCTCAGAACTTTCGTATTGTGGTGACCACGCATAATCTTTATATTAGGTCCAAATAACACTTTGTCAGATATTGTCAAATATAATCCTGACAAGCCAAAAATTGTGTTAAGCCCTATATAAATATCGTTTCCTAGCGAAATGGATTTATAAGAAAATTTACTTTGAGCATTAAAACTCACATTTTCACTACATTTATTAAATTTCTTTTTTAAAAAAAATCTAACAGATCTATTTATAAAGCTCCTATGTAAAATAATTATATTGGCTAATTGACTAATTATAATAATGAAAACCTTCATAATTCTAGTACCTTTGACTTTTTAAAATATAATTTTTGAAAAGAAAAATTAGATACTCTGTTGTCTTATTTCTGTAATAATTCCATTCCCCATTATATTGCACACGATTACCTCTAGTAGCATTTTTAAAATTATATAACGTATCCGTATTATGATTGCTTGGTGGAATGCGTCCAAAGTCAAAAGAAGTTTTACCCTCTTCTTTTAAGTTTTGTAAAATTTTCTCAACCAAAAAATATGCGGCGCCATATTGTCTTGCATCAACTGAGTTTGCCGCATAAATATCCGTTGCATATTTGTTTTTATCATGTATAATTCTCGCTGCTAAAGCTTTGCCTTCATTGTTTAAAGCTACAAAAACCCTTATGTCTTCAGACGACGTTAAAGCTTTTAGAGATGCTACATCTAAAGAATATTTTAACCCTTTTAGTTTTGCCATTTCTTTAAACATACTAACAATATCAGACAAGGATTTTGCATCGAACGTTTTTAACTCTTTATAATTTAACTCATATTTATTTGCTTTTTTAACATTCCGTTTCCAGTTATTATCAAAGTTAAATGGTCTGAGTAAATCCACTTCTATTGTTAGTGGGCATGAAAAAAGAGATAAGGGTCTGACAAATCCTGAACGCCTTATACCTATTTCAAAATTAACATTATAAGTGTTACAACTATTAATTTCTATACCAATGTAGTTGTGCTCTAATAGTCTATTGTAACACTTGGTAATCACTTTATCACTAATACTTTGGTTATATACTTCCCCGTCTATACGAAGTATTTTTGTTTTAATTACTGGTATGATTTGCTCTCTGCCCCAAAACATTAGACTTGGATCTTTATCATTATCAACAAAAAAGACTATGGTATTATTTTTAAAATTCAAATAATTATACCAGCCTTTTGACTGAGTAAAAACAATTTTATCGAACTTCTCTTGTAATTTAAAAAATGAGTCCTTCTCAATTTTTTGCATTAGTTTTAATTTTTTGGGTTCTAATATATTCTTTTTTAAAAATTTTCTTAAGAACAATTTTACTTGTTAAAATAAAATCTGATTTAAGTTGTGTTTTAATGGCTGGAATATTGTCTTTAACAACAAGGACTTTAGCTTCAGTTCTGCCAGAATCCAAAATTGCCCTTTGTCTTACTATATTTACTTTACTGTGGTAGCCTTGACCTCTAAAATCAGCATCACAGAACGAATCTTCTAATAAAGCTTGATTACCATCTAACTTGATTTTATTTTGAAATCCAAAAGGCAGCCCAATATTTTTTAGAGACACCCAGCTGTAATAAACCAATTTATTGTTATTAAATATCCCAAAAACAAGATATGATCCTTCATCTAAACGCTTTTTATAAAGTTCTTTTCTACTTTGGGTTAATCCTGAGAAAGTATCAAAATCTTTCAAGGTTATTTTTTTTACGTTTGAGACATCAATTTTTTTTAATCTTTTATCGAGGTCTTCGTAGTTTAGCTGTTTTTCAAATACCAATAGGGTTTCATGTATTAAACCAAACCGGATTAACGCAGATTTTATTAGACGATTAAATACTCCTAAACCATATTGTTTGTATAAAATCTTGATTTTATTCACTTTTTTTGTTCTTAAGGATTGCACCTAAAATCTTTAACGAAATCGCATTTAATGAATCTGACACATTAACACCAATTCTTTTAATTTCATTTTTGTTTGTAGCTTTTGTATTAAAACCATTGGTTGTTGTAAAACCATACTCAATACCCAAAATTCCATTCAATTTTACTGTATTTTCGTTGTATAACCCATTGGGGTATGCTATACAGTTAACTTCACCCAAGAAGCCCTCTAAGACTTTCAAACAGCTTTCAATCTCATTTTTTTGTGCATCGTAATCTAATAAACTTAAGGGGCTGTGGAAATGTGTGTGAACTCCAATTTTAAAGCCCGCCTCATAAATAGCCTTAATTTCTTTAGTATTCATAAGGTTTCTTTTATCAATATTTAGTTTTTTAAATTCTTGATTAACTTGGTCAATAATTTCTTTAGAATATCCATTTATTCCTTGATTTATTCTGTTAGTAATAGTCAAAAATTTTGAATCTAACCTCCCCTCTTGTACCAGCAATCTAATTTTATCATGCATTAACATACCATTGGTATCAATTAAAGACGATACAATAAAAAAAATAGACTTGACTTGGTATTTACTTAAAATAGGAAAAGCAATATCATAGTTATCCTTGTAGCCATCATCAAAAGTTAGTAATGCCGCGTGCAAAGGCTCTGTTAAGCTAAAAAACTCTTTTGGATATTTAAATAAAAAGTGTTTATTAAAAAACCTTACTTGTTTATCAAAATTTTCTTTATAACCTGTTTCAAGTATACTCCCTACATTTATAAAATAATTATTGTATTTAGAAAAACTATGATAATTAAAGACAAAATACATCTCATTTTTTTTGTTTAAAAGTTTTATTAAATAAAGTATTCCTATAAACCTTACTATAAAACCTAAAGTCTCTTTAAAAATTAAAACAATTATTCTTTTTATCATGTGTTTCTTCTCTAACAAGATTTTATAAAAATTATATGACTATTTAATCTCATAAATACGTTGGTATGAGGTAATGAAAGAATCTAATGAATAAAAATTTAAAAACATACTTCTCTTATCAAAAATTTCTTGATGCGATAGTCTCTCTTGTTTATTTAATTCCATAACAGACAATGCAAAAGAATTGCCATTTAAATCCTTAGAAATAAAATTTTTGAATATTTGTTTTGAAATTATTTTATGTTCATTAATAGGAGATAGGATTGTAGGAATTCCACTTACAAATGCTTCTATTACTGCTAATGGTAATCCCTCCCACATAGAGCAATTAATAAATATATCTGAATTGTTAAGTAAGTCAGGGATATCATCCCTTAAGCCCATAAAATGAATGTTTTTATATACTCCAAGTTTATGAGCATAATGTTTTAAGTTTGCTTCCTCTTGACCTAATCCACATATTAAATAATGAAAGTTGCTCTGCTTATAATTATTTTTAAGTTCATAAATCATATCTATACCAGCTTTTTGGTTTTTTTGAGGTCTTAAATTACCTACAGATATAATTAATGTCGCATTATCATTTAAACCTAACTCTTGCCTTAAATTAAGTTTTTTAAAGCTATTGGTTGGTTTATATAAATTAAAATTAATAGCATTGGGAACAACAAATTCTTTTTGTTTTGCAGCTAATTCTTTTATGGCTGCACTACATCTTACAAAAATTGTTTTATTAAACAAAAAATTAACCAATACCTTAGGGTGGTATCTTACACTGTTATGAACTGTAACAACATGTTTAAATTTATATTGAAATAGTTTTTGTGACAAGGCAACAAATAAATCTGGAATAAATAAATGACTATGTACTACATCATATTGGTTATTTTTTAAAATTTTAAGCAACCTAAAAAAAGCTTTAAACCCAAATGCACCTTGCTTTCTGTTTAGAAATATTTGGTTTACCCTTAATTGCTTTAATTTAAAATCACACTTTTCATGTATAAAGTTATCATAAGGCTCATTTATTAAAATAACGTCTACATCATGACCTTGTTTTTTAAACTCTTTTGTTAATGTTAATGCAACATTGGGAGCACCACCACCACCATATCCATAAAATACTTGAGCTATCTTCATTTTAAATTTGATTTAATATTTTTTTGTAAGCATTATTTTGATCATGGTTTTCTTTAAAATACGCCTCAATATTTGATTGATAAAACTTATAAGTCTCTTCTTCTAATAAACAATTAACCCCATCTATTATGCTATCAAGATTATCTGTAAAAAGACCCAGTTTATTAGTAGCTATTACATTACTTGGGTCAAAAGTAGAAACCACAGGCTTAAGATTTGACCAGGATTGTAAAAATGTATTTGGAAAACCTTCGCTCACTGAAGTGCAAACAAAAATTTTGGCTTGCTTAAATAAGGAATTTACTTGCCAAAAACTTTTAGGGCCCAGAAACTCTAAATTTGGCATGTTTTCAGCCTCATTTTTACATCTGTTATACACACTCAAATTTGCGGGGCCACCAACCATAATAAACTTATAATTTGGCATTTGCTTAGCTAACTCTAAAAATAAGTGAGGGCGTTTTCTCTTATGAAAATTTCCAACCCATAATAAAAAACCATTATCTGTAATTTCTGTATTTATTGCTCTGACCTCTGATGGCCAAATATTAGGTATTTTTAAAATTTTCTTTTTTGAGTAGTTTTTTGTTAAAAATTTATTTTGAATATCATTCTGTACAATAAAAGAATCTGTTTTTTTAACACCATATTGATACAACTTACGATTAAACTTTCCTTTTATAATTTCATTATTTAACTCAAAATCTGTATCGTGAGCTGCAAGTAATACGACTTTAGATTTAATTAATTTGGATACCAATACTACAAAAGCTAAATTTCTACTGGCTCCTCTAAAAAAAACAACTTTAGGTTTGGTTTTTAACAATAGTCTTAGCGTGTTATAAAAATCTAATAATATGTCTAATCTGCAGTTAGAAGGTTTAACCTTGAGGAAATTTATTTTTTCAATCTCATGATTTTTGAGAGTTGATATACTAAATACCTGCCAACCTTTTTGCAAAAATAACTTTGACCACAAATACATTTGAACAGTGATACCACCACCAAAGTCGGGGTCTTCATTGACAAATGAATCTATGTTTTTATTCCAAATAAAAATTTTATTACTCATCATAAGGGTTAAATCTATTAGGCATGTTTAATTAATTTTGATTTAGTAGAAGATCGTAACTCCTCTATCATCCATCCATAAGGATTAAATTCTCCACTAAACCACTGTAAATTTTCATCCCAATACCCTTCACATTTATCATAAGCCCTAGGCAAGAAAGCATAACTAATTTCAACTATTAAAGGATTTGTATATTCATCGAAAATAAAGTCAAAAGCAATACATTGTGACATAATTTTTTTGTTAACATTAAATGCTAGTTCTACACAACGTTCATCTATTTGGTTTTTATCATATATAATACTACCACTGCCAGAAGCTCTAAAATCGTTTTCACGATTTAATCGCTTTATAGCAAACGCTTTGTTATTGACAATAATAACTCTAATATCGTAGTTGTTATTAGTAATAAAATCTTGAAAATAAGCATAACCCTTTTCATTACCCATAAATTTTGCGTGGTCATTGGGATAACGTTTCCATGAATATAAAATTAAACCCAATATTGCTTTAAGGCCCCCCTGTTTTTTTCGAAATTTTCTAACTGCCTCTAGAAACCTAAACTTCCAATTATAACTACCGAAACCTCTTGAAAAGGCTTTATTCACCATCTTTTTAGCATCTTTAAAATTTTTTACTAAAAAAACATTCATAGAACTTGCTCCCCCTCTTAGTTTAAAAACTTTTGGAAAAGTGGCTTGCTTCAACCACTTAATTGCACTTTTTTTTGTGTAAAACACATAAGATTTAATAAAGGGGACATCTAAACTTTCTAAAAGATACTTTTGAGCAATCTTATCATCAAAATGCCAAGATGACTTAAAATCTGGAAAAACTTTAACCCCAGATGCTGCTATAGAGTACAACAACTGCTTAGCCATTAATGTATCTTCATATCTGGCCTGAGTAAATTGCCATAAAAAAGCATCGCAATCCTTTAGATTATTTATGATGTTTGTATCATAGGCATCTACGATTTTATAGGTAATATTATTAGCTTCACAATAATCGATCCACCGTTTTGAGAAGTGGTGATTACTTGAATGGTGAATTGCAAATTTCATTATATAATATTGTTTTTATTTTTTTTTCTTTTATTAAAGTCTGCCAATTTAATATAACCTATTGCGACGCCAAAAAACGCAAAGTACTGAGGAAAACTGTAAATCCATGCCGTAAAGCTTATGAATACTACTCCTAAGAATCCTCCTAATAAAAATATAAAATAATTAGTCTCTTTCTTATTTTTCCAAATATTTCTAATTAAACCTTTGCCCAAAATGATAATGAATATTAAGAAAATTACAAATCCTATAATACCATTCTCCACCAGTTGTACCATATACTCACTATGAATAGTTATATTATACTGATCTTTGTGAATAAAATTAGTTAAACCTATACCTGTAATGGGATTCGTTTTAAATATCCGCCAACCTTCAACATAAAAGTATGCCCGATCTCCCAAAAAGCTAAGAGCCTCAATATTTGAAGTATTAGCAGATTCACCTACTGTTTTAATTTCTTTAATACGTTTGCCTATAACTGTATTTTCAACAAGATAATTTCCGGCCATGAAAAATATCATTAACGAAACTATAAGACCAAAAAATTTAGGCACAGTAACCTTAAATTTTGACAGTATTGCAAACAAAACAAATATTAGTACTGCCCCTAGAGCTTTTCTGGTTTGAGTATAAATAATAATTAAAGTTGTAATTGGAAATATTAGAAATAAAATTTTTGCTTTAAATATTTTGTGCAGATTACTTAAAATTGAAAAAAACAAAAGAAAAATCACATTTAAAGCCAGGTTGTTTACGAATGAGTCTGAATGCCTAAGATTTGGATCCAGCAATAAGGTCCCATAAGAAATAATACTAAAAATTAAATGCGCTAAGAAAACTTTAAAAAGAAATGAAACAGTTTTTAATTTATTAACTATGATTTCTCTCGTTGTTAAAAAAAGAATATTAAACGGCAGTATTAATTGAAAAATTAAAAATTCTAAAATTGAATACCCACCATCGTAACCTTTTAGATATAAATTTACTATCGAGAAAATAATTAAAATACCCCATATTGAAATTGGACTATGTGATATCAAACGTCTTGATATTCTATCATTTAGATTAATTAAAAAAATCAAGACTGTAAAAAACAAAAGAGATCTTGCTGCGCCATCTACAATTAATATTCCCTTTTGAAAGGGCACCCAAACTATTGCAAAGAATATGTATAAATAATTTAATTTAGATAATCTGGTTTGCATTTATTAATAGTTTATTTTTTTGGCATCAATTAATTTAATTACTTCCTTTTTGTTTTAACTCTCTTTCTAGAACGGCAATAGACAATTCGTGGTGTGCTTCACAACGCATATTATTGAGAAGTACTGCTAATGGAAGATTTGCCCTGAATTTTATACCCAACCTAAGCAGCAACGATTTAATATATCTGTTTGTAATAAATGTGTAAGGTGACCATATTTTTAAAAATGCATTTCTTTTAAACTCTACATACTCATTCCATTTTTTATTTAATTTTGAACTATCTGAAATGACACAAGACAGTTCGTAAAATTTCTTTTTAAAACTCTCAAGTTTTCGGTTTTTTGCTAAACTTAAATAAAAACTACTTTGATCTTGGGTAGTAAAAATTGGTTTGGTAAAAAGGGTATTATCTTTAAGGGTTATTTCAACAGTTATGCCGTTATACCAATCCTTATGTCTTGATGGTTTTGTAAATAAAAAATTACCTATACCATAGTAGATAGGCACATTCTTATAAGTTTCAAATCCGCTAAAACAGTGTGTGTGATGGCAAATAATTAAATCGGCACCAAAATCTGCATAAAACCTTAATCTTTTTTGCATTTTTGGACTAGGTAATCTATAATACTCGTTACCTCCATGTACAATTAAAAAAACATAATCTGCTTCTTGTTTTTCCTTTTTAATTAAATTAACATTGTCTACAATGTCTAATGGGTTTGACCCTGATGAAGTATTTGAAGCATTGGCCCATTCATTCTCTGCGAAATTTATTATGGAAATTTTTTTGTTTCCTAATTCAATTCGTTTAGCTGTATTAGCCAGTTTTATATTATCACCAACTCCAACCCAGTCAAAATTATTATGATTACAAAAAGACAATGTATTAGATAAACCTTGTCTACCATAATCTAAAATATGATTATTAGCAAGCGATAATAAATTAATTTTTAATTTACTTAATGCATCTATAATAACTTCAGCGCTACATCTAAGATGTGGCCCCGTTTTTAAAATTTTATCGCTATTTTTAGATGTAACTGGAGCTTCAAGATTAAGAATTCTGTAATCGCTTTTGGAGAAAAGACGCTTAACAGAATCGTCTATTAAGGCTTTATTTTCATAATCATCAGTTATTACAAAATCGCCTGATACTAATATTTTCATTTTCAATTAATTAATTAATACTAAAATCTATTTTTTTTAACCCCTTTCTTAAAAGGTCTTCTATCTCTTCAAGTTCTTTAAAGTCTAACAATTTAGAAATGGTAAAATACATTATTAAATAAATAACTGTTACTATTACCATTTCTACGATATAACCAATATTAAAAAACCCATTAGTCAAATACATTAAATAATATATTATAAAGGCTACAATTAAATTGATAAAAATGATTTTAGAGAGACTCAAAATTTGCTTATTTAGAGGAAAATTCAGCAGCTTTCCACAATAGAAAGCATTCACTAAAAAATGTATAAACATACTTATGGCTTGAGCTAAAATCACACCCCATATTCCAAAAGGGATTATTAAAAACAAAAACAATAAAGACGTTACTTTCTTTAAAACTTCCATTTTAAGATGCAAATCGGTTCTACCTTTAACAAGAATTATATTAAGGTTATATATACTGAGCGGATAAACAACTGAACTAAGGGCTAATATTTGAAAATAGGGTACAGATTCGATCCATTTTGTTGTGAGCAGAGTAATAAATAGTGGTTCTGCAATGAGTGTTAAAATAATCATAACTGGACATACCACATAAAATACTAATCCGGTTATTTTAGAAAAAATGTCTTTCAACTTTTCCTCATCATCTTGAATAATTGAAAACATAGGATATGTAACCTTTTGCAAAGTGGCTGTAAGGTTACTTACTGGAAACATTCTCAAAGTATCGGCCTGATTATAAAATCCAAGTTGGGTAACAGAAAACATTTTTCCTATTACAATCCTATATATATTTAAATAAAAATTTGTTAAAAGACCTGATAAGGTAAGTTTATATCCAAAATTAAAATGTTTCTTAAATGAAGAATAATCAAACACTAAATCTGGTTTCCATTTAGATTTATACCAAATTTGAAATAAAAACAATGTTTTTGAAACGATATTCATCCAAACAATACTCCAAACCCCATACCCCTTGTAGCCCATATATAATCCAACAAAACCTCCGATAATTGTTGAAGGAAGTTGTATGTAGAGTTGTAATTTAAAATTTAGTTCTTTAGTAAGTTTAGTAACCTGAATACTCGCTAATGATTGTAAAATAAACGTTACAGTAAAAATTCTAACAAGTGGTGTTAGTATTGGTTCTTCATAGAATAACGAAATAAGAGGTGCGCATAAACAAATTATTACATAAATAAGAATACTTATCATTACATTGGTAAAAAAAACCGTTGAATAATCTTTTTGAGAATTCTTTTGGTTTCTAATTAATGATGCCGTCATCCCCGAGTCCATTAAAGTCTTTCCAATCGCGATAAAAATTTGAATCATGGCGATTAGTCCAAAATCAGCAGGAACTAATAATCTAGCTAAAAAAATTTGGATTACAAAAGTTATAGCCTGAACACCAAATTGATGTGCAAATGACCATATTACCCCCACAATAGTTTTAGCTTTTAAACTCATAAAATATAAGTCTATTTAATTCTATTTCTTATTCCACAAAAATCAAGAACTACTTTATTAGTGTCTAAATCTAAATTCTTAAACTCCTCATGTGCTACTAACAGTACAATAACATCTGCTTTTTCTACTGCTGTTTTATAGTTGGTTAGCTTGAATACATTATGCTCCTCTATATTTGGCTCTACAATAAAATGCGTTTCATTGTTTGAGTTTTGCAAAACCTTTTGCGCTATGTACTTGGCTGGTGATTCTCTTAAATCGTCAATATTGGGTTTAAACGCCAAGCCCATAATTGCGGTTTTTGGCTTTCTCCCATATTTTAATTCAAATTTAAGTTTCTCATTTTGAATTTTTTCAGCACACCAAAAAGATTTGTAATTATTGATCTCTCTGGCTGTTCCTATAATCTTTGATTCCATAGGGTAATTCGATACTATAAAATAAGGATCTACTGCTATACAATGTCCACCAACGCCACAGCCGGGTTGCAAAATATTTACCCTTGGGTGCTTATTAGCTAATTCTATTAACTTCCAGACATTTATACCTGCTTTGTCACAAATTAATGACAACTCATTAGCAAAAGCAATTTGTACGTCCCGAGAGGAGTTCTCGACGAGTTTACACATCTCTGCTGTACGTGCATTTGTTGCATGTAATTTTCCTTTTACGTAGTTGCCGTAAAATTCTAAGGCCTTTTGTGTTGAAGCTTCATCTACGCCGCCTATAACACGATCGTTATTTACCAACTCATACATCACATTACCTGGCAAAACACGCTCTGGACAATAGGCAATGTTTAACTTTCCCTCAAGCTCCGGACGTTCTCTATAAATCAGGTCCATCATCTTTTCTGTAGTTCCTACAGGTGAAGTGGATTCAATAATATACAAATCCCCAGCTTTTAATATCGGCAATATCCCTCTTGTAGCTGCCTCGACAAATGAGATGTTTGGTTCGTTCTTTCCTTTAAATGGTGTTGGTACTACAATCAAATAATTATTGGCTTCTACAGGTGTTGTTGCTGCTTTTAAATAACCTTCTTTAACTGCTGATGCTACAGCAGTATCTAACGCAGGTTCAACAATATGTATTTCTCCTTTATTGATGGTATTAACTACATTTTGATTAATATCTACCCCATGTACAAGTACCTTTCTTGAGGCAATTAATGCTGCGGTAGGAAGACCTATATATCCAAGGCCTATAATAACTACTTCTGGTTTATTCATCTTATTTTGGTTTATTTTATTTTAGTTTACTATGCTTTTGCTTGTATTATTTTTCCTTGTTGCTTGGCAATAAATTCAACAATGCGCTCACAAGCCTTGCCATCACCATATGGGTTATGTAATTTGCTCATCGTTTCAAAACGAGCTTTGTTTTTTAATAAATCTAATGCTTCATTTATAATAAGATTTTTATCAGTACCTACTAGAATTACAGTGCCTGCATCTACTGCCTCTGGTCGTTCTGTAGTATCTCGCATAACCAGTACAGGCTTTCCTAAACTTGGCGCTTCTTCTTGTACTCCACCACTATCGGTAATGATTATCTTGGCACGGTTCATTATCCAAATAAAATCTTGATATGCTAATGGGTCAATAAGCATCACATTATCAATATTGGATAAGATACGTTTTACTGGTTGTAGAACTTTGGGATTTAAATGCACAGGATAAACAATTAAACAATTAGTATTTTTGAGTGCTATGGTTTTTAAAGCTTCGCAAATTCGTATAAAACCTTCGCCGTGATTTTCCCTACGGTGTCCTGTGACTAAAATAACATCTTGATTTCCTATTTTTTTTGATAAATCTTGCATCAATTGACTGGGATTTTCATCAACTTTTTTAACAGACTTTATTAAAGCATCGATTACTGTATTTCCAGTAACTAAAATTGAATCTTTAGAAATATTTTCTTTAAGTAAATTCTTTTTAGAAGTTTCAGTTGGAGCGAAATGATAATCACAAATTCTACCTGTAATTTGTCGATTTAATTCCTCCGGAAAGGGGGACAACTTATTATTTGTTCTAAGTCCTGCTTCTACATGACATACTTTAGCACCAGAATAAAAACTAGCGATAGAACTTGCCATAGTTGTAGTGGTATCACCATGAACAAATACAAAGTCTGGAGTAAACTCCTCTAAAATTGGTTTTAAAGATTCAATAATACTAGCAGTTAGTGCATATAGATTTTGGCCAGGCTTCATTAAGTTTAAATCATAATCTGGTTTGATTTCAAAAAAATCCAATACTTGATCTAGCATTTCACGATGTTGAGCAGTAACACAAACCTTTGTTTCAAAAATGATTGGATAACTTTGAAATTCTTTTACTAAAGGGGCCATTTTTATAGCCTCAGGTCTTGTTCCAAAAATCAGTAATATTTTTTTCACAACTTATAATATTTAAGATACCAGTCTATAAAACATTTGATCCCAACTTTAATATTTGTTTTTGGCTTGTAATCAAAATCAAACTTTAATTCATTTATATCAGCATAAGTTTTAGTTACATCACCTAATTGCATAGGGTACATTTCTCTGTCAGCTTTTTTTTGCATACAATCTTCAATAGTCGAAATAAAATTTTCTAGATTTTCAACTTTATTATTTCCAATATTATATATTTTGTAATGGGTTCTGTCTTCAACATTTTTTTCAATAACTTTTGCAACCCCATTTACAACATCATCAATGAACGTAAAATCTCTTTCCATTTCCCCATTGTTAAAGACTTTTATTGTTTGATTTTTTGCAATGGCGTTAGCAAATAAAAAATAGGCCATATCAGGTCTGCCCCACGGTCCATATACTGTAAAAAATCGTAATCCAGTAGTTTTAAAACCATATAAGTGGCCATAAGTATGTGCCATTAATTCATTACTTTTTTTTGTTGCAGCATATAAACTAATTGGATGATCTACATTATCCGTAGTTGAAAAAGGAACTTTTTCATTTTGCCCATAAACACTTGAACTACTAGCATAAACTAAATGTTGAATATCATAATTTCGACATACTTCAAGTATGTTAAAAAATCCACTTATATTACTCTCAATATATGCTTTTGGATTCTCTATACTGTACCGAACGCCCGCCTGAGCAGCTAAATTACACACTACTTCAAAATTTTCTTTTTCGAAAAGTTTTTTTAAACTTTCATAATCGCTGATATCTATCTTTGAAAACCTTAAACTTCTATATTTTTCACTACTTACTTCATTATTAAATATTGAGACATGAGCTTTAGTTAATCCTAATTCTTTTAGCCTATCGTATTTAAGATTCACTTCATAATAATCATTAATATTATCTATTCCATATACTTCATGTCCTAAATCTAATAATTTTAGACAGGTGTGAAACCCTATAAATCCAGCTGCTCCAGTAACTAAAATTTTCATTAACTAATTTTAATTTTTTCGACCACTAGCGTTAGTCATTAGTTTATTTTTTATCTCATTTAAATCTGACAGAACCATCTCTTGAATTAATTCTTCCAAATTAATTTCAGCTTTCCATCCCAATTCATCTTTAGCTTTAGTTGCATCTCCTACTAACAAATCTACTTCAGTAGGCCTGAAATAATCAGGATCAATATTTAAAACTTCTTTGCCAATTTCAATTTTGTAATTTGAATTGTCACATGATTTTACAACTGCTTTTTCATAAATACCTTGACCGATAAAATCAAGCTTTACACCAACATAATCAAACGCTATTTTCACAACCTCTCTGATTGAAGTGGTTTTTCCTGTAGCTATCACCCAGTCCTCGGCCTTATCGTGTTGAAGAATCATCCACATCATACGAACATAATCTTTGGCATGTCCCCAGTCCCGCTTGGCATCTAAATTCCCTAAATAAAGTTTATCTTGTAGTCCATTAACTATTTTTGCCACACCCATAGTGATTTTACGTGTTACAAAAGTTTCTCCTCTTCTTGGAGACTCATGATTAAATAAAATGCCATTACAAGCAAACATGCCATAAGCTTCACGGTAATTTTTGGTAATCCAAAAACCATAAAGTTTAGCAACACCATAAGGTGATCTAGGGTAAAAAGGTGAGTTTTCGTCATAAAAACCGTTCTTGTTCTTATTATCAGTCATTCCACCATATAGCTCCGAAGTAGATGCTTGGTAAATTCTTGTTTTCTTTTCAAGTCCTAGTAAGCGGACAGTCTCTAAAATTCGAAGAGTTCCTAATGCGTCAACTTGACCAACATACTCAGGAATATCAAATGAAACTTTAACATGTGACATTGCCCCTAAATTATAAATCTCATCTGGTTGACACATTTGAATAATCTTTGTAATATTCAAAGAGTCGGTTAAATCTCCATAGTGCAATTTAAATCTTGGATTTTCTTCATGTGGATCTTGATAGATATGATCGATACGCTCAGAATTTAAAGAAGATGATCTCCTTTTGATACCGTGAACCATATATCCTTTTTCAAGTAATAACTCGGCAAGATATGACCCGTCTTGACCTGTTACACCAGTAATGAGTGCCACTTTCATAATTTAACTTCTTTAAAGTTATTTATATTTTCCAAAAACCATTTGTAGGTTTTTTCAACTCCTTCATCTAATTCTGTTGAATAGGTCCAACCCATTTTTTTCATTTTAGAAACATCCATTAGTTTTCTTGGGGTTCCATCTGGCTTTGAACTATCCCAAACAATTTCTCCTTGAAATCCTACAGCTTTTTGAATAGTTTCTGCTAACTCTTTTATAGAAATGTCTTTTCCACAACCGATATTGTATAAATGTTCATCTAATTTATTCTCAAGGGCATAAATTACTGCCTGAGCTAAATCATCAACAAATAAAAAATCACGCATAGGTGTCCCACTTCCCCAAAGAGTTACAGTACTTTGATTGTTTTCTTTAGCCTCATGAAATTTTCTAATCATAGCCGGAAGAACATGAGAGGATTTTAAATCAAAGTTATCATTATAGCCATATAGATTGGTGGGCATTAAACTCACATAATCTTTACCAAATTGTTTTCGAATAGACTGACAAGCTTTAACTCCAGCAATTTTTGCAATAGCATACCATTCATTGGTAGTCTCTAAGGAATCCGTTAGCAGATATTCTTCTTTAAGAGGTTGTGGAGCAAATTTAGGATAAATACAAGAACTACCCAAGAATATAAATTTTTCAATATCTGATTTGAATGCGCCATCAATCAAATTATTTTGAATTTGCATATTTTCCATCAAAAAATGATAAGGGTAATCGTTGTTAGCTAGTATACCACCAACTTTAGCAGCAGTATCAATAACTATCTCTGGCTTTTCTAAGCTGTAAAACTCTTCAACAGCCTGTTGATTTCTTAAATCTAACTCAAAACTAGCTTTACCAATAAGATTAGAGTAGCCTTTAGACTCTAAAGCTCTCCAAATAGCAGAACCAACCATTCCTTTATGTCCAGCGATATAAATTTTTGTTGATTTTTCTATCATAATTATTAATAATCAAAAATAACTTTTTAATATTAATGATGTTTAAAACTACAATATTACATTTTCAGAATATATACTAACACCATGAATGTCAACAACAACAGCAGATTTATTTAAGTTCCTTTTAAAAATCATTTTTTTGTATTTATTGTGTTTTGAACCAATTACAATGACTTCATATTTTATATAATCAAAATCTGTAATATTTTTTAAATTTAGTTTAGAATTAGAGGTTTTAACTACATAATCGTAAATATCTACAGAATATATTTTCTTTAGTTTATTGACAATTTTTAGATACATACTATTATTAATTTGACTACAATTTTCTTTGAAAGAAACTCCAAAGAATGCTAATTTTTGAATCTTAATCGCAGAAATTTTTTTAGCTATCTCTTTATAAACATACTCAGTCATTCCCTCATTTGTTTTTCTTGCCAAACTTACTAGCGGTAAATTGTGTTTAATTTTTTTAGCAGAATGTAAAATATAATACGGATCTACTGCTATGCAATCACCACCAACAAGCCCTGGATAGAACTCTGAAAAATTCCATTTTGTTGTTGCAGCCTCTATTACTTTTTTAATATCAATATCAATTTTTTTATAGAATTTAGTTATTTCATTCATTAAAGCAATATTTAGGTCCCTTTGACAATTTTCAAGCATCTTTGTCGCTTCTGCGATTTTTATACTCTCAACACAAAATGTTCCAGATTTAATTACTGACTTATATAACTCATCAATTTTTTTTGATGCTATTTTGTTTGAACCTGATGTAATCTTAATTAAATCATTTGACATTTTATTTTCTTCTCCGATGTTAATTCTTTCTGGAGAATATCCAACAAAAAAGTCTTTGTTTATTTTAAGTTTTGATTCTTTTTCAAGCAAAGGTATACATACTTCCTCAGTGAGACCAGGGTAAAAAGTGCTTTCATAAATTACTATTTTTTCTTTAGATAGAAATTTAGATATAAGTTTAGTCGCTTCAATAACCCTATCCAAGTCAGGAAATTTCTTTTCGTCAACAGGAGTTGGTACTGTTATTATGTAAATATCACAGTTGATAATAAGTTTATTGGAGCATGATACTACAAGTTTGTTTTTGGATGCTCCAGAACCTTTTAAGAATTTCTTTTGTTGAATTTTTATTTTTTCTATTAACTTTTTATTTATGTCATATCCAATAGTATCATATTTTTTGCTGAAATTTATTGCTAAATCAAGACCTACATTTCCAAGACCAATTATGCATACCTTGTAATTTTTCATTTTTTATCAAAAATGAAAACTAAAGTTAACAAGCTAAGTAAAGAATATAAAAGTGATATTATAAAATGAATGGTGATATTTATTTCATGAAATAGTATACAAAACACTATAGCGGATAAATATACCGCTAAAATTATTATTGAGGAAGAAATGTGGCTTTTACCAGCATTTATCAATTTATGGTGAATGTGGTTTTTGTCAGGTTCAAAAAATTTTTGCTTATTTTTTTTTCTGATAAACATTACTCTTAGTGTGTCAATATAAGGAAATGATAAAATTGAAAGAACTAGAACAGGTATGTTGTTGGAAATTTGGCTATAATCATTTTTTGAGCTTAAGTTAATCAGTACAATTACAGATATTAGAAACCCAACTACTAAAGAGCCAGTATCTCCCATAAAGATTTTTCTTTTGCCTTTACTCAAATTGAACTTTAAAAAGCCAGCTAAACTACCAATGATAGTTACACATAATATCAGACCAACCAAATTGTTAGCCGATATGCTTAGAAATAAAAATGCAATCATAGCAATTATCCCATAACCACTGGCCAACCCATCTATTCCATCAATTAGATTATATGAATTTATAGTAACAACAAATATGAAAATTGATAAGACTATTGAAACATAGTAGTTTATCTCGTAAACTCCAAATAGCCCGTAAAAAGTATCTAATCTGCAATCAGTCAAGATGATAAATGCAGTTGCAGTACCAATTTCTGTAAACAATTTTGCCATTGCAGATAGCCCCAACATATCATCTTTGAATCCGATAAACAACAAGATTAAAAGTGAAATAAAAAGTGCAATTATAAATTTTGATTCTTCGAAGTTCAATATAAAAAATGATAATGATAATGTAACTATGTAGATACCAGCAATAATTCCAATTCCACCAATATTAGGGATGTCACTTGTGTGAGAGCTTCTCTCATCAACTTTCGCAGTGAGATTCTTTACTTTGCTAAAGTAAATAATGAACGGTAGAGATTGAGATGTTACTAAGTATGATCCAAAAATTCCAGCTAGTACAATCACTATGCTATTTTCTTTTAAAATGCCACTTACGAACTCAACCAAAATCATTAAGAATATTGTTTTTTATAGTAATTTCTATATTCACCAGAAGTAACATTCTTCAGCCAATTTTTATTATTTAAGTACCAATCAATGGTTAAACTTAGTCCTTTTTTAAAATCAACAGAAGGTTCCCAGCTTAAATCTCTGTTAATCTTAGAAGCATCAATGGCGTATCTTAAATCATGACCAGGACGATCTTTCACAAATTCAATAAGATTTTCGGAACTATTTTTTTCTTTCTTAAGCTTCTTATCCATCTGAGCACAAAGTTCTTTAACTAAATCTATATTTTTCCATTCATTAAAACCCCCAATATTGTATGTGTGGCCAATTTTATTTGAGTGAAATAAAATGTCTATTGCACATGCATGATCTTTTACATAAAGCCAATCTCTTGTATAATTACCATCACCATATACGGGTAAGGGACGATTATTTATTATATTATTAATAAACAATGGTAAAAGTTTTTCTGGAAATTGATATGGACCATAATTATTTGAACAATTTGATATAATATATGGCACACCATAAGTTTCTCCATACGCTCTTACAAAATGATCAGAGCTGGCTTTTGAAGCTGAGTATGGAGAATTTGGATCATATGAAGTTTCTTCAGTGAAAAATCCATTTTCACCAAGTGAACCATAAACTTCATCTGTACTTACATGATAAAACAGTTTTCCATCTAAATTATTTTTATGTACTTCTTTGAAATGATTTAATAAATTAACGGTACCTATCACGTTAGTATTTACAAAATCTAAAGGGTTAGTAATAGACCTATCAACATGTGACTCTGCTGCTAAATGAATAATGCTGTCAAATTTATATTTATTAAAGACGCTCAATAAGAGGTCATTGTCACAAATATCACCTTTAATGAATCTATAATTTTTGAATCCTTCAACATCTGAAATATTTTCAAGATTGCCAGCGTATGTGAGTTTATCTAAATTATAAATTTTGTATTCTGGATATTTTTTAACAAAAAGTCTGATTACATGCGATCCAATAAATCCTGCGCCACCAGTTATTAAGATTGATTTCATTTAAGATTATTTGTTAATTATCATTCCTGCTCCAATAGTTTCATTAGTTTGTTCATCAATTAAGATTAAACTTCCTGTCCTTCTATTTTTTTTGTAGCTATCAAAAAATATAGGCTTTGAGGTTCTTATTGATATTCTCGCAATGTCATTCATTTGTACAGATTCTATATTTTCAATTCTATGAAGAGTGTTAATATCAATTTTGTATTTTAACTCTCTAACAAGTCCTATACATTCATTTGTAGTATGCTTAATTATAATCTTTTTTCTGTTGGTCAAAGGTCTTTGATTCATCCAAGTAACTAATAGTTCAATATCTTGACTAACGTTAGGCATATTATTTTCTCTTACTATCATATCACCTCTGCTAATATCAATTTCATCTTCAAGCATTATGCTTACCGACATTGGTGTATAAGCTTCATTTAGTTCTGTGTTGTGTGAGTAGATACTTTTTATTTTTGATGTGAATCCAGTGGGCAATGTTTTTATTGTATCACCAACTTTAAATATTCCACCATCAATTCTTCCTGCAAAACCTCGATAGTCTTGATGTTCTTTAGTATGTGGTCTAATTACTGTTTGAACAGGAAATCTACAATCAATCTGGTTGTAGTCGCTTGAAATATGTACATTTTCTAGATGATATAGTAAAGTGCTTCCCTCGTACCAAGTCATTTTTTTTGATCTATTTACTACGTTGTCTCCATTTAGTGCTGAAATTGGAACAAATTGAACATCTTTTATTTCAAGTTTTGATGAAAAAGCTTTAAAATCATTTACTATTTTGTGATATATTTCTTTATCATAATTTACAAGGTCCATTTTATTTACACAAACAACTGCATGAGGAATTCCTAAAAGTGAAGCTATAAATGAGTGTCTGTGAGTTTGTTCAAGCATTCCTTTTCTTGCATCTACAAGTATAATTGCTAAGTTTGCTGTAGAAGCTCCGGTTACCATGTTACGAGTATATTGAATGTGTCCTGGTGTATCGGCTATGATAAACTTTCTTTTCGGAGTTGCGAAGTATCTGTAGGCAACATCTATTGTAATACCTTGCTCTCTTTCTGACCTTAATCCATCTGTAAGTAATGATAAGTCTACATAGTCAAAACCTTTACTTTTACTGGTGCGTTCAACAGCATCTAGTTGATCTTGAAAAATTGATTTACTGTCATACAAAAGTCTGCCAATTAAAGTACTCTTACCATCATCTACACTTCCTGCTGTAGTAAATCTTAATAATTCTTTTTTATTTCGTTTCATTAAAAGTAACCTTGTTTTTTTCTGTCCTCCATAGCTGTTTCAGCTCTTTTGTCATCAGCCCTTCCTCCTCTTTCTGTAGTTCTAGTAGTAGCAACTTCCTTTATTATGTCATCAATATTATTTGCTTTTGATTCTATTGCTCCAGTGATTGGCATGTCTCCGCATGTTCTAAACCTCACAGTTAATTTTTTAACGACCTCATTATCTTTAACTTTGATAAAATTTGAATTTGCAAGAATAACATTATCTCTGATTATACATTCTCTTTGATGAGAAAAATAAAGACTTGGTAGTTTTATTTTTTCTAATTTTATATATTCCCATACATCCATTTCGGTCCAGTTTGAAATTGGAAAAACTCTAAAGTGTTCACCATAATTTTTTCTTCCATTAAATAAATTCCATAGTTCTGGTCTTTGATTTTTGGGGTCCCATTGACCAAATTCATCTCTATGTGAAAAAAACCTTTCTTTGGCTCTAGCTTTTTCCTCATCTCTTCTAGCGCCTCCCATTGCGCCGTCAATTTTGTTAACCTCCAATGTTTCAAGAAGTGTTGTTATTTGAAGAGAATTTCTTGATGCGTCTGCTCCAGTTTCTTCTTTGACAAGCCCCTTATCTATGCTTTCTTGTACTAACCCAACAATTAAATTAACTCCGAGTTTATTAACCAAATTATCTCTAAATTTTATTGTTTCAGGA
>JAYZXD010000010.1:0-19663 GCA_036141595.1 Bacteroidota bacterium
GGTCAAACATCAGTTGGGTAAATAATGAAGATATATTAATTGACGTATATAAAGAAAAATTAAAATTAAAAAAGAATTTATGATAAGTATTATTGACTATGGTGTTGGAAATTTGGGTTCAATTTCAAATATGATTAATTATATAGGTGGTCAAAGTAAAATTATTAATTCTCCATCTGAAATTAATGAATCTACCAAATTAATTTTACCAGGTGTAGGTAGATATGATTATGGAATAAGTAAGCTAAAAGAAAGTAATTTTATTGAAAGTTTAAATACAAAAGTATTAAATGATAAAGTGCCAATTTTAGGTATTTGCTTAGGAGCTCAGTTAATGTGTAAAAAAAGTGAAGAAGGATTTGTTGATGGTCTTGGTTGGTTAGATGCAGAAGTTAAAAAATTCAAAATTAATGATGAGCTAAGAATTCCACATATGGGGTGGAATTTTGTAAAATCTAAAAAATCTACTAAAATTTCTGATTTAGGACAAGAAGACGAAAGATTTTATTTTGTTCACTCCTATTATATGTCACCAAATTGTGATGATGATATTATGTTTGAAACAAATTATGGTGGTTTTTTTGCATCAGGATTAAATAAAAATAATATATATGCCTGTCAATTCCATCCTGAAAAAAGTCATAAATACGGTATTTCATTAATGAAAAGATTTTTAGAAATATGAGTTTTCTTCGTGTAATACCTATTTTATTATTAAGGGATTCTGGCCTTGTTAAAACAATAAACTTTAAAAAATCTACTTATATAGGGGACCCTATCAATGCCGTGAAAATATTTAATCAAAAGGAGGTAGACGAATTAGTTTTATTAGATATTGATGCTTCAGTAGAAAATTATGAGCCAAATTTTGATTGGATTGAAGATATTGTAAGTGAAAGTTTTATGCCAATAGGATATGGAGGTGGTATTAAAAATATTAGTCATGTTAAACGGATATTTGAATTAGGAGTTGAAAAAGTTATTATTAACTCTGCATTGAGAGATTTTGATCTGCTTTCTGAAGCAATTTCGATTTATGGAAGTCAAAGTATTGTAGCTTGTATTGACGTAAAGAAAAGTTTATTTGGCAAACAATATTGTTATCTTAAAAGTGGAAAAGAAAAGATTAAACTTGATGTTGTTGAATGGGCAATTCAGTTAGAGAAAATAGGTGTTGGAGAGATAATTATACAATCAATTGATTTTGAGGGTAAAATGAGTGGTTATGATATTGATACAATAAAAAAAGTTAGCGAATCTGTAAATATTCCTGTTGTAGCTTCAGGAGGTGCTGGATCGCTCTCTGATATGAAGGATGTGTTTAATTTAACTAAAGCTACCGCTGCTGCAGCTGGAAGTATTTTTGTATATAAAGGACCTCAAAGGGGTGTTTTGATTAATTATCCAAATCGAGAAGAATTAGATAATTTGAATAATTAATGTTTTTTAACTCTGATTTTGTTAATGATAAAAAAAGAACTGCATAAATAAATGAAATTCAAAAGAGTATTTTACATTTCTAAATATGCTATGTCACCCTTGCAGGGAGGACCAACTCGGCAGTATCTTTTTTCCAAATATTTTGCAAAGCAAAATGTAAGAACAACATTAATTTCATCTGATTCATCTGGCGGTAATCACATCGGCATAAAAAAATTATTCAACAATTACGACATAACGCATAATTTTAATCATATCATATTAAAAGGAAGTAAAATTAAGTTGGGGTTTTCAATTAAAAGAATTATTAGTTGGATTATGTTTGAGTATAGATTGTTGAAATATTTCAATAAATCAAAAGTAAATAAAAACTCGGTTGTAATAGTTTCTTCATTATCTATTTTAACATTTTTAACTGGTGTCTATTTAAAAAAAAAATATAAAACTTGTCTTATTGTCGAAGTTAGAGATATATGGCCTAGAACATTAGTTGATTTTGGAGTGATTGGCAAATACAATATTATGAATTATGTTTTATCTAAAATTGAATATATTGGATACAGTAATGCTGATTTAATAGTTGGTAGTATGAAGAATTTATGTGCTCATTTAAATACAATTGACAATAGTTTTAAAGATAAATTTTTATATATGCCAATGGGTTATGATAATGAAAAAGCTAATAGTTTTAAAAAAACCCCAAGTAAAAAATTTACAATAGGATATGCTGGTTCTATAGGTAAGACAAATAATTTAAAACTGTTGTTAAATGCAGCATCATTATTAAAAAACAATAAAAAAATTGAATTTAAAATTTTAGGAGACGGTCAATTTAAAAAAAAATTGATGAATGAATTTAAGTGTTTAGAAAATGTTGTTTTTTTGAAAAAGGTAGATAAGAATTATGTTCATAATTTTCTTATCAATTGTGATGTTCTCGTAAGTACTTGGCTTGACTGTGATATTTACAATTTTGGAATTTCTCCCAACAAATGGATTGATTATATGATTGCGGCACGACCAATAATTGTGCCTTTTAATGGATACAGAAATATAATTAATGATGCAAATTGTGGAGAGTTTATTGAAACTAATAACCCTCAGCTATTAGCTGATACAATACTTAAATATTCAAAATATTCAAAATCAAAATTAGACGAAATAGGCTTAAGAGGTAAAAAATATTTACTTTCAAATTTTACTTATGACTTATTGTCGGAAAAATACATAAAGAATATATTTAAAAATAAATCTAATCATGTTTAATAATTACTTTTAATTAAGGGATTTTAGTTGAGCAAAAGAAAAAATTTAAGCTACTAAATAATTAATCGATAAAATTAGGTGTATTTAAATATTGCCTTTTAATTTATTAAATAAGCAATTAGATTTATTTCCTAAATATTCTTGAAATATTTATTCATTAAGTTTTACTGATAATTTGTTAAATTAGGATTTAATCATATTTCTTTATTTTTGTTCATGTTTTATAAATTTCTTCATTCATATGAAACATAATCAGTTAGTTATAATTGGATATTCTGGACATTCATATTTATGTGTTGAGATAGCTTGTTCAAGAAAACTTAATGTAATTGGATATTGTGATTTAGAAAAAAAAATAAATAATCCCTATAATTTAACTTTCTTAGGAAAAGAAGAAAACATAAGTTTATCATGTAAAGGATTTGTTGCTATTGGAGATAATTATATTCGAAAAAATGTTTATAATAAAATGATTAACAAAGAAGTTTGCTTAGATATCTCATTAATTCATAAAAATTCAGTAATATCAAAAACATCTGCTATAAGGGAACAAAATATTATTAGTTCTGGAGTGATAATAAACTCTCAAGTTTTAGTAAATAAAGGTTGTATAATAAATACGGGTGCAATTATTGAACATGAATGTGAAATTGGCGAATTTTCACATATTTGTCCTGGTTCTGTGTTAACTGGTGGCGTGAAAATAGGTAAAAATTGCTTTGTCGGGGCTAATTCAGTTATTAGTGAAGGTATCAATATTGATGATAATGTTATAATTGGAGCAGGCTCTGTTATAATTAATGATATTCCCAAAAACTCTAAAGTTGTTGGTAATCCAGGAAGAATAATTAAAAAATCATAAAATCAATAGATAAAAAATTCAAAAAATAAGACTGTCATTTATGAAAGATAACAAAGATTTAATAAAAAAAATCATAGATATTTCAGGTAATGATTCTGTAATTACTTCTAAATGGAAAAAACAATCTTATTCAAAAGGATGGAGATATGGTGATGGAGAGGCGTTAGCAGTTGTTAATCCTGGAACTTTGTTAGAGTTTTGGAAAATACTTAAAGTCTGTTTAAAATTTGATGTAATTATTATTATGCAAGCGGCTAACACTGGACTTACAGGCGGCTCTACTCCTTATGGAAATAATTACGATCGGCCAATAATTATTATTAATACTTTGCGCATAAATAATATTCAATTAATAAATGGTGGAAAACAGATTGTTGCATTAGCAGGCAGCACATTATATGATTTAGAAAAATTGTTAAAGCCTATCAACAGAGAACCTCATTCCGTCATTGGATCTACGTCTGTAGGGGCTTCAATTATTGGTGGAGTTTGTAATAATTCTGGAGGTTCTCTTGTAAAAAGAGGACCAGCATATACTGAATTAGCTCTATATGCTAAAGTCAATAAGAACAGAGAATTACAACTAATTAATGATTTAGGAATTGATTTAGGTTCAAATGAAGAAGAGATTTTAAATAATTTAGAAAGCAAAAATTATAGTAAAAAAGATGTAATTTACTCTGAAAAATTAGCATCTGACAATAAATATACAGAAATTATACGCCAGATAGATTCCTCAACTCCTTCAAGGTTTAATTCTGATAGTAGACTATTATATGGCGCGTCTGGATGTGCGGGCAAAATTGCTGTATTTGCAGTAAGATTAGACACATTTCCGGTACCTAAAAAAGATAAGGTTTTTTATTTAGGCACGAATGACCCTAATGTTTTTTGGAAGATTCGAAGAGACATTCTCTCAAAGTTCGAAAATTTACCAAAAGCAGGAGATTACTTACACAGAGATTGTTATGATGCAGCAAAAAAATACAGTAAAGACACTTTCCTTGTAATTGATAATTTGGGAACCAAATTTCTTCCTACTCTTTTTGAATTAAAAAGAAAAGTTGATTTTTATTCCCAAAAAATACATTTTCTTCCAAATAAATTGTCAGATAAATTAATGCAGTTTTTGAGTAATTTATTTCCAAATCATCTACCCAAAAGAATGGAAAGTTTTAGAGATATGTATGAACACCACTGGATAATTGAAATGTCTGATCAAGGAATTGTAGAGATAAAGGATTATTTGTCTAAATTTTTTGAGAATTATGAGGGAGATTATTTTGAATGTACCAAAAAGGAAGCAAGAAAAGCTGTGCTTCATCGATTTGTTGCTGCAAGTGCCATAGGGCGTTATCATTCACTTAATGAGAGTACAACAGGAGGGATGCTGTCGATGGATATCGCTTTTCCAAGAAATGAAAAAAATTGGTTTGAAAAACTGCCTGATGAGATTGATTGCTTATTGGATAAAAAGTTTTATTATGGTCATTTATTTTGTCATGTCATGCACCTAAACTATATTGTAAAAAAAGGAGTCAACGCGAATTTGTTAAAAGAAAAACTGTTACACACTTATAATGTTAGAGGAGCCGAGTATCCAGCTGAACACAATGTTGGGCATGAATATTTTGCTAAGCCTTCTCTTTCCAACTTTTATAAAAAATTGGACCCGACTAATTTTTTTAATCCAGGATTAGGTCGCACAAGTAAGAATAAATTTTGGCAATAAATTAAATGAAAAACAAAATGATCCCTTTATCAGTTCCAAATATTTCTGGAAATGAATGGAAATATGTTAAAGACTGTTTAGATACTGCTTGGATATCATCTGCTGGAAAATATGTTGACAAATTTGAAGAGGCAATACGTGTATACACTGGTTCAAAATATGCTATTGCTTGTATGAACGGGACTGCAGGTCTTCAGATATCATTGCAGCTTGCTGGTGTTAGCAATGAAGACATAGTAATTGCTCCTAATCTTACTTTTGTTGCTACACTTAATGCCATAACATACATAGGCTCTCAGATAATACTTGTTGATATTTGTAAGAACACTTGGCAAATGGATATTGATTTATTACAAAAATGGTTGAAGAAAAATACTAAAACCAAATTAGTAAATGGCAAAACAATATCTGTTGAAAAATTATCTGGAAAAAAAATTGGGGCTATAATGCCAGTTTACGTGCTTGGCGGATTTGTAAATATTGAGAAATTATTAAAAATTAGCGAAACTTATGGAATTCCTATCGTTGAGGATAGTACTGAAGCACTTGGAAGTTTTAACAATGGGAAACATTCAGGAACATATGGAACTGCAGGAGTGATAAGTTTCAATGGAAATAAAATAATATCTACAGGTGGGGGGGGTATGATTTTAACTAATGATAAGGATATTGCTAAAAGTGCAAAACACATAACAACAACTGCTAAATCAGATCCCTTAGATTATTTTCATGATGAAGTGGGCTACAATTACAGGCTTGTAAATGTGCTAGCTGCAATTGGACTTGCTCAAATGGAAAATTTTGAAACAATATTAAGAAGAAAAAAAGAAATAGATTATCTCTATAAAAAAGAGCTAAGTGGCATTGGAGATATAATTTTTCAAGAAAACGTAATTGATTCTCAGCCTAATTGCTGGTTGTTTACATTTCGAACAAAAAAAATGAGAGAATTGCTACATTATCTCAATGATAAAAAAATTCAAAGCAGACCATTTTGGACACCAATGAATAATTTGCCTATGTATAAAAATTTAATTTACATTAACGAAAACGATATTTCAAATAGCATTTTCAAAGAATGTATTAGTATTCCATCATCTTCCAATTTAACTAATTATGATCAGCGTCAAGTCATTTCAGAAATTAAAAATTTTTTTAAACTATGAATTTACCCAATATATCAGAATTCGTTAAGAAGTTTATTACGCAAAGAGAGAATAGTTTTTTTGAATCTGATTTAAGAAATAATCAAGATAAGTTAAACAAAGAAATTAATGGGAAATCGGTATTAGTAATTGGTGGAGCAGGTACTATAGGATCTTCTTTTATCAAAGCGATATTAAGGTTTAACCCTTCAGAATTAATAGTTGTAGATACTAATGAAAATGGCTTAACAGAATTAACCAGAACATTAAGAAGTGATTTAAATATAAATGTTCCTAATGTTTATCTAACCTATCCGATGTCTTTTAGTTCTGAGGTTTTTTATAAAATGTTAAATAGTCATGGGTCCTTTGATATAGTAGCTAATTTTGCTGCTCACAAACATGTTAGAAGTGAAAAGGATGCTTTTTCCATTGAGGCGATGATAAAAAATAATGTTTTGGATGCAAAAAGACTTTTAGATTATTTAAAATTAAATAAGCCATCTCATTTTTTCTGTGTTTCAACTGATAAGGCTGCAAATCCAGTTAATGTTATGGGCGCATCAAAAAAATTAATGGAAAATGTCATTATGGCTTATTCCAAGGATTTTAAAATAACTACTGCTAGATTCGCTAATGTGGCTTTCTCAAACGGATCTCTACTTTACGGTTATATTGAAAGACTATTACAAAGACAGCCTATTACATGCCCCTCTGATGTTAAACGTTTTTTTGTTTCACCTGAGGAAAGTGGTGAAATTTGTCTTTTAACCTGCATTCTTGGCTGCAGTGGTGATATTTTTTTTCCTAAACTAAATGAAGATCAATTGGTTAGTTTTAAAGCTATAACTTTAGAATTTTTTAAATATTTGAACAGAGAAGTTAAAATATGTCATAGTGAATCTGAAGCAAAAGAGGCGGCTAATTTAATGGACGAAAATTCTTCATATCCTTGTTATTTTTTTAAAACTGATACAAGCGGTGAAAAGTTATATGAGGAGTTTTATACAAATGATGATCAAGTAAATTTAAATAAGTTCGAATCGATCGGTATTGTAACAAATTCGAAAAAACCATCAAACTCAGAAATTCAATCCATCATAAACGATTTAAGCACTTTATTTGATGGTGAGAATTATAGAAAAGAAGATATAATAAAATCCATGAAAGATTTATTGCCTAATTTTAGGCATATCGAGACTGGTAGGTCTTTAGATCAAAAAATGTAAAAAATGTATCAACTAACTAAAAGACTATTTGACATCTTATCTTCTTCAATTGCATTAATAATATTGTTCCCTTTATTATTGCCAATTATAATTTTACTCAGACTAACATCAGAAGGTGAAGTTTTTTATTTTCAGGAAAGAATTGGAATGCATAATAAGCCATTTAAGATTTTTAAATTTGCTACTATGGTTAAAAATAGCTCGAAAATGAAAGGAGGTTATATTACTGTAAAAAATGATCCTAGATTAACTTTTATGGGGGGCTTTTTGAGAAAGACTAAAATTAATGAATTGCCTCAATTGTTAAATATTTTTTTAGGCCAAATGAGTGTTGTAGGTCCTAGACCGGTAATGCGTGTTAGCTTTGATTCTTATCCAGATAAGATACAAAAGGTCATCTATAATGTTAAGCCTGGACTTACAGGCATAGGTTCAATTATATTTAGAGATGAAGAGGACATTATAACAAAAGTAAAAAGTGATGGTGCTGATATTTGGGACTTTTACAAAAATACAATATATCCATTTAAAGGTGATTTAGAAATTTGGTATCAAAAGAATAAATCTTTTTTACTCGACATTAAATTGATATTTATTACTGCATGGATAATATTTTTTCCGAATTCTAAAATCTACGATAAAATATTTACTGATTTACCACAAAGAAATTTCTAATAAAATAATATCTTTTGAAAAGAAATCTTTCAAGTTAGCTAGCAAGTAATCTGAGGACGGAACTTCATAAAAAGATGAGCCATCAGATAAATAAAAGTTGTGTTTTTCTGCAAAAAATGCTAAATGAATTGTTTACCAAGCAAGATATATTGACTAAAATAGAGATTGTTAAATTATCTAATTTTATTTATCCAAAAACACACAAACTATATAAAAACCATTTTCTTGTATTTTACAATCGTTATTAAGATTATATAATTATTTTTGAATAATGAAATTGATATATTATTCAATCATTTGCTTAATTTTTTTTAATTCTTGCTCAACAAAAAATCAGTTAATTTATTTAAAAGATATTAAAAAGCAAGAGGCCAATTCATGGATTGATATTCCTCTTGTTAAAGACAGAATTGAATCTGGAGATATTTTAAAAATAGATGTTAAAACCACAGTAGCAGAAGCTTCTATCCCATACAATGTATTAAATCCATTTAGTAATCAGACTAACCTTGAAGTAATAAAATTGGATGGATACTTGGTTGATGACAACATGATGATTAATTTTCCGGTTTTAGGAAAAATTAATACTAGCGATTTAAATGAAAAACAGTTAGAAGAAAAGTTAAAAAATCTTCTAGTACAAGGTAATCATCTTTCTAACCCTACAGTGATCGTGAGAAGAATCAATAGTAAATTTACCGTTTTAGGCGAAGTTAATAATCCTGGAACATTTTCATACTCAGATAAAAAAATTAATATTTTACAAGCATTAGGTTACGCTGGAGATTTGACAATAGACGGTAAAAGAAAAGATATTACACTTATTAGAGACGATAACGGAAAAAGAAAGGCTTACAACATAGAATTAACAAAGTCTGATTTTTTAAATAGCCCTCTATTCTACATAAAAAACAATGACGTTTTAATTATTAACCCATCTTTTAATAAAGTTAAAAGTGCTGGATTTATAGGCAGCCCTGCATCCATTGCTACAATAGCGTCACTATTATTAAATATCACATTATTAATTAACTTTTAATTATATGAATAACTCATACGATAAAGACTTTAATGATGTTTACTCTGATGATCAATATAGTTTTCAAAAGGAACTTTTTAAATACTTATATTACTGGAAATATTTTGTAATTTCTATAGGGTTATTTTTTGTTGTAGCATTCACATATTTGAGATACAGTGAAAAAATTTATAGCGCTGATGCAAAAATCCAGATAATAGATAAAAAGCAGACTTCACTTGAGCTACCAACAGCGTCAGAATTATTTTCTAAGTCAAAAATTAATCTTGAAAATGAAATAGAAATAATAAAATCAACACCAATTATAAAAACGGTTATCGAAAACTTAAATCTCGAAATTGAAGTTTTTGAAATCGGTGATATCAAGCAAGGTTTGGTTGTTGATTACCCTTTTGAAATCACTCTAAACACTGACATTGATAGTCTTGAAAACAAAAATTATAGGCTTAATGAAACAGATGAAGGGTTTGAAATAATTGATTTTCAAAACGAATCTAAAAAATATTACTTTAAGGGATCTACTAGCTCCAAATTTAATCATGATTTACCTTTTGAAATATTAAATTTCGATAAGAAACTGTTGAAAAATAGTTATGAAGGTTTTGAAATTAGATTTTTGTCCAAGAACTATTTATTTGATAAATTAAAAAGTTCATTAACTATTTCTCAGATTGGTAAAGAAAGTGATATTATTCAACTCAATTTCAATTCTTCGAACAGAAAATATTCAGAAAATTTCTTAAATGAGTTAGTAGTTGTATTCAATAATGACGGAGTAAAAGACCGTCAACTTATTCACAAAAGAACAATTGATTTTGTGAATGCTAGGTACTCATATCTATCATTAGAGTTAGACTCAATTGAAATTGCTAAGCAGTTATATAAAGTTGAGAATAATTTGGTTGACTTATCTGCTAATTCTGCAATTTCACTTGAAAAGGGTTTAAAATCTGAAGAAAGTATCTTTAGCACAGAAAATCAAATTTCAATAACAAATTTGCTACTTAAAACATTAGCAAATGATAAATTAGAACTACTTCCGGCAAATATGGTAATTGAAAATGATGAGATTAATTTGTTAATATCAGAGTATAATCAAATCATTTTAGACAGAAAAAAATTAATTTTAAGTGCCGGCTTTAATAATCCATCAACAAAACAACTTGATAATACTTTGAGTGATTTTCGTTCAAATATTATTTATTCTTTACAAAATAATTTGTCACAATTGAAAAATATTAAAAGCAAGTTATCTAATCAATTCTATAAATATAATAACGAAATTTCTAATTTACCTGAGAAAGAAAAAATACTAAGAGCTATTGAACGTAATCAAAAAATAAAAGAATCTCTTTATCTTTTCCTTCTTCAAAAACGTGAAGAAGCAGAAGTTAGTTATGCGGTAACTGAGCCGAGCATTAAAATAGTTGAATATGCTATAACAAAAGATAATCCTGTTTCTCCCAAATCAAGCATTATTTATTCAGCAGCTATTTTGTTTAGTATTTTATTACCTTTTACTTTTTTATATCTTATGTTTTTTTTCAATAGGAAAATATTTACAAGAGAACAGCTTGAAGAACTTAAACTTCCTATTTCCGTAATAGGTGAGATTCCTGAAATTGAAAGTCAAAGTAATACAATCATAACTTCATCAAAAGAAAGGTCTCCGCTTGCTGAATCTTTTAGGGTGTTAAGTTCCAAGTTAAAATTTTATACAAATCAAAATGAAAAAGATGGGCAAATAGTTATGGTTACATCAACAATTAAAGGAGAAGGGAAAACTTTTTGTGCTACTAATTTAGCTCTTGCAAAAGCATCTATTGGAAAAAAAACACTACTTATAGGTGCTGATTTACATAACCCTCAAATTCATGTATATTTAAATAAAGAAAAAAATGTTGCAGGATTAGTTAATTATTTGGTTGATAGTAATTATGATTGGAAAAATGCTGTAATAAAATCTGAAATGATAAATTGTGATATACTCATTGGTGGTCAAATACCACCTAATCCTGCTCAACTATTGAATAATGGAAACTTTAAAAAATTGCTTGATCAAGCTAAAAAAGTTTACGATCATATAATAATTGACACTCCCCCGTGCTTACTTGTTTCTGACACATTAAGTATGAGCCCTTTAGCTGATTTATTAATTTTTGTTGTAAGATGTAATCATACTGATATAGGTGTACTTAATTTCATAGATGATTCATTTAAAAAAGGTGTCATCAATAAAAATTCGATTTTCGTTCTTAACGGACTTGGAGCAAAAGGCAAATATGGTTATGGCTATGCATACAACTACAGTTACGGCTATAGATATAACTATAGTTATAATTACAACTATGGCTACGGATATGAATACAAATCTGATGAATAAGTAATTCTTAGTTTATTTTTTTTGAGCAGCTTTTCCAATTGAGTAAATTTCAAAGCCAATTTTTTCAAGTTCACCTTTATTTAAAATATTTCTACCGTCGAAGATTTTAGCTGGCTTGATGAGACTAACATAAATTTTCTTCCAGTCATATTTTTTGAACTCATCCCATTCCGTAATAATAGCAATAGCATGAGAATTCTTACAAGCATCAAATGGGTCTGAATGATAAATTAGTGACTTTTTACTTTCATTTAGTGAGCGATTATTCAAAAATTCTAAATCAGAGAGCATTCTTTGTTCACTTACTTTAGGATCATAAACATGTATTTTAGCACCATTTTCTATTAAATAATCGGCAATATAAATTGCTGCAGATTCTCTAGAATCGTTAGTATCTTTTTTAAAAGCCCAGCCTAACAAAGTTATTTTTTTTTCAGAGACAGTATTGTATAGAGATTTCATAATTTTCTTAGCAAAACGTTTTTTTTGATAATTATTAATCTCCACTACTTGGTTCCAGTATTCAGAAACTTCATTAAGCCCAAGAGACTTAGCAATATAAACCAGATTTAAAATATCTTTTTGAAAACAACTACCGCCGAACCCAACTGAAGGTTTTAAAAACTTATTGCCAATTCTTTTATCCATTCCAATGGCCGTAGCAACCTCTTCAACATCTGCTTCTGTTGCTTCGCAAAGTGCAGAAATACTATTTATAGAACTTATTCTTTGTGCTAAAAAAGCGTTTGCAACCAATTTAGATAATTCCGATGACCACACATTAGTAGTATAAATTTTTTCTTCTGGTATCCAGTTTTTATAAATATCAACAAGCTTACTGATTGCAATTTTACCGGATTCAGTTTGATCACCTCCAATTAAAACTCTATCAGATTTAAATAAATCATTTATGGCAGTTCCTTCAGCTAAAAACTCGGGGTTAGATAATACTTCAAAATTTACACCAGTACCTGTTTTATCAAGAATTGTTTTAACAGCTTCGGCAGTTCGTACAGGTAGTGTAGATTTTTCAACTACAATTTTATCGTTGTTTGAGACCTCAGCTATTTTTCTAGCACACAACTCCACATATTTAAGATCCGCAGCTTGTCCTTTTCCCTCACCATACGTCTTTGTTGGGGTGTTCACAGCAATGAAGATCATATCTGCATCTTTTATGCTATTATCAATGTCTGTTGAAAAAAATAAATTTCTACCTCTAGCTTCACTAACTACATCTGCTAAACCTGGTTCATAAATAGGTAAATTGTCAAGATTGTCATCATTCCAAGCATCAATACGACTCTGATTAATATCAACAACGTTAACATGTATATGTTTGCATTTTAATGCAATTACTGCCATTGTTGGCCCTCCAACATAGCCAGCTCCAATACAGCATATATTTTTTATATCCACTAACTAAATTTCTACAAAAATAACAATTTAGGAATTGTGGCCCAGAGAGGATTCGAACCCCTAACCATCAGAGCCGAAATCTGACATTCTATCCAGTTGAACTACTAGGCCTGTGGCAAATTTAAATCATTAAATCATATTTGTAAATAATCTTCGTTTATATTTTAAATTTGTATTGTGAAAAATCTTTTAGTCTTATTTTTTATCGTTAATCAAAGTTTTTCTAACGAAATAGGAACTTGGAAAGATTACTATTCTTACAATGGTGCAAAAAAGGTTTTTTTTAAAAACTATCAAACTTACTGTGTTACTAATAATGGATTGTTTAGCTATAATAATAACAATGAACTCTTTCTTTATAATAAATTAAACTTTACAAGTGATTATGGAATTAACAATTTAGCTTTTAGCTCAAATAGACTTATTATTTCGTATGAAAATTCAAATATTGATATAATTGAAGATAATTTAACAACAAGTATCACGGATATAAAAAATTTAGAGATTGCAGGAAAAAGAATAAATAACTTAACTGTAATTGATAATGAGTTGTTTATTTCTGCAACTTATGGTATTTCTAAAATAAACTTAACTAAAAAAGAAATTAGTGATACATATTATCTTTACAAAGACGGAGAATCTATTGAAATAAATGATTTTAAGAAAATAGGCAATTATTATTTGGCAGCTACAAACAGTGGTATTTTTAAAGCTGAGCAAAATTCACTTTTGAACGATCCAAATAATTGGATTCAAATTGATACGAACTCAAACGCCAGTAAGATAGTAAATGGATCAAGTATAGTTTTCTTATATGAAAATGAATCTGAAACTTATTACAAAGTTTCACAGGATTTATCTAATTTAAGTTCTGTTTTAATTAGTTCTGATAATCTTAATGATATTACATACAGTGACAACAAGTTTTTATTTATCTATGACAATTCAGTTGTAACAAGTATTAATGGTATTGACACACTTGAAAACTATAATGAAAACTCACAACTCGTGAAATTTAAAAGCGCATGCTACGATGACCAAAACAATATTTGGATAGCTGACAGTATAAATGGATTGATGAAAATAACTAGTGGTAGTGTATCATCTGCTGTCCTCCCAAATGGTCCAACTTCGAATAGTATATTTGATTTAAATTTTTCAAATTCAAAATTGTATATTTCTCACGGTGGGCACTCTAACTATAATGTGAACAATTTAAATTATCAGGGGGTGTCAATTCTTGAAAATAATTCATGGTCAGAATATTCATCCCAATTTCTTGGAAATAGCAGAGATATTGTTTCTGTTGCAACAAATGGTGATTCTGAGTATTTTGCATCTTGGTATGATGGAGTTTCTGAGGTATTAAACAGTAACTTTTCTGAAAAATATGGGTATGATAACACTAGTGGAATACTTGACACAACTTACTATTCAAATAATAGAATCCAAATTTCGGACTTAAAATTTGATAATTATGGAAATTTGTGGGGGCTGAATTCACAAGTTCAAAAACCATTATTTGTTAAAACAGCTAAAAATGAATGGTATTCATATACATTGAATTTAGCTATCGAGGGATTATATTTTGATGAAATTTTAATAGATAACTCTAACCAAAAGTGGGGAATAATTGCAAAGGGCAATGGAAAAGGCTTATTTGTTTATGATGATAATAATACAATAGATAATCAGTATGATGACCAGTATAAACTGATCACCACAAATTTAGGTCAGGGAGCTCTTCCAAATAACAATGTTAATTGCATAACAAAAGATATAAATGGAGAGATTTGGGTGGGCACATATGAAGGGATTTGTGTTTTTAATAATCCCTCGCTAGTTTTTAGTGGTTATAATTTTGATGCACAACAAATACTAATTACAGAAGGTGATTATGGTCAATACCTCCTAAGCACTGAGTCTGTAAAATGTATAGCTGTTGATGGAGGCAATAGAAAATGGATTGGGACGCTAGGCGCTGGATTATATTTGTTATCAGCAGATGGAACAGAAGAAATCCATCATTTCACAAGTGAGAACTCTCCTCTTCCATCAAATAACATAATTGATATTGCTATAAATTCAAAAAATGGAGAAGTATTTATAGGGACAGACAAAGGTTTATTATCATATACTAGCGACGCAACTGTCGGGGAGAGCTTTCAAAATAATTTAAAAATTTTTCCAAATCCGGTTAAACAAAGCTACAACGGCCTAATCACAATAGACAAGCTTTATACTGATGCCAATATTAAAATCACTGATATGAACTTCAATTTAATTTTTGAAGGCTATGCAAATGGTGGTAGAGCAACTTGGAATGGTAGAGATATTGACGGAAATAAAGTGCCGACTGGAGTATATTTGATTTTTACTTCAGACGATATGGGAAGTGAAAAGATATCTGGAAAAATATTAATTATTAAGTAAATGTCTTACAGCTGTAAAGCAATCTCATTAGGTTATAAAAAAATTAATTCAAGCACGGTAATTTGCAGTCTGATTACTGAAAACTTCGGTCTAGTGCCTTATTTAATTAAGGGCTTTCAATCTAAAAAAAGTAAAACTAAAATCAACGCCTTGGAACCCATGGGGTTGATTCAAATTAAATCAGCTCAATCTAAAAATAGAAATTTACAAAGACTAGATGAAGTACGGCTTTTAGTTCCACCAACAAGTTTTATTTCAGCCAAACTTTTGAAGCTATTTTATGCAGAATTTCTTAAAAAAGTTATCAGTGAATCAACTGAAGATATTAGCTTGTTTAACTTCTTATGGAAAATCACTTTTGATTTAAATAGTAATAAGAGAATCGATAAGTCAGATCATTTGCTGTTTATAATTAGGTTGACTTATTATTTAGGCTTTTACCCAAATATTAAGAATATAGAAAATAGTTATTTTAACTTAGAAAATGGTGATTTTGAAAATATTAAGTCTGAAAACACTATTACAAAACAAGAGTCAAATATTTTTAAATCAATTCTTAATGAGAAGTGTGATGATTTTAATAAGAACGACAGAGAAATAGGTCTTGATATTTTAGTTAAATACTATAACTATCATAATCATGAAATTAAAAATTTAAAATCAAAAAAAATAATTGAATCATTAAATGAATAAAATAAAATTAATTTTTGGTTTTTTTCTTCTAGCTCTCTCAAATAATGTTTTAAGTCAAGTTATATTAAACAATTATCAGCTGGATTCAATTACTATAACCTCTCCGAAATATGAGTTTAATAGCAAAGAGTTCCAAAAAATAAAAAAAAGGGAATTAGAACTTGCTCCAATAAAAAATATTGATAATGTTCTATTCTCAAAGTTAAATGTTAGTATACAAAAAAGTCAATCAGGCTCAGGAAGCCCAAATGTAAGGGGTATGGAGGCTAGCAGACTACAACTAATATTTAACGGGATTTCTTTAAATAATTGTATTACAAGAAGTGGACACTCTCAGAACTTAAAATATGTAGATTATTTTAATATTAATGATGTCTATACATTGTCCTCTAACAGTGTAGGTTTTGGATCTGGAATTATGAATTCTGCTATATATATGAACAGTGCTCCAATAAGAAAAAGTGATTCTTTTAATTCAAGTTTTTTTCAAGAATTTTCTTCGGCACTTAATAGTTCAAAAATCAATCTTAGTTCTGTTTATAGAATTGGTAAAATCAATGCCTTTACATCTATATCAATTAACGATTACGATCTTATAAAAGCGGGTAAAAATAGATCACACGGATATTATGATTGGGGTGACTTACCTCACATGTTTGAAAACGAAAGACAAAAATATACTCAAAATCATTCTTTTTATTTAACACAAAGAATTAGTAAAAATATCTCTGATTTTTCTATTGCGAATATAGACTTGTATAACTCTAATTTTAGTAAGCTAAATAGAATCGATAAATTAAATGACTTAAAGTACGGAGTGCCAAAATTCGAAAAGTGGTATTATGGGCCTCAAAATTATTTTTTATCTAAACTATCTGTACTAAACTACAAAAATTATATTTTAAGTGACAAGTTTCAAATAACCGCTGCTTATCAAAAACTAAACGAATCTCGTCACAAAAAAAAATATACAGATAATTTTCAGAGTAATAGGTATGAAGATTTAGATGTTATTGATTCAAAAATGGATTTTAAAAAGAATTTTACAAAAGGTACGCTAAACTACGGCATCAGTAATAGAGTGGAAATTTTAAATTCAAAAGCTAACCTCACAGATAGTATTTGCAATACTTTTTATAATTCTACAAGGTACCCCGATGGCGGTAGTTATGTGGTTGATAACAATATATATGCCCAAATCCAATATAAGGTGAACAATTTATTTTCCTTGACTCTTGGTGGTGGACTAAACGATTATTTTATTATCTCTAAGTTTAATGATACCAGCATAATTAATCTTGGTTATAAAAAATTAGAACTCAACAACTTATCAATTATAAGAAACTTTTCACTAAACTACGCCAATTCCAACTTTGTAATAAACCTTAAGTTATTTGATGGATTTAGAAATCCAAATGTTGATGACATGACTAAAATTTTCTCAAAAGATGACAAAAATGTTCTTGTCCCAAATAACTATTTAAGTGCGGAGAAAGTAAGAAATTATGAAATTTCAGCAACTTACATAACAAATAAATTTGAGGTTTCATTTAATAGTTATTTGAGCTTGATAAATAATGCTATTTCAAGAGAATTTTCTCAAATTAATAATCAAGACTCAATATTATACGATGGTGAAATTATGAGAGTTCAAATGAATAAGAATATTGATAACATTACAATTTATGGATTTGAAATTTTCATGAAAAGTCTGTTTGCTAATAACTACACAATAGATAACAAGATAATATATACAACTGGAAATAAATCTAATAATGAACCATTAGCGCATATTGCCCCAATTCAAATAAAGAACAACTTTAAAAAGAAAATTGGTAATTCTTATATTGTGTTGTCACACTCATATAATGGAAAGAAAGATAGTGAAGATTTTGACTTAAGTGGTGTTGACAATTTAGATGAAGCTACAATTGACGGAATTCCCTCCGTTAACTTTTTTGATATTTCATATTTTAATCAGATAAACAAAAATATAATTATTAATTTTTCTATAGAAAATATATTTGATATACACCATAAATTTTTCTCCTCAGCAATTGTTAGCAATGGAAGAAATTATGTCATATCTTTGCAAAAAAAGTTTTAACATGTTAAGGTATTTATTGCTTTCTACATCTCTGTTTTTTACACAAAGTTTATATGCTCAGATTTGGGAAGATAATTTAAGAAAAACTAATGCTTCTCCGTCAACTGAAGATAAAATAAATGCTTTCAATAAATACAGAGAAAACATACCTTATGAAAAAGGAAATGGATATAAGCCTTATGCTAGAGAGCTAGATTTTGTTGAGAAAAGAGTTTCAAATGATAGAACATTTCCTCATTTAGCTCTTTATAATGAGTGGCTGAAAGAAAAAGGCAAAACTGAGCAATCAAGCAGCTCAAATTGGAAGCCACTTGGCCCAACAAACGTCCCAATAATTTTGTCCAACGGGAAAAATCGCGGTGTTGGTAGAATTAATGCAATTGCTTTTGACCCATATGATCAAAATATTATTTACGTGGGTTCTCCAGGCGGTGGGTTTTGGAAATCAATTGACGGAGGAGTTAATTGGGTGACAACAAGCGATGACTTGCCAGTTCTTGGAGTCTCCTCAATTGCTGTTGACCCTAACAATACAGATATAATTTATATAGCAACTGGTGATGCAAATGCTTCAGACACGTACAGTATAGGAGTTTTGAAATCTATCGACCAAGGAGATACATGGAGTACCACAGGCCTTAGTTATAATGTTAGTGCTAATAAGAGAGTCAACAAAATATTGATCAACCCCAATAACTCAGATAGCGTTTTTGCTGCAACAAACACAAACATAATGTTAAGCGTTGATGGTGGTATAAGTTGGAGTAATTGTGCTCCTTTGGGTAGATGGAGGGATATAGAGTTTATGCCTGGCAATCCCAATATTGTATACGCAGCTAAACAATCAAGTGGTGGTTCAAACGTGTACAGATCCTTGGACGGTGGCGGCAACTGGTCTATCGTTAATAATGGCGTTGCATCCTCAGGAAAATATAGGCCACTCATTGCTGTTACACCGATTAATCCTAACGTAATTTATGCACTTTACTCAGCTTCTGATTATAGTTTTCATGGAATTTATAAATCGATTGATGGGGGAAATAATTGGAGTCTGCAATCTAATTCACCTAATATACTTGGAAGAGATACTGACGGTACTGGAACTGGAGGTCAATCTTGGTATGATCTTAGTTTAGGTGTTTCAAATAATGATGAGAATCATTTATTTGTTGGTGGAATAAACTTATGGGAAAGTACTGATGGAGGTGCAAATTGGACTATTGAAGCATCGAGCGGAAAT
>JAYZXD010000011.1:0-11038 GCA_036141595.1 Bacteroidota bacterium
TGGGCCAAATTGTCCAGGTGTTATAACACCAGAAGAAGCAAAATGTGGAATTATGCCAGGATTTGTATTTAAAAAAGGGAGGATAGGAGTTGTATCTAAATCAGGAACTTTAACTTATGAAGCTGCTGATCAGGTAGTTAAAGCAGGACTTGGAATTTCAACAGCTATTGGAATAGGAGGTGATCCAATAATTGGAACAACTACAAAAGACGCTGTTAAATTATTTATGAATGATGCTGAAACAGATGGCATAATAATGATAGGAGAGATAGGAGGTCAGCTAGAGGCAGATGCTGCAAAATGGATTAAGCAACATGGTACGAAACCTGTAGTTGGGTTTATTGCAGGTGAAACCGCTCCTGAAGGAAGAACTATGGGACACGCCGGAGCTATCGTAGGTGGTGCAGAGGATACTGCAGCTGCAAAAAAGGCTATTATGAGAGAGTGTGGTATAACTGTAGCAGACTCGCCTGCTGACATAGGAAAGCTAATGGCGGAAAAAATTGGAGTTAATGTTTAATTAATAAAAAAATCGCTAAAATCTCTCGGTTTTTTTGATTTTTTTAAATTAATCATTTGCATTCAGTAATATATTTTAGATATAATTCTTTAAAATTATCGTCTCCATCATAAATACTGTCTACTTTGTTAAATAATGAAGTACAAAGTTTGCTGGTTTTTTCTAATTTTATTTGCATTTCTTTAGATTTATCTTTTGAAAAGGCAATAATTAAATTTGAAAATTTACACATGCATGAAGCTGCTTCATATGCATCTTTTTCGAAATTTAATTTTATATTGTTTTTTGTGCTATCAATTGATAGAGAATCTTCTTTGATTTTTTCTAAAGAAGATGCTTTTTTTAAAGACACATAATTTTTTGATTCCTCTTTATTTTCTTTGCAAGAAAAAAATAATATACCAATCAAAAATATACTAATAATTCCGTAAAGTCTTTTTGTAATAATCAAATTTTAGAATTTGTAATTTTTAATATTTCATCTTCTAACGTACATGCCTTTTGAACTAATTTTTCTCCTTTTTTTATAATGTCATCCACAAAAAGTTTATCATCACAATCTCCACAGTTTATCTTAACATTTAAAAAAGCACCTAGAACAGCCGTCCTTGCACATAATGCACCAACTCCAGCATCTGTTACAGAATTGGGATTTCCAATTTCTGCCATAGCTTTCATTACTTGCATAGATTCGTACGATATCTCCATTACTTTGAAAGGAGTAAGAATAGCATATTTAGTTGCCTCTTGTATAGCCTTATCTCTATTTTTTTCATCCTCTTTACTAGACTTTGGTAATCTGTATGCTTGCATAATTTTATTAAATGCATTAGTGTCTTCGTCAACCAAATTAATTAACTGTTTTTGATATTGTATTCCTTTTTCAGCCCAATTTGAAAACTCTTCCCATCTAGAATCCCAACCTCTTTTATGAGCTGATAAATTTGCCACCATTGTTCCAAGAGCTACTCCCATTGCTCCACAGTAAGCAGATATAGAACCACCACCAGGTGCTGGACTTTCAGATGATGTTTCATTTGCAAAGTCATTTAAAGTCATGTTAATTAGCGGCTGTTTTGTATTGCTATCAATCATATACTCAATAACTCTTTCATCTGGATTAAATGGGCTGAGTTCGTCCAGTCCTAAACTTTTAACAGCTATCTTTATTATTTCATCTTCGTTTATACCAATAGATCTCTTTTGTTTTTTTAGGAAGTATTTTCCAGCGTCAACTAATACTTTTTTAGGAACTAAGCCTACTAATTCAGAACCGGTAACTCTCAATCCTCTTGCTTGAGCTCTTTCACATGTTTTATCAAAAACTTCATGTAGTGGGGATATATTAATATTTGTCAGATTATAAGATATTTGTGCTACACCATACTCTTCAATAAACCAACCAATACCTTTCACTGATTTAAATAGTCCAGGAATTTTAATTGCATTT
This sequence comes from Bacteroidota bacterium, assembly GCA_036141595.1. Taxonomy (GTDB): domain Bacteria; phylum Bacteroidota; class Bacteroidia; order Flavobacteriales; family BACL11. Next base: position 1,971 of record JAYZXD010000011.1, read on the forward strand.
CCATCTTTATCCTTAACTATTTTTCCTGTTAAAGTATTTCCTTCTCTTTTGATTCTTCCAGCTTCTCTGATATCAAAAGCTATGGCATTAGCTCTTCTTGTTGATGTTGTATTAAGATTTACGTTATAAGCTACTAAAAAATCTCTAGCAGAAATAGCAGTTGCACCAGACTTCTTAACTGAATCATTAAAATTACATGGGCCATAATCTGGTTTCCAAGAAGAATCTGATAATTTTTTTCTTAAACCTTCATATTCACCTTTTCTACAGTTAGCAAGGTTTCTTCTTTTTTCTTCTTTAGCTGCTTCCTCATAATGATAAACAGGTATTTCTAATTCTTTACCTACTTTTTCACCAAGTTTATGTGCCCATGAAACACATTCTTTCATACTTATATTAGAAATGGGAACAATAGGACATACATCAGTAGCTCCCATCCTTGGGTGCTCTCCTTCGTGAGAACTCATATCTATTAATTCCTGAGCTTTTTTAATTAATAAAAATGCCGCGTCAATAGCAGGTTTTGGCTCCCCAACAAAAGTTATAACTGTTCTATTTGTTGCTGCTCCCGGGTCAATATTTAAAAGTTTAACTCCTTTAATCGTCTCAACAATTTTAGCTATAGCATTTATTTTTTCTAAATCTCTTCCTTCAGAAATATTTGGTACACATTCTATTAATTGTTTCATATTTTTTGAATTTATAAACAACAAATATAGTATTCTTCTTTTTAAAAATACATACTTTTGTATTATGGATAGAAGTACAGAATTAGCAATTAAGAATGGAACCATGTTACCTTTGATGGAGGCATTTTATAGTGTACAAGGAGAGGGGTATTTTGCAGGAAAAGCAGCTTATTTTTTACGAATTGGTGGTTGTGATGTAGGATGTCATTGGTGTGATGTTAAAGAAAGCTGGGATTCTTCTATTCATCCACCAACATCTGTTGATGATATTATTTTAATGATTAAGGGTTTTAAAGTTAATACTGTAGTAATTACTGGTGGAGAGCCTCTTATGTGGGACTTAACTTATTTAACAACTAAACTTAAAGAAAATAATTATAATATTCATTTAGAGACCTCAGGTGCTTATAAATTAACAGGTACATTTGACTGGATATGTTTATCTCCAAAGAAAATGCAATTACCTCTTAAGACAATAAAACCTTTAGCTGACGAGTTAAAAATTATTGTTAATAATAAACATGATCTTGTTTGGGCGGAGGAACAAAGAATAGAACTAAATGATAAGTGTTTTTTGTATTTACAACCAGAGTGGAGTAAGAAAGAAAAAGTAATGCCGTTTATTATAGAATATATAAAACTAAACAAAAATTGGGCAATTTCCTTGCAAACTCAAAAGTATATGAATATACCGTAATGAAAAAAATAGTTTTTATTTTTTTACTTCTTCCTTTCATTTCTTTTGCTCAATTAGACTATAAGAGCTACAACAAAGCTGTTAAATATAATTCAAAGGGAAATATTAAAAAAGCTATCAAATATGCTAATAAGGCATTAGATGATAATCCATATTGGAGGAAGCCAAATTTATTATTAGCCTCTATTTATATTAATCTTGATAGTATTGAATTAGCTGCAAGCTTTATTTTAAAAGTTTATGAAAGAAAAAATCCAAATGATGTAGTTCTTTTAGAAAAACTTATCAAATTATATTATTCAAATGGCTATTACTATGAAGCTCTATCTTTTTTAGAAATAGTCTTGTCGGACTCTTTGAAAATGAATTTCAATGTTGAAAAATACATAAACAATTGTAATTTTGCTATTGAATCTATAAAAAATCCTGTAAAATTTAATCCTCAAAATATCGGCTTAAATATCAATTCTTCTGATCAAGAATATTCACCATCAATTTCAGTGGATGGAAGTAGGCTTGTTTTTTCTAGACGTTTTTTAAAAGACAATATTTTACAAGAAGATTTTTATATTTCATACAGAGATTCTGATGGAAATTGGAAAGAATCATTTCCATTTTCTGATATTTTAAATACTTCTGGTAATGAAGGAGCATTTTCATTTTCTACTGATTCCAATTTAATCGTTTTTACTTCTTGCGAAAGATTTGATAGACTTGGAGGTTGTGACTTATATTTATTATATGATGGTATTGTATATAATGCAGGTAATTTAGTCAACTCAGATAAATGGGATACTCAAGGTTGTTTTTCACCAGACAGAAAGTATTTATATTTTGTAAGCAACAGACCTGGTGGTTTTGGAGGTTCTGATATTTGGCGATCAGAAATTGTAGATAATACATTTCTTAAACCAGAAAACTTGGGACCTTCAATAAATACAAAATATGATGAGATGTCTCCATTTCTTCACCCAGATAATTTAACTTTTTATTTTGCGTCAAATGGACATATTGGAATGGGAGATTTTGATATTTTTGTTAGTAGAAGAAAAAATAAAATTAATAGTTGGCAAAAACCAGAAAACTTAGGATTTCCTATAAACACACATAATACTGAAAACTCATTAATTGTTGAAAAAGACGGAAATACAGCTTATTTTGTTTCAAACAAAAATGGATATGGATTAGAAGACATCTTTGTTTTTCAGCTCCCTAATAAGTTAAAGGCAAAAGAAATCACAAACATCGAACTTGATATAATAACAAAACAATCAAATGAGGAAATTATTTTTAGAAATGTAACTTTTGAATCTAATTCATTTATAATTGATTCTTCTTCATATTCAGAATTAGATCAGCTAGTAGAATATCTTATTAAAAATCCTGAGCTAGAAATTGAAATTCAAGGACATACAGATGATAAAGGAAATGATTTAGATAATTTAAAATTATCAATAAGTAGGGCTTATGAAGTATATAAATATTTATATTCCAGAACTGAAAATCAATTAACTTACGTTGGTTACGGTGAACAAAAACCCTTGTTTCCAAACAATTCAACACAAAATAGAGCTAAAAATAGAAGAACTTCTTTTGTAATTATTAATTGAAAATATCACTTTTACTAATAGGTTTTTCAATAATTCTGCATTTAAATCCTTTTAAAAATCTATTTTTTTCAGTTACTTGATCAAGAGGTATAGTTTTTGATATAGGTTTTGATTTATAGTTGACATATTCAAGCTTATTTTTATCAAATAGCAGAAATAAATCACTACATTCAGTAAAATTTAGTCCAATTATTTCATCTTTATTTTCGTCATCAATAAAAAAAATACTTTGTCCATTACCATTAACATCCATATACTTGATTTGGTCATCATCAAAAAAAGCTATCATATTCTTTCCTTTAATTTGATTATAGTTTAATGAGTCTAATTTTTCAATTATTATTGGGTTAGAGGTTAAAATCATTTTTTTGATTTCACCATTTGAGATTTGAAATCTTATGCTGTCTGATGTTATTTGATATTCTTTAGACCAAATTACTGGAGATCGATACATTTGTATTATGGAATCATTAAAATTATAGCTCAAAGAATCACACTTTCCTTGTAAGTTTTTTTTGAAAAATTTAACTTTATTGTAAGCCAAGACTTTTTTGTTTTTATTTTTTTGGTGACTTACAAATTTTTTAGCATGCATAAACAATGTATCCTCTTTAAGTATTATTTCTAAAATCGGTTTTTTTGTTATTTCTGCAATTTTTTTATTTTCAAAATATTCAATAAAATTTCCGTATACATTAACATTTTCAATAGTATCTTCTACTTTTGCATTGTTAAGTATTTTACAGTATTTTAGGTTTTCATCATAGTAAATACTATCACCAGTTATAATTTGTGCCTCAGAATTTATGTGTGCATTTTGTTGAAATTGTGAAATTCCTTTCTCATCATCATACCATCCATTTTCACAGTAAATTGTTTTATTCTCTGATTTTAAATAGGACGGACCAAAAAAATTATAAATTTTACTTTTTGAGTTATAATGCATATTATCAGTTGTAATGTTATAATTTTTTGTTGTAACTAATACAGAATCAGTAAATATAAATTTATTTTTTTTGGAAAAATACTTTCCTTTTTTTGATTTAATTTCTCTGTCTTTTTGATAAATTTTTCCTGGTTTTGGGTAATTTGCAATATCATGTTTAAAATCATAAAAAATTTTTTCTGTTTTCAATATCATAAAATTATCAGATAAACTGACATTTCCAGAAATTTCAGCTTTTTCTTTTTTTCCATAGAATGTTAACTTTTTTCCTACTAGAGTTAGTGAATCTGCTTGTGATATTTTAATATTTCCATAAGCAATGATTTTTTGTTCTTTAAGATAATGATAAGCAGAGTCACAGTACATAAATGCATTGTTATGCTTGAAAGTTACATTTCCTATCAGTCTTAAATAGTCTGGATGTAACTTGTTACTGGCAAATGAGCTATCTGCATTAATTATTTCTATCTTTTTTGTATTTTGAGTATAAATATTCGAACTGAATACAACAAAAAGAATATGAAGTAAAATCCTCAAAGTTTATTTATACAAGGTTTGCGTTCTGTCTGGCCCAACTGATACAATAGAAATTGGAGTTTCAAGTATTTCTTCAAGCCACTTAATGTAATTATTTAATTGTTTAGGCGCATTAGACAAATCTGTAAGATTAGTTAAGTCCATATCCCAACCTTTATGCTCTTTATAAATTGGTTTTAAATTACTATTATCTTCAAAGGGTAGATAATCTATTTTCTTACCATTTAATTCATAATGCGTACAAGCCTTAACGATTTCTAATCCACTAAGAACATCTGCTTTCATCATCATTAATTTTGTAACTCCATTAATATTAATTGCGTATTTTAATGCTGGTATATCTATCCAGCCACATCTTCTAGGTCTTCCAGTTGTTGCACCAAATTCATTTCCGATCTTTCCAATTTTTTCACCTACCTTGTCAAACAACTCTGTTGGAAATGGACCGCTTCCGACTCTAGTACAATAAGCTTTAAAAATCCCAAATACATCTCCTATTTTATTTGGAGCGATACCTAAGCCTGTACAGGCTCCAGCAGTAATTGTATTTGATGATGTTACAAAAGGATATGAGCCAAAATCAATATCTAATAATGTTCCTTGTGCTCCTTCCGATAATATTTTTTTTCCTTGCTTAATAGCATTATGTATATAATGTTCACTATCAATATGCTTAAATTGCTTCAGCATACTTAATGATTCAAACCAATTTTCTTCCATCTCTGATAGATCGTACTCATAATCATAGAATTTTAAAATTTGAATATGTTTACTTTTAAGTTTTTCATATTTTGATTTAAATTCCGATGACGAAATATCACCAACTCTTAAACCATTTCTACCAGTTTTGTCCATATAAGTTGGTCCAATTCCTTTTAAAGTAGAGCCAATTTTTTCCTTTCCCTTTGCTTTTTCAGAAGCAGCGTCTATCAACTTATGCGTTGGTAATATAAGGTGTGCTTTTTTTGAAATCAAAAGGGTAGATGTTGGGATTTTAGTCTTTTTAATTCCTAAAATTTCATTTTTAAAAATTATTGGATCAATTACAACACCATTTCCTATTAGGTTAGTTACATTTTTGTGAAATATTCCTGAAGGGATAGTATGTAATACATGTTTAATACCATCGAACTCAAGTGTATGACCTGCATTAGGGCCACCCTGAAATCTTGCTATAACGTCATATTTTGAAGTTAAGACATCAACAATTTTACCTTTACCTTCATCTCCCCACTGTAATCCTAAAAGTACGTCTGCTTTCATTAAATTAAATATTTTTTTGGCACATATTTTTGTCAATGCATTCTCCATAAAAATTTAATGCATGTCGATTAATTTTAAAATTCATATTTTTTTCAATAACATTTTTAATACTTTGAATTCTAGGATCACAAAATTCTATTACCTTTTCACATTTGGTACATATAAGATGGTCATGTTGTCCAAATGAATACGCTTTTTCATACTGGGCTTGACTTCCTCCAAACTGGTGTTTTCGAACTAATTGACATTCTAATAAAATTTCAATAGTGTTATATAAAGTAGCTCTACTAACCCTATATTTTTTATTTTTCATTTGTATATACATCGATTCAATATCAAAATGTCCATCGTATTCATATATCTCTTTTAAAATTGCATATCTTTCCGGTGTTTTTCTATGTTTTTTTTCAATTAGATATTTTGTGAAAATATCTTTTACCGAATCGATTATATTTTGTTTACTCACTTTTTTTATGTTTTAAGCAAAAGTATAAAATTTACTTTTCTAATTACTATTATATTTAATGATGTTTATAAGTTCTAGAAATTGAAGTAATTGCTTCAATTCTTTTTAGCTTTTCTGTAAGTGCTTTCAAAAAAGTTACATTATGAACTTTCAATGTTATTACACCTTCAAAAATGCCATCATTGCTAGTCATATTTATGGATTTTATGTTAACATGCATTTGATTTGAAATAATTTGGGTTACCTTATTCATAACACCAACATTGTCAATACCTTTTACATTTAAAGAAGCTATGAAATCAATTTCATTTTTTGAAATCCATTTTGCATCAATTAATCTATATGCAAAATTTGATCTGAGTTGAATAGAATTTGGACAGTCAGATCTGTGAATTTTTATTCCATCGTTGACTGTTAAAAAACCAAATATTTGATCTCCGGCAATAGGATTGCAGCAGGATGCCATTTTGTAGTCTAATACTTCATCATTATCGTCAAAAACAATAATTTTTTTTAGATCTGTTTCCTTAGAAGGGTTTGTATTCTGATTTGTAAATCTATTTTTGATAGTTTGATACCATCCTCTTTTTTGATACTGAACAAATTCTTTAATTTCTGAATTAGATATAGCACTTGTACCAAATCTAAAATATAAATCAATGGACGTACCAGTATTAAAATACTTGATAAGCTCAGTTTCTATTTGATTGGTTAATTTAAGTTTAAGATGTTTTAATTTTCTTTCTGCTATTTCTTTTCCTACAACTGCAATTGCTTTTTTATCTTCCCTAAGCGCAGATTTAATTTTTGATCTTGCTCTAGAAGTAACTACAAATCTCAACCAATCTTCTCTTGGTCTTTGTTTTTCTGATGTTATAACTTCTACTTGGTTTCCGCTTTGAAGCTCATGACTTAGAGAAACTAACTTACCATTTACTTTTATTCCCATGCATTTTAATCCAACATCAGTGTGAATTTCGAATGCAAAATCTAAGGCAGTACTACCTTTGGGTAAGGTTTTAAGATCTCCTCCAGGAGTAAAAACATATATTTCTCCAGAATATAAATTAAGTTTAAAATCATCAATAAAATCAATAGCATTATTTTCAGGATTTGTTAGTAGTTCTCTAATTTTTTCAATCCAAGAATCAAGCGAACTTCCTTTGTCGTATTGTTGTTTATATTTCCAATGTGCAGCATAGCCTTTCTCAGCTATTTCATCCATTCTTTTAGTTCTTATTTGAACTTCAACCCATTTTCCATCTTCTCCCATGACTGTCGTGTGTAGAGATTCATATCCATTAGCTTTAGGAGTTGATATCCAATCTCTTAATCTATCGGGATTTGGTTTATAAAAATCGGTTACAATAGAATAAATTTTCCAACAATTAGATTTTTCGAGATCTAATGCTGAATCAACAATTATTCTGATAGCAAATTTGTCAAAAATATCTTCAAAATTAATATTGTTTTTTACCATTTTATTTCTAATTGAAAATATTGATTTAGGTCTTCCAGTTATTGAAAATTTTAGATTACTTTCTTTGAGCTTAGCTTTTAATGGTTTTGAAAATTTTAGTATATATTTTTTTCTCTCTTCTTTTGTTGCTTTTAATTCTTCAGCGATTGCTTTATAAACTTCAGGCTTAGTAAATTTTAAGCCTAAATCTTCTAATTCTGTTTTTATTGAGTATAATCCTAATCTATGTGCTAATGGAGCATATAAATATAATGTCTCTGATGCGATTTTTAATTGTTTAGGTTTTGTCATATTTTCAAGAGTTCGCATGTTATGTAGTCTATCTGCAAGTTTTATTAAAATTACTCTTACATCGTCAGACAATGTAAGAAGCATTTTACGAAAATTTTCAGCTTGCATAGATACATTTTTATCAAATACATCTTGAATTTTTGTAAGACCGTCTATTATTAGAGCATATTTTTTTCCAAAATTCTTTTTAATATCTGCTAAAGTGTAGTCTGTATCCTCTACTACGTCGTGTAATAAAGAGCATACAATTGATGTGGTCCCTAGTCCTATTTCCTTTGCACTAATGTGTGCAACTGCAATTGGGTGATAGATATATGGTTCACCACTTTTTCTCCTCATGTTTTTGTGAGCTTCTACAGCAACATTAAATGCTTTTCTGATAATTTTCTTATCGTTTTTGCTTAGTCGATCTTTGTTTACTCTTAATAGTGATCTATATCTATTTAGAATTTCTTTTTTTTCTTTTTCATGATCAATTGGTTGCATATTAAGCAAAAATAGGGTAGCTACCCATTAATTTATTAACTTCTTTTTTAACTTGAATAATAATGTTATCATCATTATAATTTAAAATTACTTCATTTATAAGTTCCACGATTTTTGGTATTTCTAACTCAGTAATTCCTCTTGTTGTAATAGCAGGAGTTCCAAATCTTATACCTGAAGTGACAAATGCTGACTCAGTATCAAATGGCACCATATTTTTATTTGCAGTTATATCGGCTTTTACTAAAGCTTGCTCAGCTTCTTTGCCAGAAATATTTTTGTTTCTTAGATCTATAAGCATACAATGATTTACTGTACCTCCAGAAATAATATTATAGTTTAACCTCGTAAATTCATTAGCCATCAATTTAGAATTTTGAATAACCTGTTTAGAATAATTTTTAAATTCTGGTTGTAATGCTTCTTTAAATGCAACGGCTTTAGCGCCTATAATATGTTCAAGTGGTCCGCCCTGTGAACCGGGAAAGACACCAGAATTTAAAATTGTCGACATCATCTTTGTTTTACCTTTTGGTGTTTTAAGTCCAAATGGGTTTGGGAAATCTTCTCCCATCATAATCATTCCTCCTCTGGGACCTCTTA
>JAYZXD010000012.1:0-42943 GCA_036141595.1 Bacteroidota bacterium
TTTTTATCTGAGCAATAATCAAAGATTGACTTTCAGTATTACTTGGTTCAAGTAAAACATCATTTAATAATACCATTTCTGCTAAAGCTGATAGTGCAACTGTAAACATTACCCAAAGTAGGAATTGAGTTAGACCTACTAATGCTACACCAATTATTTTTCCCATCATTAGCTGAAAAGGTCTCAATGATGAAATCATAACTTCTACAATTCTGCTTGTTTTTTCTTCAATTACTCCTCTCATAACCATAGTGCCATACATAAAAATAAACATATAGATTAATATCCCACCTAAAAAACCTAAGCCAGTGCTTACTTCTGAGTGAGTGTTTGTGCTTTCTCCTTTTTCGTTTATAATTTTTGTTTTTAAATTAATATTTTGTTCTGCACTTTTAAGTGTTTGATCATCGATGCCAAGCTTTTTTAAATTATTAAATTTTAAAGTGTATTCAATTTGTCTCTTTATTTCATTTATAACGTTTAAAGTTACCTGTTGATTTGAGTATAAGGAATATGTGTCGTCTTGAATTATTAATAAAGCGTAGTATGGACTATCTTTAAAGCTAGTTTTGATATTATCGACTTCATGTTGAGGAATAGTTACAAAATTTAATAACTCATTGTCTTTAAGATTGAAGTCTTTTTGATTAGCTACAGCTACATTTCTTATATCTTGACTATTGTTGGCTAAGTATATTGGTAAGATTAAAATAGATGCTAAAAGTATGGGTCCTAAAAAAGTCATTATAATGAATGATTTTTTTCTTACCCTTACAAGATACTCTCTTTTAATAACAAGCCAAATTTTACGCATTTTTTATAGCTTTTATAAAAACTTCTTCCATTGTTGGGTTTTCCTTTTTGAATGAAAGAATATTATGTTTTTTATTAATAAAATCTAATGCGTCTCTAGAAGATATACCATCATTTAGTGATAATTGAAAACAATTATTATTTTTTATTGCAAATTTAAATAGTTTATTCTTTTCCAAATTAGAATTGTCTAATTCAACTAAATAAGTATTGTTAGTGTATTCATTTTTTATTTCTTTGATAGGCCCTTCAAGAATTGTTTTGGACTTATTTATAAGCGCTACGTAATCGCAAATTTCCTCAACAGATTCCATTCTGTGTGTAGAAAAAATTATTGTTTTTCCTTTTTTACTAAGATTCATTATTTCTTTTCTAATAACTGCTGCATTTATTGGATCAAATCCAGAGAAAGGTTCATCAAAAATTAATAATTCTGGATCGTGAACAACCGTAACTATAAATTGAATTTTTTGAGCCATCCCTTTACTAAGTTCTTCTACTTTTTTGTCCCACCAGTTGCTGATATTTAGCTTTTTAAACCAAAACTTTAAATTTTTAATTGCATTATCATGCTTCATGCCTTTTAATTGAGCTAAATACAATGCTTGTTCACCTACTTTCATTTTTTTATATAAACCTCTTTCTTCAGGCATATATCCAATACTAAAGATGTGACTTTTGTTTAATCTTTCATTATTAAAAAATACTGAACCACTGTCTGGACCTGTGATTTGGTTAATAATTCTCATTAGAGTTGTTTTGCCAGCTCCATTAGGACCCAAAAGTGCATAAATCGAACCCTTTGGTACCGATATATTAGCGTTTTCAAGAGCTATATAGTCTCCGTAATTTTTAACTACATTTTTAACTTTTAGAAGGTATTTTGTCATTTTAAACTAGCCAAACATTTCTTTAACTTTATCAAAGAAAGACTTGTCTTTTTTTCCTGGATTTGGAGTAAAAGAGTCTGATGTTTTGCTTTTTTCAAAGAATCTTTTTTCTTCTTTGTTTAATGTTTGGGGTGTCCATACATTTATGTGAATAAGTAGGTCTCCATTTCCATAACTATTAACAGATGGAAGACCTTTGCCTTTTAAACGTAATACTTTTCCGCTTTGAATTCCTGGCTCTAACTTTATCTTTACTTTACCACTAATTGTGGGTATTTGAGCATCTCCACCTAGTACTGCTTCGGAAAAACTGATGTAGTGATCATGATGTAAATTTTGTCCATCTCTAACTAAGGTGTCATGTTCTTCTATTCCAATAAGAACAATTAAATCTCCATTTATACCATCAAAAGGAGCAGCATTTCCTTTACCGCTTACTTTAAGTTGCATACCTTCTTCAACTCCTGCAGGTATATTTATTTCAACTGTTTCAGTTTTTTTTATTTGACCATTTGAATCTGCCTCTTTTGGTTTATTTTCAATAATTTTTCCTGTACCATTACAATGCGGACATGTAGTAGAGGTTTGCATTTGACCAAGAATCGTGTTAGTTATTTTTGTTACTTGACCTGTTCCATTACAATGAGGACAAGTTTTGAAAGTAACTTTATCTGCATTAACTAATGTGTTGACCTTGATTTTTTTCTTAACTCCTTCGTTTATTTCTTTTAAAGATAGGTTTATCTTTATGCGAAGATTTGATCCTTTTAAAACTCTTCTTCCTCCACTACCACCTCCTCCAAATCCGCTAAAACCTCCTCCAAAAATATCTCCAAATTGACTAAAAATATCGTCCATATTCATTCCTCCTCCAAATCCTCTACCGGCCCCACCCATGCCAGCGTGGCCAAATTGATCATATCTTTGTTTTTTACTAGGGTCGCTTAGCACATCATATGCTTCAGCAGCTTCTTTAAATTTCTCTTCAGCAGCCTTATCATTTGGATTTTTGTCAGGATGGTATTTAATAGCAAGTTTTCTATAAGCTTTCTTAATTTCTTTTGCATTAGCGCTCTTACTAACGCCTAATATATCGTAATAATCTTTTTTTGCCATTTTTTTAGTTTCCCATTACAACCTTCACGTATCTTAAAATTTTATCGCCTAGCATGTATCCTTTTTCAATTACATCAATTACTTTACCTTTTTCTTTTTTTGTTGGAGCAGGAATGTTTGTGATTGCTTCATGAAAATCAGTGTCTAGTTCTTTTCCAATTGGATTTTCAATTTCTTTTAATCCTTTTTTTTCAAGTTCAGATTTTAATTGTTTAAAAATTAGAACAGGTCCATCTTCATCAGAATACTTGTTAGCCTTAATTGATCTTTCAAAATTATCAAGTACAGGCAAAAGATTGGTGATAAGCTCTTGATTTGCAGTACTAAATAATTCTAATCTTTCTTTTGCAGTTCTTTTTCTAAAATTATCAAATTCAGCAAATAACCTAATATTTTTGTCTTTTTCAATATTTAATAGTTCTTCAAAAGAAGGTTTTTCGGATCCACTTTTAACCTTTTTTTTGATTTTTTTAGAACTATCTTTTTTTGTATTTTTTTTCTTGTTGCTCATATATTAATATTTATATACACTACATGCAAGTACTTTGCCATAGAAAATAGTAAGACATTTTGGCAGTTTATTTAAGTAATTTTTCTAAAAAGCGAGCCAAGTCATTACCCCTTAAATTACGTGCAATAATTTTACCCTCCCCATCTATAAGATAATTACTCGGAATTGATCTAATATTATAAATATTTGCTGCATTAGAATTCCATCCTTTAAGGTCAGAAACATGATATTTCCATAAAAGATCGTCTTTTTTTATAGCCTCAATCCAAGAGCTTTTTTTGGTGTCTAATGAAATAGAGTAGATTTCAAATCCATCACCCCTTGTAAACTTCTTAGATTTAAATTTCTTGTATGTTTTTACAATATTAGGATTTTCTTTTCTACACGGCCCACACCAGCTAGCCCAAAATTCTATTAATACTATTTTGCCTTTTAAGCTAGACAACTTCATTGTCTTATCATTAATATTTTTATACATTAGCTCTGGAGCCAAATCTCCAAAGTTTAGGCCAGTTTGTTTGATTTTCTTTTTGTTTTGTGAAAGACATTGTAAACAACTAATAAGGCATATTATTAACGTAAGTGAAATTATTTTCTTCATATTTAATTAATCTATTCTTTGAATTTTTGCTCCAATAGCATTTAGTCTTTTATCAATATTTTGGTATCCTCTATCAATTTGTTCTACATTATGAATTATACTCTCTCCATCAGCTGCAAGTGCCGCTAAAAGTAATGAGACTCCAGCTCTTATATCTGGCGACGACATTGTAGTTGGTTTAAACTGAAATTCTTGATTCAAACCAATGACTGTTGCTCTGTGAGGATCGCATAAAATAATTTGTGCTCCCATATCAATTAGTTTATCAACAAAAAATAGTCTAGATTCAAACATTTTTTGATGAATGAGTACGCTTCCTTTGGCTTGAGAAGCAACTACTAAAATAATACTTAGTAAGTCAGGGGTTAAACCTGGCCATGGGGCATCGGATATAGTTAGTATTGACCCATCAATAAATGAATTTATTTCGTAATTCTCATGAGAAGGGATGTATAAATTATCATCATTAACGTGTATTTCGATACCAAGTTTTTTAAAGACATTTGGGATTATTCCAAGTTGTTCATATGATACATTTTTAATAGTGATTTCTGATTTTGTTAATGCCGCTAATCCTATAAAAGATCCAATTTCAATCATATCTGGCAAAATTTTATGTGTACACCCAGATAGACTTTTAACTCCTTCTATTTTTAGTAAATTTGATCCAATGCCTGATATTTTAGCCCCCATTGAATTTAACATTTTGCATAGTTGCTGAATATATGGTTCGCATGCTGCATTATAAATAACCGTTTCTCCATCAGCCATTACCGCCGTCATAATAATATTAGCAGTACCAGTTACAGAAGCTTCATCTAGTAACATATACGTTCCTTTTAACTGCTTGGCACTCACTTCATAATATTCATTTTTATTATCGTAAATAAATTTTGCTCCTAGTTTTTCAAATCCATTAAAGTGAGTATCAACTCTTCTTCTTCCAATTTTATCTCCACCTGGTCTTGGAATAAAACCTTTACCGTATCTTGCAAGTAGTGGCCCTATAAGCATTATGGATCCTCTTATGCGACTACTCTTTTTTTTATATTCTTCAGAAGATAAGTACTCTATATTAACATTTTCAGCTTTGAAAGTATATGTTGAGCTGTCTATTTTTTTTACTTCAACATTTAAGTCTTTTAGTAAGTTTATTAAAATGTTTACATCAATAATATCAGGAACATTTTTCATTAATATTTCATCCGAAGTCAGTAAAACAGCACATAAGACTTGTAAAGCTTCATTTTTTGCTCCTTGAGGATGAAGTTCTCCTTTTAGTTTGTGACCCCCTGTGACTTTAAATGTGGTCATTCTTAATTACTTTTCCTTTTTTTAAAATTTTTCTTTTTTGTATTATGTTTTTTGCCGCTTGTCTGTCTAACAGATGCAGATCTTATAAATGCAAAATCTTCAGATAATTTTAGTTTTCCATTTGATAGTTGATGTAAATGTTGTTTGATGACATTATTATCTACAGAACTTTTATTAAATAAGATATAGGATTTTTTCATTTGATTTGCAATCATTCCTGTTAGAATTTCCTTTTGATCATCTTTCATTTTAATTGCCTTTTTGATCATAGATGTAATTGTGTTTCCATAATATGAAAAACGAATATCGTTGGAAGGATAATTCATTTTAGGAGGCTTTTCATAAAGTTTTTTTTCTTCAGGTTTTGGATAAGGTGACTCTACGTTCAATTGAAAGTTAGACATAATATGCAAATGATCCCATAGTTTGTGCGTGTACGCTTTGACATCACGTAAATGAGGATTTAACTGACCCATAAATGAGATAATTGATTCAACGCACTTTTGTTGTGTTTTTTTGTCCTTGAGTGAAACAGCGTGACTTATCATGTTGTGCACATGCCTTCCATATTCAGGCATAACAAGTGTGTTTTTTTTTGTATTATATTGCATTATTGACAAATTTCTACAAAAATAACAAAAGCCTGAACATCTGGCTTTTTTTTGCTAGAAATAAATTTACAAACCTAATGTAATACCTAGCAAATAGTTTCTTGTCGCTTGTGGAAAATAGCCTGCCATGTTGTAACCTCTCTCACTGTCAGCATTAACGTATGGGTCATCTGATCTAGGATCATATCCATCAGAAATAAACCTATATACCCAAGCATTATTAACATATTCATTATCTAACAGATTATTAATTTGCAAAGTAATTTTTGCTTGTTTAAAATACTTACTGTTCCATTCATATTTAAAGCGTAAATGATTAACAAGATAGTCGTTTAATATTCTGTCATTTGAAGATGTGTTGTCTATAAACTGTTTGCCCACATACTTATTAATAAATTCAACATTTATATTTTTATTTAATTTGTAAGTTATTAATGAACTCCATATTATGTTTGGGGAAAAGGCAAGGTCTGTATTTTTGTGATTTATCTCCTCTTGTCCCCAATTATCCCAATTATCTACATATTCAGTATATTCATTTATTTTATTTTCACTTAATGTCAAATTTGCAGACCATTTCAATGATTGATTTAATTTTAAAGAACCCATTAATTCTAAACCTCTTCTATATGAATCCTTAATATTTGTTCTTGTATAAGCTCCAACATCATTTATTTTACCTGTTAAAACTAACTGATTTTCATACAACATCTGATAAAAATTTATATTGAAATTTATGTTATCTCCCACTTTTTTATATCCAATTTCTGTATCATACAGTGTTTCATGTTTAGGCCTTGAATTCGGAGTGCTTTCAACATAATCATTTCGATTAGGCTCTTTATTTGCAACAGCAAATGAAACATAAACAGATTGTTGATTATTTAAATTATGAAAAAGACCAAATTTTGGATTAAAAAAAGATAAATTTACTTCTTGATCAAGCATATTGTTATATTCGTCTGGACCTGTAAAAGTATATTCTATATTTCTTCTTTGTAAATCTAAGTAAAGATTGGTGTTATTAGTAAATTTATAGTCAGCTTTCGCAAACATGTTGTGATCAATTTTATTGGCTTTGTTCCAATAATACTGATGATCAAATTGAGAATTTGATGCATATTGCATCCAAATTATATTACCATAATGTTGTCCTGAGTAATGATTTGTGGCACCTCCTAAAATTAAATTAACTTTGTCCATTTTGTGTTTTAAAGAATATGTAACTCCTCCAAAATCATTATTTAGCCATTTTCTTCTTATTAAGTCCGATGATGATATGGTATCCAATGAAAAAATTATATTATTTAGCCCATAGTCAGATAAACTTTCATTTAATTTTTCTTGTTCGTAGTACCCTTCACCGTGTGTATAATGAGCTGCAACGTTGTAGCTGGTTTTATCATCTATTTGTTTGTTAAAGTGTAATTGATAGTGTGTTTGTTGATAGTTATCTATTTCGTTTTCATAAGTATATGAATTGTAAGTTCTGTTGGTATCTAAAAAGTTTAGAGGGACGCCGTTCCACGCTTGATATGTTTTTTCATGTCCATGAAACATTATTGCATTAATAGATGTACTGGCTCCAAAGTATGATCCTTGCAAGTATAAAGATCTCAAGTCTGAACTTGCCCTGTCAATATATCCTTCAGAGGTAATTTTTGAAAGTCTTCCTTCGAAAGAAAAGTTATTGTTGATGATCCCTGTTCCAAATTTTATATTGTTTTTGAGAGTTTCAAAGCTCCCTAGAGTGTTTTCTGTCAAAAAATATGGTTTTTGAGAAATTTTGTTAGTAGTTAAGTTTATCGATCCTCCAAAAGCTGCGGCCCCATTTGTCGATGTGCCTACTCCTCTTTGAATTTGAATGTTTTCTAATGAGGAACTAAAATCGGGCATATTAACCCACCAAACCCCTTGACTTTCTGAATCGTTTAAGGGTATCCCGTTTATAGTTACATTAATTCTAGTAGGGTCAGTTCCCCTGATTCGAAAATTAGTATATCCTATTCCTGCTCCGGCATCAGAGCTAGTTATAACTGATGGTGTTAATGAAATTAGATATGGCAGATCTTGTCCTAAGTTCGCATTTTCTATTTCACTCTTTGTAATGTCGGTAAAAGCAACTGGAGTTTTTTTATTAGCTTTAGTTGCGTTTATCATAACTTCTGATAATTCTTTTTGCATACTTATTGAATCATTAGATTTTTGTGCAAAACAAATTGAATGAGTAATCAATATGCATATTATTGATTTCATACTTCTTTTTAAAAACATTTTTTTAATATTTTGACAAGTAAGACGAGGTTATTACTTGTGTTACACATTTGTTGACTCACTTCCCTATTCTGAATTACCAGATCAGGTTCAATGGGTATAATCTCAGCCGTTCAGGCACCCCGATATAAGATTTAGCAAAATTAAGAAAATACTTTTATAAGTTCAAAATGTCAGAAATAATATTTTTGATGTCTATTTCTCTTTTTTTCTTGTTACCCATGGATATGTAGTAGTTATGCCCTAATTTTTCTAATTCTGACTGGTATATTTTAAAAATATCATTTCTACTATTTGGATGTTCTCTTAATGGATCTGGCTGCCAAACAAAATCTGGCTTACACAAAATATATGTTCTATTATCTTTCTTTTGTCGTTTAATTTGTTCAATTATCCAATTATCACATATTCCATATTTGTATTCACTCCAAATTTTTATTGTAATTAAGTCTGTATCTAATATTATTTTTTTTTGTTCATTTTGTAATTGTTTTTTAGCAATTAATAGTAAATCATTTTGATTGTAAGGTCTATTTATCTCTAATAAATATTCTCGTGCATATTCTTGTGCAATAGGAAGAAAATATTTTTGGCTAACATATTTAGATAGAGTTGTTTTCCCACTACTTTCTGGTCCTGAGAAAATAATTTTATTCATGTAATAGTTTCTTTTTCCAGTTAATATATCCAACTATTGCAACACATGTATAAGTCAAAAATAGTATGGATGTTAAATGAAGATCTCTGCTAAAATATATATATACTGAGACAATATCAATAATAATCCAGTATAGCCAATTTTCCAATACTTTTCTGATGACTAAGAATGTTGCAATTATAGAGAAACATGTTGTGAAAGAATCTATAATTGGCATTTTTGCTTCTGTATAAGTTGCCAAATAAAATCCGATTAAAAATGTTATTACAGCTCCAGATAAAATTATCAATATGTGATGTGAAATAGATAATTGCTTGGCAATAAATTTTTTATTGGAATTGCTCCATGAAAAATACCCTAGAAAAGCCATTAAAAGATAAAAAATTTGCAAAATTGTTTCGGCAAATAATTTAGCTTCATAGCATAAGTAAATGTATATACTTACACTTGCAGCAGCAAAAAACCAGCACCAAATATTACCTTTGGCTGCTAAAACAACATAAGTAACGGAAAATATAACTGCCAGTGTTTCAATCCAACTCCAATTGAAGTTTATAGAATTAAAAAAAACACTAAAATCCTCCACACAGTATTTTTGTTGTCAAATTATTCCTCTGTATCATCATTTTCAGCCGGCATTTCATCCTCTGATTCAATTAACTCATAAACTTCAGTATAAACCTCAGGACACTCGTTTGCTTCTGGATTTACTTTAATTGATACAGTATCTACAGCAGTAGCCCCATATGCATCAGTTACTTTTACAGTAAATTCGTATTCACCAATGCCTGCATTAAAGTTAATAGAATTTGTGCTATCTCCTTCATAGCTAATATTTTCCCCACTTATTTGAGCCCAAGAGTATGAAAAAGTATCTTCATCGCTGCCATTAGCCTCTATTAGAATTCCTTTTGTATTAGTTTTGGGATCTCCGTCATGATCTATTTCAACGTTGACAAACTTTGCAGCTCTTTCTTCTTCCATTTTAGCTTTTATTTCTTCTTCATCGTTAGCTTTTTTAGTAGAAATAATTGAGCTTGTTGTAAATATTAAAAATGCTGGAAGTAAAATCCAAGTTAAAGTTGTTTCTAATGATTTCATAGTAGTATAGTTATAATTATTTGCTGCTAATGTAATAAAAATATATAATGATTACAAAATAGGAGTTTGTAGAACTTAATAATTAGTTGTTAATTTCCATTAAAACTGTTTTACTGCTTGAGCAATTTCTTTGATAAGATCATCGTTCTTTTCTATAGCGTTACCAACAACAATAATATCAGCACCAGCCTTACAGTTACAAATTACTTTTTCAGCAGAGTCAATTCCCCCTCCAATTATTATTGGCAGTTCAACATTATTACTACATGATTCAATCATTTTTTCTGAAATAGGATTTGCAGCTCCACTTCCTCCGTCCATAAAAATTAATTTTAAACCTAACATTTCTCCAGCCATAGCTGTACAAGTTGCAACCTCATCTTTATCGTGAGGTATAGGTATTGTATTGCTCATGTATGATGCAGTAGTTGGTTTACCACTGTCAATAAGCATATAACCTGTGGGTAAAATTTCTAGGTTTGATTTTTTTAATATTGGAGCTGTTATGACTTGTTTGCCAATTAGCATCTCTGCGTTTCTTCCGGAAATTAACGACAGAAAAAGAATTGCATCTGCTTTATTGCTTACTTGCATAGCATTACCAGGAAATAAAATAGTTGGTATATATGAGTTTTCTTTTATAGTGCTTATACAAAGCTCTAAATTATTGTTTGTTAGTAGGCTTCCGCCAACAAAAAAATAATCTACTTTAGCTTTATTCGCTTTATTAACAAGCGATATTAATTGCTTTTTATCTTGGCGATCAGGATCTATTAGAAGAGCAAATGTTTTTTTATTATTGCTTTTATCCCTTGTAATTTTATTGTAAATATTCATATTTTATTCATTTGCAAACATACACTAAAAAATGATTTTGTAATTTTCTGTAGAATAAAGTAAATTCTTGATTTTTAAAGTTTGCTGTGATTTTACCTTTTTCTTTGATTTTAAAAGAACGTATTTTAATATCATTTAAAAAGTTAACTGATCCCTTTTGATACCATTTGTAAATACATTCTTTGCATGACCACACTAATGTTGCTTCATTTTTGCTTATTTGATTGCTACTACCTAAGTTAATAAATTTTGATACAGCATTTAAGGCTTTATCATTTATTTCCTGTATATCGATTCCGACCTTAATACGGCTTAAAATTATAGTTACAAATTTTTTTGAATGAGAGATTGATATAAATTTATTATTTTCAACTGTTGGAGCTCCATATTTATTATATTTAATATTTAAATCAGCATACATATTTTTTAATAACATTCTGCTGGCCAATATTTCTTTTTTTCTCTTTTTGCTAGTAATTTTATTTGATTCTGAAAAATCAGATTTTTTTATAAGATAATCTAATGTTTCAGAGAGTTCCCAAATACCTATTTCACAGTTATTTTCTTTAATTTTTTTAAAAAGGGGCATAACTCAATTAATAAATAGCAAAAATAATAAATATGCGTATATTTGCACTCTTTATAAATAATATGGAAATAGAAACGATGAACTACAAAGTTAAAGACATATCACTTGCTGAATGGGGTAGAAAAGAAATTAAATTAGCTGAGGCTGAAATGCCTGGGTTAATGTCAATTCGTAAAGAATTTGGCGACTCAAAGCCGCTTGAAGGGGCAAGAATAGCGGGTTGTTTGCACATGACTATTCAAACTGCAGTATTAATTGAGACATTAATACATCTTGGCGCTGAGGTTACATGGTCTTCATGTAATATATTTTCTACACAGGATCAAGCAGCTGCTGCAATGGCTGCTTCTGGTGTGCCTGTATTTGCATGGAAGGGAATGAATGAAGAAGAGTTTGATTGGTGTATATTGCAAACACTTACAGCATTTAAGGATAACAAACCGCTAAATATGATATTAGATGATGGTGGGGATTTAACTAACATGGTTCTAGATCGCTTTCCTGAAATGGTTGATAGTATCAAAGGACTTTCTGAAGAAACAACAACAGGTGTTCATCGTTTGTATGAAAGAATGGAAAAAGGTACTTTGCCAATACCTGCTATAAATATTAACGATTCAGTCACTAAATCAAAATTTGATAACAAATACGGATGTAAAGAGTCATTAGTTGATGCCATTAGAAGAGCTACTGATATAATGATGGCAGGAAAGGTAGCTGTCGTTGCTGGATACGGAGATGTTGGAAAAGGTTCTGCTGCTTCATTAAGAGGAGCTGGAGCAAGAGTTATAGTTACTGAAATTGATCCAATCTGTGCCTTGCAAGCTGCAATGGATGGTTTTGCTGTCAAAAGAATGGATGATGTATGTAAAAATGCAGATATAATTGTAACCACTACTGGAAATAAAGATATTATTCAATCCCATCATTTTGAAAATATGAAAGATAAGACAATAGTGTGTAATATTGGTCATTTTGATAATGAAATCGATGTTGCCTGGCTAAATGAGAATTGGGGACACACTAAAAACACTATTAAGCCTGAAGTAGACATGTACACAATAAATAATAATGATATTATATTACTTGCAGAAGGTCGATTAGTTAATTTGGGATGTGCTACGGGCCATCCTTCTTTTGTTATGTCCAATTCATTTACGAATCAGGTTCTAGCCCAAATCGAAATATGGAACAATTCTCAAAATTATGATAATAAAGTTTACATGCTCCCAAAGCATTTAGACGAAAAAGTGGCTAGATTACATTTAGAAAAAATAGGTGTTGAGCTAGAAACTTTGCGACCTGATCAGGCAAAATATATAGGTGTAAAAGTTGAAGGCCCCTACAAACCAGAATACTACAGGTACTAGTACACTCTAAATAGTCAAAATTAAACTTATGCTTAAATTTTGTCAAATTTGAACAAAATAATGTATTATTGTGCCTAAAGACTATTTTATGAACAGATTATTAATGATTTTGGTTTGTGTTTTTTCATTTTCAATTGGAAAGGCTCAGTGTGTGATTGATTATAATTATTATCCCGTAGGGGCGAATTATGGGCTTGACCCCGATACACTTCCAGATGCCTATATTGGCCAATTTTATGAACAAGATATGACTTTTTTTCTACCACTTGATACTAACATCTCTGGAGTTAATGTAACTTTTGAAGATTATCACATAACTTCAATATCTCTTCCCTTGGGATTAACTTGGGAATGTAATAATGCTGCATTAAGCTGTCATTATGACCCCAATATATCTCAGTATGGTTGTGTTAAAATATCGGGGAATGCGTTAATGTCAGGTTATTATGATGTTGAGGTAAATTTGGTTGCTACTCATAATTTGTCAGCCCTAACTGGAACTGAAAATATTTCTTTTACATTACCTTTTAATGTTATCCCTGATACATCTTCATCAAACAATGCCGGATTTGCTATGACAAATGCAAACGGTTGCTTTCCTGTAACAGTTAGTTTTACAAACAATAACACGGGAATGTTATCCTACTACTGGGATTTCGGAAATGGAAGCTCTAGCACAATGGCTCAGCCTGCAGCACAAATTTATAATCAGCCTGGAGATTATATTGTCGAATATTTTGCAGTTCAAACTAATGCAACTTATTTTCTAGAAAGTATTGAGGTTGTTTCGGGAAACTGTGCTGATGGTGGATTATATGGGGATCCAGACTTTTTCTACACTGTATCATCTCCTGCTGGCATACTTGAGGAGGTTACAAATAATAACTATATTACTCAAAATTTCCCATTATTAATCAACAGTTTTAGTCCACTTGAACTTACAGGTCAAACAGTGAGTATTTCTGTGTATGATAACGATGATATCCCTTTTTTTCCAAGTACCGAAGACTGTGGTTCGTTTACTTTCACTCCAATACAGCAGGCAGGTACATTTTCAGTTAATGGAGGGGGACTATCACTTAATTATACTGTTATGGAAGTACCTGCAAATATTATTTCATCTAGCGACACAATACATGTTTATGACTATCCATTACCCGCTACTTTAACATATGATACTTCAAATAATATTATTTATACTTATGGCGATACTATAGCCATGCAGTGGTACTATTACAATAGTCCAATTCCAGGTGCAACAGACACGTCTATAAATCCAAATTCTTCTGGTTTATATTCTTTACTTTTAGTAAATGATTTTGGTTGTGGCACTAGTTCATCTCAGGTTTCAGTTGTTATTTGTGATTCTAGTTACCAGCCACTAATCGATGATAATGGCTCAACTGCCTGGATGATAGACTCTGCTCTATATAGTAATCTACAATGGTTTAGTGTTTCAAATGGAATAGTAAGTGGTGCTAATCAATCCTTTTTTCCAGCTACAGTTAGTGGTGAATATTATATAGTTGCTACTGACACATTTGGATGTGATTATTCTTCTGAGTCAGTTTTACTAAGTCCTTTTGTCTCTGTTAATGATTTACCATATGAAAATTTAATTTCTGTTGGCCCAAATCCTTTAAATGACAACTTGTCATTAAATATTTATTTAAAGAATATTGAGCTTTCAGATGTAACCTTTGTTTTAATGGATGTGTATGGAAGAGAACTGGCAAATAAAAAAGTAAAAGATAAATTTAATTTTTATCAGCTTAGTTTTGAGGAGGTATCATACTTATCTGATGGTATTTATTTTTTAGATATAATATTTAATAATTTAAAAGTACGAAAAAAGCTAATCAGACAGAATTAGTTATATATATGTAGAATATTATTGCTTAAACTCCAACTATATTTTTTTAGTGGAAGAATTGCTGGAGCATTAATTGCTTCGCCAGAGCTGCTAATTAAAAAAGCAGAGGAGCAACATCCGCAAAAGGCAATCCCTGATGAAATTGAGTCAATTTTTGCGCATATTGAGGATGGTTCATAGCTGCAGTTTCTATCATATATTTTAAAATTATCTCCAACATCTTTAAATATAATTATTCCTTCCACACCACCTTCTATAAAAACAGCATTTCCTGTGATATTAATCTCACTGTATTGTGGTAAGCTTAGATCAACAAATTCACTGACGTAGACGTCTTGAATGAAGTCCTCTTGTTTATTGCATGAATTTACAATGCAATAAATAAAAAATATGAGTATTATTTTTTTCATTTGGTCATGCAATTGTAATTAAAATAAATGAGATTATAAACTTTGCTAATGATAAAAGATTTATATCTTTACGAACTTTAATAATAAAACTATGTTGAGAAGATTTAATTTATTAGCTGCATTTGTATTATTGTGTACATTTGCTTACTCCCAAACAGGAACACTTCAAGGTACAATTGTAGATATAATGACGGGAGAGCCAATTCCATTTGCTAACGTTGTTGCTGAAAAAAATGGTAATCAAATTGGTGGAGCCACAACAGATTTTGATGGTAATTACACTATTAAGCCTCTTGAGCCCGGAAATTATACGGTCAAGGCTACATATGTTGGTTATGGAACAGTTGAAATTACAGGCGTTATTGTTTCTGCAAATAAAATCACACCTCAAAACATTAAATTACAAGAGGGAATTGCTATTGGAGAAGTTAAAGTTATTGAATATAAAAAGCCGCTTCTAGATAAAGATAATTTGTCTGGAGAAACTAAAACAGCAGAAGAAATAGTTGCATTACCCACAAGAAATGTTGCATCTATTGCTTCTACCACAGCTGGAATTTATCAAAGGGATGAGGGAGACGCAGTTAATATGAGAGGATCACGTTCAGACGCTACTGAGTATTACATTGATGGTATTAAGGTTCGAGGAGCAATTGGAGTTCCTTCCTCAGGTATTGAGCAAATTACAGTTGTAACAGGAGGTGTCCCGGCAAAGTATGGTGACGCCACTGGGGGGATCATTTCTGTAACAACCAAAGGGCCATCAAATAAAGTTTCTGGAGGACTTGAGTATGAAACATCTTCATTATTCGATGATTATAATTATAATTTACTTGGAATATCTTTGTCTGGCCCTATTTTGAAGAAAACAAAAACAGATGGGACTAAAGGAAGTTCTATATTGGGTTATTTTTTCTCAGGAGAGTATAGGGATATTGATGATACAGATCCTTCTGCAATAGGGATGTGGAAGGTTAAGGACAACGTTCTAGCAGATTTGAGAGAAAATCCATTTGTTATTGCACCTAATGCAGCTGCTGGATTTTTAAGTACATCAGAGTTTTTGAGAGAAAGTGATTTTGAATTAGTTGATGCTAAACTGAATACTAATCAAAAGAGAATTAATCTCTCTGGTAAATTAGATTTTAAACCTGCTCAAAACACTTATTTGTCTTTGGGAGGTTCTTTTTATGCTAGAAAAAGTAATGATTTTTCATCATGGAGATCTATGTTTTCTTGGGAAGATAACAGAAATTCATCTCAAACAACCTACCGTTTATTTGGGAAGCTAACTCAAAAATTCGGTTCTGATGAAACAAATTCAGATGAAAGCGCATCTACAATAAAAAATGCTTTTTTTACTATTCAGGCAGATTATACTAACAATAGATACACTTTTGCAGATGCTAATCACGGAGATAATCTGTTTCATTATGGATATGTTGGTAAATTTAAAACATCAAAAGCTCCAATATTCCAAGACGGGATTGCCGTTGATTCAGCAACAGGACAAATATTTACAGGACAAGTATTAAGTAGCTGGGCAGACACATTGTTTGAGTTTACACCAGGAACAATAAATCCATCTTTAGTAAATTACACTTCTGCTTACTATGATGTTTTTTCTCAGTATGGAATTAATTCTTTTCAATCGGGAACCATGGCTAATTTTGGGGTAGATGCTTCAAATGATGGGATTATTAGAACAGCTGCTGATTTGCAAGGTCAGGGATTACTTAACGGTCAAGATCCAGCAAGTGTATATTCGTTGTTTGGAAATCATGGTTCATGGTATGGATATTCTGTTAAGCAGGAAAACACACAATTAAGTTTCAAAGCTTCTGGATCAGCTGACATAAAATCTCATGAACTATCATTTGGTTTTGAATTTGAACAAAGAGAAGATTATTACTGGCAATTCAATGCTTGGAGATCCATCTGGCAACTTATGAGGCAGCAAGCTAACAAGCATATTTTAGAAAGAGATTTAGCTAATCCAAATCCAGTTTTTGAAAATGGTATTTACCAAGACACAGTTTTATATGACAGACTTTACGTAGCTGAAGAGCAATCAAATTTTGATAAAAATTTAAGAAATTTACTCGGACTTTCTGAAAATTCTGTTGAGTACATAGATATTGATTCTTATGATCCAGACCTATATTCACTAGATTTATTCAGTGCAGATGAATTATTAAATAACGGTTCATCGTATGTTTATTATTACGGATATGATATATATGGTAATAAGCCTGATCAAACACCTACCTTGTCTAAATTTTTTGAGGAGGGAAGTGACAGACTAATTGCACCATTTAATCCTATATACACTGCTGGTTATGTTCAAGATAAATTTGCTATAGAAGATTTAATATTCAATATTGGTTTAAGAATAGATCGTTATGATGCTAATCAACAAGTTTTAAAAGATCAACATTTATTATACACAGCATATACAGCTAATGCAAATACATCACTTATGAACACTACCAACATTCCTTCGACGATAGATGGAGATTATGTGGTTTATGTTGATGATATTGAAAATCCATCAGCTGTTGTTGGTTACAGAAATAATAATGGAGATATATGGTATAATTCTGATGGGCTTCAGATTTCAGACCCAACTTTACTGGCTGAAGCTGCAGGAGGTAAAATTGCGCCATACTTGATAAATCCAACTAATGCAAAGTCTGGTGTAGTTACGATGGATGCTTTTGAGGATTATACACCAGAAGTTGTATTTATGCCTAGAATAGCTTTTTCATTTCCTATTTCTGATGAAGCACAGTTTTTTGCTCATTACGATGTTTTAACACAAAGACCACCAGAAGGTAATAGGTTAGAGCCTGTAGATTATTTGTTCATGGCTGATAATGTTGGAGCAACATTAAATAACCCTAATTTAAAGCCAGAAAAGACAGTTGATTACGAATTGGGCTTTGCAACAACTTTATCTTTAAAATCTGCATTGAAAATATCAGCATTTTACAAAGAATTACGTGATATGATTCAAAGAACTAGCGTTTTATCAGCATACCCAGCTCAATATTACACATATGGAAATATAGATTTCGGAACTGTTAAAGGTATGTCCATCAATTATGATTTGAGAAGAACTAATAATGTTCAATTAACTGCAAATTACACATTACAGTTTGCTGACGGTACGGGATCTTCTGCAACATCTGGACAAAGCTTAGTTGAAACTGGTCAACCAAATTTAAGAACAACTATCCCATTATCATATGACCAAAGGCACGCAATATCAGCTTCAGTTGATTATAGATATGGACAGGGAAAAAATTATAATGGACCAGTTTGGTTTGGATCAAAAGTTTTTCAAAATGCTGGTGCTAATCTTACTCTGTCTGCTGGTTCAGGTACACCTTATTCAAAACAATCAAATATTACGCAAGAAGCTGCTTCGGGAATAAATGATCGTTCAACGTTAGAAGGAAGTTTAAATGGTTCTCGTTTGCCTTGGCAGTTTCGTGTAAATATGAAGGTTAATAAAGAATTTGAAATCAAGTGGAATAAAAATAAAAGTTCATTTTTAAATGTTTATTTACAGGTTCAAAATTTATTGGATGCTAAAAATATAATTAACACTTATCGTGCTACTGGAAACCCGGAGGATGATGGATATTTAACTTCTGCGGCTGCTCAAAATGCTATTAATGCAAAAAATGACCCTGATTCTTTCAGGTATCTTTATTCACTTGCGGTTAATAACCCAAATCATTATAGTTTGCCAAGAATGCTTAGAGCTGGTATTAGTTTTCAATTTTAAAAAAAGATCAATTAAGGATAAAAAAAGAAAGTTTATATGAATATTAAAGCAACACAAATTTTATTACTATCAATAGTTTTTTTGTCATTCTCTGTTTTTTCAAAGGAGAATGTTGAGAATCCAAATATTACTAATGTCGTAAACACAAAAGTAGCTGCTGGATGTAGTCCATCAACTTCCCAAACAGATTTAGATATAAATAATGTTAGAACAACAATTATGGCTGGCGGGGATATGTGGTGGAATCTATCAGATGCCAGATATGAAATTCCGAAAGGAGGAAATAAGCATTCTATGTTTGCTGGGGCATTATGGATTGGTGGCGTTGACGACGGTGGTCAGCTAAAAGTAGCTGCCATGACATATCGTCAATCTGGAAACGATTTTTGGCCCGGACCACTAAATACTTCAAATGCAACCATAACTGCTGAAGAATGTAATAAATGGGACAAACATTTTAAACTTGAACGTGCTGAAGTTGAAGAATATGTTGCAAGATTTGGAGTTGACCCAACTTATGTGATTCCTAATTCTATTCTTGAATGGCCAGCACATGGTGATCCAGCTCAGGGCCAAGATGAATTTTTAGCACCATTTTTTGATCTTAATGGAAACGGTCTTTATGAACCATATGATGGGGACTATCCTGATTATAATATAACTGGAACAAATGAAGATGCTAAATTATTCGGAGATCAAACATTGTTTTGGATTTTCAATGACAAAGGAAATATTCATACAGAAACAGAAGCTGAACCATTAGGCTTAGAAGTACATGCTCAGGCGTTTGGATTTACATCAGACAATGAAGTAAACGATATGACTTTTTATAATTACAAAGTTATTAATCGATCCACATTACCCTTGAATAATACTTATTTTGGTCAGTGGGTTGATCCTGACTTAGGTTACTATTTAGATGATTATGTTGGTTGTGATGTAGGATTAGGACTAGGTTTTTGTTATAATGGTGATGCAGAGGACGAAGGAGCTCAAGGATATGGATTTAATCCCCCTGCGATTGGAGTGGATTTTTTCCAAGGTCCTTTATCTGATTTAAATGACGGACTTGACAATGATAGAGATGGGCTTGTTGACGAGATTGATACTTTAATCAATTCACCAGGTGACACCTCATTTTTAACAGAACAAATCATAATGTCTAAGTTTGTTTATTATAATAACGATTTTACTGTTACTGGTAACCCTGAAAGCGGAACAGATATATATAATTATTTAAGAGGTATATGGAAGGATAATGTTCCTATGACTTATGGTGGTGATGGTCATGGAGGAGGATCTGGAAGCACAACCACTGAGTGTAATTTCATGTTTCCTGGTACATCTGACGCTGATTTTCCAGCACAAGAGTGGACTGAAGTTACAGCTGGAAATGTTCCAGCAGACAGACGTTTCTTACAGTCTGCAGGACCTTTTACATTAGAGCCCGGTGCTGTCAATACTATAACAACTGGAGTTGTATGGGCAAGAGCTAAATCTGGAGGTCAAACAGCTTCAATTCAATTATTGAAAATTTATGACAGAGAAGCACAAGCTTTGTTTGATAACAACTTTAATATTCTTAACGGTCCGGATGCCCCTGACTTAACCATAAGAGAACTTGATAAAGAATTGATTTTTACTTTATCAAACAGTGGCTCATCAAATAATATTAATGAGTCGTACTCAGAAAAAGACCCATATATCACAAAACCTTACAATTTAGCTAATTCACCAAACTATGAGTTTCAAGGCTATTTAGTTTACCAACTGAGAGACGAAACAGTTTCGGTTACTGATTTATCTGATCCTGATAAAGCGAGACTTATTTATAGATCTGATGTAAAAGATGATGTTAAAGGTATTGTTAATCATTATTTAGATCCGATATTAGGAGTTTATACTCCTGTAGAAGAAGTAGCCTCTATATTAAGTGAGGGAGTAATTGGGTCTGTTGATAATGGAGTTGAGTATTCTTTTCAGATTACTGATGATAAGTTTGCTCTTGGAGATACAAGATTAGTAAACCATAAAACTTATTATTTTATGTCTTTGGCATATGGATATAATAGAGCTGAAGAAAATGCTTCTCCTTATGATGTAAGTGACACAGCTTACGATGGAAGAAATCAGCCTTACATTTCAGGTAGAAGAAATATTCAAGTTTATTCTGCAATACCTCACTTTATTGAATCTACAGGAACAATGTCAGCTTCAACATATGGAGACGGCGTGGAAATGACAAGAATTGAGGGACAAGGAAATGGAGGGTTCTCGCTTGAGTTGACAGAGGAAACTGTTGCAGAGATTCTAAATTCTCCAGATCACCGAAGTCTAAATCCAAAA
Source organism: Bacteroidota bacterium (assembly GCA_036141595.1). Classification (GTDB taxonomy): domain Bacteria; phylum Bacteroidota; class Bacteroidia; order Flavobacteriales; family BACL11. The sequence goes on from JAYZXD010000012.1 coordinate 21,108, forward strand.
TACCAACAAGGAAAAGGTCCAGTGTCAATAACTGTAGTTGATCCTCTCAAAATACCAGAAGGAAATTTTACATTTAAATTAATGAATCCTAGTTTAACTTCTAACGGAGCTGTAGTTTCATATGGGAGCTGGCAATTAATTAATTCTGATAATGGAGATGTAGTCGCTTCTGCAAATGATGATATAACAATTGGTTCAGATAAATATATTTCAAGTCTTGGGCTTAATGTGAGGGTTATTCAAGCTTTAAATCCAGGGTCTGACCCTACAAATATTGATAACAATGGTTTACTTTCTGGTACTATTGAGTTTGAAGATATGAATGATAGATGGTTGAGTGGTATTGCTGACAGAGATGATGAGTCTCAATTTTTTAGTATTTGGGGATTCAATTGGATTAGATCTGGAACATACACAAATGACAATGATGGGCAATTAAGTGATTATGGCAATGCTACTGAAGATCCCAACGGTATATTTGAAAGTGCTGTTGTTCAAAATAATGTAGTTGCATCTCCTTTCGGTTCATTTGAATGGTCAGGTGGAACTTGGGCTCCATACAGATTTGCATCGTATTTTAATGATGGCCCTGGACTTCAAAGCTCAATAACTAATTTAGCAAAATTAGAAAACTTAAATTCTGTTGACGTAGTAATTACTGATGATACATCACTTTGGAGTAGAGTATGTGTAGTTGAGGCTCAAGATGATCCTGCTTTATCAGTTGGTGGGCAAACAAAAATGGGATTGCGTAATTCTCCTTCAGTAGACAAGCAAGGAAACCCAGATGGTAGTGGGACGCAAGGTCTTGGTTGGTTTCCCGGATACGCAATTGATATTGAAACTGGAGAAAGGTTAAATATAATTTTTTCTGAAGATTCATGGCAAACCTCAGAAAATGGTAATGATATGTTATGGAATCCAACTGAAAAATTAATTACTGATGACTTTCCAGTATATGATGGCCAAGAATTTTCAGGAGGTAACTATTTGCTTGGAGGAAAACATTATATATATGTAGTTAAAGGTGAGTCTTGGGTTAAAGGAACAGACGACTATATTAATGATATTTCTAATTGTGACTTTCCACCAAATTATGATGAGTCAAAATGGATATATGCTCTTCTTTCTGCAAATACACTACAAGGAAAATGGGCAGTATTTAAAAATGTAACGTGGGTAGGATCTACTTTATTAGCCCCAGGAAGGTCATTAAATTTATCAAATAAAGCGACAGTTAAATTACGTGTAACAAAACCTTACAAGCAATATGAAAGTGTTTTATCAAATAAAATTTTAGATAAAACAATGTCTTTAACAATAGGAAATACATATGTTGTGGCATATGAAAATGCTGCTACTACTTGGGGTGGAAAAAAAGTAACATATGATGGCGCAGATTATGAGCCTGGAGAATCTTTTGTAGCAAATGGCTCAACTAATTTAAGTGGTTCAACCTCAACAAAAGCAAGGGTCATTGAAGCTAACTCTTTGAATAGTTTTAACCCAGCCTATAATTTTAGTACAGAAAATATAGTTTCTGTTAGTAGCGTAGATATAGCTTTAGATGCTATGGAATCTGTAAATGCAGTTCCAAATCCTTACTATGGTTATTCATCATATGAGATAAATCAGCTAGACAATCGAGTCAAAATTACTAATCTACCGAAGAGAGCTACTGTTAAGATATTTACTGTTTCTGGAACTTTAGTGCGAACATTAAGTAAGGATGATAATATGACATCAATAGATTGGGATTTAAAAAATGATTTTGGAATACCAATTGCTTCAGGTTTATATATGATTCATGTTAGAGCTAAATTATGGGATTCAGATGCAAATGCATATGTTGAGAAAGATAAAGTTATAAAATGGTTTGGAGCGTTGAGACCAATCGATTTAGATACTTTCTAGTTATAATAAATGATTTTAAAATTGACAGATATGAAACAAATTAATAATATTAGAAAAGTAATTATAGTATTTTGTTTTTTACTTTTAGCTATTAGTTATGGCTATGCAGGTAACCCACAAAGAGCCGGTCAAGCAGGAGCATCAGAACTTTTAATAAATCCATGGGCACGTACTTCTGGTTGGGGAGGAGCTAATGTTGCAGGTGTTCGTGGTTTAGAAGGGATATACTCTAATGTTGCTGGCTTAGCTTTTACAGAAAAGACTGAATTAATTTTTTCTCAAACATCATGGTTGCAATATGGTAGTAAGATGTTTAGTACAGATCATGCTGTAAGTAATATAAGTTCTTTTGGTATATCTCAAAGGGTTGGAGAATCAGGGGCGTTAGGTTTTGCTGTTATGAGTATGGATTTTGGTAATATTGAAATAACAACAGTTGATTTGCCAGACGGAGGTATTGGAACATATTCGCCAAGATTTATGAATCTTGCTTTATCTTATGCAAAGATATTTTCTAATAGTATATATGGTGGTGTTACTATGAAAGTTATCTCAGAGCAAATTTCTAATGTTGGAGCAAGTGGTGTAGCTTTGGATGCAGGTATACAATATGTTACAGGATCAAAAGATAATTTAAAGTTTGGTATTTCACTAAAAAATGTGGGGCCAAGGATGTCTTTTAGTGGTGACGGTCTTTCTTTTCGTGGATTTGTAGGAGACGAGGATGATTATAAAATGACTGTTGAACAAAGGTCTTCAGAGCTTGAACTGCCTGCCTTACTAAACATAGGGATGTCCTACGACATAAATATAAATAGACATAGAATTACTGGAGCTGGAACTTTTACTTCTAATTCATTTCAAAAAGATCAATACAGACTTGGAGGTGAATATTCATATAGAGATATGCTGATGTTGCGTTTAGGTTATACTTATGAAGAAGGGATTCGTACACCAAATACTAGAACAACTGCGTTACGCGGCCCTTCTGGAGGTTTTACTATTGAACTACCTATGGGTGAAAATGGATCAACATTTGGTTTAGATTATTCTTACAGACATACAGATCCGTTTCAAGGATCTCACACTATTGGTGCAAGAATTAATTTGTAATTCTTTTTAACAAGTTTTTAGAAAACAAAAATTTATTTTCTTTTTTATTAATAAGATTATTATGAGTATAATATATTTATCAAAGCAAGGTTTGGATAACCTAAAATTAGAACTGAATAAACTTAAATCAATTGATCGTCCTAATATTATAAATCAAATTGCTGAAGCTAGAGACAAAGGAGATTTATCTGAAAATGCCGAATATGATGCTGCAAAGGAAGCTCAAGGATTACTTGAGGCAAGGATTGCTAAATTAGAAAATGATATTGCAAATTCTAGAGTTTTAGACAAGGTTACAGATACTTCAACTGTACACTTATTAACCGAAGTCGTTATAAAGAATTTGCAAAATGGAGTGGAAATGAAATATGCAATTGTTTCTGAGTCAGAAGCTGATTTTAAAAATAAGAAAATTTCAGTTGAATCTCCAATAGGAAAGGGTTTGATGGGTAAGTCTATTGGTGAGATTGCAAGAATAGAGGTCCCAAATGGAACAATTGAGTTTGAAATAATGCAAATTAATTCGTTGTAATGCCAAGTGTCTTTACACAAATTATAAATAGAAAGTTACCAGCTTATATAATTGCTGAAGATAATGATCATATTGCATTTTTAGATATAAACCCAATTGCATATGGTCATGTTCTTGTTGTTCCAAAAAAAGAAATAGATTATATTTTTGATATTAACGACACATGCTATATTAAGCTTTTTTGCTTTGCAAAAAAAGTTTCTAAAGCTATGAAAAAGGCTATAAGTTGTCAAAGGATTGGTATTTCCGTAATTGGTATAGAAGTTCCTCATGCTCATATTCATCTGATCCCATTAAATAATATCTCTGATATTAATTTCGAAAAGGAAAAGTTATCAATATCCAAAATTAGGATGCAGGAAATAGCAGCAAAAATCAAATTATTTATTTAATTTTATTTGGGTTTTTTTGTATAAAAGATTTCCAGTTCGAATAGCTTTTACTTTTATTATCATGTCTTTGAAAATGGTGACAAACTGCTGCAGCTAAACCATCGCTAGCATCTAAATTCTTTGGCATTTCAGTAATATTTAATATTGACTTTAACATTGATGCTACTTGTTGTTTACTTGATGTACCTTTACCTGTGATTGCCATTTTAATCTTTTTTGGTGCATATTCAAAAATCGGAATATTTCTATACAACCCTGCTGACATAGCAACACCTTGTGCTCTTCCTAATTTTAGCATAGATTGTACATTTTTTCCAAAAAATGGAGCTTCTATTGCTAATTCATCTGGCTTGTACTCATCAATCAAATTTAATGTTCGATCAAATATTTTTTTTAACTTTAGTTCATGAGAAGATAATTTCGTTAAATTTATGACTCCCATTTGAATCATGATCATTTTTTGCTTTTTTATGTGAATTAATCCATAACCCGTAAGACTTGTTCCCGGATCAATACCTAAAATTATTTTATCAGTTTGCAATTGTTATATTTGTATACAAACATACTCAATGAAATCTAAAAAAGCTATTAGCTTCTTGTTAAAAATATCAATTGTTGCTTTAGCATTATTCTTTTTGTATGACCAATTAAAATCCAATATAAGTTTTAGCCAATTTGATTTAAATAATATTTTTTTGACCTTAAAAAACAACTTTTCAGTTTTAGTCTTAGTTATTTTTTTAATGTTTTTAAATTGGTTTGTTGAATCTTTAAAATGGAGATTTTTAATTTCTAAAATTGAAAAGGTATCAATAAAAACATCACTAAGAGCAGTATTTTCAGGCATTACAGTTTCATCATTTACTCCCAATAGAGTTGGAGAGTATGGAGGAAGAGTTTTTTGCCTAAAACATGCTGATAGGATTCAAGGCGTATTAATTACAGTTATTGGTTCAATGGCACAACTAATTGTAACCATTGTCTTTGGGTTAGTTGGAATTTTATTACTACCAAATTTAATGCCTTCTTTTGATTTATTTCTTAAGGACTTAGAATTCTCATACCCTATCATTTTATTTGTTGTTATATTATTATCTACTCTTCTTATTTTATTGTTTCTAAATGCTTCAGTCTTTACTGTTCTTCTTTCTAAGTTTAGATTTTTAACTAAATTTTCAAAATACAGTAAAGTTTTTTCATTTTATAGTTCATCTGAATTATTAGAGGTTTTAGTATATTCATTTGTTAGGTATATTATATTTACTTCTCAATATTTTATTCTTTTAAATATTTTTTCAGTCGAAGTGTCTTACATTAATTCAATGATTCTAATTACTACTATGCTATTTGTTGTTTCTGTAATTCCTACAGTTGCCATAGCCGAAATAGGCATACGTGGTTCAGTTGCTTTATTTTTATTTGGTTTATTATCGAATAATTCAATTGGTATTTTATCCGCTACTTTTTGCTTGTGGATTATTAACTTAGTTCTTCCAGCACTAATTGGCATTATTTTTATTTTTACCCTTAGATTTTTTAGAAAATAATGCAAACTATTTTTTATATTATTTTAATGGCATATGCTTATCAAATTATTCGATATAAAATTGGTTGGAGTTTAATAAAGCCATCTCAAAAAAAAACATACAGTCCATCAGTTAGTGTGATAGTTGCTTTAAGAAATGAAGAAAAAAATATTAATAATTTACTTGAGTTTTTGAAAAATCAAAATTATAATGATAAAGTTTTAGAGTTTATTTTAGTTAATGACCATTCTTCTGATAACACTCTTTCATTATTACATAAATCAAATATTGAAAATTTGAAAATTATTAATTTAAAGGATAATGAATATGGAAAAAAAACTGCAATAATAAAAGCGATTAATATTGCAAATGGAGAAATTATTTTAGCTACTGATGCAGATTGTTGTTTTGATATTAATTGGGTCTCTAGTATGGTTTCTTATTTCCAAAATCCAGATGTGCATTTAGTTTCAGGTCCAGTTATATACCATAAAAAAAATAGTTTTTTTCAAAAGCTTCAGTGTTTGGAATTTGTCTCATTAGTTGCATCTGCTGCTGGTTCAGTTGGTATCAATAACGCCATTTTTTGTAATGGAGCCAACATGGCTTATAGAAAAAAGTCTTTTCTAAAATTAAATGATTTCAATGAAAGTCGTTCACCTAGTGGAGACGATGTTTTTTTACTTCATAGTATTAAGTCGAAAAATAATAAATCTATCGTTTTTGCAAAAGAAAAAAATGCTATTGTAGCTACAGAAGGTCAACCCTCATTATCATCTTTTATTAATCAAAGAAAAAGATGGGCTTCTAAAAGTACACTTTATAAAGACGTTGCCAGCACATATGTATCCTATTTAGTTTTTTTTACAAATTTAACCTTCGCATTTTTATCAATAATGTCTTTTTTTAGTTCAAAGTTTTTAATTTCTTTTATTTTATTTTTTATTGTTAAATCTATTGTGGACTTTTTATTACTATTTCCAGTTCTTAAATTCTTTAAAAGAATTGATTTAGCTAAATTGATTTTTCCTTTTGAGTTATTCTATTCTTTTTATATTGTTGTTATTGCTTGTTTATCTTTTTATAAATCATTTGAGTGGAAGGATAGAATATATAGATAAATTTATGAATAATATATCACTAAATAAAATAGCATGGATTACATTAAGGAAAAATAAGCTAGCTTTTTTTTCATTTTGTTATATTTTATTTTCATTATTTGTTGCATTATTTGTTGTGTTGATAAGTCCTGATAATTCACCAAATGCAAATGAGATGCATATTCAAATAGCAAAAAAAAAGCCATTAACAGAAATTAAATTTTTGCATATAGCTGAGGAAAATGAAGTTCACAGTTCTTTTTTAAAATCTTTTTTTGTAGGAGTTGAGAAAAACTATAAAAGAATTCCAGTTGATTACTATAAAAAGTTGGATTTTCAAAAGTATTCAGATTCAGTAAAATCTGCATATTCTTTTGACGAAAAAGAAAAAATATTAGAGTACTGTGTATATGGTTCTAATAAAAAAATTGTACACATAGGTGATTATGAAATTGTTTCACAAAAATTTTGGCTTGGAACTGACAAGTTTGGAAGAGACTATTTAAGTAGAGTTCTTCATGGAACTAGAATCTCACTTTCAGTTGGTTTAATTTCGGTATTTATTTCTCTAATTATTGGTATAACGCTTGGATTGCTAGCAGGCTATTATAGAGGATTTGTAGATAATTTAATTATGTGGTTAGTAAATGTAATCTGGAGTGTACCCACATTATTAATGGTAATTGCAATAACTTTAGCCTTAGGAAAAGGGTTTTGGCAAGTTTTTATTGCTATTGGTTTTACAATGTGGGTCGAAGTAGCAAGAGTAGTAAGAGGTCAAGTTTTAATAGTAAGAGAGTTAGAGTATATCGAAGCAGGTAAGGTTTTAGCTTATAAATCTTATAGAATTATATTTAAACATATTTTACCAAATGTGCTAGGACCGATAATTGTAATTTCAGCTGCTAACTTTGCTTCAGCTATTTTAATAGAATCAGGGCTTTCTTTTTTAGGTATAGGTGCTCAGCCTCCGATAGCTAGCTGGGGGAATATGATTAAAGACCATTATTCTTATATAATTATGGATAAAGCATATTTAGCTATTGTGCCTGGAGTTGCTATAATGTCTTTTGTTTTGGCATTTATGCTATTAGGAAACGGACTCAGAGAAGTTTTCGATGTCAAAAAAACTAACAACTAAAATAATAATAATCCACTCACAAATATTAAAGTTCCAATAAAAAGTAGCATTAAAGTATATGGCAGTATTTCTTTTGCTTTTAGGTCAGTTATTGCCAGTAAAGGAAGTGCCCAAAATGGTTGAAGCATATTTGTAATTTGATCACCATATGCTAGTGCCATTACACTTTTTTCAATACTTATTTTGAAGCTTGAAGCCTCTATAGCTTCAACAATAATAGGCCCTTGTATTGCCCATTGTCCACCACCACTTGGAACAAAAATATTAATAATTCCAGCGCTGGCAAAGGTTAAAATAGGAAATGTCTTTTCATTAGAAATTGAAACAAAAAAATTAGACATTATTTCAACAAGTCCTGATTCAGTCATGATTCCCATTATTCCAAAATAAAGAGGGAATTGAATTAAAATACCAGAAGTTCCCCCAATTGATTGTTGTATCGATTTTAAAAAATTAGAGAATGTTTGATGCATCAGTATACATAAACCAAGAAGCAGAAAATTTATGTAATTAGGTGTTATTATGCTTAAAGATATATTTTTAGGAAGTATAAAAGTTTTGTAAATAATAAAACAAATTATAATACTTCCAAAAATTGATGCTAACATTTTACTGTGGTCTAATTTTTCAATACCATATTTTTGAGTTTTTTCTGAATTTTCTATTTTTTTGGCTGAAATATTAATAATATGACCTTTACTTTTTTTACCTATGAAATACATGCATAGAGGTAATATCACGATGAGTAAAATTGAAATTGTTATATTCATAGTGGAGAAAATAGTGCTCCCTTGAGATATTACACCAATTTTTTCTGATAAAAAGTGCCCTTCTTCAGCAATCTTAATCGGAGCAGAACCTGAAATACCTCCATGCCAAACCATCATTCCAGAATAGCCGGCTGCTCCAATCAAAGGATAATTTAGCTTGATACTATTTTTACTAGCATATTCTCCGACTTTCCTCGCAAAAATTGCGCCAAAAACTAGTCCTAATCCCCAATTAAAAAAAGAGACTAAAATGGTTGAAAATGTAATGATAGCAGCTGATGTAGAAGTGTTTGAACAATAGTTGAGAACTTTAGAAATCAAGTTTTCAATCGGACGACTTAATGCAAGTGTATGCCCAAGAACTAACATTAACATCATCTGAATGGCAAACTCTAACAGTTTGGAGTTCCAAATCCCTTGTTCCCAAAAATCTAAGATTTGCAAAAAATAACTCCCTTTTTGTTTTGGTTCTGTAATGAACAAAGCGAGCAAAATAGTTACAAAGGTTAATAATACTGCAATTGTGAATGGAGCAGGTAAAAAACTTTTTAAATTATTTTTTTTTACCATTTAAAATGGTAAATCATCATCATCATTAGATGGACTATTAAATTCTGTAAAACTTTCTTCTTTTTCTGTAGATTCATTACCTAGGCTTTCTATTTTCCAAGCGTCAATATTATGAAAGTATCTGCCATTATATTCTTTCGAAGATAAATTAAAAGAAACTTTGATATGTTCTCCTTCATCATGGTGGTTTAATAGTTCAATTTTTTCATCTCCAAACAGTTGAAAGCATATTTCGGGATTATATTGGGATCCAGTATCTAATATAAATGTTTGTTTTTTCCATTCATTTCCTGCCTTTGATGTACCACTTTCAACACTTAGTTTTCTACTTAGTTTTCCTGTAATTGTTAAACTCATATTATTTAATTTTATACAAACTTACTTATTTTTGTAACCTTAAAAATCTTTAAAGTTGATTTTATGCATTAATGTTAAAAAATAATATCTTTGTCTTGTTGCGGGTGTGGCGGAATTGGTAGACGTGCTAGACTTAGGATCTAGTGCCGCAAGGCGTGGGGGTTCGACTCCCTTCACCCGCACAATTTTCTTTTTTTTGATCACATAATCTAGCAAACTTTCGTTACATATCTTTTTTTTTAATCAGATAAATAAGTGTATTTTCGCACGCTAAAATATAGTGTATGAAAATTACAACCAAAAATACAAAGAGTCAAACCTTAATAATTACTGTAGATATTATCCAATCAGACTATATTGATGCTGTTAATAAAGTTTTGGAGGATTATAGAAAAAAAGTTCAAATTCCCGGATTTCGAAAGGGTAAAGCTCCAATGGGTATAGTTAAGAAGCAATATGAAAAACCAGTTTTAATCGACGAAGTTAATAAGTTGATTCAGCAAGAACTATACAAATATATATCTTCTGAAAAAATAGAAACTTTGGGTTCTCCTCTTCCAATTGATAATGACATAGATTGGGATAATAGTAGAGATTTTGTTTTTAAGTATGAAGTTGGCATAACTCCAACAATAGAAGTTAATATTACGCAAAAGGACAAACTTGATTATTATAAAATAAAAGTTGAGAAAAAAGTAGTTGACAATTATTGTAATGATATTGCTAAGAGATACGGAAAGATGAGTAGTGTTACAAAATCAGATAATGGTGATTTGATTTTTTGTACTATTGAACAAGTAGATTTCAGCGGAAAAATATTAGAGGATGGTATTAAAAATGAAGCCACTGTTTCAATGGATTATATTAAAGAAGATAAAATCAAAAAAATGTTTTGTAACTTAAAAGTTAATGACACACTAATTATAAATGTTAAAAAAGCATTTTCTAACATCTCTGATTTATCAGCAATGCTTGCAGTAGATCAAAATACAGTGAACAACTTGGAATATAATGAATTTAAATTCTCAGTAAAAAATATAAATAGATTACAACCTGCTAATTTAAACACAGATTTGTTTGATAAAGTGTATGGAAATGGTAAAGTGAAAACAAAAAAAGAATTTGAAAACAAAGTAAAAGATGAAGTGCAATTACAATTTGACAGTGAAAGTGATCGTATGCTAAAAAATGATGTCGTAAATTATTTAATGAAGAAGTTTGATTTTGATTTACCTAATGACTATCTTAAAAATTGGTTATTAAAAACATCAGACAAGAAAATTTCAATGGATCAAATTGAAAAAGAATATGATATGTACTCCAAGAGCTTAAAGTGGCAATTATTAGAGAATAATATTATTAAAAAAAATGATATTAAAGTCGTAGATGATGAAGTGCTTGAGCACACAAAAAAAATGATTAAGTTACAGATGAAACAGTATGGTCAGCCTGAAGGAGATGATAAGCAATTAATAGAAATAGCAAATAATGTACTAAAAAATGAGAAGGAGAAGAAAAAGATTTATGATCATCTTTATGATGAGAAAACATTAGGGTTATATAAAGAGCAGTTTAAATTAAAAGAAAAAATTATCACTTATGATGATTTTGTTAAATTAGCGACAGAAAAAAACCAAAATATTTAATATGAATTATTCCAAAGAATTTGAAAAATATGTAACTAAAAAAAAAGGTATCAGCAGTTTGCATCTATCTGAATTTAAGTCAGTTTATGGTAACTATATATCTCCAACCATTATTGAAGAAAGACAAATGAATATTGCTAGTATGGATGTTTTTTCTAGACTAATGATGGATAGAATTATTTTTTTGGGAGTACCTATCAATGATTACGTTGCTAATATAATTCAGGCACAATTACTATTTCTTGAGTCTGTGGATGCAAAAAAGGATATTTTAATTTATCTTAATTCACCAGGAGGTAGTGTTTATGCGGGACTTGGTATTTATGATACAATGCAATATATTAATCCTGATGTTTCAACAATATGTACAGGAATGGCAGCATCTATGGGTGCAGTTTTATTATGCGCTGGAGCTAAATCTAAAAGAAGCGCATTAAAACATTCTAGAGTAATGATACATCAACCACTTGGTGGAGCGCAAGGGCAAGCTTCAGATATAGAGATTACAGCTAACGAGATTAAGAAACTCAAAAATGAATTATATGATATCATTGCTCAGCATTCTGGTCAAGAATTTGACAAGGTGTGGTCTGACAGTGATCGAGATTATTGGATGACGGCTGAAGAGGCAAAAGAATACGGAATGATTGATGAAGTTTTAGAAAGAAAAAAATAATGTCAAACGTTGAAAAAGTTAATTGTTCATTTTGCGGTAAGAACAAACAAGATACAAATATTTTAATTGCTGGACACTCCGCTCATATTTGTGATTTGTGTATTCAGCAAGCACATGAGATTGTTAAAGAAGATCTTGTTTCAGAAAAATCAATTATTGATGAGTTTAAACTGCTCAAGCCTAAAAAGATCAAAGCTTATTTGGATGACTTTGTTATTGGCCAAAATGATGTAAAAAAAATCATCTCTGTTGCTGTTTATAATCATTATAAGAGAATACTTCATTTGGAAAATGATCAAGATAGTATAGATATTGAAAAGTCAAATATTATAATGGTTGGCAGAACAGGTACAGGAAAAACTTTAATTGCTAAAACGATAGCTAAATTATTAAATGTCCCATTTTGTATTGCTGACGCAACAGTTTTGACTGAGGCAGGTTATGTAGGTGAAGATGTTGAAAGTATTTTAACAAGACTACTTCAAGCAGCTGACTATGATGTTTCAAAAGCGGAACGAGGTATAGTATTTATTGACGAAATTGATAAAATAGCACGTCGAGGCGATAATCCCTCAATAACAAGAGATGTTAGTGGAGAAGGAGTACAACAGGCAATGCTCAAGCTCCTTGAAGGAACGATAGTAAACGTACCACCTCAAGGAGGAAGAAAACATCCTGATCAAAAAATGATCGCGTTAAACACAAATAATATTTTATTTATAAGTGGTGGTGCTTTTGACGGTATTGAACAGCATATTTCAAAGAGAATGAATACCAGATCTATTGGATTTAGATCTATTAAAGAAGATGATTTAGATTCACAAAATGTTTTAAAATATATTTCTCCTGTTGATTTGAAATCATTTGGACTTATACCTGAATTAATTGGGAGAATGCCAGTAGTATCTTACTTGAATCCGTTAAATAGTGAAGCTCTTAAAAGGATTTTAGTTGAACCAAAAAATGCACTGATCAAACAATATCAAAAATTATTTGAAATTGAAGGAATAATATTGACTTTTGATCGAAAGGCTATTGATATTATAGTAAACAAGGCTATAGAATTTAACTTAGGTGCAAGAGGGTTACGATCAATCTGTGAAACTATTATGTTAGACTTGATGTATAATGCTCCATCTGATAAGTCAAAAAAAGAAGTAAGGATAACTGCAACATATGCCAAAAATCAGATATCAAAATTGCCATTTACCAATTTAGATGCTGCTTAATTAATATTCTATTACTAAAGGATAAGTTTCTTCATCAGTTACAACATCTACATTACAGTTACATGTAGAGTCACCGTAATAAATCGTTCTAGTAGGATAGCCATTAGGAGATATTTTAGAGCTTCCACTTGTTATCACACAATATGGTAAACAGCTTTGATCCATATGCAACGGGTCTATTATTTCAACAGAAAACTCATTACCATTAGCAGCATTACCAGTTGAAACACCAGTAATTCTATAAACATCATCTGAATCATCTAAGTATGTTTCACCTCCAGCAATTAATTCTCTTATTCTGTTTGATTGCCAGTTAATAATACCATTGTCAGTGTTTATACTGGCATTGTTCACATCAATATTATAGACTAGATTTTGACTGTTATTTTTGCCATTGTTTGTAACAATCATTTCACCTTGAATCAATTTATTATTTATATAAAAATTATCAAAAGTTGTAGTAATGACAGAAAGTGAATCTCTATAATTTCCTGAAAAGGTAACATTTATTATTCCTTTTCTTAGTTTATTGTTATAAAGATAATTAGTATTACCAAAATTAATTAAGAGAGTATCAAAATTTGAAGTGTCATTATTGAAGATAGTAAATTTAGGGTATTGATTTCCTTTATTATTATTCAAGATTCCATTTTCAACAATTCTTAAAACGTCATTAAAAATACTTTCTGCTATTAAATTGTCTTGTGATGCTTGAGTGCTATTGAGTTCTGGAGTTAAAATTACTTCATCTTCTGTGCATGAAATAAACACAAATAAAAGGGTAAATACTATAATAAAATATTTCATGTCTTTTTTCGTAAAATTAATTATTTTTTTCAAATATTAAAAAGCTAAAGCTATATCTGTGTTTTGCATCAGCTTCATGTTTAATCCTATTTATTTCTTTCCATTTTTGGTGTAATTCAGGAAAAAACGTATCCCCATCAAATTTATGATGTATTCTAGTAAGATATATTCTATCTACTAAATCTTCTTGTAGCGCAAGCTTATATATTTCTCCTCCTCCAATGATAAACGGCTCTTTATCATTATTTTTTTTTGCAATTTCTATCGCTTTTTTTATTGAATCTACCACTAAGCAATCTTGCGCAATATAATTTCTATTTCTAGTAATTATAATATTAGTTCTGTTAGCCAGTGGTCTATATTTATGTGGTATAGATTCAAAATTTTTACGCCCCATTATCACATGATGATTTTTTGTTGTTTCTTTAAAAAAATTCATGTCAATTGGAAGGTTCCATATTAGATCGTTATCTTTACCAATAACATTGTTTTCACATGCAGCTACAATTATTGAAACTCTCATGATTTTTTTGTCATTTTATATTTAACACCTCTTTTTTCTAAATAATCTTTAATTTCTTTAAAGTGATTGCCAAGAAATTCTGGCGGAGAGATACCTATTTGATTATATTTTTGATTTATAACCAAGTTCGCAACAGCTGTGCATGTAAATCCAGTAGTTCTAGCCATAGATATAGTATCATCTTTAAATTTATCTAACAAATTATATTGATATTGTACTTGTTTATCATTTTCAAGCCCTTTTATAATTATTCTCATTACAGTAAAATCTTTGTCACCTTCTTTCATTTTCCATTTTGGAAATAATAATTTTGCGGTCATATCTATTGGTCGTATTTTATGACCATTTACATCAATTTCATCATATGAAAAGAATCCACTTTCTCTAAGAACTTTTAAATATTCAACACATCCAGGATATCTTAAAGTTTTTTCAATCATATTTGGAACATGAGGCATAGTTTTTATTAATGTTCTCAAGCCATCAGAGTTCCAGCTTTCTAGTGTGCCTATATCTTCAAAATTTACTAACTCAGTATCAGAAAGGGCTTCTTTGATTATTAGTGATGAGTTTTGAACGTATCTAGCAGGCCGGATATATTCTTCAATTACATCAATTGGGGAGAATACCGCTTGATATTCATATGGCCATTCTCTTTTTTCAGGTAATCCTCCAACTAAGCATTCATAGTCGGTTATTTTCATATTTTTGTCATGATAACCAAAAATAATATTTCCCATCCCTGGAGCTACTCCACAATCCATTATCGCAATTACTTTATTTTGTTTTGCCAATTTATCAAGACCAAAAGGATCTTCGGGATAAAAGGAAATGTCAACAATATTTTTTTTAGATTCAATTACATCTTTCATCATTTTATAGCCTATAAATCCAGGAACAGCGCCAATGACTAAATCGAAATCACCTATTAGTGATTTTAGTTTTTTTGTATTTGAAATGTCTGCACATATAGTTTTTATACTCGTTAATTTACTTAAATTCTCCTTTGATATATCTACGCATGTTACATCGTGGTTCATTGCTAAATCTCTAGCCATTACACCACCTACTAAACCCGCCCCCAAAACAATTATATTTGCCATTACACTGCTACTTTTCCTTTTATATGTGGATGATATTCATAATCAAACAATTCAAAATCATCAAATTTGAAATCAAAGATATCTTTTACAACTGGATTTATTTTCATTTTTGGTAACTTTTTACAGTCTCTTGATAATTGTAATTTAACCTGTTCAAAGTGATTAGTATAAATATGAGCATCACCTAAAGTGTGTATAAATTCTCCAAGTTTAAGATTACAAACTTGTGCTATCATCATTGTAAGTAAAGCATATGAAGCAATGTTGAAAGGAACTCCTAAGAAAATATCTGCACTTCTTTGATACAGCTGACATGATAGTTTGTTATTTGCTACATAAAACTGGAAAAAAGCATGGCAGGGAGGTAAAGCCATCTGATCAATTTCTCCAACATTCCATGCGCTGACAATAATTCTTCTACTATTTGGGTTATTTTTTAATGCACTTATTGTTTGTTGAATCTGATCAATGTGTTTGCCATCTGGTGTTGGCCAGCTTCTCCACTGATATCCATATACATGACCAAGGTCTCCTTTTTCATCTGCCCATTCATCCCAAATACGAACTCCATTATCTTTCAGATATTTAATATTAGTATCGCCCTTTAAAAACCAAAGTAGTTCATGGATGATAGACTTTAAATGTAGTTTTTTAGTAGTAACACAAGGGAACCCCTCAGACAAATCAAATCGCATTTGATAACCAAAGATACTTTTAGTGCCTGTACCTGTCCTATCTTCTTTCAGCGTGCCTTCTTGCATCACTTTATTCATTAAATCTAAGTATTGTCTCATTTATTTAATTTATTAAGTTTATTTATGTCAAGTTTTATAAAATAGTTACTTCTAACATTTTGATTAAAAATTATACTTTACAACATAAAATTAAACAATCATTCCCACAATTACTGCAGTAAATAATGATGCTAATGTCCCAGCTAATAAAGCTAAAAACCCCAGTTTAGATAAATCTCTTTTTCTAGAAGGGGCAAGAGCACCAATTCCTCCAATTTGAATTCCAATAGAGGCAAAATTGGCAAAGCCACATAAGATATATGTAGCAATGATAATAGATTTATACTCTACAAAAGCTCCTACGCTTTTCATCTCTCCCAAAGATACATAAGCTACAAATTCATTTAGTACAGTTTTTTCTCCTAATAACTGTCCAACCAGAAACATATCTTCTTTACATACACCCATTAGCCAAGCTAAGGGGGCCCCTATATATCCAAGAATCATATTTAAAGATAACTCAGAATACTGCGTGTTTTCAGCTATTAAAGAATTTATAGTTGTCCAATGTCCGATTTTCTGAAGCACAAAGTTAGACATAGATATTAAAGCAATAAATACTAATAGCATTGCTCCAACATTTACTGCTAACTTAATTCCGTCTGTTGTTCCTTTAGATATTGCTTCTAAAGCATTAGTTCCGATATTTTCTTGAGAAAGCTCAATCTTTTCTTCAAACTTTTCTTCTTCCGGCCATAATATTTTTGCTGCAATAACCGCTGCTGGAGCAGACATTACAGAAGCGGCTAATAAATGCTTTGCAAACATTATTTGTTGCGTAGGGTTATCGCCTCCTAAAAAGCCAATGTAAGCAGCTAATACACCACCAGCTATAGTAGCCATACCTCCGCTCATCAAACATAAAATTTCTGACATTGTCATTTTATTTAAATAGGGTTTAACTAAAAGTGGTGATTCGGTTTGACCTAAAAATATGTTTCCAGCTGCAGCTACACTTTCAGGGCCAGAAAGTCCCATAGATTTTTTCATAATCCAAGCAAATCCATAAATAATTTTTGGGATAATTTTCCAATAGTAAAACAAAGATGTTAAAGCAGAAAAGAATATTACAGTGGGTAATATCATCACAACAAAATTCACTAGTGGAGATTCAATAATACCGCTACTAAATGATCTAAATAAAAACATAGTGCCATCTTGAGTAAAAGAAATAATTTTTGTAAATATTTTTCCAATGAACTCAAATGATGACGAAACAAAAGGCACTTTCAAAACAAGAACAGCAAAAATTATTTGAATTATCAAACCTTTCACAATTAAAGTCCAGTCGATAGCCTTTTTGTTTCTGCTAAATAAGAATGAGATAAATAATAGTGCTGAAATTCCTAACATCCCTCTAAAGATTGAGTTAATTGAAAATCCGCTTGAGTGTTTGTATGATTTTATTTCGTCAATTTTTTTATTATCCTTGATAAATGTGTAGTTAATTTTATTTTCAGAAAGAATTAGTTGATTTTGTTTGACTTTTATTTTATATGTACGTATAGTATCAATGTCTAAAAGATGCTGATAATCAGGAGCTTTTTCACCTGATAATTTTTTGTTTAAATAATAAAATGTAAGATCTAGTTTACTTGAATCTAAAGACCATCTACCTCTTTTATATTTTTTTACCTCTTTGAGTTCATATAAAAAAGTTCCATCTTCATTAATAAGCATATAATCATCTTGTGCTATTGGTATTAAATTTTTATTACTTGAATTCTCAGTAGATTTAATATTTTTAAAAATCCATTTACCTGCAATGTCAATAGAAAATAAATTTGTATTGTAGAACATGAATAATGAGATAATAAATATTTTTTTCATTTATTTTTTTCTCTTTTTTTAATTTCATCTCTAATTTTTGAAGCTTTCTCATAGTCTTCTTCTTCAATAGCAATATTTAGTAATTCTTTAAGTTTTTTCAGACTAATTGTAACAGATTTTTTTGATTTTTTAGCTTTTTTGTCTTTGATATCTATAGATTTATCTGTTTGTCTTGAACTATTTATAATTATACCTGCTCGTGTTAAAATATCTTCGTATGTAAAAATAGGGCACTTATATCTTAATGCAATTGCAATTGCATCTGATGTTCTTGCATCTATTCTTTCTTCCTGGCCAGTATTATTGTTCTTACAATAAAATGCAGCATGAAATATACCTTCAATTAATGTGTGAATCACTACTTTTTGGATAGTTAAATTAAATTTATCTCCTATTTTTTTAAATAAGTCATGTGTTAGAGGTCTATTTTGTTTAGAAGATCCTTCAAGAGCTATTGCAATAGAGCGAGCTTCGCACCATCCAATAACAATTGGTAATTGTCTTTTACCAGTTAATTCATTCAATATCAAAACGTATGCGTTGTTTTGAGAATCACTTTGTTTAATGGCTGAAATATCTAGTTGAATCAATTCCAAACTATCTTATTTTTTTTATTTCTTCAATCAACTTTGGAACTACTTCAAAAGCATCACCTACTATTCCGTAGTCCGCAGCTTTGAAAAAAGGAGCTTCAGGATCTGTGTTAATTACTACCATTACCTTTGAGGAATTAACACCTGCTAAATGTTGTATAGCACCAGAAATTCCTATTGCAAAATATAAATTAGGAGAAACAGCCTTACCAGTTTGCCCAACATGTTCATCGTGTGATCTCCATCCAATATCAGAAACTGGCTTAGAGCATGCTGTTGCAGCACCTAAAGTTTCTGCTAAATCTTCTATCATTTTCCAGTTTTCAGGTCCCTTTAGTCCTCTACCTGCAGAAACAATAATTTCAGCCTCGGCCAATGATAATTTTCCGCTTGCGATCGTCTGATCTTTAAAGTTAATATGACTTGAAGCATTAACTTTATGTTTTTCAATCTTACAATTTTTATTGTTTTCAGTTATACCATATGAATTTGAAGCTAGCATGATAATAGCTTTACTTGAGTTAATTTTTACTTTTTCTATTGCCTTACTTGAAAAAGATTTACGCTTCAAAGTCAAAGGACTTATGTTAGAGGGTAGTTCAATTACATTAGAAACTATACCAGCTTTAATTTTTGCGGCTAATCTTGCTGCAATCATTTTGGAAGTATTTGTAGTAGCAAATACAATAATTTCAGAATCAGAATTACATTTTGCTAAAAAATCACTTGTTACTTCACTGTCACCTTTTTCAATTTGGTTGCAGGCAAGAACTTTTTCAGCTCCATATTTTCCTAGTTTTTCTAACTCATCATTACTCTCTTCTCCAAATGCAATAGCAATAACTTCTGATGAATACATTTTTGCTATTTCACTAGCGTAAGAAAGAGCTTCAAATGTACTTTTTCTAAATTTTCCTTCCCAACTTTCTGTATAAACTAATATTGACATTTTCTTTTATTTTAAATTACTTTAGCTTCATTTTGAAGTAATGAAACTAGCTCGGATATATTTTCATTAGAAATAATTTTACAATCACCCCTTTCACTTGGTTTTTCAAAACTTATTGATTCAGTTAAAACTTCATTCATTTTTGGTTCAATTACCAAAAGAGGTTTTGTTCTTGCTTGCATGATTCCTCGCATGTTTGGTATTCGCAGTTCAGATTCTTCAACCAATCCTTTTTGACCTCCTATAACTATTGGTAAATCAATTTCAAGATTTTCTTTCCCACCATCAATCTCTCTGTGAAGATTTGCGGTATTTTGAGTTATACTTAATCCGTTGCAAGCGTTTACAAACGGCAGATTTGTTAGTTCAGCAATTATACCTCCAACGACTCCTCCATTATAATCACTAGATTCTTTACCGCAAATAATAAGATCAAATGTATTTTCACTGATGTAATTGCTAATTTCTACTGCTGTTGAATAACTATCTTTCGGAGAAATGTTTATTCTAATTGCCTCGTCAGCTCCTATAGCAAGAGCTTTTCTAATGACAGGCTCGACATTTTGATCTCCAACTGTTATAGTAGTTACTTTGCCACCATTTACTTCTTTTAACATTATTGCTTTTGTTAATCCAAATTCATCATAAGGGTTAATTACAAATTGCACACCTGAAGAATCAAATTTACTATCGTTATCTGAAAAATTAATTTTTGTTGTGGTATCAGGTACACTACTGATACAAACTAAAATATTCATTTTTTTTTGTTTAAGTTATTAATTAAGCAAATTTAGATAAAATGCTTTAAATAGAAATATTAATGTTCCTTTAAATGTAAGAAGATCAATAATATTTAGCTATCTGATATTTCATTTATTTAAAAAGATTATTTTTGCAACCATCTTAATTAAAAAAGTTTAATATAAAATTAATAAAATGGAATCATTTATGATTTATATACCAGCTATTTTGGCAGTAGTTGGATTAGTATATATGTTGGTTAAAAGATCTTGGGTAATGAAACAAGATGCTGGTGATGGTAAAATGAAAGAAATTTCTGATTACATTTATGAAGGGGCATTAGCGTTTTTAAGAGCGGAGTATAAATTATTGTCAGTTTTTGTATTGATTGTTAGTGCTTTACTCTTTTTGGTTTCAACAATAGTAGAAACAACCCATTGGATGATAGTAATTGCTTTTGTTTTTGGAGCTATTTTTTCAGCTTTTGCAGGTAATATAGGTATGAAGATTGCTACAAGAACAAATGTTAGAACAACTCAAGCAGCTAAAACATCTTTACCAAAAGCATTAAAAATTTCTTTTGGTGGAGGTACTGTCATGGGATTAGGTGTTGCTGGACTGGCTGTGCTTGGTTTGACTGGTTTTTTCATCTTCTTTTTCAATTACTTTGCAGGCACAGAAAATGCCATGTTGGTAACTCTAGAGGCATTGGCTGGTTTCTCTTTAGGTGCTGAATCTATTGCATTATTTGCTCGTGTTGGAGGAGGAATCTATACAAAAGCAGCTGATGTTGGAGCAGATTTAGTTGGTAAAGTAGAAGCTGATATTCCTGAAGATGACCCAAGAAATCCAGCGACAATAGCGGATAATGTTGGTGATAATGTTGGTGATGTTGCGGGTATGGGGGCTGATTTATTTGGATCTTATGTCGCTACTGTTTTGGCAGCGATGTTACTTGGTTATTATTTGATAGAAGACATGCTAAGTATAGCTTTTGAGCAAGATGGAGGGATTGATAACGGAGCTGTATTACTACCAATGGCAATAGCCGGTGCAGGAATTATTATATCTGCTGTAGGAACTATGCTAGTAAAGATCAAAGATAACGATGCAAAGGAAAACAAAGTAATGGCGGCATTAAACGTAGGAAATATTACCTCCATTGTATTAGTTGCAATATCAAGTTATTTTTTGACTGTTTACATGCTACCTAAAACAATGATAATGAACTTCTTTGGTGAAGGGATGATCGAGTTTACTTCACTAGATGTTTTTTATGCTTCATTAGTAGGTTTGGTAGTAGGTGGTCTAATTTCTTCTGTAACAGAGTATTATACAGGCCTTGGAAAAAAACCAATACTAAAAATTGTTCAACAATCAAGTACAGGGGCAGCTACAAACATAATTTCTGGATTAGCAACAGGGATGATTTCAACTTTCCCGTCAGTTTTACTGTTTGCTGGAGCAATTTGGGCATCTTATGAATTTGCTGGTTTTTATGGTGTTGCAATGTCTGCATCAGCGATGATG
>JAYZXD010000013.1:0-5333 GCA_036141595.1 Bacteroidota bacterium
TGGTATACAGTTAGGTACCCAGGATATTTACAAAATTTGGCCTGTAGACAATGTAATTAATCTTAGCCAGAAACTGCTTAATCTAAATTATTTTTTAGTTTTTTTTGGCTCTACTAAGTTTGAATCCCAAATGATGGAAAAAATAGAAAATGTGATTGAATCATCAAGTATTTTGAATTTAAACTGTAAAACAAAAGTTGATGAGCTTCCTGCAATGATAAGAGGGTTAGATTTATTAATAACTAATGACACTGGCATATTACATTTAGCAATTGCAATGAAGGTTAAATCCTTATCATTGTTTGGACCAACCTCTTGTAAAGAATATGGTGCTTATCAAGATCAAGAATTACACCATAGCATACAAAAGGATGGTTTTTTTGTGAATAATAAACCTAAAAAACAAAGAACACAAGATGGTATGAAGTTAATTACAGTTGATGAGGTTTTTTCAAAAATTGAGGAAATAATTTGAAATCAAATAACATCGATTATATAAATACCTATTCTAGATAAACTAGGGAATGCAATCGTGACTAAAATAATAAAATGACAGTTCAATATAATGTTTTATATAGGGCATGTGATAAAGTTGAAACTCATAAAGTTATCAGACCGTTTGGCCTAACTAAAACTCAAATCATCAAAGTATCCTTCTATAGTATGTATCAAGCATTACAAGGAGAGCACTATAAATTTATCATTATTGGAGATGATTTATCCCAAGAGTTATTGGAGTTTTTTGAATTTTTCAAAGATGTGATTGTTGATAATCAAAAACTTGGTAGTGCTGCAAAATCTCTACAAAAACAAATTGATTTGGCTCTAAAAATCCCAAATAATGAATGGGTGTACATGTGTGAAGATGATTATCTACATACATCCTATGCATTTAAATACCTTTCAGAGTTTATTGAAAATAAAGAGCAATATATAAAAACCTCTGGCAAGATGAAGAAAAATTATTTGAATCGAATCATTGGTGATTTATCAAATACTCCGTTAATTATTCATACACCCGACTATCCTGATCGTTATGAGCCAGTCTGGAAGAGGCTTTCTTTCATTTTCTTATCAAAATATTGCCATTGGCGTCAGATTTCTAATACTACACATACGTTTTTACTTGAGTCTAAAACTATTAAAAAATTCGAAAAACATATAAAGAATTCAGCTATAGGACCTAGTGATTCAAAACTAAGTGAAAGGATTTATGGTCGTATTTTATTTAAAAATAAAGCGCTCTGTATTTCACCAATTAGAGGGCTTTCTACTCATATGGCAGAAGGGGTGATGACACCTTTGGTAGACTGGAATGAAATATGTCAAGAAAATATTAATTTGATGAAAATGGAAGGTATTTGGAGTGATTAATGCATTTCTCAAATTTAAGACAAAGAAATTAAATTTTTCCCCACCAAATATTGAAGATATAAACAATTCTAATAAAATACTCTTTTCAATATTTACTCGGTATGGCGATACCATTATTGATCTGGTTGTAATTAAAGAGTTTGTTAAACTTTATCCTAACAAGGATTATTTAATTTTGTGTCCCAGACAAATGAAACCTTATGTTAGGGAATTATTGCCAAATATAGAATGTTTAGCTCTTAATAAACGTAATTTTTTTGATATGCTCAAAGTAAATAAATTGCTAAAGAAAAAAAAATATGATATTGGTTTTAATCCCTGGTCAAATGGGTTGGATAGCTGTTATTTCATTTCCTATTGTAGAAAGTTTTTATGTTATAAAGATTTTAAAAAACCCGATGTTATTAATCACTACCAAGTTGTGAGAAAATACTTGCAACTTCCTGAGAAAGATTGGGTAATAAATAGTCTAAACTTAAATAACATTTATCAAAAAATACTGGTTTGTCCTCAGTCAACTGCTATAGAAAGAAGTGTATCTAGTGATCAACTTGATAAATTATTATCAGATTTGGTGAGTAATGATCAACATCCAGAAATTACAGTTGCATCTATGGATAAAGCTTTTTTTAGGCTTGGCTGTAAACAATTTCTTTTTGAAAAATCAGAACAGTCATCAAAGCTATTTATTGACTTAGTTAAACAAAGTGAGCTTGTCATTTGTTCTGATTCTGGGCCTTTACATATTGCAAATGCTTTAAAAAAACCTGTTATTGTAATTTTAAATGATACCAATCCTGAAGTAGTGATTAACTCAGGTAGCTTAGTAAAGGTTGAATCAAGATATATTAATTAAATTATTCCGGCTTTAATCTTATGGTTAAATCATTTTCTTTAATTAATAATTTTTAGGTTGATGGACCGTTTTCTCTTAGTATTGATTTCAATTCTTATGTTTATTTTAAGTGTTGATGGTACTTTAGCGCTCAGATATTTACTTATAGTATTACTTCTTTATTGTCTTGTGTCTTCACATATGAGGAATGGTTACGATTTACTAGTGCTTCGAAATAGCAATGACTTTAAGTTGATATTTGGCTTATATATTGTCTTTATATTTTATATTTTGTTCCATTCAATTTTTCTCTCTGTTGAACCTCTATGGTCATTAAGTGAATTCAAGAGTCATATTGTTTACCCATTAATTTACTTTATAGTAGGATTATTATTAGCAGATTATGTTAATCGATCCAAATATACAACAAAAGAATCATTAATTACTATTCTTTTCTATAGTATGTTTATCCATATATTGTTTTTAGATTTGGTCGCTATTGACACGCTATTTCAAAAAGGATATATGCTTCGTCGATATGGTGGTTTAATGGATTCCCCTGTGTTGCCAAACTACTTGACAAATATTTTATTGGCAATGATTATTGCTGAATTTGTATATCGAATTCGTATGAAAAAACAAGTATTAAAAGTATCAAATTCCGTTTTATATATTTTTTTAGTGGCCTGTATTTTTTCAACTTTTGTTGAGGCTTTGAGACTAGGTGATATTGCGTTAGTTTTTTTGGGTATAGGCTCAAGTATGGTTTTTTTGTATAAAAATAATGAGTACTCTAGAAAGGTCAGGAGTTTAATAGCTGCTGGGTTAGTTATTATATTAACAATACCTCTTATATACAACATTAGTACTGATCCAAGATGGGCTAAATTAGTTGAAACAGTTCCTGTAGCTGTAACTTCATCAGAAGATGAAAGTTTTCTTGATCCAGGTGCTCCAGTTCTAAAGACTGAAAGTGGTTATGAGGTAACTGGCTCAAACTATACAAGAATTGTATATGCCGTCAAGTCATTAAAATATATTAAGGAAGATCCTATGGGAGTTGGTTTTGGTAGAAATGCCTTTGGCCATGCTTTAGAGCTGAGGCATCCTGTGTATGCACAAAGAGGCTTGAATGCTCATAGTGCTATTTTAGAGTTAACTCTTGGTGCAGGAGTTTTTGGAGCTTTAATATGGTTAGCTTTTGTTTTTGTTGTTACTAAAACTGCTATTGAAGAATTTAAAAAAAGTTACAATTTTTATGCAATATTAACCTTATTTCTGACAATGGGGTTTGTGGGTAGAGGTTTAGTTGATGCAAATATGCGTGATCACATGTTTGTTCAATTTATGCTGCTATTGGGAATCTCTCTATACTTTATGATTCAAGGAAAAAATAAAGCCATTGATTAAAAAGTTGCATTTTATCCGAGCCAATAAGACCAAATTTGGCGGCGCTGAGAATTATTTAACTTGCTTATCTGATGCACTAATAAAACAAAATATTGATCATCAAATTCTTAATTCAAAATTTCCGAAGTTTTTGCCTTCTTGGTTGCGTGCAATTTTGTTTAATTTTCAAGTTTGCTTATTCAAAGATGATAAATTCTATTTTTCACTAGATAGGATTACCTGTCCTGATATTTACCGTGCCGGTGATGGTGTGCATAAAGTGTTTTTAGATATTGAGAATAAATCAAAGTTAAATCCCCTACATTCAACCTATATATTTTTGGAAAACCGTTGTTTTAAAAACTCTCGATGTATTATTGCTAACTCTTTAATGGTTAAGGAACAAATTGTTAAGACCTACGATATAGACCCTTCTAAAATTAAAGTCATAAATAATGGTATAGCTATAAAAGAGATAAATTATCAACAATCTTTTGAAAAATTATCTAAAGAGTTTTCTTTATTGGAAGGACAATACATTTTTTTATATGTTGGTAGTGGTTTTAAGAGAAAAGGAGTAGAAGAATTTCTTAAAATTGTTTCTGAATTAGAAATATCCAACATAAAAGCATTTGTAATTGGAAAAGAGAAAAACCTTGGATACTACCAACGTCTTTCCAAAAAATTGAATATAGATAACCTCGTTGTTTTTACTGGTCCTAGAGAAGATGTTGATGATTTTTATGCTATAAGTGATATTTTTATTTTACCTACTCACTACGAGCCATTTTCGAATGTGATATTGGAGGCGATGAGCTTTGGAAATGCGGTATTTACTTCTAAACAGAATGGCGCTAGTGAAATTCTAGATGATTATTTTATTATGGATAGTCCAAAAGATTTATCAGTGGTTTCAAGGATTAATGATTTGATCGTTAATCAAGCCAAACTAAAACAAATTAAAAAAGAAAATAGAGCTAAATCTAAGCAATTCTCTATTGAAAAAAATCTTTCAGAAACTCTAAAAGTGATTAATGAAGTTATTAATTGAGATTCCTACTTGGCTTGGTGACGCTGCAATGGCAACTCCAGCTATTGAAAATATAGCAAATTATTATAATGAGCCAGAAATTATTTTAATAGGCTCAATTGTGTCTGTCGAAGCGTTAAAAAATAATCCAAAAGTGGCTGAAACACACATTTTGGATAAAAAATATATAAATTTATATAAATTGGCGAAGAAATTAGGTGAATTTGATGTTTATTTCTCTTTTAGAAGTTCGTTCCGAGCAAAACTATTCAAATTTCTTATATCGAGTAAAAATAAATATCAGTTCAATAAATTCAAACATAGAAATCTCCATCAAGTTGAAAAATACAACAATTTTGTTAACGGTAGTCTAAATACCAATTTTTCTGCAGGAAAAATCTCGATTTACAGAGACATTTCAGTAATTAATACTAATAATTCAAAATTAACATTGGGTATTAATCCAGGTGCTTCTTATGGCAGTGCAAAACGCTGGTATCCTAAGGAATTTGCTGAGGTTGCTACTGTACTATCAAGTAAGTATGAAGTAATTATTTTTGGAGGTTCTGGTGAAAAAAATATTGCTGAAGATATTGAAAAATTGCTAATTAAAAAAGGTGTCACAAATTATAAAAACCTTGTAGGAAATACTAATATACAAGAGTTAATTAATATAATTTCAAGTCTAGATTTATTTATTACTGG
>JAYZXD010000014.1:0-6205 GCA_036141595.1 Bacteroidota bacterium
GTAGCTCCAACTATAACACCATTGGCATCACTCCACTGATAAGTATTATTTGGAGAAGCAAAACCATTCATCGTTAAAGTAACACTCTCCCCTAAACAAGCAGTACCAGAATTTGAAGCATTGACAGAGACGATGAGTTCATTTAACACCGTTAGATTAGTTACAATTATTGAATCACAACCATTTTGTGTGATAAGAGTATCACTATAACTTCCTGATAAAGAATAAGTATTACCATTAATAGAATAAGAGCCTCCAAAACATACAGTTTGATCATTAACTAATAAAGTTGAATTATTAATCGTTAAGTTAAGTGTAGCTGTACTATCACATCCTAATGCATTCGTAGTAACATATGTATATGATCCACTTGTAGTGTATGTCGTTCCGTTCCAAGTGTAGCTATCACACTCCGTTACGTCTGTCGTTGAGGTAGCAGGAGCACAAAGACATACTATGTTAAAAGGGAAATTTTGAATATCCTGGTCTCCAACTTCGGAATTAATTGTAGATGTAAATATTAAATTTCCGGCAGGTGGATTTACAAAAACGTTATTAAAAGTTACAGTTTGGCTATTTCCACTGGTCACATTATTTCCATCAGGTATAGTTTGAGCAGATACATTAACGCCAGGGTTTGAGTTAGAAATTGTAAAACTTCCTAAAATAATTCCTGTACTTACATCTTGAGATTGAACAACTGCTTGATTAGCTGCAACTATTGTTGTCACAATCAGTTCTGTATTAAAAGTGTTTGCCCCATTTCCTGCAACCATCACAGCTGAGCCTATAACATCTCCAACATTCATGTTAACGATATCAAAAGAACCCAAGTTAGATACAAATAAAGATGTAGACATGTCTGGCTCGTTAGCATCTTGACTTACACTTATTGTTAAACTTGATAAACTATCACAATTAGTATTTGACAGGGATACTGAAACATCAGGGGAAAAAGAAATACAAGGAACATTTCCGGTGTTACCTCCAACACAGTTGCCGCAACTATCAATAAACGCGGAGCCTCCTAAATCGCCATTACAATCAAGACACAAAATATTTTGCGTAGATGTCTGTACATCAACATCAGAAAGTTCAGAATTTATAGTTGAACTAAAAGTTATTACTTGTGCAGTTGCTGGAGTTAAAAATAAATTATTAATATTAATAGTTTGACTATTTCCATTTGTAACATTATTATTGTCTGGCAATGAAGAAGCTATAACTAAAACACCATCATTAAAATTTTCAATAGTAAAAGTACCGTAAATTTGTCCTGTAATATCATCGACAGCTTTAACAGATATCTTGTCGGAATTGATTATAAAGTCAACCATTAAAGTAGTATTAACATTTATATATCCCCCGCCTGCTGTAATTACACTTGTTCCAATTATATCATTTGTATTCAGACCAACTAAATCAAATGAGCCTGCATCTGATGAAAATATTGAAGAAGCAATGTCTGGTTCATTAGCATCTTGAGAAAAAGTAAAAATAATATCTGCAGTGGTATCACATTGCAAAGTACTAAGATCTATACTCACTGATGGAGTGAAATCTATACACGGCTGATCTCCTGTAAGACCACCAACACAATTACCACAACTATCAAGAAAAGCATTACCATTTGGAGTGTTATAACAATCCAAAGGATAATTAGCAGTTGTAAATGTGTCAGCTATTGACCAAGCAGAATTTGAATTCCCAAGAGATGAGCAAAAAGACTTTAATTGCCAAATGTACTGAGTATTAGAGTTTAAGTTATCAATATCTAAACTTGTAGAAATTACATTATGTTCAAAAGACCAAGAGGATGTCCCAACCTCTTTGTATCTGACTCTGTAGTAATCGACATTTGAGTTGAAGTCCCAATTTAAAGTTACACTAAAGTTTGAAACATTTGATGTGTTTAAATTATTTGCAACAGGACAATTTTGCGCATTTACGTCTATTGATTTTAAAGAGCTAGTTAATAAAAACAACCATATAAATAGCCCAAATAAAGTGATGTGTTTATTCATTATAATACTTGTC
The DNA here is from genome assembly GCA_036141595.1 of Bacteroidota bacterium. Lineage (GTDB taxonomy): Bacteria > Bacteroidota > Bacteroidia > Flavobacteriales > BACL11. Next base: position 2,038 of record JAYZXD010000014.1, read on the forward strand.
AAAAAAAAAAACTTACTTTTTTTAAAAAAAAGCCTAACACGCAAATATAAAAATTATAATTTAAAAAATTTTATAAATATACGGCAATTGATCTTCTAGGTTGCAAAAAAGTAAAAAAGAAGTACTGAAAAGTACTTCTTTAAAAAGACCAGTTGTCCGACTAGGGCTCGAACCTAGACTCTTCTGGACCAAAACCAGACGTGTTGCCAGTTACACCATCGGACATAAGACACGAAATAAGGTGCAAATCTAATAATTAAGTTGTTATTATTTATATTATTTACACATATTTTTCATCTTATAATGATTAAATAAAACAAATTATTAAATTTGCGCTTCATCAAACTGAAAATAAGTATGAATCAATTTAAAAAATACAATAATTACATGGGATGGGCAATTTTTTTAATTGCTTCATTTGTATACCTGTCAACTATTGAGAAAACAGCAAGTTTATGGGATTGTGGAGAATTTATTGCTGCAGCATATAAACTAGAAGTTGTTCACGAACCCGGAGCACCATTCTTCTTAATGATGGGAAGAATCTTCAGTTTGTTTGCTTCCGATGTCAATGAAGTTGCAATGATGGTTAATAGCATGTCAGCAATAGCTAGCGCCTTTACAATATTATTTTTGTTTTGGACCATTACTGCTTTTGGAAGAAAAATTTATTTAAAAGAAAAAAGCATAAACAAAGCTAAGATTTTTGCTGTTTTAGGCGCTGGTTTAGTAGGAGCTCTAGCGTACACTTTTTCAGATTCATTTTGGTTTTCAGCAGTTGAAGGAGAAGTATATGCTATGTCTTCCTTTTTTACAGCTGTTACATTCTGGTGTATTTTAAAATGGGAAGAAGTAGCCGACTCTGAAAACTCAAGCAAATGGCTAGTTCTAATTGCGTATCTAATTGGATTGTCAATTGGAGTTCACTTACTATCACTACTTACAATTCCTGCTATGGGAATGATATATTATTTCAAGAACAATAAATACACTCATAAAGGAGCATTAATTGCATTTTCAGTCTCTTCGGCTATTTTATTGTTTATACAAGGGATATTTATTCCAAAAACAGCTAGCATTATGGGTTCTTTTGACGTATTTTTTGTCAACACAATGGGCCTCCCTTTCAATAGTGGTGTATTCTTTTATGTTATTTTAATTGCTGCTGGTATAATATGGGGCTTAAAATACACAAAAAAGCATAACCTTCCTGTTTGGAATACTGCAGTTCTAGGATTTATGATGCTATTAATTGGATATTCATCTTATGCCATGGTTTTAATTAGATCTAATGCAAATACTCCTATTAACATGAGTGCTCCAGACGATCCCCTAAAATTATCTGACTATCTTGCAAGAAAGCAATATGGAGAAGTGGCTCCTCTAGTTTTTGGCCGTTACTATGTCGACCAACCAACAAGTATTAAAACAGAGTCAACATACAGAAAAAATGTTGAACAAGATAAATACGATGAACTCACGACAAGACAGTATGATTGGTCAAACGACAAGTTTTTTTCAAGAATGTATAGTCGACAATCACAGGACCATATCAACGGATATCAATCTTGGGCCCCTCATAATCCAGCTGATATACGTTTTTCAGACAATCTAAAATTCTTTTTCAAATATCAGATTGGCTGGTCATACATGCGATACTTTATGTGGAATTTTGCTGGTAGACAAAACGATATAGCCAACATGGATGGTAATAAAGTATATGGAAATTGGGAAAGTGGTATTGGATACTCAGATCAAGGACTACCTTCTCATTTAAAAGACAATAAAGCAAAAAACCATTATTATTTCTTGCCATTAATTTTGGGAATTATAGGTCTTTTGTTTCACTTCAAAAAACAGAAAACTGATGCTATTTCTGTTTTATTATTCTTTTTGTTTACTGGAATTTTTATTATACTTTACCTAAATGTACCGCCAGAACAACCAAGAGAAAGAGACTATGCATATGTTGGGTCTTTTTACGCTTTTGCAATATGGATTGGAATTGGTGTTTTGGCTACATATGATTTTTTGAAAACAAAATTAAAAGAACAACACTCTAGTATAATAGCAACTTTAGTTTGTTTACTTGCTGTTCCAGTTTTAATGGCTTCTGAAAACTGGGATGATCATGATAGAACAGGCAGAACAATTGGACTTGATGTTGGAAAAAATTATTTGACTTCTTGTGATTCTAATGCTATTATATTTACAAACGGAGATAACGATACCTATCCACTATGGTTTGCTCAAGAAGTAGAAGGGATTAAAACCGATGTGATGAATGTGAATATGAGTTTAGTTAACTCCCCGTATTACATTGAGCAGGTTAAAAGAAAAAAGAATGATGCACCACCTATACCTTCTTCTTTAGATACTGATTTTTACAAAAACATTGGGCAAATGGTAGTGAAAATTAGAAAAAATAAGCCAGAAAATGCCAAAAATATTAAAGAAGCAATAAATGAGATTATTTTAAAGAAAACTTGCCCAAAACATATTAAAATCGCACTTCCAAAAAAAGATGGTGAACCTAAACAATTTATAAATATTAAAATTTTTGGAGACCAAGAATTATTACTCAGTGACTTAGTTCTAATTGATATTTTAGCTAATTTCAAATGGGATAGACCATTGTATTTTATTAATGCACAACAAACACTAAATCGATTTTTTAAAACTAATAGATCTGGTCAAATCACAAATGCAGGAATTCTTGAGTATTTACAAACTGAAGGTGCTGTTCAAAAATTAGTTCCCTATAGAGTCAATAATAATACAAGAATAAATATTGATAAAAGTTATGACTTATTAATGAATAAATACAGTTACGGTAATATTGATGATGAGGATGTATATTATTGTCATTACACTGATCGGTCAATAAGTGGTTTTAGAAATCCATTTTATCAACTAGCTAATACGCTAGCTGAAAATAAAGACAGTGTAAGAGCAGAAGCTTTAACAGATAAGTATTTTGAGAGCTTACCGTATTCAACAGGTAGGTATGATAGAACTTCAGTGTTAATGGCTGAAATATATGCGAAAACTAATACTACAAAAGCTGAAAAAATTATATCAGAAATGATAAATGAGTACACTCTACAAAATAATTATTTATCGGTTTCAGTTAATAGTGGAGGGGCCCAAGCACTACAATTTTTGTCAGAATCCAATATTATTAGTTTAAATGTTGCATTAGCAGAAATTTATTTATCTCAAAACTCAGATAATTCTTTGTCATTTATTTCAAAAATAATAGATGATTACTCTCCTATTCTATCTGAACTAGAGCAAAAAGAAAGTCTCAAACAACAACAACAAGGTGGAAATTATACCCCATCACAGAGATACGCAATATTGTATACCAGTATGCAAGAACTTTATGAAATGAAATTAAGTGCTCTAAAAGATAGTGATGATTACATCTCTACAGAAAGTGGTTTAGCATATAAAATTATTGAAAAAAATGGTTCAGATACTAAACCTAATATTACAAATAATGTTAAAGTTCACTATACTGGAAAACTTGCAGATGGTACAATTTTTGATAGTTCTGTCGAAAGAGGAGAGCCTGCCACATTTGGTTTAACTCAAGTGATTTCGGGCTGGACAGAGGGACTACAGTTAATGAGCGTTGGGGATAAATTTGAGTTTATAATTCCTAGTAATCTTGCGTATGGAGAAAGAGGCCAAAATGGTATCCCTCCAAATGCTACGTTAATTTTTGAAGTAGAACTTATTGAAATTCTTTAGTGTTAGTCAAGACACCTTGGTTGTGGCGTATATTCTATCCCTCCATAATATGGAAGAAAGAAAATAAAAACAAAAATATTTGGCTTACTTTCGATGACGGTCCTTGCCCCATAGCAACACCAAGTATTTTAAAAATTTTACAAAATGAAAATATTAAAGCTACTTTTTTTCTAATTGGTGAAAAAATTCATGAAAATCCAAAATTATATAGTGAAATTATTAGTCAAGGACATTTTGTAGCAAATCATTCTTTTTCACATAAAAACGGTTGGTTAACCACGTCAAAAAACTATATAGATGACGTGGAAAAGTGTCAAGAACTTATGCCAAAAAACTATTTATTTAGACCTCCTTATGGAAAAATATCTGCAAGACAAATAAAATTGTTAAAGAAAAAATATAAAATAATATT
>JAYZXD010000015.1:0-9927 GCA_036141595.1 Bacteroidota bacterium
AAAAGAACCTAAATTAGATTGAAAAAGACTTGAAGACATATCTACTTCTCCTGCATCTTGCGAAACCATAATAGTTAAATCACTTAAACTATCACAATAGGTGTTCGATAAACTAACTGAAACAGTTGGTGAAAAATCAGAAAGTGGAGTAACAGTTAAGTCTAGTACAATTAAACTATCACAACCAAAGTTGTTTATTAAAGAATCGACATAAAGACCTGAACTGTAATAAGAAATACCGTTCCAAGAATAATAACCACCAGCTACAACAACTATGGTATCTAAATCAGATGAATTAATAACTAAATCAAGTACTGAAATCTCATAACACCCCGATGTGTTATAAGAAGTATCTATATATTGACCTGATGAAGTATAAGTCTGACCAGTTGTATTCCAATAGTAATCATCACATGAAGTTATATTAATAAAGGTGTCTGTTGGAAATATACAAGAACCATCATCAATAGTCACTAAATAATTATAATTACATGCTAAGGAATCACTACATCCCATTACATCTGAATTTATATCTAAACAGCTAGCCTCTACTTCAATATCATAGAAGAAATAATAATATCCTGCATACCCCTGAGCTCCAACGCTAGAATTATGAATGGATATAAGACCCTCAAAATCATACGGGTAATTTACATACGTTTGATCATTATTTCTATACATTCCAGGATTATTTCCTGAAATCCCTAATTGATAATCAGTACCCACAGGAACATTAAAATCAAAATAAATCCTATGACCACCAGGAGCAACAGTAGCAGTAGTATCTTCAATAATATTTCCATTATCGTCTCTTAGTTCAAAGGTTATTGGACAATGTGTTTGTGTATAAATTACAGCAGAAACAATTTTAGATTCAATAAAAGCATCAAAAATTAAATATTGATTACCAGTAAAATATCCTCCAGAAGCGAAAAAGGGGTCGATAACTCCTCCAAAAACTATATTAGTATCTGCTAAGGAATTATAATTAGAGGCATTTGGATCAGTGCATCCTATTACTGTAGAAGCGCAAATATTATTAACTGTTTCATCATGATGAAAAGAGCCTCCAGAATAAGAAAAAGCATCGTAATTAATACTATAAGAACCATTACCTTCTGAACAACATATACCATCTCCATAACTATCATATATGGTAAATGTATAGCAAATTGAAGGATCAACAATAATATCCCAATTATAATAAGTATTACTACATATTAAGTCTCCTGCTGAGATTTGATCTATTATGTTACCATTTTCATCCTCTAGTATCCAATATGTTTCGGTTGGAAAATTATCAGTTAAAATTTCTAAACTGAACATAGCATTTTGAGAAAAGGCTTGAAAACTAAAAAAAGAAATAATTAAAACTATTAATAACCTCATTTTACAAAAATACGAATTTAAATACACTTCAAAAAATATGTAAAATTTAGTGATTTATTACTTTCTTGACTGACCCATCTGAATATTTATAAAAAAGTAATTTGTTTTTTTTGAAAAATGTTTCTCTACCTAACTGATCTACTATTTTAATTACTTTTTTTGTAACGAAAATTGTATTATTGGTAGATGTTGTATTATTGAAATTTACAGAATAAATGCATGATGTTTTTCGATCACCAGCAAACCAGCCTGTGACAAGATGGATAAATCCATTAAATGGTAGATTAATATTTTGTAGTAAAGCAAGTATTCTACTTTCAGTACTATACTGCATTAAGCCATAAACATTAGCTGCAGAGCTAAGATCTTCATAGGCAACTGTATCTCCAAAACTATTTAATAAAACAAATCCTCCATAACCAAAATTACCATTAGAATGAATGCCTAATGTTTGAACATCAAATTCTATTTGGTGAGGCACATAGTTAGTATCAAGTTGGATATAATTTATGAAGACTGAATCACAAGAAGGATGATAATTTAAAATACATGTGTCTGTATTGGAGAGTGAGTAAACAAAATAAATACTTAGTGGGTAAAATAAATTTGACGAAAAAGAAACATTCGTATTTAATGAATATGAATATGATGTAGTATCCTGAGGCATTACGCCAAAAAGATTAATGTTTCCTGTATGTAATGTATCACCTAAATTATCAATTGTAAAAGCAATATGAGGGTAGTTTGCGCCTATAATATTGTCATTGTAAACAGCTATATCAATTATGGAAGAAGAAGTATCAACAGCTACATCTGTTACACTAAGCAAAGAACAAATAAACTGTATTTGACTAAAACTAATTATAGGTACAACAAATAGTAGTAAAATTAATTTTCTCAAAATAACCTCTTATTTTACAAAAATTCTTTTTTCTACAGAGCCATCATCATAGATATAAAACAAGGGAACATTAGCAACCCTTTCAACAGATTTGCCTAGTGCGTCTTTTATCGCAATTAATTTTCTACTACTAACCTCATCTATACTACTCACATTGCTAATATACGAATATGTATAAAACTCATATTCTGCTCTTTGTGGACTTAATTTAATGGCATCATCATTTTCAGATCTAATATAAAATTTCACGTCCAAACCACTAAATTGGAAAGGTAAGTCAGCAGTATATACTCCATCATTAGCTAATAAATCCCCATTTGTTCCATTGTCATACATCGGAAAAGAATTAAACTTAGAGTTGTATTCACTTGTTGTAGCCATTATTTCAACTGTATTTGCATTAAAAACCTCTGCTGTAACTAGCCCATTGTTAACATAAACATTACTGATTTGTGGTGGTATTAGTGATATTTCAGGATGATTAAGCAAAAATTGCTTCCGTTCATTAACAGTACTTAATATTCCTCCAAATCCCCAATTAAAAGCTGCCCAAATAGCACTTTCGGTATTATTATAATATTCATTCATTGTAAATACCTTGTTATTATCTTGGCTTGCTGCATTATAAGCTAATGATTGAAGGTTCTCAATATTTACTCTAATCTGTGCAGTATCTAAAGATTCTTCTATTATCGTTCTCATATGAGCTGAATAAACTTTTCTATAATAAGGATCATTTAGCAATTTAAATAAAAGTGGTCTAGCTTCCCAAGGTTGTGGTGTGCCAGATGGCCCAGTATAGGGCCCTCCAGTATAGTAAGGATCATACTCATATACATTTGAAGGATTCCAGTAGTCCCATCCCATAATAGCTCCTACAAAACTGTTATCCAAATCCCATGGGATCATTTGAAATAATCCATCTTTAGTTTGATACATATAATAATTATGTACATAGTAAGTATTATAACAATCAAGATTTGCAATTACTTGATTGACTGCAAAAGCCCAAAGGGTTCTATCAACATTTAGAACACTATCAATGTTTTGAAAATCTAAATCTATTGTTTTCATTAAATTAATAAATTCTTTCCACCCATATTCTGATTTAATATCATAACTGTTATAATACAGTGTCGAATCATCACCCATATAAAAAAGATTAGGTGGCATAGCAGTAGGTGCATTTGCTGTATCACAAAAACGATCTATATTATCACATTTAAATAAAGGACCGGATTTTTCATTAAAATGCTTACTCAAAAACTGCTTGTTTATTGATTCGTCATTTACATATAATCCAACATAATTACCTTGAACATTTAGTTTTACTAAATTAGACTCACCAGTAGGCAAATATCTTCTATATATGTTGCTAGCAACAATTTGTTTTAGGAAAGTAGCGTCCATCCACGCATTAGCTAATTTTACTTTTTTGTATTTTAATAGTTTTTGACCACCAATAAAATAATTCATATCTATGTTGTAAGGCACCTTTGGGCTAAAAACATCATTTGGCAAACAAAAAGTTGAGTTTCCTTTATATCTTACTCCGACACTATCATGTAAAACACCATTTAAAGTTAATCGTGCAGGTATTCTTTCAGATGGATTATAGAACCAAGCATTTACTAAATAACTATGATAATCTTGCATATAAAACTCTAACTCAATTGTTCTCAAAGAATCCTCATCAAATAATCCACCAGGGCCATCATATAATTCTTGAGGATTATACAAAGTCTGACCTAAACTAAAAATGGGTAATAATAAAATTAGAATTATTTTTTTCATGTTTTGCTAATTTAAAAATTAAAACTTAATTGGTTTAGTATTAATTTTACATTAAATTATTTAGTTGTGGTTTACTGCATAAATATATTACAAATATATAGTATATTTACAAATTATACTTTTCTTCACAGAAGTAAGATTATGTGTTGTTACTTAGTATTATAAATAAAAATAAAATATAAATATATGAAAGCTTACGTATTTCCTGGACAAGGAGCTCAATATGTTGGTATGGGCAAGGATTTATACAACTACTCTAATCTAGCAAAAGAAATGTTTGAAGAAGCTAATAGTATTTTAGGTTTTTCCATTACAGAAATAATGTTTGGAGAAGATAGTGAGGCACTTAAGCAAACAAAAGTTACTCAGCCCGCCATATTTTTACACTCTGTAATTTTAGCTAAATTACTTGGAAACAATTTCAATCCAAATATGGTTGCAGGACATTCTCTTGGTGAGTTTTCTGCTCTCACAGCCGCAAATTATATTTCTTTTAGTGACGGTTTAAGACTTGTATCAAAAAGAGCAACAGCTATGCAAAAAGCATGCGAGGAAAATCCATCAACGATGGCTGCAGTGTTAGGACTTGAAGACAATATAGTAGAAAAAGTATGTTCAGAAATAAATGAGATCGTTGTACCTGCTAATTACAACTGCCCTGGTCAGTTAGTGATTTCGGGTAGTAATAAAGGAATCGACATTGCGTGTGATAAATTAATAGAAGCGGGGGCTAAGAGAGCTATTAAATTACCTGTAGGAGGAGCTTTTCATTCACCACTGATGGAATCTGCAAGAGCAGAATTAGAAGAAGCCATCAATAGTACTGATTTTAAAATTGGGGACTGTCCAATTTACCAAAATGTTACTACTAAAGCCGTTACGTCACCAGAAAAGATAAAGCGGAATCTCAATAAACAACTTACCGCTTCGGTATTGTGGACACAAAATATGTATCAAATGATTGCTGATGGAGCTTCTGTTGTAATAGAGGTTGGGCCAGGAAGAGTTCTACAAGGACTTTTTAAAAAAATTGACAAAGCCATAATAACTAAAAGTGCTGAACTATAAAATATAGTTTAAAAGTTTATTACTATTATGTAAGTCATGCCACGATTTTTTATTTTGGCACTTTTTATATAAGCTAGCGTGTTTCATATTATGACAATCAGAGCCAATAAAACTAATCATCTGTTTATTAATTAAATGCTCTGCTCTTTTTCTTACTCTGCTTGAATAATAATCAATTAAAGAAAGAGTATTAAGTTGAAAAAACACTCCTCTTCTTACTAAATTTAAATAATCTTTTTCTGTAAAATATAAATATCTTTCTGGATGAGCAAGTATAATCTTGTAGCCTTCTAATTGAAGTTTAAAAATAACTTCATGTAAACTTTTTGGAGCTTCAATGAATGATAACTCAATCAGAATGTACTTGTCTCCAAATGTTAGAAACTTTTCTTTACCTATTTTCTGTTCAAATTCATAGTCAACGTAGTATTCTGCTGCTGCTTCAATTTGTACATTAATATTATGTAGCTTTACTTCTTGTTGCAAGCTTTTTAAACCATTTAATATGGTTTCAGTTGTGTTTTTATAATAATCACTCATTACATGAGGAGTTGTAATTAGCTTTTTAAAACCAAGTTGATGTAAAATCTTAATTATTTTTACAGATGTTTCTAAAGTTTCAGGTCCATCGTCAATTGCAGGAATTAAGTGAGAGTGTAAATCAGTTTTTATTAAAGAAAAATCAATAGGAGATAAATTTAAATCTTTGCTTTTAAAAAAATTCCATTTGAGCATTTAGCTGTATTGTTCTTTATAATAATTTTGATATTCTCCTGAAGTAACGCTATCCATCCATTCTTGATTTTCTAAATACCAAGTAATAGTCTTTGCAAGTCCCTCTTCAAACTGTAATGAAGGTTCCCATCCTAATTCATTCTTTAACTTATTAGCATCAATAGCATATCTTTTATCATGGCCTGGACGATCTTTAACGTAAGTAATTAATGATGCAGAACTTCCTTGCCCTTTATTTAATGCGATATCCATTTGCTTACATAAAACTTTTATTAGATCAATATTTTTCCATTCATTAAATCCTCCAATATTGTAAGTGTCACCTACATTTCCATGATGAAATATCTTATCAATAGCTGCAGCATGATCCTTAACATAAAGCCAGTCTCTAGTAAAATTACCATCACCATAAACAGGCAACTCTATTCCTTTTCTAATATTATTAATAAATAATGGCAATAATTTTTCTGGAAATTGATTAGGCCCATAATTGTTTGAGCAATTAGAAATTACAAAGGGTAAGTTATATGTATTTCCATAAGCACGAACAAAATGGTCAGAACTTGCTTTTGATGATGAATATGGTGATTGCGGATCATAAGGAGTTGATTCTAAAAATAATCCTTTTTCTCCTAAGCTTCCATAAACCTCATCTGTCGAAACATGATAAAATAAGTAATTTTTTTTGTTATTTGGTTTCCAAGATTCTTTAGCTGCGTTTAAAAGATTTACTGTTCCTACAACATTTGTCATTATAAAATCCATTGGATTGGTAATAGATCTATCTACATGACTTTCAGCTGCTAGATGTATTACCCCATCAAATTTATATTTTTCAAAAAGATTATGTATATACTTCTTATCAACAATATCACCTTTTTCAAACACATAATTATTCTTCAATTCTATATCTACTAAATTTTGAAGGTTTCCTGCATAAGTAAGTTTATCTAAATTAACAATTGTGTAGTTAGGATATTTATTTACAAAAAGTCTAACTACATGTGATCCTATAAAACCTGCACCTCCTGTTATCAATATAGTTTTACTCATCTTACTTTTACTTAATAGCAAATATATATAATTATTAACTTATGGTTCATGTCATTTGTTCTAGTTATACTATTTTAGCATTTAAATGACAAAAAAAAAGAAAATAAAATTTGGAATAATAGTTTTATTAATTTTATTTAAAATTCCTTCATTGGCTCAAGAAGCTAAACAATCGGCTTTTGAATTTAGCTATAATTATCAAATTCCAATTGGAAAATTATCAGAAAGGTATGGAAACAATTCAGCTGTCGGAATAAGTTATTTTTCTGAAAAATCCAATAATTTAGTTTATGGAATAGAAGCTTCATTTATGTTTGGGTCAACGCTAAAAGATTCAAACATATTTAATAATATATCAACTTCTACAGGAGCTATTATTGGTGGAGATGGTTACTATGCTAATGTAAATCTTATGCAAAGAGGATGGAATACTTTTATATTTGGAGGTTATGCATTTCATTTTTCCAATAAAAATCTAAGCGGTATATATATTACACAAGGTATCGGTTTTTTAGAACACAAAATATTTATTGATACGAGAAATCAAAACATCCCTCAATTAAATGAGGAAATGAAAAAAGGTTACGATAAGCTAACGAATGGCTACAGTGGGAAATTTAATGTTGCATATAAATACTATGATCAAAACGGTAGATTTCAAATTAACACTAATCTTAATTACTTGTTTGCTTACACTAAAAATCAAAGAACATATGATTTTAATAATGAGTTATATTATCCAAAAGAAAGAAAGTGGGATAATTTGTTTGGAATAAGTATTGGTATCATTATACCTATAAATAGAAAAAATAATGAAGAATTTCATTACTTTTAGATGAATACACTTTACAACATTATAATTCACACATATACACTTGCGATTAAGGTATTTTCACTATTTAATTTAAAAGCAAAACTATGGGTTGAAGGGAGAAAAAATATCTTTCATAATCTTAAAAAAAAGCTAAAGAATGAGAAGAACATAGTTTGGTTTCATTGCGCATCTCTTGGTGAATTTGAGCAAGCAAAACCAATAATAAATACATATAAATCAAAATATCCTAATCATAAAATACTTCTAACATTCTTTTCCCCATCAGGATTCGAGGTTCAAAGGTCAAATCCAATTGTTGATTGGGTTTTTTATCTTCCCAGCGACACTAAATTCAATGCTAAAACATTTATTAATATTACTAGACCTATAAAAGCTATTTTTATCAAATATGAATTTTGGTTTAATTATATCGATGAACTTTATAATAAAAATATACCTTTATACATTGTATCGGCTATTTTTAGGAAAAATCAAGTTTTCTTTAAACTAAAATGGTTCGAGAATAAGTTAAGAAAAATCACACATATTTTTGTGCAAGACAAGCAATCACATGATTTATTAAACTCAATTCATATCAATAATCAAAGTATTAGTGGAGACTCAAGATTTGATTCAGTAATTGCTAATGCAGAAGAAAAAAAAAATATAAAATTAGTTAAAGAATTCTCTCAAAATCAAATAACAATTGTTTGTGGTAGTACATGGCCAAAAGATGAAGTAATTTTAAATAGATTAATAAAAAACTACCAATCTTATAATTACATTATTGCACCTCATGAGCTTAATAATGTTAAAAAGCTACAAAAACAAACTAGCGGAATATTATTTTCGAAAGCTGATGAAAACAATATAAATGCAAGTAATGTTTTAATTATTGATCAAGTCGGAATATTGTCTCATGTATATAGGTATGGTAAATATGCATACGTAGGTGGTGGTTTTGGTAGAGGAATACACAATATTTTAGAAGCTATAATCTATGGTGTGCCAGTTATTTTTGGACCTAAATATGGAAAATTTAAGGAAGCAAGAGATTTAGTATGTAAAAAGGCAGCTAAATCTATTAATAACTACCAAGAATTAGTTGCAGCATTAAGTTATTTTGAAAAATTTGATAAATCAATAACAGAAAAATATATTAACGAAAATAGTGGTGCAACAAATAAAATTGTAGAAACATTATAGAAGATTTTAAAAACCTCTTTGTCTTTTTGCTTCAAAAATCAAAATAGCGGCTGATACAGAAATATTCATCGAATCAATTTCCCCTTGCATGGGTATTATAATTTTTTTCGTTAATTCATTTCTCCAAAATGATGATAAGCCTTCTGCTTCATTACCTAAAACAAATGCTGTTGGCTTATTATAATCTATAGAATCATATGAGCTTGGTTTTTCTTGTAAAACTGCAGCATAAATATTTACATTTTTTGCTTGTAAATAATCAAATATTTCTTTTGAACTACCTATACCAATTTGATTCGTAAATATACAACCAACGCTTGAACGAATCACATTAGAATTATATATATCTACTCCTTGATCTGCTATTAAAACAGCATCTATTTTTGCAGCATCACAAGTACGTAAAACTGCTCCAAGATTACCTGGTTTTTCAATGTTTTCAACAACTAAAATAAGTGGATTATCACTAATCCTTAAATTATATAATGAATGCTTTTTTTTATTTGCTAATGCTAATAAACCATCGAAACTCTTTCTATAAGATAACTTTTCAAAAATTTCTTTTGAAATTTCAACTATTTCAATATCATTTGGTATTTTTAAATCTGATATCTTACATAAGCGCTCATAAACTAAAATCTTTTCAATTTCATATCCTCCATTAATTGATAAGTCAATTTCTCTTTTACCTTCAATTAAAAATTGATTTTTTTCTTCTCTTGACTTTGATTTATCTCTTAAAGAAACAAGTAGCTTTACTAAATGGTTTTGAGTAGACGTTATTTTTTTCATATTTAACAGTCCTTAGTCTTAGATTATTTTTTTTAAAATAATTATTGTAGAATCAACTTATGATTTACTACACCTTCATCAGTAATGATTTCTAAGAAATACACACCACTTGATTTGGTTGTAAGGTTAACGACTTGCGCATATTTTCCTAAGAACTGCTCCAAATTATCAATTA
>JAYZXD010000016.1:0-25368 GCA_036141595.1 Bacteroidota bacterium
AAATTTCTCCGTTTCTATCTTTTGTTATGCAATTAACATTGTTATTTGGAAGCGCCCCTTGACCTACACTTGTTGTGATTAACTTATATTGGTCATCATATTGATTATCTATTGTATTGTTATCATCATAAACAAATAACCCCTTCCCACTTCCCTTTGCAATTATGCCCCACTTTTGACCTGTGTTATCTATTAAAATTTCATCAAAATATAATCCCTCAATAGCTAAATTTAATGTGTAAGAATACCATTCATTTTGTGGTGTTTTCACAAATAATGGTTTTTGAACTTGAGAATTTAACCCCCACAAATTTCCATAATTGTCAAATTTTAAGTCTGAAATTTGGATTCTGTTATTAGAGTAGTATGTTGTATCAAGTATACCGTTAGTATTGTTGTATCCAAATTTGTTTGAAAGATTATCACTTGATATTTCTGAAACCCCATCATACCATGATGCAAAATATTCATAATCACCATTAGTTGTGCTTGAAACAATATCTCTACTGTTTCCAAGAAATTGTGATGAATAATTTGCCCAAGAATTATTTTCAAGAATTGACACGCCCTGATAATTTAAATTGTTAACGTTATAATTAGAGTGTCCACCGTGAGACATATACAATTTTGAATCAGAAAAATTTAAATCAAATATACTATTCGAAGCTGGACCATTTGGAAGAATGTTTGATTCTATAATACTATTAGTCACCTTGATTAATCCATTTATGCTATCAGCTATCCAAATATTGTTTTGATTATCGTAGCATGCGCTTTTAAATTTAACGGGTCTAGAGTTTTCATTATAGTTATCAAGTGTATCAATACCATTTATGCTGGTTACAACTGAATTGTCATAGACAAATAAAAATTTATTGTTACCGTATGTAATATCATTGAGACCGTTTGCACTAATTAATATGGAACTAACATTAGACAAATCCTCTGAAACTTTGTAATTAGTTTCAGTTTCATTTTTATAAAAGAAAATTACCCTTGATCCGTTAATGATTTTAACAACATTTGAGTTAGTATCAATTTGATTCCAATTATTTGGGTCGTTCAATAATGAATTTTGTTCAGCTTTAAACACACCACTGCTTGTAGCTGCTAAATAATAATCATCTATTTTTTTAAAATCATTTATTTCAACAGATTCCCCATTCATGTAAAGATAATACGTGTCACTAATTTCTTTTTTAATTAAGTTTATCTTAGAGATACCATAAGATGCAGAAACGAATAACTCATTATCTATTACAGTTAAGTTATTAATTCTTTTGCCTGCAATCTCTAAATTTTTTATGTCAGTGATACTTGTTGTTATATCATCCTCAATTATATCAATATTTGAATTTTCATATGAAATAATAAATGTATTTAAGCCAAAAGCTAAATTGTTAATACCATAATCATTTGTAAAGTTTAATTTATTGTAAAGAAACAGTTCATTATTATCATTATAACTAAACAATCCATTATTCGTAATACAGTAAGTTTGATTGTTTTGATAAAAAACCTTTTTTGCTCCATTGTAAGAATAGTAATCTTTCCAAGTTCCTATTTCGTTAGAAAAACTTTGATTAACTATAAATAATAAGACGAAAAGTTTCTTCATATTACAAATTTAAAATATAAACGAAGATTATTCTCAAATATGATTTAATGATTTAAATTTGCTATGGGCCTAGTAGTTCAACTGGATAGAATGTCAGATTTCGGCTCTGATGGTTAGGGGTTCGAATCCTCTCTGGGCCACATTTTTAACCTCAACTTCCGGTTGGGGTTTTTATTAAAATTGTTTTGCAGACTTGATTTAATTTCGTTTTTCCCTTCTTTACTACTACTTTTAATCCTAATTGAAATTTGAATTCATTTTTATAAAGTAAAAAACTATTCTTCACATGATGTAAAATTATCTAGATAAATTAATATTATTATTTTTGTTTCAAACATATTATGAAAATAAAAAACATATGTTGTATAGGAGCTGGTTATGTTGGAGGGCCGACAATGGCTGTCATAGCATTAAAGTGCCCTGATATTAAAGTAAACGTAGTTGATATTAGTCAAGAGAGGATTGATGCTTGGAATGATACTAATTTAGATAATCTACCCGTTTACGAACCTGGACTGGCTGAAGTAGTAAGTAAAGCTAGAGGAAAAAATTTGTTTTTTTCTACAGATATTGACAGGCATATAGACGAATCTGAAATGATATTCATTGCAGTTAATACACCAACTAAGACATATGGAGAGGGAAAGGGTCAAGCCGCAGATTTAAAATTTGTTGAACTATGTGCAAGAACTATTGCTAGAGTTTCAAGTACAGACAAAATAGTTGTTGAAAAATCAACTTTGCCTGTAAGAACAGCAGAAGCAGTTCAAAACATTTTAGATTCGACTGGAAAAGGAGTTCATTTTGAAGTGCTTTCTAATCCAGAATTTTTGGCTGAAGGGACAGCTATACAGGATTTATTTAAGTCTGATAGGGTTTTAATTGGTGGTCAGCAAACTGAAAGAGGAAAAGTAGCAGTATCTGCTCTTGTTGACATTTATGCTAATTGGATTCCTAGAGAAAAAATTTACACTACTAATGTTTGGTCATCAGAGTTGTCAAAATTAGTCGCAAATGCTTTTCTAGCTCAACGTATCAGCTCAATAAATAGTATATCTGCACTATGTGAAGAAACTGAAGCAGATGTTGATGAAGTAGCAACAGCAATAGGTATGGACTCAAGAATTGGAAATAAGTTTTTAAAATCTTCGGTTGGATTCGGAGGTAGTTGTTTTCAAAAAGATATTTTAAATTTAGTATATATCTCTAAATCTTTAGGACTTGATGAAGTTTCAGAATACTGGCTTCAGATTATAAAGATTAATAATTATCAGAGAGAGCGATTTGCAAAAAAAATAATGAGTTCTTTATTTAATACGGTTTCAGACAAAAAGATAACAATATTTGGATGGGCTTTTAAAAAAGATACTAACGACACCAGAGAATCATCAGCCATTTATGTTGCTGATATACTTATAGAAAATGGTGCTCAAGTTTCTGTATATGATCCAAAGGTAACTAAACAGCAAATGCTTACTGATTTAGATAATTTAAAAAGTAGATCATTTGATGAAAATAAGAGCAAACTAAATAATTTCTCAGATCCATATACCGCGTGTAATCAATCTCATGCAGTCGCTGTAATAACTGAGTGGGATGAGTTTAAAGAATATGATTGGAAAAAAATATACAGTAACTTAATGAAGCCGGCTAAAGTATTTGATGGAAGAAATATATTAGATAGGAAGATACTTAAAGAGATTGGCTTTGAGATATACTCAATAGGAAAGGCAGTTTAAAAAACAGAAAAAAAGAGTCTGTTTACTATTGTTCGGCTTTGTATTCGTAGCCATATCCGTAGTTGTAATTATAGCTGTATTTATATTTATAGCCATAACTGTAGTTGTAAGCATACCCATAACCATATTTACCTTTTGCTCCAAGTCCATTGAGAATCATTACTGAATTTTTATTGATGACACCTTTTGTATAAGAATCATTTATGAAATCAAGTAACTGTATATCAGTATGATTACATCTAACAACAAAAATTAATAAGTCAGCCAAAGTACTAATGCTTAACGTATCAGAAACAAGCAGGCATGGGGGTGTGTCAATTACTATATGATCATAAATCTTTCTAGCTTGATCAAGCAATTTTTCAAAGTTTCCATTGTTCAACAATTGAGCAGGATTAGGTGGTATCTGACCTCCAATAAGTATATCACAATTTACATTTTCAGATTTTAATATAGCTTTTTGCCAATCAAAGCTACTATCTACTAAATAATTGACTAGTCCTGCAGAAGATTTTTCTATATTTAAATATGTATGAATTTGAGGATTATGTAGATCAGCTCCGATAAGAAGTGTCTTTTCACCAAGTGATGCTTTAGTGTATGCTAAATTAGTTGCACAAAAAGTTTTACCTTCCCCTTTAATTGTAGATGTAACTATAATTACTTGTCCATCTTTTTTATTTTCATCAACATAAAATTTTAATTTGGAACATAAAACCCTAAAAGATTCCGCTAATGGAGATCTTTCTTTTGCTGAACCTATAACAGTATTACTTTGATCTTCAATTTCAGGAATCTCACCCACTACCGAAACAGGAAGTTTAATTTCTTCAATCTGATCTTTTGTAAATATTTTCCTATTTAAAAAAAACAATAGATAAATTGAAATAAAAGGAAAGATGATGCCAAATAATAAAGCTCCTAAATAAATAATCCTTGGTTTTGGTGAAACGGGTTTATCTTTTGAAATTGCATATTCAACTATCTTAATACTTGGCTCCGTTACTGCATAACTAACTTCCGCTTCCTCTCTTTTTTGAAGAAGGAAAAGGTAAAGAGACTCTTTTATTTTTTGATTACGCTCAATAGCTCTAAGCATTTTTTCTTTTTCAGGTAAATTAGAAATATCATTATTGAATTCATAAAATTGATCAGACAATTTATTTTTCATGTTCTTTAGTTGCGATAAATGATTTTGTAAAGAATAAATAATATTTGAACGAGAATTACTTAAAGTAATATCTAATTGCTTGGTTGATGGATTGTTTAGACCTGCGCTTAAAACTAATTTTTTACGATTAAGAATAAGTTGATTATATTCTGAAATTAATTTATTAATCTCTGCATTATCAATTACCAAATTTGCGGGAAGTAATTCTAATTTATCGTTAGCTAATGTGTTTATTAATGATTTTATTATTGATATCTGATTTTCGATGCTAAAGATATTTTCTTCAGACTTAAAACTCTTTTCAAGCGACATTGCGGAATTAGCAGATAAGTCAACTAAGTTATTATCAACTTTATATAATTGTTTGGCAATTTCAATTGAGTCTAATTCCATTGATAGATATGCATATCTTAAGTTGACAAAATCAATTGTTCTTTTATGAATTAACTGACGATCCTTTACACCGTCATTATTAAAAACATTAATAAGTTCATTTAATATAATTTCTGAGTATTTTGAATTATTAGATTTAATATCCAATTGAACAATATCACTTTCTTTTCCAACTTGAGAAATTTCTATTGATTTTTTAAGCGATAATACTTTTTCAGATTCAGAATAAAATTTTATTCTATAAGATTCAACATCTTCAATGCCGTCAATAAGAAGATTTCTGTCAAAATTATAAATTTCAAAAGGCAAATTATGTTTGAAATTATCAGTGGAAGTGCCATTAAAACTAAAATTTATAGAGTCATTTAATAAATTTATTATTTCAAATCCTTTTTTTGTCTTGATTAACTTGTATTCTTGATCTTCTAATTTGTCAACGTTAACATTAACCTTGATACTAAAGGGGTAGTCAACTATCAAGGCTTGCTTTATGTTACCAATTGCGAAAACTGAAATTTGAAGCTTTTTGTTCTTAACCACTTCAGCAATAATAGGGTAAGATCTAAGAACTTCAATTTCATTCTCTAAATTGATTTTAGAATTAGAAAACAGTTCTGATGCTGTTGGAAGTTCTAAAGACGTTTCTTTCTTATCAACTATTTGGATTTTTGCAGAGGTTTCATAAACTTTATCGCTATATCTCATATAGAAATATGCAGCAGTTATGAAAATTAAGCATGACAATAAAAAAAATTTCCAATAATATAAATATTTAAAAAATTCTTTTTTCAAGTCATGTTTATCATCTGAAGTTGTAACTTTAAAATCTCTGTTAAATGAGCTGTCCATTTGGTTAAAAGTTAATTAGTAAAGTTATGTTTAATAATAGAGATGCTATTGTAGCAATTGAAGCAGGACTACCTATAAAACCAGCACTTTTAACCTTATTAAATGATGGGTTAATTATCAAAACATCATTATTTTTTATATTGTATAGATGACTATTTAAAAAGTCAGATTTTGTTAGCTCTATATTGTAGGCTTTTCTAACCCCACCATCTTCTCTTATTAAAGTAATATCTTTTCTTTTCCCATCAATTGTCAAATCCCCAGCATAACCTAGTGCTTGCAAAACATTAATTTTTTTATCTGAGTATGAAAATGTTCCAGGATTTTTAACTTCACCTAAAACGGTAAATTTACTATTGATTCTTCTCACTATAACTGTGGGATTTGAAAGATGATTACCTTGAACTAAAAGATTTTTTAATTTCTCTTCTAATTGTTTTTCATTTAAATTATTTGTACTAACTTTTCCTAAAACAGGAAAATTAATCATCATATTTTCATCAACTAAATAACCATCTAATTTTATTATTTCTAGTGAGGTCTGATTAGGAATTACACTTAACACGTTATATGGAATAGATGCTTCTGGCACAGTAGTTTTAACATCTATTTTTAAAATATCTCCAGATTCAATTCTGTCTTCAACAATAGGAATGTCTACCCACGAATTAGCTTCTTGCTTTTTAATATCTTTTAAATAAATTAACTGATTTTTTGTTGAGCAAGAACTTAAAAAAAGCAAGCAAATGATTGGATAATATAAACGCTTCATAATTCAAAAATAATTATATAATCCTAATAACTGCTGAAAAATAGAATATAATGGGTCTAGTTGAGATTCTAAATTAGAAAAATAATTAAGATACATTAAAAAATTACTCTGTAAAAAAAAGAACACCATCTTCTTTTGAATTTATAAACTCATGATCTAAGGTTTTGTTTAACCCCTCTTCTAAAGAATATGGAGCATCAAAAATTTTTTCGACTTTACTTGAGTCAAACTGAGTTGTAGCGCAAAATTTTTTGACTCTTACAGAACTTATTGAAAATTTTTTGTTGGTAAGAAAGGCTATAAAATCAAAACATAAACCACCAAAAAAACCAATAAAGTAAGGAAATTTAAATTTTGGAATTTTAAACCCCATTTTTTTCTCAACTAATGAAACTAATTCATTCATGTTTAAATCTTGTTTGTCTACATAATTATACACATTGTATCCTAATTGATTCTTTATTATTCTGTCTTTAATAAATGCAACCACGTTGCCTACATATGCCATAGATTTTTTATTTTGTCCACTCCCAACCATCAAAAACTTACCTGAGCTAATTTGTTTTAATAAATTAAATACATTACCCCTGTTTCTTTCTCCAAATATCACAGTAGGACGAATTATAGTCACTGATTTATTTCTTGAGTCTTTATCAAACCATGCTTTTATCACTTTTTCAGCTTGAAACTTACTTTTACCATAATGATTGAAAGGGTCAACATTATGAGTTTCACTGGGATTATTTTTATTTAAGCCATAAACAGCAACCGAACTTGTAAAAATAAAATTTTTAATTCCAAATTCATCCATTTTGGAAAGCACGTTTTTTGTTCCTTTTACATTTACATCATAATATTTAGAAATTGGTGTAACATCGTCTTTATGCTCCGCAGCTAATAAAATTACAGTATCAATTTGTTTGCTAAAATTGATTTGATTCAATTTTGTAATGTCACATAAAGTAGTAATATCATTGTAAAATGGACTTTGCCTTTTGTCAAGGTTTTGGATTTTAAACCCATCTAGTTCTCTAATTAAAAAAGATCCAACAAATCCAGAACCACCAATTAATAAAATTTTACTCATTATTCACAAATTTAATAAACTTAGTAAATTGCTTTTGAAATGATAAATCTTTGTTTGATATTTTTTTACAATTTTCAACTAATTCTTCATAATCAGATTTTTTTTGCGATAAAATTTTAAGTAATAAATTAGGAAGTAAATTTAAATCATCAGGAACCAAAGCATAGCCTAATTTATTTTGTTGAATAAATTTTTTTGCCTCACCATTACCTATGTAAATAACAGGAATGTTATAAGTTACTAATTCATATATTTTAGAAGGAAAAGCTCCTTTTACATTAGTTGATAATGGGGCAAATGAAAAATGGTACTTTGGGTATTTTAACATTAATTCATTTTTCGAGATTGAACCAAAATATTTAATATTATTAAGTTTTCTTTTACTTAAAAAATTGATTATTTCATTCTTTTCTTTACCGTCACCATAAATATGTAAAATAAAATTGTCAGGTAAACTATCAAGTACTTGAACTAATTTTAATATTCCTTGAGCTACACCTAATAAGCCAGCATAAATAAAAGATGTTTTGGTAAATTTTAGTGTTTTTACAGATTTCAACTTGTTATAAGGTAAATTTCGATAAAGAAAATTTGAAGCATTAGTAAATTGTGAAATATGACTTAAAATATATTTTGATTGACCAATAATTTTATCAGAATTCACATAGTTAAATTTCTCTACACAAGAAAAAATTTTATGTGCAACACTATTTTGTTTCATCATATCTAAATCAACGGCAGATTGTGGCCATAAATCCGAAACATTTAAAATTATTTTTTTTTTCAAAATTTTTTTAAACAAAATGATACCAGAAAAGCTTACAAGGATGGGTGAATTCTGAATAATTATTTGATCATAATGTTTTGCTATTCCCTTAAACAACAAGACCCAAATCGATAATGAAAAAGATATCATAGAAAATAATCTTTTGATAGGAGAACTGCTATTGTCAGGAAAAATAAATAATCTGTGACAAACTATTTTTTCTATTTCCTCTTTAATATAAAGCCCTTTATAGTTGTCAAAGACCTTACCTGTAGGATAATTTGGAAATGGACAAACTACCTCTACATTATTGAATTCTAAATTTAAATTCTTTGCCATCAAAAAAATTCGATTTGAAGCAGCCCCAATCTCAGGGGGGAAATAATTAGTTATAATTAATGTTTTCATTTAGATAATTTTCATAGGTGAATTTCAGTTAAAAGAGTTTGATTAAAACTGACAACTACTTTAAATGCAGATTTTCTTAAATTAAACCCATGTGATAATTTATATGTTTGGATTTCAATTTTTGAGTGATTAGAAAATGAAATATTAACTCTTAAATCATCTAAAACTAAAGTTGCATTTTCAATTCTTGGCTTATTTATTGATGAATGAAAATGAAAGAAGGCTTTTGCCTTGGAGGGTTTATTTAAAGAGTCTTTAATTTCTATTCTATTATTATTCCATTTGAATGTCCTCTCATGAATTATTCCAAGATTTTTATATCCATTGTGATAAGCTGCTATTTGAGATTCATTTTCGATAATATTTAATATTTTAGCCCTTCTTCCAACCCTAAATCCTCCCCATGCATCACTTTGTTCTATATTGTTTACCATTACAGTATTATGAGATACTGTAGATCTTTCATTTTTTCTAATTTGATTTTTTTCATATGTAGAAATTCCCGTATCCACAAAAAAAGGTAATTTATCTAATCTCAATTCAAAATTAAAAGTATCACTGTGAGCATGACCAGGCTGATAATCTGGGCCAATATTTCCAATATCCACAAATAATTCATATTTTTCTTTAGTGATTTTTCTATAACCCGAAACTGAGAGAGGTTGTAAAACAGAATAAACACCTATTTTTTTTGAATAAATAAATAGATTTTTTGATGATGGTGCAATCATGTATGTTGAATCATTAACCATAGGAATTTCACCATTTTGATAAGTTATATGTTTAAGCCATGAGCACATTAAACGTGCTTTTTTTTCTAAAAAAATTACAAAATCATCAATTATCCATGACTCATTTAATTTAATTAAATTTATAGAATCTAGTAGCCTAAAAAATAATATTTGATGATACATAGGTGAAAGCTCAAAGTGCCCACCGTCATTCAATATTTGCTCATTAAGTTCTTTTTCAATTAATTGTTTAGATTTTCGATATAAATTTATGTCCTGAAAATAATAAGATCCAAAAAGTAACGAAAAAGCATTTTCTAAAAGATGATTACCTAAAAGGTGAAATTCTAAATTTTTAGATAAAAAAACAATATCACTATATAAAATATTATTAATTTCTAGATCATGTATCTTGTATTTACTCAAAAATTTTACCCAATTAATACATCTTAACGAAATAGGGTAAGGCTCATTTCCGTCAACTGCAGAGTCTTTTTTCAGAATAAAATCTTTAATTAATAAAAGCCCATGTTCTTTTGTCATATTATTTTGATTTAAAAAATCAAAATAATTTAAATTATATACCCAAAGCTTACCATTATTTTTATGATTCCAATTTATTCCCTTTTTAAAAGAATGCGATTTGTTTAGGAAATTAAACGTTAAGTTAGTAATATTGAAAGAGGTAAAGTTATCAATATTGTTTTTCCAAATAATTGGAACGCAGCTAGGAGAAATTTTATTGCTGTGTGATTTTTTAAAAACTCTTTTTTTAAAAAGATAATAAAACCTGAAAAAAATCTGTTTTAGCTTTAAATACTTTACAGCATTAATAAATCGTTTTAATCTATTGTAATCCATGAATTTTTTTTCAGTGATTCAATGGCTGCAAACGATGCTTTTGTTGTGTTAATAATTTCATCAAAAGAAATGATAGGGTTCCCACCCTTTTTTTGATGCTCAATAAGTTCTTTAAACTGATTAAAATGACCTTTATCTTGAGATGATTTAGAGCTGGAGAATCTTTTGAATCCATAACCCTTTAAAGTTCTCCAATTGTCCATAATTAATGTTCTTTCTTGAGAATAAACTTCTAACCTTTCTTTAGAATAACTTTTACTTCCATTTGAAAAATAATTTATCACAGCGGTACTGCCATTTTTATACTTTAAAAGAATACTTGCATTATCTGTATTATCTTGAGGATTGACCCCCATAGCGTTCATACATACACCCGATACTTTTGACCCAGCTAAAAAAGAGCATAAGTCAATGTAATGGCATGCTTCACCTATAATTCTACCTCCGCCAATTTCCATGTCATGAACCCATGTATCTTTAGCTATAAATCCAGCATTCATAGTTGCAATAATATTTATTGGAGTTTTAGAATTTGCTAAAAGACTTTTCATTTTTTTTGACAGAGGAGCAAATCTTCTATTAAAACCAACAGATATATTACTTTTGTTGGAGTTGTAACTCTCTATTATTTTTGTTAATTCATCAGCATTTAATGCTAAGGGTTTTTCAACAAAAACACTTTTTCCAGAATTAATTGATTCAATCACCATTTTAGCATGCATATTGTGCTGAGTGGTTACAAAAACTAAATCAACGTCATTATCTTTTAATATTTCTTTATATTCAGAAGTTGAGCAGGCTATATTATATTTTTTTGCCATTATAGTTGAAGAAAGACCTTTTGAACTAGCAATATATTTAATATTTGCGTTTATTTTCTTAAGATTCGGCAAAATAGTAGAACTTGTAAAATTGCCCGCACCAATTATCCCTAGAACTCCTTTCTCCGATTTAAAAGATTTTTTTTTCAGCTGAATAGTACTATTTATTTGAGTGTCTGAACTATATTCTAAAATACAAGCAATAGCATTAGAGTTTGACATATCTTCATATATGCTTTTATAATCTTTCAATGGGACTCTGTGAGTTATTAAAGAAAGTACTTTTAATGTTTTTTTAGAAATAGCACTTAAGATTGCTTCGAAATTTCTTTTTTCAGTCCAACGAACATAACCAATTGGATAGTCATTTCCTTTTTCTTCATAGTTTTCATCATATCTCCCCGGACCATATGAACAAGAAACTTGAAATGTAATCTCTTTTTCAAAAAAATCAGCTCTAGAGATATCTAATCCAACCACGCCTACTAAAATTATTCTTCCGCGTTTACGACACATTTTTGCAGACTGAGAAATAATTTCATTGCTTTTGTTTGAGGCTGTAATTATTACTCCATCAGCGCCAACTCCATTTGTAAATGAGTTAACAAATTTTACTTGATCAGAACCATCAGAAGGATTTACAGCCATAACCCCTTTTTTATTTGCAATCTCGACTTTAGCTGCATCAAAATCAAAACCAATCACATTACAACCGTTTGCTAATAATAACTCTGCAGTCATCAAGCCAATTAATCCTAATCCAACAACAACAATTGTTTCACCAAAAGTTGGCTTTAAAAGCCTAATTCCTTGCAATCCAATAGCACCTATTACAGCAAATGTAGCTTCTTCATCTGTAACGTCATCAGGAATTTTAGCTACTAAATTTTTTGGCACACAAACAAATTCGGC
This sequence comes from Bacteroidota bacterium, assembly GCA_036141595.1. Taxonomy (GTDB): domain Bacteria; phylum Bacteroidota; class Bacteroidia; order Flavobacteriales; family BACL11. The sequence goes on from JAYZXD010000016.1 coordinate 12,129, forward strand.
ATGGTTACCATTTGAAGCAACTCTATCTCCAACTGAAAATTCAGTTACTCCTTTGCCAGTAGCAACAACTTCGCCAACATTACAGTATCCAAGCGGCAATGGTTGACCAAGTTTGTTAAAAACAGCTTCCATTGTTGGCCTTAAACCATCAGTCTTAATTTTATCTAAAACCATTTTCACCTTATCAGGTTGTTGCTTAGCTTTCTGAACAAAATTTGCTTTTCCAAAATCAACTAGCATCCTTTCAGTTCCTAAAGAAACTAAAGTTCGAGTTGTTTTAATCAATATGCTACCGGCTTTTACGTTTGGAGTAGGTACTTCCTCTAAAATGGTATCCCCATTTCTAAGATCTTGAATTATTTGTTTCATATTATTTCTTTGATTTTAAATTGTTTTGAACTTCCATATATTGTATATGGTTTTGTAGATTTCGTTACAACTGTTCCTGCAGCTATGATTGACCCTTCAGCTAGAGTCACACCTGTCAGGATTGTTGAGTTTGCTCCAATCCAGACATTTTTTTCTATTTTTATTTCTCTTAAAATATCTCTTCCACTGTCAATATAAGAAGTTTTTTCTGACCTTTTCGGAATTCTATGATCATCGCCAACAAAACAAACATTTGGACCCACCAGTAAATCTCCATCGACGTTAAGGTTTGCGCCCAAATAGCAGTTAGGTCCAAAATATGCTTTTCCTTGTAGAGTAATTGTATTTTTAGAACTTACTGTAATCTTACCGCCAACATTTAAATTTTTTATACCTTTTATTTTAAAAAAGAAAATTATTCGGTATATGATAGTATAAAATTTACCTTTCCCCACAAAATAATTTTTTAAAGATAGAAACCTGATTACTTATTGACCATTTTACTTGATTTTGTCTTATTAATTCATAATTAGGGCTAAAGCTTTTTTGTTTAGAAAACAAACTATCGATAGATAAATGATTTTTTCTATATTTTAAGATTCTATTAGAATCAACTAATGGTTCAATTTCAGGCTTGTGATTTGGGATGTCATCATGTGTAAAAAGAATTAAATTCAGGTTTAATGCTAATAAAGCAGAAAGACCAATATCACTGGGGTGTATAAAATACTTGCATGATTTTGAAATATTTATGATAGTATTCTGATTATATATCACGCCGTGATAAACAACATGTTGATTAAAATTATTTAGTGAAATCAGTTCATAAATTTCTTCACTAAAATCACAGGGTCCAATTATATGAAAAATAACATTATTTAATTTATTTTTACTTTTTATCATTTCGTTTATAAATTCAATAATTAATCTATCTCTTGTAATTCTCCCAACAAATAACCAATTAACTTCTTCTCCAGTTTTTTTAGGCAGTTCGAAAGGTAGAGTATTTGCATTGTAAATAGGCCTTGAAATAATTCCTAATTTGTTAAGCCTTGAGGAAGCTTTTTCATTGTAGGTAATAACTTCAGCAAACATACTGTAATATATATATTTAATAAATTTTAGTAATATAAAATCCTTTTCGTTAACCCCGTGTGTCCATGCAATAAACTTTTTATTACTTGAAAAAAAAATAAGAATAATCCAAGTAGTAATAAACTTCCAATCACCCAAAAAAACAAACCTTTTGTCCTTACAGTTTTTTATATAACTTATTAAACCTTTTTGATATAAAAATGGGCCTATCCAAATATTTTTAACTTCAAAAAAATTAAACTTATCATGATTAATTAATTTAAGATTATTATAATTTGTTTTATTCGCCCCAATTAATTTGAGATTAAAAATATTGGATATTTCAAGAAATAAAATTTCTCTGTAGTGAGGAAACCAGTGGTATATAATATTTAAAGATTTCTTAGCCATAGTTCTGATGATATAATTCTGTAAATCAGCCTAACTTCTTCTTCCTTAATAGTCTTTTTCATACTTGTCAGCTTTCTCAACTTTACAATTTTTCTATCTCTGAAACTATTATGCAATTTAATAATTTTTTTTTCATTTTTTAGCAATAGGTCACGCATTGGTGTGTAAAAACCAAGCTTATTTGTATTCCAAACAATAGACATATTTAATTCTTTGTCAATTTCTTTAAAATTTTGTCTAAGAGCAAGCTTAGTGAATTTGCTATTTTTTGGAGAGTCCAAATTCTCTAATCTAAAATCCATAAAAGGATTTCTAACTTCAATGCCATATCTCATTGATAAATGATCAGAGTAAAACAATAAGTTTTGAAGATTTTGATCCAAAGTTGATTTGTTTGGAATTAAATGGGACAAAGTTTTAAGATCAAATTTTAAAAAAGAAATCATTTTGAAATAATAAAATATACCGAAAACATATGTGGTTTTGTCAAATATATTTTTAAGAAAGTATGATATTTTTACATTAGACTTTTTGTAAATTTTAAATGCTTTTAGAAATTTAAATCTTGCCATCTCGTTCCAAAATAACTTTGGATACTCAGAGATTCTATATCCACCAAACCTTTCATCGGCACCTTGCCCCTCTATTAAAACTTTTATTTTTTTCTTTGCAATCTCTCTGTACATTAAATTAGCACTTGTGATTGCATAGCTTGAGTGCGGTCTTCCTAAAAAGCTTATTGTTTCTGAGAGATCATCTATAAAATTTGAGGACTGAAGTTGAATATCATTATGAAAAAAATTATATTTTTTTGAAACTTCTTTAGCAACATCAGACTCAAATGAGTCTATATTTTTTGTCGAAACGGTGAAAGTATTTAGCCCAACATTTGATATATTTTTACTTAAAACATTAGCAATTATATTACTATCTAAGCCACTACTTAGAGTAAGCCCAACGGTTACATCACATTCTCTTCTAAGATTTATTGCACTTTCAACTATATTTTTAATGTTGTCTGAAGATTGTAGTTCAGATAAAGTATAATATTTATGTATTTTGTTATCCTTCGTTAATTTAAATATGAATCCACATTCAACATCAGAAACATCTTTATAAAATGAATTTGTTCCGAGAATAGAGCTAGGCCTATAAATAAAATTTGTTAAGCATTTGAAATTAACTTCAAGACTTTTAAGACTTTTTATTGCAGATATCTCAGATGATATAATTATTTTATCATCAGAATAAAATAAAAACATTGGCTTAATTCCATATCTGTCTCTCGAAAAATAGATTTCAGAACTTTTGTTAATAAAAACAAATGACCACATACCGTTCATCATATTTAGTAGATATTCTGAGTCTAATTTTAAAATCCAAAACAATACCTCTGTATCACTAGTTGTTTTAAATTTAATTTTGTGTTTGTTTATTAAAATTTGTTTTAACTCTAGATAATTATAAATTTCCCCGTTAAAAATTAATGTCTCACCATCCTTTGAAAAAAAAGGCTGGTTTGACCTTTCATCAAGATCTAATATACTTAGTCTAACATGACCGAAGAAATCATTATTTAGAAAAATATGATTTATAGCATCAGGACCTCTATGCTTAATTTTTTTTAAGGCATTTTTTGCTGAATTTTCTTCAATGCCTCTAGTGAATAATATTCCGCACATTTTGCAAAGGTTTTTTAGAATTAAAAAAATGCCACCAAAATGGAATTATCGTAGACCAATTGCCAAATATGTTAGATGGTTCAAATAAATTATAAGTGAAGAAAATTAATAGTACTGTCACAGAATTATCATTTCTAATTACATCTTTATAAACTGATTTAATAATATATAATACTAACAGAGTACCTACTAGTCCGTATGAAAAAATAAGAGTCAAATAACTATTGTGAAAAGTCAAATCATCTATTTTCATTAAACTATTATCACCACCAATTAGCAAATAGAACCAATTAGTTGAAGAGAAAATATTATACATGTCAAACCTCTGATTTCCTAATTCATAAATTTGATCTATGCTTAAGAATGATAAAACGAGAATAGTTAATGGTAAAAATAAATAAATTTTGATTTTTATATAGTGGTTTAGAATTAGTAATGAAGAAAAGATCAAAGACAAAAGACTTCCTGAATTATAAGATGCGATAAAAAACAAGGCTAATATTAGTTTTAAATATGGCCCTTTGTAGTATAGCAACAATAAAGAAATAATAAATATTATTGCATAGCCATATTGTGTTGAAACGCCTGAAAATCCAACTTCAAAAAATTCTATCCAATTATAATGTGTTTCATAATATAAAAAAGGCTCATATATATTACTAACTAATGGAAAAAAATAAGAAAAAGAAGGAAATATGAACAGAAAAGATAAAAAAATCAAAAGATATTTAGAATCAAATTTCAAGTTAATCTTTGAAATTACATATATAGAATATATTAAAAAAACACGTACTCCAATATTAAAATTAAAGAATAACAACAATATCATTAAGCCCAAAAAAACTGGGTTAAAAATATGACTTGTATTTTTAAACTTCACATATTTAAAAAAAATAATAATTATAATTGTCGCAAGTAAAATTATTTTAAATTGATTTAAAATGTTATTATCTAGAGAAGGTATTGGTAACCAGAATATCTGTGAAAAAACTAAAAAAAACAAAATTAATATTTTAATTACTTTATCCATTTTATTTTCTTTGTTAGATAAATAATACCAATAATTTTAGATGAGATCAATACTAATATCATTAGCACTACAGAAAAATAATTTTTAAGAAATAAAGTCAAAACAAGAATAATTAACAATTGAATTATGCCAGCTTTCACAATTTTATTTATTTCCTTAAATTTTGTTAAAATATATATTTTTGAAAACTCATAAGGGTATGTCATAAAGAGACAAGCCAACAAACAGAAAATTAAAGTATCAGAAATGTCAATTATTTGAAAATAAAAACTGAAAAAATAAATAATCACAGAAGCAGGGATAATTAATAAGTAGCATAATTTCAAATAGTTATTTTCAACTTCTTTAATGTTTTTTGAGTTATAAAATTTGGGCTCAAATATAAAACTTAAAAAAAGATATATTAAACTTACTAAACCGATCATGCTAAATATTTTTGAATAATCTCCCTGTGCAGCAATACCAAGATTTTTAGTTATGAGTATTTTATCTACTCCGGTAATTAAAAAAGCAATTGCTGAATGAAAAGTAAAGCTCGTAAACTTCCAAAATGATGTTAGGTCAATTTTTAAAATTGTAAATGTTTTTTTAAAAAACTTGAAATTTAAAAATATCATTACCAAATAAGAAAAAATTAAGATTACAAGAAAAGTTTCAATGTTATATGTCAAGCCAATGGGAGCAATGAAAAATCTGACAAATAATTCAAAATTTCTCAACCTATTATAAACTTTTAAATTTACAATCCTATTTCTAACGTTCATTAAAAAATAAATTGTTGAAAAAAGTGATAATGGAATTACAAGAAGTAAAAAATTTAATTTAAAATAAAAAATTGTGAAGAAAAAATAAATTAAGATGGAGATAATAGATAAAATAAAATATTCTTTCAGCGGTATTTTTCTTCTATCCTCAAGAGACAATAGCCTTCTGTCTTGTCCAAATCTTAAAATATTTGAAAAAATAGCTTCATTCACAAATACTAACACTAGACTCCCAAATAATGAAGAGTCAAGCAATAAAGACATCAAAACAATAAATAGTTTTGAGCTTAATCTAAACAAAACTTCGCCGTGATTTTTTTTGATAGATTTAAAAATCAATGAGGTCTGTGAAATGATTATGTTGGCAAATGCATTGGACATTACACTCCACAAAAGTCTAAAACTATTTTATTTGAATCTATATCTAAATTTCTAAATTCGTTATGTGCTACTAAAAAAACAATTATATCAGCTTTTTTTATCGCTTCTTTATAATTAGTTAATTTAAAGTTAAATTTAGAATTTGAAATATTTGGCTCCACAATGTAATAGTCTTCAATTTTGGAGTTTTGTAGAATTTTTTGAGCAATATCTAATGCTGGAGATTCTCTTAAATCATCAATATTTGGTTTAAATGATAGTCCCATTAATGCAATTTTGGGTATTCTATCAAATTTTAATTTAAATTTTAATTTTTCATTTTTAATTTTCTCAGCACACCAAAACGATTTGTAGTTGTTTACCTCTCTGGCAGTATTAATAATTTTTGATTCCATTGGATAATCAGAAACAATAAAGTAAGGATCAACTGCTATGCAATGCCCACCTACTCCGCATCCTGGATTTAATATATTGACTCTTGGGTGCTTATTCGCAAGACTTATAAGTTCCCAAACATTTATATCTGCTTTATCACAAATAATAGAAAGTTCGTTAGCAAATGCTATTTGAACATCCCTTGAGGAATTCTCTACAAGCTTACACATTTCAGCTGTTCTTGCATTTGTAGGGTAAAGCATTCCTTTTACATACTTCTTGTAAAATTCGATTGCTTTGTTTGTTGACTCTTTATTGATACCACCTATGACTCTGTCATTGTGAACTAATTCATACATTACATTTCCAGGTAGAACTCTTTCAGGACAATAAGCCATATAAATTTTGTTTATTAGTTCAGGTCTCTCAGAGTAAATTAGTTCTTTCATTTTCTCAGTAGTTCCAATCGGAGATGTTGATTCAATTATATATAAATCTTCTTTTTTTAATATTGGTAAAATAGCTTTTGTTGCAGATTCTACATATGAAATATCTGGATCATGGTTTCCTTTGAACGGAGTAGGAACAACAATTAAATACACCTTAGCGCTAGAGGGTTTTGTAGAAGCTGTTAAATTACCATTTTTAACTGCAGATGAAACGACATCCTCTAATTCTGGTTCTACAATATGAATTTTACCCTGGTTAACAGCATCAACAACATCCTGATTTATATCAACACCTAAAACGTTCGTTCCATGTGAAGCTATTAGTGCTGACGTTGGTAATCCAATATATCCTAAACCTATAGTTACTACTTCTGCTTTCATTTTTATATCTTTTTTATAAATTCTACAATTCTTTTAGATGCTAAGCCATCTCCATATGGATTATGAAGTTTTGACATCTTAATCAAGCTGTCTTCATTTTTTAGTAAATCAAGAGCTTTTGACACTATTAGATCTTCATTAGTCCCAACTAGTATAACAGTTCCTGCTTTAACAGCCTCTGGTCTCTCAGTAGTATCTCTCATTACTAGCACAGGCTTACCTAAGCTAGGGGCTTCCTCCTGGACACCTCCGCTGTCAGTTAAAATAATTTTTGATCTGTTCATAAGCCAAATAAAATCTTGATAGGCTAAAGGATTTATTAAAATAACATTACTAAGTCTTGACAAGATTTTATTAACAGGATCCTGTACCCTTGGGTTCAAGTGAACAGGATAAATAATCAAACGATTTATATCATCTTCAGAAATTCGTTTTAAAGCCTTACAAATTCTTATAAACCCTCCACCATGATTTTCTCTCCGGTGACCTGTTACTAAAACTACTTCTTTATTACCTATTTGTTTTGAGAGGCCTTTTATTAATTCGCTTGGATTTTCATTAACTTTTGCAACAGACTTAATCAAAGCATCAATTACAGTATTTCCAGTAACTAAAATAGAATCTTCAGAAATATTTTCTTTTAATAAATTCTTTTTAGAAGTCTCAGTTGGAGCAAAGTGATAATCACTGATTCTACTTGTTATTTGGCGATTTATTTCCTCAGGGAAAGGAGAAAGTTTATTATTAGTTCTTAGGCCAGCCTCTACATGACACACTTTAGATTGGGAGTAAAAACTTGCTATGGAACCTGCCATAGTTGTAGTAGTATCTCCATGAACAAATACATATTCAGGCTTAAATTCTTCGAGAATTGGTTTCAAAGACTCTATTATAGATGCTGATAAAGCGTACAAATTTTGTTTGGGCTTCATTAAATTTAAATCAAAATCAGGACAGATTTCAAAAAAATCTAAAACCTGATCTAACATTTCTCGGTGTTGAGCGGTTACGCAAATTTTAACATCAAATTCATTTGGATATTTTTGAAATTCTTTAACAAGAGGAGCCATTTTAATAGCCTCAGGTCTGGTTCCAAAAATCAATAATACTTTTTTCATAAATATTTTTGGTTACTGTAAAAGTTAATTAATTTATTGCTTTTAAATCTGCATCAATCATCTCATGTATTAATTGTTCTAAATTAATTTCTGCCTTCCAGCCCAATTTCTCTTTTGCTTTGGTTGAATCTCCAATTAATAAATCTACCTCGTTAGGCCTGAAATATTTTGGGTCAATATTCAAAATTTCCTTACCAATTTCAAGCTGGTAGTTAGAATTATTGCAAGATTTTACAGTTGCTTTTTCGTGCAATCCACTACCACTGAAATCAAGTTCGATTCCGACATACCTAAAAGCCATTTTTACAAAAGTTCTAATTGATGTTGTTTTTCCTGTGGCAATAACCCAGTCGTCTGCTTTATCGTGTTGAAGAATCATCCACATCATAAGAACGTAGTCTTTAGCATGTCCAAAGTCACGCTTTGCATCTAAATTGCCTAAATAAAGCTTATCTTCAAGTCCTTTAACAATTTTTACAACACCCATAGTGATTTTACGTGTGACAAAAGTTTCTCCTCTGATTGGACTTTCATGATTAAATAATATTCCATTGCAGGCGAATATTCCATATGCTTCCCTGTAGTTAATAGTTGTCCAGTATGCGAACAACTTCGCAATTGCGTAAGGTGATCTGGGACAAAAAGGTGTTTCCTCATTTTGAGGAATCTCTTTTACCTTACCAAAGAGTTCAGATGTAGAAGCTTGATAAATCCTAGTTTTTTTCTCCAAGCCTAGCAGCCTTATTGCTTCTAATAATCGCAGGGTTCCAATTCCATCCACATCAGCTACATATTCAGGCATATCAAATGATACATGAACATGACTCATTGCTGCTAAATTATAAATTTCATCCGGCTGTATCTCTTTAATTAGTCTAATTAAATTGGTACTGTCAGTCATGTCACCATAATGTAATATAAAACTTGCATCCTCAGTGTGAGGATCTTGATATAAATGATCAATTCTATGTGTATTAAAAGAGGAAGATCTACGTTTTAAACCATGTACTATATAACCTTTTTTAAGCAATAGTTCAGAAAGGTAGGCGCCATCTTGCCCTGTTACTCCAGTTATGAGTGCAACTTTTTTCAAAATACAACGATATAAACTAACAAAACACTAATAGGTTAAACGAAATTACTCAAATTAATTTAATTAAATAGTTTTACTAGAAATACAGATTAAAAAAACTTATAATTTAACTTCTCTTAAATTATTTTTTTTTGTTAAAAACCAATTATATGTTTTTTTTATCCCATCGTATAATTCTGTTGAGTAGCTCCACCCCAGAGACTTCATTTTTGAAACATCCAACAACTTCCTAGGGGACCCGTCCGGCTTGGATTTGTCCCAAATTAAATCTCCTTGGTAGCCTACTATTTTTTGAACAATTTCTGCTAACTTTTTAATTGTAATTTCATGACCAGACCCTACATTATATAAATCTTCAACTAATCTATTTTCTAAAGCAAAAACAACCGCATCAGCTAAGTCATCAACAAATAAAAATTCACGAAAAGGAGTTCCACTTCCCCATAAAGTCACAGTATCATGATTATTTACTTTGGCTTCATGAAACTTTCGTAGCATTGCAGGAATAACATGAGAGGATTGTAGATCAAAGTTGTCGTTATAGCCATAGAGATTAGTAGGCATCAGACTAATATAATCTTTATTAAACTGTTTGCGAATAGACTCGCAAGCTTTTACCCCCGTAATTTTTGCAATTGCGTACCCCTCATTTGTGGGTTCTAATTTATCAGAAAGTAGATATTCTTCTTTAAGAGGTTGTGGAGCAAGCTTAGGATAAATGCAAGAACTTCCTAAAAAAATGAATTTTTCTATTTCTGATTTTACTGCTTGATCGAGCAAATTATTTTGAATCTGCAAATTTTCCATTAGAAACTGATATGGATAATTGTTGTTAGCAAGTATTCCACCAACTTTAGCTGCTGAATTAATAACTATTTCTGGCTTTTCAGATTTAAAAAATTCAGAAACTGATTGTTGATTTTTTAAATCCAACTCAGATCTAGATTTTCCAATTAAGTTCGTGTAACCATTAGATTTTAGAGTACGCCAAATGGCAGAACCCACCATTCCATTATGTCCTGCAATATATATTTTAGTATTTCTTTTTATCATAATTAACTTACAATTGTGAATTTGTTCTGATATCTATTCGATTTTCTTAGTTTTATTTTTTAATTTTTTGAGCTTTACGAGATCACAAAACAGATTTATCTGAAAATAAGTTAATACCATGAATATCAATAATAATTGTGTTTTTATTTTTGGTATTTCTAAAATTCATGTTTCTATACCTTTTGTGTTTTGATCCGATTATTACAGCACTATATTTTATTTTTTTATAATTTTTAATTTGAATCAAATTTAGTTTCGTGTTGGATTTTTCAACAATATGATCATAAATATCAACACGAAATAAATCACTTAACTTGCTTGCAAGCTCTAAATATTTGCTGTTGTTAGTCTGATTACAATTTTCTTTATATGAAATCCCAAAAAAAGCTAACTTATCGATTTTAAATTCAGAAAGTTCTTTGACAATTACATTGTAAACATAATTAGTCATCCCTTCATTAGTTTCTCTTGCTAAATTAATTAATGGTAATTTGCTATTATTTTTTTTTGCTGAGTGAATCAAATAGTATGGATCAACAGCAATACAATCTCCACCGGTTAAGCCTGAGTTAAAAGGTATAAAATTCCATTTTGTTGATGCAGCTTCGACAACTTTTTTTGTATCTATGTTAATTCTTTTAAAGAATTTGGATAGCTCATTCATTAGTGCAATATTTAGGTCTCTTTGACAGTTCTCGAGCATTTTTGTAGCCTCTGCAACTTTTATACTTTCAACGCAATGTGTTCCAGATTTAATAACAGAACTATACAAGCTGTCAATTAATTTTGATGCGATTTTATTTGACCCAGATGTAATCTTTATAATATCTTTTGACATTTTTTTATTTTCTCCTATATTAATCCTTTCAGGAGAGTATCCAACATAGAAATCTTGGTTAATTTTAAGTTTTGAACCCTTTTCTAGCATAGGTATACATAGTTCCTCTGTTAAACCTGGATAAAAAGTACTTTCATAAATCACAATATTGTTTCTTTTAAGAAGTTTAGATATCAGTTTAGTTGCTTCTATAACTCTATCTAGATCAGGAATTTTGTTATTGTCTACAGGCGTTGGTACTGCTACTATATAAATATCACAATCCACAATAAGCTTCTCTAAATGTGATACTATAAGTTTATTATTAGAGGTTTCAGATCTATTTAAATATTTCTTTTTTTGAACTTTAATTCTTTCTATTAATTCTTTATTGATATCAAATCCAATAGTATTAAACTTTTTACTGAAAGTTATTGCTAAATCAAGACCTACATTTCCAAGACCAACTATGCATATCTTGTAATTTTTCATTTTTTATTAAAAATGAAAACTAAAGTTAATAAGCTAAGAAAAGAATATAAAAGTGATATTATAAAATGAATGGTGATATTCGTCTTATGAAATAGTATGCAAAACACTATAGAGGATAAATATACCGCTAAAATTATCATTGTGGAAGAAATGTGGCTTTTACCAGCATTTATCAATTTGTGGTGAATGTGGTTTTTGTCAGGTTCAAAAAATTTTTGCTTATTTTTTTTTCTAATAAACATTACTCTTATTGTGTCAATATAAGGAAATGATAAAATGGAGAGAACTAGAACAGGTATATTGTTGGAAATTTGGCTGTAGTCATTTTTTGAGCTTAAGTTAATCAGTACAATTACAGATATTAGAAACCCAACTACCAAAGAGCCAGTATCTCCCATAAAGATTTTTCTTTTGCCTTTACTCAAATTGAACCTTAAAAAGCCAGCTAAACTACCAATGATAGTTACACATAGTATCAGTCCTACCAAATTGTTAGCTGACAAGCTTAGAAATAAAAACGCAATCATTGCAATTATGCCATAACCACTTGCTAAACCGTCTATACCATCAATTAAATTATATGAATTTATTGTTACAACAAATATGAAAATTGATAAAACTACTGAAACATAGTAGTTTATCTCGTAAATTCCAAATAGTCCGTAAAAAGTATCTAATCTGCAATCAGTTAAGATTACAAATGCAGTTGCGGTACCAATTTCTGTAAGTAATTTTGCAGTCGCACTTAGTCCTAACATGTCATCTTTGAAGCCAATGAAAAGTAACAATAAGAGTGAAATAAAAAGTGCAATTATAAATTTTGATTCTTCGAAGTTCAATATGAAAAACGATAATGATAATGTAACTATGTAGATACCAGCAATAATTCCAATTCCGCCAATATTAGGGACGTCACTTGTGTGAGAGCTTCTTTCATCAACTTTCGCTGTGAGATTCTTTACTTTGCTAAAGTAAATAATGAATGGAAGAGATTGTGATGTTACTAAATATGATCCAAAAATTCCGGCTAGAACTATTATTAAATCATTTTCTTTTAAAATACCACTAACTAACTCAACTAAAATCATTAAGAGTATTGTTTTTTATAGTAATTTCTATATTCACCAGAAGTAACATTCTTCAGCCAAATTTTATTATTTAAGTACCAGTCAATGGTCAAACTTAGCCCTTTTTTAAAATCAACAGATGGTTCCCAGTTAAAATCTTTATTAATCTTAGAAGCATCGATAGCGTATCTTAAATCATGACCAGGACGATCTTTGACAAATTCAATGAGACTTTCAGAACTATTTTTTTCTTTTTTAAGCTTCGCATCCATCTGAGCACAAAGCTCCTTAACTAAATCTATATTTTTCCACTCATTAAAACCCCCAATATTGTATGTGTGACCAATTTTATTTGAGTGAAATAAAATGTCTATTGCACATGCATGATCTTTTACATAAAGCCAGTCTCTTGTATAATTACCATCACCATAGACAGGCAATGGACGACTATTTATTATGTTATTGATAAACAATGGTAAAAGTTTTTCTGGAAATTGATATGGACCATAATTATTTGAACAATTTGATATTATATATGGAAGGCCGTAAGTTTCTCCATATGCTCTTACAAAATGATCAGAGCTAGCTTTAGAAGCTGAGTATGGAGAATTAGGATCATATGAAGTTTCTTCAGTGAAAAATCCATTTTCTCCAAGTGAACCGTATACTTCGTCCGTACTCACA
>JAYZXD010000017.1:0-24772 GCA_036141595.1 Bacteroidota bacterium
TATCAACTGTATTTTTGTTATTGATGCAGTTTTTATGGAAATACATTGATGATCTAGTTGGTAAAGGACTAGAGCTTCATCATATAGCTGATTTACTATTTTATGCCTCAGCAAGATTTATACCCATTGCTCTTCCAATGTCAATACTATTATCTTCTGTTTTAGTTTTTGGTAAACTTGCAGAACAATATGAACTAGCAGCATTAAAATCTAGTGGGATTTCTCTTTTTAGAATTATGAAGCCATGCCTATTGCTTTCATTTGTTTTAGCAATCGGATCTTTCTTATTTTCAAATTATATTATGCCCATTGCAAATTTAGAGAATGCAACGAAAATTTATGAAATTCAAAAAAAGAAACCTACAATAAATATTAAAGAGGGAGTATTTTATAATGATTTTGAAAAATTTAATATCAGAATTGAAAAGAAAGAGAATAATGGAGAAGATTTAAAAAATATTTTAATTTACAACAAAACAAATGCATTTGATAACAATCATGTAATAACAGCTAAAAAGGGAAGAATGAAATTAACTAAAGATGAGAAAATTTTAGAACTATCTTTATTTGACGGTTATTCATTTATGGAAGTAATAGGACCAAAAGAGAAAAATGAATTTAGACGAACAAATTTTAAAAAAAATTTAGTAAGAATAAATCTTCAAACAATAAATACATCAATTAATGCAGATGAATTATATAGAGGACACTATGCGATGCTTAATAATTTTCAATTATCAAATGCCATAGACTCTCTAAGTGAGATAAATTCAATGAAAATTCAAACTTTTAAGAAAAAGATTAAAAACGAATATTTTTCTAAAAAAGATACAATAAATAAACCAGAAATAAAGCTCAAAAGTATTTCTAATATAAATTTTGAAAAACAAAAATATAATATATCGATAAATAAAATTAGATCTCTCAAATCTTTAGCAAGAGTAAATAAAAATAATACAAATTATAAAAAATTAGTAATTGCAAGACACAAAATAGAGTGGCACAGAAAATTTAGCCTTGCCTTTGCATGCATAATATTTTACTTAATTGGAGCTCCATTAGGATCAATTATCAGAAAAGGAGGGTTTGGTTTGCCAGTACTGATATCTGTATTCTTTTTTGTTTGCTATCATATTTTAAATATGATTGGAGAAAAATCTGCTAGAGAATTATCTCTTTATCCTTATGAAGGAATGTGGCTAGCTAACATAATTTGCATTCCATTAGCCATTATTCTAACACTAAAAGTAAAAAATAATGTTCAATTATTAGATTTTACAAGATTAAAAATATTATTAAATAGATATAATTTTTTTAAAAAAAACTAACATAATTATAGTAGTTTTGCATTAACAAATTAAAGGCAATGGAATTTAATACAATTGAAGAAGCAATTGCAGATATAAAAGAAGGTAAAGTTGTCATTGTAATTGATGATGAAAACAGAGAAAATGAAGGTGATTTTGTCGCAGCTGCGGAAATGGTCACACCTGAAATGATTAATTTTATGGCCACTCATGGAAAAGGCCTTATTTGCACCCCTTTATTAGAAGAAAGATGTGACGAGCTAGATCTCGACTTAATGATAGGTAAAAACACAGCATTACATGAAACACCATTTACTATTTCTGTAGATTTAATAGGTGAAGGTTGCACAACAGGAATATCTGCGCATGACAGAGCTCAAACAATTAAAGCTCTCACAAACAAATCAATTAAATCAAGTGATTTTGGAAGACCTGGTCATATTTTCCCGCTAAAAGCTAGAAAAGGAGGAGTTCTTAGAAGAGCTGGTCATACTGAAGCTGCGATAGATCTTGCAAGACTAAGTGGTTTGTATCCAGCAGGAGTAATTGTTGAAATATTAAATGATGATGGAAGTATGGCACGAGCTCCTGAATTATTTAAGATTGCAAAAAAATTCAACTTAAAATTCATAACTATTCAAGATTTAATAAAATATAGGCTAAAAAATTCAACTCTAATAAAAAAAGAAGCTGAAGTTGATCTGCCTAGTGAGTTTGGGAACTTTAAAATGACTGCATTTAGACAAACAACGAATAACCAATTACATTTAGCTATTTTTAAGGGAAAATGGTCAATAAAAGATGAAGTATTAATAAGAGTACATTCATCATGTGTAACAGGAGATATTTTTGGAAGCTGTAGGTGTGATTGCGGACCACAATTACATCAATCACTAAGACAAATTGATAAAAACGGACAAGGTATTGTTATTTATATGAACCAAGAAGGTAGAGGTATTGGTTTGTTAAATAAACTAAAAGCATACGAATTACAGGAAAAAGGTCTAGATACGGTGGAAGCAAATTTAGCATTAGGATTTAAAGCTGATCACAGAGACTACGGAATAGGTGCTCAAATTATCAGAGAAATGGGAGTTTCAAAAATACAACTACTAACAAATAATCCAAAAAAAAGAATAGGACTAAGTGGTTATGGTATAAAAATTACAAAAACTGTTCCTATAGAAATTAAATCTAATCAATATAATTCTAAATATCTCAAAACTAAAAGAGATAAAATGGGACATAATTTAAAGGAATTAAATGCATAAAGAACCTATAATTTTAGGTATTGAATCTTCATGTGATGATACATCTGCAGCAATCTTAAAAGGAAGAAAGGTGTTATCAAATGAAATAGCAAATCAGCATATACATTCACTTTATGGTGGTGTTGTTCCAGAAATCGCATCTAGAGAACATCAAAAAAATATTGTTCCTGTAGTTGATATTGCAATAAAAAAAGCTGGTATTAAAAAAACTGATATAGATGCTGTTGCTTTTACAAAAGGACCAGGACTTATGGGGTCATTATTGGTTGGTAATTCTTTTGCCAAATCGTTTGCAATGGGAATGCAAATTCCAATAATTTCAATTAATCATATGAAAGCTCATATTCTTGCACATTTTATAGATGAAGGAAATACACAACCTAATTTTCCATTTTTATGTCTTACCGTTTCAGGTGGACACACACAAATTGTTCAAATTAATTCCTTTAATGAAATGAACATTATAGGTACAACCATTGATGATGCGGCTGGTGAAGCATTTGACAAATCTGCAAAAATTCTAAAATTAGAATATCCCGGAGGTCCATTAATCGACAAATATGCCAAACAAGGTAATAAAAATGCATTTAAATTTGGTAAACCTAAAGTTAAAAATCTTGATTTTAGTTTTAGTGGTCTCAAAACATCAATACTATATAAAATTAATAACGAAGTGAAAAAAAACACTAGATTCATTGAAGAGAATATTGAAGATTTATGTGCATCAATTCAACACAGTATAATTAACATTTTATTAGAGAAACTAGAAAAAGCAATTGAGCAGACACAAATAAAACAAATTGCAATAGCTGGAGGAGTTTCTGCAAATTCATATTTAAGATCACGACTTCAGCATTTATCTGAAGAAAAAAAATACAAGATCTATATCCCAAAATTTGAATATTGTACTGATAATGCCGCAATGATTGCTATTGCTGGGTATTATAAATATCTAGAAAAAGAATTTTCTAATCTAGATGAAATCAGTCTAGCTTCTCTAAAGTTTTAACTCTTTATATTATTAAAAAATGATAATGTAGTAACTAAGGCCTCCTCTAAATGTTTTGGAAACTCTTTTAAATTGTAAGGATGAGAAACATTAAAAACATGATCAGCATCTTTTATTATATGTATATTAGTATTCGTATTCCAACTTTTCATATCGAATGCAGATTGAACTGAAACTGTTGTATCTAAATCTCCATGAATTTGTAAATGAGGGATTTTAATTTTTTTAAATGCTAATCGTATATCCAATTTTTCTTTATTCTTAAAGCAGTCTTCAACAAACTGATAATATAAAGGCATATTTTGTTTTGTTCTACTGTTATAAATATAAGTTACATTATTTTCTTTCCATTTTTTAATTGTTTCATTTAATAATATTTTAGATAATAAATCAGAAGGCGAAGCCCAACTTACAACACTTGAAATACGAGTATCTTCAGAAGACTTTAAAATTGAAATTGATCCACCTCTACTATGACCTAATAAAAAAACTTTTGGTTTTTTTAGTTTATCGCTATTAGAAAAAAAATAATCTTCTTGATGGTCTAACTTAAAACTATTATATACCCAATCAATAACACATCCTAAGTCATATAGTTCTTTAGAAAAATTATTATTACCAAATGCTTCTAAATCAACAAAATTTTTAGAATCGTTTACAGTGGTTCCGTTATGAGAAAAATTAAATTTCACAAAAGTATATCCAGATTTAGCAAAAAATTTTGCGATTTCGTTAAATGGACCCCAATCTTTAAAGCCCTTAAAACCATGAGAAAATATAATTACTTTACAACAATTAAATTTAGTTGTGTTCAAACGAATAGTATCAATTGAAATAGGCTTGTTATCAAAACCATTTATTGTGACTTGATGTTGGCTAAGAATTTTAGTAGAAATCACCTATAAAAATAAAAATTTATGTTAAAACTTCAGCAACCTTATCAGCTGCTTCTTGTAATAAAATAACAGATTCAACTTCTAAACCACTGTCTTCAATTAATTTCTTTGCTTCATTCGCATTTGTTCCTTGTAGTCTAACAATTAAAGGAATATCAATATTTCCAATATTGTTATAAGCATCTACTATCCCTTGAGCAACTCTATCGCATCTTACAATACCACCAAAAATATTAATTAGTATCGCCTTAACAGAAGCGTCCTTCATTATAATTCTAAAAGCTTGTTCAACTCGTTTTGCATCTGCGGTTCCTCCAACATCAAGAAAGTTTGCTGGATTACCTCCCGCCATTTTAATAATGTCCATGGTAGCCATTGCAAGTCCAGCTCCATTAACCATACATCCAACATTTCCATCAAGTTTAATAAAATTTAAACCATATTCACCAGCTTCAACCTCTGTAGGGTCCTCCTCTCTTTTATCTCTTAATTCTGAAAAATCAGGATGTCTAAATAATGAATTTGCATCAATCGAAACTTTAGAATCAACAGCCATAACCTTGTCATCAGATGTTTTTAAAACAGGATTAATTTCAAATAATGATGCATCTATTTCATAATATGCCCTATACAATGAAGAAACAAAACCAACCATTTCTTTAAAAGCCGTTCCTTTAACACCTAAGTTAAATGCAATCTTACGACACTGGAAAGATGTTAACCCAACTTTCGGGTCAACTTCTTCATGAAAAATTAAGTGGGGAGTTTTTTCTGCTACCATTTCAATATCCATTCCACCTTCTGTAGAATACATAATCATATTCCTCCCAGTTGATCTATTCAAAAGAACTGACATATAATACTCAAATGTTTCATTTTCTCCAGGATAATAAACATCTTCAGCAATTAATATTTGATTAACTAATTTTCCTTCCTTAGAGGTTTGTGGAGTAACTAACCTCATTCCAATCATTTCATTGGCAATCTTTCTTACTTGATCAATATTTTTAGCGAGCTTTACACCACCACCCTTTCCTCTTCCACCAGCATGCACTTGAGCTTTTATTACCCACCAGTTTGTTCCAGTTTCCTTATGTAATTTTTTTGCAGCATCAACCGCATCATCTGCCGATGATACAACAATTCCTTTTTGAACTCTGACCCCAAAACTATTTAGAAGCTCTTTTCCTTGATATTCATGTAAATTCATGTAATTTGTTTTTTTAGCAAAATTAAATGATTGATTTAAATAAACAACCTCAATTTGAATTATTTGTATCTTTGTAAAGTAAAAAAAAATAATGAAATTTTTTATAATATTTACTGCAGTTATATTCTTTCCTTTTACATTATCTTGTCAATTTGATGAAAAAAAAATTTATAAAATTGAAAGAATTAATGAAGAACCAATTATTGATGGAAAAATTAATGAAAAATTATGGCAAAATTTAATAATCGCCAATAATTTCACTCAAATTACTCCTAAAAATGGAAAAAAAGAAAGAAATAACCAAAAAACTGAAGTCAAAATTTGTTACGACACAAAAAATATTTATTTCGCCGTAAAAATGTATGACAATTCACCTGATAGTATTTTAAAAGAATTATCGCCAAGAGACGAAGAAAATAAAAATTTCGACGCTTTTGGGATATTTATTGATCCATTCAATGATGGTCAAGTTGAATACAATTTTATGGTAACAGCTGCTGGAGTTCAAATTGACAGAAAGTTTTCAAAGTCAGGAATTGATAAAAATTGGAATGCAGTATGGAAGTCTGCAGTAAATATAAATTCCGAAGGATGGACTGCAGAATTTGCCATACCATTTTCACAATTAAGATTTTCTGAAAATAATGAAAACTGGGGTTTAAATATGGCTAGAACTATTAGAAGGTATAGAGAAGATTATAGTTGGAATCCCATTGATATAAAATTTACAGATTATTCTTTACAGGCGGGAATATTAAAAGGAATAAAAAATATAAATCCTCCTACTCGACTGTCATTTATGCCTTATGCTTCTATATATGCAGATTATTATTCGGGGGAAAAATCATTTCCATATAACTATGGAATGGACCTAAAATATGGAATTAACAAAAGCTTCACACTTGATATGACTCTTGTTCCAGATTTTGGTCAAACAATATCTGACGCAATGGTTTTAAATCTTTCTCCTTTTGAAGTTAAATATGAAGAAAACAGACAGTTTTTTAATGAAGGAACAGAACTATTTAATAAAGGAGAAGATATGTTCTATACAAGAAGATTAGAAGACGATTTAATAAATGCATCAAAGATAACAGGAAAGACAAAGAATGGGTTAGCAATAGCAATACTAAACGCTATAACTAATAAAACTGATATAGATCCATTAACTAACTACAATGCCATAATTTTGGATCAATCTCTAGGAAGTGGTTCTTCTGTGAGTATCATGAATACACATATGGTTCAAAAAGGCAGTAATAAAGATGCAAATGTCACTGGAGTTTTTACAAGATTAAACAACAATGAAAAATCTCATGTTTTTATTGGTAATTTAAAAATGAGTCAAGAATATAAATCTGGAGAAAATACTAGAGGATACTCTGGAAAGCTTGGTGTCCAAAAAATAAGTGGAAATTATCGATATAATGTTTTTTCTTTATTTAAAGACACTAAGTATAATCCAAACGATTTAGGTTTTCTATATACAAATAATGAGATTATTAATGGCTTAGAACTAAGTTATAATCAATTTAGTGAAAGTAAATACCTTGTTGATTTTGCTAGTGAAATAGAAATTGAACATAAAAGTTTATTTTCAGATCAAAAATTTGTTGATTTAGAAATAGAATTTGAACAAAAAGCGACACTAAAAAACTATACAACAGTTTTTCTAAGAACTAATCTTAATCCCTATGAAAAAAATGATTTCTATGAATCAAGATCAGGTAATTTATTAAATCCATTAAAAAGATCTAAATCGATGTATGTTGGAGGATGGATTTCTACTGATTACAGAAAAAAAATTGCATTAGATTTTGGAGCTGGATACGGACTAAAACCACTATATAATGGATATTTATATCGATGGAGAATAGCTCCAAGATTTAGACTAAATGATAAAATATCGATGAGATATATACTTTCAATAAGAAAAGAAACTAATGACGTTGGATTTGTAACACATGATACACTTCCTTTTCTATTAGAACCTCCATATGTTGATTTTATTTTTGCTAAAAGAAATGTAAATATGATAACAAATGTTTTTAGCTTCAATTATATTCTAAATAACAAAATGGATTTATCAATTAAACTTCGTTACCATCTAGACCAAGTTAGAAATCTTGAGTTTAATAAATTAAATGATGAAGGGTACCTATATGAATCAAATTATTTTGGTAATCACGATATTAATTACACAACATGGACATCAGATATTATCTTTAATTGGTGGTTTTTACCTGGAAGTCAAATAAGTTTAGTATGGAAAAATGGTATTGATAATACAGAAAATTTTATCACGAACCATTGGATCGAAAATCTTAACAATTCGTTTAATATTGAACAACAAAATAGTATTTCTCTTAAAATAATTTATTATTTAGATTACCTTTACTTAAAAAATGATAATAGCTAAAAACATAAAATTTTCGTATGGTCATCTCAAAGTTTTGAAAGATATTAGTTTAAAAATTAATAAAGGAGAATTTATTTCTATTATTGGCTCATCCGGTGCAGGCAAAACAACATTATTAAATATTTTAGGCACATTACAGAAGTTACAGTATGGATCATTAAAAATAAACAATCAAGAAATCAAAAACCTTAATGACACTCAATTATCTAGCTTTAGAAATGAACATATTGGTTTTGTTTTTCAATTTCATAATTTGTTACCTGAATTTACTGTATTAGAAAATGTGTGTCTGCCAGCACTGATCAACAAAGGAAATAAAGTAAAAATTGAACAAAAAGCTAAACAAATACTCGAAAATTTACACATGACAGATAAAATTAATCAAAAGCCAAATGAATTATCTGGAGGAGAACAACAAAGAGTATCTGTAGCAAGATCTTTAATTAACTCACCCACAATTCTTTTGGCAGACGAACCTTCAGGAAATCTTGATTCTAAAAACGCAAATGATTTACATAATATTTTATTAAAATTGAATAAAGAAAAAAAACAAACTGTTGTAGTTATAACACACAATAATGATTTAGCCAAACTTGCTGATAGAGTAATAAGAATAGAGGACGGAAAAATTATTTGACCAAAACGTTAATAATACAGTTAAAAAAACTAATTTTGCGCTTTGATGAATTTTCAAAACCCAAAATTGCTCTACGCATTACTAGCAATTGCTATCCCAATAATAATTCATTTATTTAATCTTCAAAAGAACAAGAAAATTTACTTTAGTAGTATACGTTTTTTAAAAGAGATAAAACAAAAAAAACAACAAAGAACCAAACTTAAAAATTTATTAATTCTATTAAGTAGAATATTAGCAATAAGCTTCCTAACAATTGCATTTGCAAAACCTTTTATTCCAATAAAAAAAGAAAATATAAAGAAGAACATAATTGTATATATTGATAATTCGTTAAGTATGGATATTGATTTTGGCAATGGTAACTTACTTGAAATTGCAAAAAATAATGCCAAAGAAATAATCAAGTCATATCCTGATCAACATAAGTTTTATGTTGTTTCAAATAATTTTTCTCTACAAAATAATGTTGAATATAGCAAAAAAGACATTTTCTTACAGATTGATAAAATAAATCCAACATACAAGCAAAAAAGATTTGAAGATATAATTAATCGAATAAATCTTATTACAAATGAAACATATCATTTATATTTTATTTCAGATTTACAAGAAAAGACACTTAAATTTAATAATGAAACAAAACCAGAAATTACAAACCAAGTCACATTTATTCATTTAAAAAATTTAAATCTACCAAATGTCTGCATAGACAGTGTAATGCTAGAAGAGCCAATTTTCAAATATAATGATAAGATAACTCTTCTTGTTAAGGTCAGTAACTCAAGTAATGAAAAAATTATCAATGAGCCTTTATATCTTCACCTAAATGACAAACAAAAATCTCAACAATACATAAATCTTTCTCCTTTTGAGAAAAAAGATATCTTTTTTAATTTTATTGAAAAAAAATCAATAATAAGCGGTGATATAAGAACACAGGATAACCCTATTTCATTTGATAATAAATTATTTTTTACCATAAATAAACTCAATAAAGTTAATGTATCTGTAATTAATACTAAAAACAAAAAAAATTGTTTTCGTGATTTATTTAAAAATGATACCAGTATGTTTTTATTTAATGAATTTGAACTGGAAAATATTAATTATAGCCTGCTAGTTAAACAAGATTTAATTGTTCTAAATGAAACAGAAGAGATTTCAAGTGGATTATTAAGCACATTAAATACTTTTTTAAACAAAGGAGGAAGCTTATTGATTGTACCTCCTCCTAAATTACAAGATTTTAACAAATTTAATGCTCTTTTGTCAGAGTTAAAAATAAATAATATTAAATCAAATTCTACTAATGATTTAAAGATTAATGATTTTATTTTAGAAAATGATATTTATAAAAATGTATTTACAAATAATGATTTAAGTAAAATTGAATTTCCAATCAGTAATAAACATTACAAAATAAACAAGAAAACTAGATTTTATGAAATTATAAAACTTGCTAACAAAGATCCATTTTTAGTAAATTATGATCAAAAAAATGGAAGAATATATCAATTTACAAGTCCTTTATCAAAAGAATATAATAATTTTAAAGAGCATGCATTATTTGTTCCCACATTAATAAATATTGCAACATCTTCTTGTAAATTAACACCACAATACTATACACTTGGTGAAACTCGCTATATAATCTCAAAGGAAAGAACAAATGACATACAATCCATTAGAATAGTAGGAAACAACATTGATATAGTTCCAACAATTATAAATCAAAATGGAAAAAAATTAATTGATCACAATGAGCAAATCACAGAGTCTGGAGTATATTCAATTAGTTTTAATAATAAAATTAAAGAGAAAATTGCTTTTAATATAAATTCATCAGAAAATAAAATTAAAACTATTGATAATAAAAAATTAAC
The DNA here is from genome assembly GCA_036141595.1 of Bacteroidota bacterium. Taxonomy (GTDB): domain Bacteria; phylum Bacteroidota; class Bacteroidia; order Flavobacteriales; family BACL11. Next base: position 10,636 of record JAYZXD010000017.1, read on the forward strand.
TAACATCAAAAGTAGAAATAATTTAAATTTTATTAATTCTGATATAGAATTATCGAACCAAATAAAAAATATTGATAGCAAAGAATATTGGAAAATAGCATTAATGCTATCTCTTTTATTCTTTGCTATTGAAATATTACTTATTAAAAAAATTAAAATATGAAAATATTAATTAAATCTGCATTAATAATTGATCCACAGAGCAAATATCATCAAAAAAAAATGGATATACTTGTAAAGGATGGTAAGATTCAAAAAATTAAAAAATCCATCAAAATTGATAACAAAAATAAAATTACTGAATATAAACAAAAAAACTTACATGTTTCACCTGGTTGGTTTGATATTCATGTGAATTTTTGTGAACCTGGATACGAAGAGAAAGAAACAATTTTAACTGGAAGTAATGCTGCGATTAAGGGTGGTTTTACAGGTGTCATGTTAATGCCAAACACAAAGCCTTATATCGATAACAAAGGTATTTTAGAATTTATTAAAAATATTTCCAAAAAAAATATAATCGATATTCATGTTGCTGGTAATATCACCAAAAAGTGTGAAGGAAATGATATTGTAGAGATGTATGACATGTATAAATCAGGATGTAAAGCGTTCACAGATGATAAAAATTCATTAAATAGAAATGATGTCATGAAAATTGCAATGCTGTATTCAAAAGATGCTGATTTTTTAATTATGAACTATGCATGTGATACAAGTTTAGCTAAAGGTCATATGAATGAGGGAGAAATAAGCACAAGGCTAGGGCTAAAGGGAATACCGTCAGTTGCAGAAGAAATTATGGTTGATAGAGATCTAAATTTATGTAAATATACAGACAGTAAATTACACTTAAGTTATGTATCAACTAAAGAAAGTATTAATAAAATTAAGAAGGCAAAATCATTAGGCTTAAAGGTTAGTTCTGATGTTGCAATTCATAATTTATTTTTAACTGAAGATTTAATTAAAAATTTTGATACAAGATACAAAGTTTCACCACCACTTAGAACAAAAGTTGATAATTCAAGTTTAATTAATGGTCTTAAAAATGATGTTATAGACATAATATCAAGCGATCACACTCCAATTAATGAAGAATATAAAAAGACAGAATTTGATAATGCAGAAAGTGGTATTATAGGACTAGAAAGTGCATTTGGATTATTAGGCAAACATGTGCTTCATAAAATTGGTATTAGCAAACTAATAGAAAAAATATCTATTAATCCACGTAAAATATTAAATATTGAGGAAGTTATAATTGAAGAAGGAAAAAAAGCAAACATGACTCTTTTTGATCCAGAAATTGATTGGGTATTTAACGAAAAAGATATAAAATCAAAATCAAAGAATACCCCATTTATTGGAGAAAAACTAAAAGGAAAAGCACTAGCAGTTATAAATAATGGAGAATTAGAAAAGTGTTAAAAAGTGTTAAATTTCCGCATCACTGTACCATCATCATAGATAAAAATAAGAACTTTATGACGCATATAATCTTTATTAACAACTTCTCTTCCTAAAATATCAGTAACTTTAATTAATTTATTTTTTAATCCGTCTGAGTTTTGAACATTAGAAGATGTTTCTCTGCTTTCATAAAGAACTAAATCATCTACAGCAGCTTCAATTAAACTACCACCATCAAGATTTTGACCTAAACGAATACTATCAGAAGCAATAAATTTAAGCTGTACATTATTACTAAGAGAAACATAATCCTGAACTCTAAAAGCAAATTTTCTCCAACTTATGTCAGAGCTTATATTGTCTTCAACATAAACCCAGTTAATACCATCATCTGTAATCATCACTTGCCACCAATCAGCACCTGGATTTGCACCACTATATGGACTATTTGTATACCATCTGTAATATGAAAATGCAGGATTTACATATGCTGATAAATCATATGTAGGCGAATATAATGAAGTATGTCCTCCATCTACATCATTTGTTCCTAGACCATCTTGTGCTGATGATGCATTTCCTGTAAAAGCACATTGAGAACCACCGGGTGTATTCTGAGCATCAGTTTGACAAATAGTATTTGGATCACCGTAAACCCCGTAAGAAGGAATAGGAACTCCTATTTCCCATAAACCTGTAGTTGCATTATCATCAAAACCTCCAGTTTGCCAAAAACCAAAATTACCATCAAAATCTTCAGTCTCCATAATGTCATATCCCACCAAAATGAAATTCGGAAGATTAGCATCTTTTAAAGGAATTAGATTGGCAGCAATTGGAGTAACCGCCGATTCATTTCCAAAATTATCAGTTAAAGACAAATAATAAGAAATTACTGTCCCGTTAGGCTGAGAAGGAATTGACACGTTGAAAGAAGTGACTCCGTTCATTGACAAATTTGTCCATGTGCTTGCGTCGTTTATTTTGTAAAAACAATTTGTAGATCCAAGAGCCCATGGGTAAGTTAAAGATACATTTGCATTAACAGTAATTGGTGTATTTGCATTTGCTACTTGGATAGGATTATGAGATATAACAGCATTTGATAATAAAGTAATTCCATGAAGATTAAATGCACTAACAATTGCTAAGTCATTTGGTGTTCCATTACTCAAATCAGCATCATTGTCATCAGCATATAAAACTTCTAATAAAATATCAGTATATATTACTCCTTCATCTCCATCGGGACCATCAACACCACTATCGTAGGTATATTTAAATAAATCTAACATTTGATTCATACTACCTAAGTTTAAATACAAGTCCCAAAAAGCTCCTGCTATTATTTCACCATCAGCATGCACCTCTCCTACCAGGTCTTGAGGATATACTTTTCTATCTTGATCATATCTTCTAACAAAAATTGTTGGATCTAGTAAATCCCATCCATAACCAAGAACAGGATTGTCAGTTAAGGAAATAGCCCACACATCAGCAAAACCTTCATTTAAACCACCATTAGACATTCCGCCATTCCATCCAGAACCGTTGTATCTTCCACTATTTATGGCGTGACCATATTCATGATACACAACATCTGGTAAATTAGCAGTTGCATGACATCCTCCTCCTTGAGCATAAAAATTAATAGAACTACCATCAAAATATGCATTACAACTTCCAGAAACATCAATATTTGTTTGCATAGGATTATCCAAACCAGTATATGTTGGAAAATAATATTTCATGTGGTCGTGTATTTCGTTAACAGCCCAATAAGCTGTTCTTTCTTGTATTGAAGAATTGGAATTATCAAAATTAATTAAGTTAGTAGATGAAAGATTTTCATAGATGTCAGGTGTAACACCATTTGTTTCAACATTAGCGTATTCTCCTTCTAATTTATATCTAATGACTGTTCCAAGAGGTGATGGTAAAAATACTTCTCCGTTATTGTCTGTGAAATAATTAATATTTGTATTTTGATCTATAGCTTTTAAATATTTGAACTTTTCAATGGAAGATGGATTATAAGGATTAGATGTATATATTTCACCAGAAACAGTAGAGTTTCCAGAAGGAGGAGCTTCATACATAACCATATTTTTACGCATTAACAATTGACCAGTATGAGCATCAACATAGCATAAATAATTGGCTGGGCCGTGATCAATTGTTGTAGAAAAAGTTGCTTGATAAATTAAATGATATTTATAGTCTCTGTAAACAGGCACAGCTAAGATTTTTAGTTCATCTTCAACAATCATATTAGTTATCGGATTTAATATATTAGATGTTGCACTGTTAATCACATCATTTACATCTAAAATTGGATTGACATCTAAATTAATTTCATTAAATAAATCAAGCCCAAAGGATACTATTTTATTATCATTAGTAAGTTTAGCATAAAGGCTGCTACCTATTACCTCTAAATTGTTATAATACTGAATAAATTTCTTTGTAATATATTTATCATTTTTTATGGAGTAAGACTCTCTTAAATCATTTGGTATAATAAAATTATTATTGATTAAAAAATCGTTAACACTATTAATTTGAATAGGTGAACCAAATGCTCTATGTGGAAGCTGATTTTGTTCATTAAAAATCACAAACCAGTTTGGATTATTTTCTTGAAATTGTTGCCACAGACCACTGCTTCTTAGTAATGATTGATATTGATCATTAAGTGGTTTCTTATCTTTAACAAACCTTACCTCATTTTCATCATAATGACTATGCGTGGTGGCAGATAAACTGAATAAGAAAAATGTAAATAGTAGTAGTAGACAAGTTTTGTTCATTTTTTTTTTTTTTTTTGTAAAAATAACAATTAAATTTCAATACATTGACCGTCAAAAGCTAGCTTAATATTTTTTGGTAATTCATCATTAACTTCATTATGAAGTCCCATGTAATGAGAAATATGTGTTAACAAAGCTCTTTGGGGCTTTAGTACGCCTAATAGATCCAATGCTTGATCTAAATTAAAATGGGAAATATGTTCGCTTTTTCTTAGTGCATCAAGTACAATTAATTTTGCATTTTTCATTTTTTCAATTTCACAACTTTCAATAAAACTTACATCAGTTAGATAAACAAAATCATTAATCCTAAATCCATAAACTTGCATTTTATAGTGCATTGCTTTAATTGGAGTAATAATAGTATTGTTGACTTTAAATGATTTGTTATTAATATGATTAATTATTACTCTTGGAGTTCCTGGATACTTAATTTCGCTAAAAACATAAGAAAACTCTTTTTTTAATGCGTCACTAGTTTCTTTTGAGCAATATACTTGCATATCTTTTTTTAATTTAAAATTAAACGCTCTAATATCATCCATGCCTGCAGTATGATCTTTATGATGATGAGTAAATAAAATAGCATCAACTTTTTTAACATTTTCTCTTAACATTTGCTGTCTAAAGTCAGGCCCAGTATCAATTATTATTGTTGTGTCGTCAACTTCAATCATGGCTGAAGAACGTAGTCTTTTATCTTTAAAGTTTTTTGACATACAAACACTACATTCACAAGCAATAACTGGAACACCCTGCGAAGTGCCAGTACCTAATAATGTTATTTTCATTGATAGATTTAAAGTTTATGTAAAATTAGCACATAAATTTCTATATTAGTTAATATCTATTATAAATTTGCATTTATATAAATAAAAAAAGTATGACCAAAAATGTAATACTAACAGCAGGACAGAAAGCACTACAAATAAATTTAGATGATAAAATTTATGGTTCATTTGTAGAAATTGGAGCTGGTCAAGAGGTGGCAAGAAACTTTTTCAAGGCTGGATCTGCGTCAACAACAATTGCAAAAACAATGTCCGCTTATGATAGAGATTTTTCAGATGCCATTTACGGAAAAGAAGAAAATGGAAGGTATGTTTGTAAATCAAGATTAGAGAAAATGCTTGATCATGAATATAAATTACTTAACGAAAGACTAGATAGAAAAAAATATAAAGAAACAAAATATTTTACGTATGCAGATACTGTTTCAACTACTAACTACTCTAAAACTACTCAAGGGCATGGTTGGATTGGGATAAGATTTCAATCTTCAGCAAATGAACTGCCTTCAGATTTTATTATTCATATACTGCTTCATGACCAAGATGCTAAACTTCAACAAGAAACTATTGGAGTTATTGGGACAAATATATTACATGCATGCTTTAATGAAAAAGATCCAAAAGAAATTCTAAAGAGAGCTTACGATTCTTTAGGAAAAGATCAATTTGAAATTGACATGGTAGAAGTTACAGGACCAGCTTTTAGAAATATTGATAATAGATTATTGAGTCTTACTTTAGTAAAAGAAAGAATGACTAATGCTGTTATCTTTACACCTGAAGGAAAAAACAAACAACCTTCTGATATTCTTTACAAAAAAAATATACTTACAATGAGAGGTAGTTTTCGTCCAGTAACTAAGGTGAATATTGATATGTTAGAAAACGGACTCAAAAGATTTAAAGAAACAAAAAAAGTAAATAATGATAATATTCAAATTTTATTTGAAATAACATTAAGTAACTTAAAGTCTGATGGGGAGGTAGATGAACAAGACTTTCTTGACAGAGCTGATCTATTATGCTCATTAGGATATCCTGTTATGATATCTAATTACAAAAAATTCTACAAAATAATTGAATATCTTTCTCAATTTACTAAATTAAGAATGGGAGTAATACTTGGTGTTGATAATTTAGTTGATATGTTTGAAGAACAATACTATAGAAATTTAAACGGTGGTATTATGGAAGCTTTTGGTGTAATTTTTACTAGAGATATTAAGTTTTTACTATATCCATACAAACCAAACAAGGATGTAACACTACTTGATAGTAATAATATTCCAATTCATCCAAGAATTAAAGATCTTTACAATTACCTCCATTCAAATGGAAGAATTAAAGATTTGAAATATGATCAAAGTGTTTTAAATATTTTCTCAAAAGATGTTCTTGAAAAAATAAAAAATTGTGAAAACGGAACCTGGGAAAATATGGTTCCAGATGGTATCGCTGAAATAATAAAAAAACGAAATCTTTTTGGGACAAAATGCAAAATAAAATGAATATGAATAAAATAAAATTATTTTTAATTGCAATATTACTTTTGTCTATCTCAACGTATAGTCAAGAAAAAAAGAATACAAAGAAGAAAGCGCAAACAGATAGTTATTCAGGCGCAACAAATTGGTCTAAAAAAGAAACATTAGGAACTGTTTCTGGTAAAATAAAGAGTGAAGCTAATAATGAGCCACTAAAATACGCAAGTATTAGTTTAATTGACATGATTACTAACAAATTGGTTGAAGGATCAATCACTGATGAAAAAGGTAAATTTCTATTTGATGGTATTAAAACTGGTGAATTTGTTTTAAAAATTTCATACATTGGATATGAAGATAAAGAAATCACTTTTGTAACAACAAAATCACAACCAAACTATTACAACAATGATATTTTAGTTAAAATTAACAATAAACTACTTTCTGAAATTAGCATTGAAGATCAAAAAATAATTTATGAATCTAAAATTGATAAAATTGTATATAATGCAGAAAATGATTTAAATGAAACAGAAAATGATGCAATTGATATTTTAAGAAAAACTCCCTTATTAACTGTAGATTTAGAAGGAAATGTTAGCCTAAGAGGATCTAGAAACATTAAATTTTTAATTAATGGTAAAGCTTCTACATTTTTTTCTGGAGATATTTCTACTGCTCTATCGATGATACCCGCAGATCAAATAAAAAGTATTGAGGTGATCACGTCTCCTGGTGCAAAGTATGATGGGGATGGAGATGCCGGAATAATAAATATTATAACTCAACAAAAAAAGATCGATGGTTATCAAGCAACAATTAAAGGAGGTATTGGCACAAAAGTTACTACTAGCGGGTTAAATGTAAATTTTGGAAAAGAAAAATGGGGTTTTTCAATAAATGGAGGATCTTGGGGAAGTGGATTTAGTGCAAGGGAAGGATTTGATTACTTTAAAAGATTAGATTGGAATAGTACTGATACAAATATTTTAATAAGAAATGGCTCTTCTTTAAGCTCATACAATGGATACAGAGGATCAATTAGCTCATTTTATAATATGAACCCTTATTCATCAATAAATTCTACTTTTAGCCTATCAGGAAGAAGTAAGCCTTATGAAATGGACGAAGAAGTTCTTCAAACTTTGTTTGGAGAGGTTACCGATACTTCGGTTAGCTCTGTAAAAAAGACAGATAGAACACTAAAATTAGAATGGACAACAGATTATATTAAAAAGTTTCAAGATCATGAAGGGAGAGAATTATCTGTAGCATTTCAAATTGGAGGTAATATTAATGACGGAAATACAAAAATTTATGACGTAAACGAAAAAATATTATTTAATCAAAATGATGAAAAAGTTATTGAAGAAACAATTCAAATAGATTATGTTCATCCGTTCGGAAATAAAAAAGAAAAAAATTTAAAAAAAAAAAGTTCAAAGAACGACAATAGGCGTAACAAAAAATGGAACAATAATTCATCAAAACTAAGTGGAGGTAATAAATTTGAGGTTGGAGGAAAAATAATAAATAGAAATCGAGAAATTGTATACTCAGATATTGAAAGAAATATATATACTTTGAGTGAAGAGTTTAATTATAATCAGCTTGTAGCCGCATCTTATATTTCATCAGAATTTAATTTGGATAAGGGTTTCGGTTTTAAAACGGGAATTAGATTTGAACACACAAAAACAAACGGAGATTGGTTAAACAACTCAACTCTTCCATTTGATAAAACATATAGTAATCTTCTGCCTTCTCTTACCTTTTCTAAATCATTTTCTCCACTTAGATCAATTAAAATAAGTTATAATCAAAGAATAAGAAGACCTAGTGTCAGACAAATTAATACTAACATTGATAGAACCAACAACTCCTCAATATCAGTTGGAAACCCTAATCTAAAACCAACATTAACTGAAAATTTTGAGATTGGACTAAATAGTTTTGGTAGGTTTTTACAAGGAAGTTTTCAAATATACCATAAACGTTCAAAAGATGTAATAGAGTCCATTTTAGAAGTAAATAATGAAGGGATTTCAGAATCTCAATATAAGAATATTGGAGAAACAAAACAGACTGGAATTGGATTTTTTGGCTCAGTAAATCTAGGTAGTAAATTTAGTTTTAGATCTGGTGTGAATATTTACAATTATTCAGGGAGAGATGCAAGTATTGGTTATTCAGATTGGACAGATCCTGTTTTACTATATAGTTATAACTTTGGTGGTAATTTATCTTTTGCTAAATATTGGAAAGCTGAAACATTTGCATTTTATAGATCCCCAACTCAAACAGTTCAAGGTTCAATAACATCTTTTTCAATGATAAGCGTTGGAATTAAAAGAGAGTTTAAAAACAAAAGAGGCTCAATAGGAATTAGGATAATTGAACCCTTTGAAAAAAACAAAGAATTTAGAACTGACTTATCAGGTGAATTTTTCACTCAAGAATCTATAAGAACAATTCCTTTTAGATCTTTATCTATTAGTTTTAAATATACTCTAGGAAAATTAAACTTTAAAGACGGATCTAAAAAAACAAATATTAGAAACGATGATATTAAAGAAGAAAGACAAGATTATTAATATTATTTGTATGTTTGTAGTAAATCAAGTTTAATATGAAAAAGACATTATTTTTTATAATTATTTGTTTAGCACTAAAATCATGTGATGTTAATATACAAACTGGAGGCTGCATAGATCCATATGCTGCAAATTATGAGTCTTTTGCTGATTATGACGACGGAAGTTGTCTTTATTCTTGTAATGATCCATATGCTATAAATTACGGCGTCCTTTCTCAAGTTGAAATTTGCGATTATCAAGCTGATGTAGTTTTTTTTGAGGACGTTGCAGCTGCAACTTATTTTGATATATTAGGTATAGATTGGCTTGATATTTATGTTGGGAACGATTATGTTGGTTCTTTACAAGCCAATTTAGGATTTACATATGTGCCAGAGTGTTTTCCTGAAGATCCTGACGCGGTCCATTTTACACTGCTTTGGCAAGATTCTCCAACAACTACATTTACATGGACTGTAAGAGACGGAAGCGGCACTATACATTACAGCGGAACAGATGCGGTTCTTGCAAACAATTGCTTACCTATGGAACTTACTTATAAAAAAATTCAAGAGTATAAAGAGTCAACTAAATAGACGAAGTTATAATTTCTGCTACTTTTTTTGAAGCACATTTTTCACCTAATTTTTTTCTTATCTGGCTGTAATAATTTTTAATTCTTTCACTATTTTTCATCATTAACTCTAATTCATTTTTCAAACGTTTTGAATTTAAATTATTTTGAATCAATTCTTTTACAACAAGTCTATTTAGTATAATATTTACTAATGAAATATATTTTGTTTTTATAAGAAGCTTTGCAATTAAGTAAGAAAAATAACTAGTTTTATAGCATACTATTTGAGGAACATTAAAAAGAGCAGCTTCTAAAGTAGCTGTTCCTGATGCAACCAAAGCATATTTAGAATTTTTTAATAGACCATACGTCTCTCCTACAACAATTGAAACATTTTTATTCTTTATTATCCGATTATAAACGTTTAAATCAATTATGTCGTTGGCAGCTACTACAAATTGATATTCGGAGAAATAATCAACTACAGATAACATAGCAGGTAAAATATTTGTTATTTCTTGTAGCCTACTTCCTGGAAGAAGTGCGATAATAGGCTTTGTTACTTTCAATGATAATTTATTTTTATTTTTTTTAATCTCATCTAATAAGGGATTACCAACATAAATAGCATTTATATTAAACTTAGAATAGAAATCAACTTCAAAAGGAAAAATTATAAATAAGGTGTCAACGAAAGACTTTATTTTATTTATTCGTGATGAATTCCAGGCCCATACTTTAGGAGAAATATAGTAGTATACTTTAATTTTTTTTCTCTTAGCAAATTCAGCAATCTTAAGATTAAAGCCAGGATAATCAACTAAAATCAATGCATCAGGAATAAAGGAAATAATGTCTTTTTTGCAAAAATTTAAATTACGTCGAATTTGATTTAAGTTCTTAATAACATTCCAAAAACCCATAAAAGAGGTTTTCTTTATGTCTTTAGCGATACTTACATTTTCATTGCTTAATCTCTGGCCACCCCAAGCACGTATATCGCTTTTTTTATCAAGCAATTTGATCTCAGAAACTAAATTTGCTGCATGAACATCTCCTGAAGACTCTCCTGTAATTATATAATATTTCAAGCTAGAAAAATTTAATGTATATAACAATAAAAGTATAGATAAAAGTAGCTCCAATTACTCCTTTGGCAATTTCGTCCTTTTGTTTCTTGATGAAAAGAAAAAAAAACAATAGATTAATTATGAAAACACTTAAACTTATGTGATGTGTCATCGTATTTGTTTGATTAAAAGAAGATAAAGCTGAATCTATATCTTTACCAAGTATAAAAATAACGTAAAACAATAATAACAAAAGTGGAGCAATTATACCTACAGAAAATCCTTTTGAAAATTCTTTATTCATTTAATTTAGAAGTTAAATAATCTTTTAAATTATAATCAGTTAGATCAAAACTAATTGGCACAATTGAAACATAGTGATTATTTAATGCCCATTCATCAGTGTCTGTTTCTTCATCATTATTCACGAAATTACCAGCTAACCAATAATACTTTCTACCTTTGGGGTCAATTCTTTCATCAAACTCTTCATTCCAATTAGCATTTGCCTGTCTACAAATCTTAATTCCTTTTATTTTACGGCCTTGAATTGGTTTAGGAAAATTGACATTTAAACAAATATTATTTTTGAATTTATTAGAAAAAATTTTTGCAACTATTTCTCTTATATATTTATCAGTTTCAGTAAAATCAGCATCAGCAGAATAGTCTAATAGAGAGAATGCTATTGCGGGTATTCCGTTTAATGCTCCTTCAATAGCAGCTGCAACAGTTCCGGAATATATTACATTAATAGAAGAATTAGAACCATGATTTATTCCAGATACAATTAAATCAGGCTTAAAATGTAAAATTTTATTTAAAGCTAATTTTACGCAATCAGCGGGTGTTCCGTTACATGAATACTCTAACTGAGAACCATTATCAATATTAATCCTATCACATCTTAAAACTTTTTCCAGAGAAATAGCATGACCCATTGCTGACTGAGGCTTATTTGGAGCTACAACTACAACATCACCAAAATCATTCATAATTTTAATTAAATGACGTATTCCTTTGGATTTTATACCATCATCATTAACTATAAGAATTTTTGGTTTTTTCATAAGTATTTTTATTATATACAAAATTAAAATAAAATTATTGTAAAGTAATGATCACATTTAAAAATAAAAAAAGCCCTAAGAAACTTAGGGCTTTAAGTAATAAAAAATAAATAACTTATTTCTTAGTCAAAAATGGTAAACCAGTTCTTGAATTCTCCTTTACATTATAACCATCTGGCTTATCACATGCTGTTGATCTAGAATCTTTAGAAAAATAATAGATAGTTTGTACTTTACCTGTAGATTTTAAAGTTACATCTTTTCTATTTAAGTGATAAGTTGTTCCTTTTGAATTTGTGTGTGTAAACGACATAATTTTTTATTTTAGTTAATACTTTTTTTACAGCTACTAATATAAAAAAACCTCATCAATAATTTCTACTAGATATAAAAGATTTATAATTGTTAATAACTAGAGAGATATGTATTGAACATAAAAAAATTAAAAAAAAATAAAAAATCAATGATAAACTTATAAATTATTGATAATCAGTTATTTAATTTTTTTAGTAAAAAAATAAAATCTAGAGAAGATTATAAATTCACTAGATTAAAATAGTTAATAACTTAGAAAAACATATTGTAATTTTATCTTGAAGATCTAATATTACAAAAAACTAAGTATAATTTTATCTAGAAAATTTCGTTTTATAAGTAAATTTGTGCATGTTTGAATAAATATTTTGAAATGAAATTAATATTATGCATTCTATTGAATTTTTTACTATTTAACAATTCCTTTGCTCAAAAATATACTGAGCAGTATATTAGAGAGGCAAACATTTTGGGTTTTAATTGGTATTCTGAGATAAACAATCAAAACTATGAAAAAGCTTATGAAAGCTTATCTGCAGAATTAAAAGAAAGTATGAATTTAGAGAACTGGTCAAATCAAATGTCTCAATTGATGGATGAGTTTGGAGAAGTAAAAAACAGACAAGTAACGAATACAGAATTTAAAAGTAAGATAGAAGGCCTAAATGACGGATTTTACGTAATAATAAGTTACAAGGTTGACTATACTAACACTAAAAATCATTTTGAATATCTACTAATAAGACAAAATGATAAATCAGAATGGAAAATCATTGATTTCCAATATGAATTTCAACAAATAGAATAATTATTTGATGACTATCTTGTAAAAACTATCTCATGATTTGAACTCTCAGAATATTTATAACCTTCGTAATTAAATAATTTCAAATCATTACAATTTGTTATTTTATTACTAATTATAAAATTTGCCATCTCACCCCTTGCTCTTTTAGCAAAAAATGATATTACTTTTAATCGTCCATTTTTAAAGTCCTTAAATACTGGAGTAATTACTTGATTATTAATGGTTTTTAGCTTAAGTGATTTACTATATTCATTTGAAGCTAAATTGATTATTATTTCATCATTAGAAATTTCATCTGTGAGAAAATCTCTTAATTTATTTCCCCAAAATTCATATAAATTTTTTCCCTTATTAGTTATCATTTTAGTTCCCATTTCTAAACGATATGGATATATCAAGTCCAACGGTTTTAGCAGTCCGTAAAGTCCTGAAATAATTCTTAAATTTTGTTGGGCAAAATCTAATTGATCATTATTAAAGCTAGTTGCTTTCAGACCTTTGTATACATCACCTTGAAACATATATATCGAGGGACATACTTTATCTGATTTTAAATTCCAGTTTTGAAATCTATCAAAATTTAAATGAGATAGATTATCGCTCAAATTCATTAATTTTTTAATTTCACTAACACTATATTCTTTAAGTTCATTAATTAAATAATCAACCTCTTTTTGAAAGTAAAATTTTGAAGTCTTTGAGTTATCATATAAAATCTTTTCTTCATTAATTTTTTTTGCAGGAGAAATAAATATTTTCATTCTTATATTATTTTTGCGCAAAATTATTAAAATTAAATGTATAAACTTTTAAATAAATATAAACTATCATCAATTCATATAATGGTGATTATTTTGGGTTTTACTGGCATTCTCGGAAAATTAGTACTAGAAGCAGGAGATATTAATGTTTCAAATCTTGTTTGGTATAGAATGTTTTTTGCATTTGTTACATTATTTATTTTTTTAGTATGGAAAAAACAAATCCTAAATATACCCAAAAAAGATATTCTTCCTCTTCTAGGTATTGGGTCTGTAGTTGCACTTCATTGGATTTTCTTTTTTGGGGCAATTGATGCTTCCAATGTATCTGTCGCATTAATTTGTATGTCTACTAGCTCATTATTTTCTGCTTTTCTTGAACCAATATTTTATAAGAGAAAAATATTATTTTATGAAATTATCTTTGGTTTAATTGCAATATTAGCTTTAAGCTTTATGAGC
>JAYZXD010000018.1:0-65464 GCA_036141595.1 Bacteroidota bacterium
TTATATTTATAGCAGATGCAATATCATAAGGATAGCTTGCACTTGCGTTATTTCTAAATAGTCCTACATTTTGTAAAGCTCCTTGAGCGACACCCAATTGCATATCATTTCCTATTGGAACTTCAAAGTTTAAATTAACTACCTGCTGGCCTGAAGAGACGCTTAATGTAGTATCGTCAATGACTACACCACCACTATTTCTTAACTCAAATGTTATTGTATTAGAAGCTTCAGAATAAATAGTAGCCGACTTAATAATACATTCTTTAGTAGCATCAAAAATTAAATGCTGATCACCATTGAAATATCCTCCTGTACCAAAAGTATTATCTATTGCGCCTCCAGAGGCTATTGTGGTATTAGCACTTGCATCGTAGTTAGAAGCGTTAGGATCAGTACATCCCAGCACAGGGGCTATACATGAACCATCATCATAACAAACAGTAGGATTATAGTTGACTGCTGTTGGGTCCATACAGCCAGCGACATAGCAACACGAACCATCATTAAAAATAGCTACAGGAGAATAATTAAATGCTGTTTGGTCAGTACAACCGTAGTCTGCGTTACTGCATCCATTACTTGTCAAAAGCCCAGACCTAAAATTGTTTATTGCAGCAATCATTCTTGTTTTTTGATCATTTGTAAAAATATTCATACATCCATCGTCTGTATAGTCCATGTAGTTCATAAACATATCACCAGCTGTTCCATTACCGTTACAATTTGAAGTTGAAGGAAAATTAGGACACCCATAATTTGAACCAGAGTGTTCAGGAGTGTCACTGCAAAAATCATTACCACAATTACTGTCCCCCCAAATATGTCTCAAATTAAGCCAATGTCCTATTTCATGAGTTAATGTTCTACCTTGATCATATGGTGGTGTAGCGGTTCCCATATTTCCAAAATAGGCATAATCACAAACCACTCCATCAGAGCTAGCGGTTCCTCCAGGAAATTGAGCATAGCCTAGTAATCCACCCGAAAGATCACATACCCAAATATTTAAGTATTCAGAAGTATTCCACGCATCAACACCTCCAGAAGAGCTATATTTAACTCCATCATTAGTGCTAAAAGAAGATTGTGAAGTTGCAGTCCTTGTTATACCAGTTGTAGTGTTTCCGTTTGGATCTTCAGAGGCCAAACAAAATTCGATTTCTGTATCGGCAGCTACAGATTGAAATGCTGAAGGAGTATTTATTGTATCTGCGTTTAGTCTTCTAAAGTCTTCATTTATTATGTCAATTTGCGAAAAAATTTGCTGGTCACTTATATTTTCGTTGCTATTATAATAGACAACGTGAACTACAACAGGAATAGTTATAATAGAGGATTGTGCCTTACTATTATTTTTAATCCAATTTTGCAATTTAATTTCGTCAGATTGCATTTTTTTTAAAAGGGATGGGTTTTGCTCTATTTGTTGAGAAAGATATTCCATTGTCCCACAATTTCTTTGCTGTGAGAAACCATTAATATTTTGTAATAGTAAAAAGATTAATATAAAACTCTTTAAGAATTTAATTTTTTTCATGTTACAAATTTAACTAAAAGATTTTACACTTAATTTTATACAACATAATTAATTATAAAAATTAAGACAACCCTTTATTCGTTATAGATAACATCTAATAATGTTTGACCAACAGCATTTAAGGTTTCTCTATTGACATTCTGCATGTTGTCATTATGTGTGTGCCAGTGTTTATTAAAATTAGTTATGGTAGCAGGGTCATACTCAATAATATCTATTGTTGGTATTGTTTTTAAAATCATATTTACATATAAATGATCATCTACAATAGGACCTGTATTTTCAAAAATAAAATATTTTTCAAAACCTAATTGATGTCCTTTTTTCCAAACTTTATTTAAAATATGTTTTGCATAAGTTCTTGATATTTCTTCAAATCTAAAGGTGGCATTTTTTGCCCCAACCATATCAAGCAAAATCCCATATTTAGCCGTGTAGTTTTTTTTATGTGGATTTTTACTCCAATGCTGAGAGCCTAAACACCATGAATTTTCCATTTTTGGATATTCTGATTTTTCTGGCTGACCATAATCTTCAGCATCAAAAAGGACAATATCAATACCAATATTTGGAGATTGTAAACTAAACTGTCTTGCCAACTCAATTAATACAGCAACACCACTTCCTCCATCATTGGCACCCAGTATAGGGTCTTTTTTATTTTTTGTGTCATAATCAGCAATATGCCTTGTATCCCAATGAGCAAATAAAACAACACGATTTTTTTTGTTGGGATCAAAGCTTGCGATAATATTCTTTAATGTGTGTGTTTTACCGTCATAAGTTGTTGTTGGCGCAGTCTGTACTATTACATTTGGGCAATATGAGTTCAATTTTTTTTCTAGCCATAGGGCACAATTTTTCCAACCAACACTGCTCAAAAAACGAGGGCCAAAAGAGACTTGCTTTTCAATATAATAGTATGCAGAATCAGAATTAAATTTTGGAATACATACATTAGCTGGTTGCGTATTTGCTAATGGGTTGTAATTAAACATTGTAGTATCCATACAACCAAATACTTTTGTTGTATCTTTTTGTTCTTGTTTAATTTCATGTTTTTTATCAGCACAAGAAAAAAAAGCAAAAAAAGTTAGAGTGAATAAAAGACATTTTTTAAACATAAAGTTATTTTTTAAATTTCCATGTTGTACCTTCTCTTTCATCTTTTATTTGGATATTTAGTTCTTCTAATTTATCCCGGATTTGGTCAGATGTATTGTAATCTTTATTTTTCTTTGCCCTATTTCGAAGCGTTAAAGTTAAATCAATTAAATCATTTGTAAGATCATCGCTATTATTTTCACTATCATCAATTAAACCTAGAATATTAACAACAAAGCTATTGAACAAGTGTTTTAATTTAGTTAAGTCTTTTATTGTAATGTGTTCTTTTTGGTCGTTCAGCAGATTAATAATTCGAACTCCTTCAAACAAATGCGCTATCAGTATTGGGGTATTAAAGTCGTCATTCATCGCTGAATAGCAATCTGACTCAAGTTTATCAACATCAACTGTTGAGCTTTCTGAAGCAGTTAATTTATCTAAATTTTTACAAGCATTCATTAGCTTGGCCAAACCTTTTTCTGCTGCTTGTAAAGCTTCATTTCCAAAATCAATTGTACTTCTGTAATGTGCCTGCAGTATAAAAAAACGAATTGTCATTGGGTTATAAGCCTGATGTAATTTTTCATGCTCACCACTAAAGAATTCATTTAAATTAATAAAATTAGCAAGAGATTTGCCCATTTTTTTACCGTCAATAGTAACCATATTATTATGCATCCATATTTTTGCTGGATTGCAGTTGTTGCAAGCAAATGATTGGGCAATTTCTGCTTCGTGATGCGGAAAAACTAAATCTATACCACCACCATGTATATCAAATTTTTTTCCTAAATATTTTTCACTCATTGCAGAACATTCCATATGCCACCCAGGAAATCCCTCTCCCCAGGGGGATTGCCATCTCATAATATGTTCTGGGCTTGCTTTTTTCCAAATTGCAAAATCAACTTGATTGCGTTTTTCAGACTGTGCTTCCAATTTTCTAGTTCCCTCCAGTGTGTCATCTAAATTTCTTCCAGAAAGTACACCATAAGCAAATGAAGAATTATATTTTTTTACATCTAAGTATACTGAGCCGTTTATTTCATATGCAAATCCATTTTTGATAATTTTTTTTATCATTTCTATTTGCTCAATTATATGACCTGTAGCTCTTGGCTCTATTGAAGGCGATAAACAATTAAGTTGATACATAGCTTTATGGTAACTGAGAGTATATCGGTGTGCAACCTCCATGGGCTCTAATTTTTCAATTTTTGCTTTTTTTGAAATTTTATCTTCACCTTCATCACCATCGTTTTCTAAATGCCCTGCGTCTGTTATATTTCTTACATATCTAACCTTATAATTAAGGTGCTGTAGATACCTGAAAACTATATCAAAAGTAATTGCAGGTCTTGCATGTCCAAGATGCGGATCACCATATACAGTAGGGCCACAAACATACATGCCTACATGATTTTTTGTTACTGGTTTAAAATCTTCTTTTTTTCTGCTTAAGGTATTGTATATTTTGAGATTATTATTCATTAACAGTTTTTTTTTGATATTTATTTGTTAAATTTTTTATCATGTCTTTTGTCATTTTTTGTAAACCATATTCTATTCTCCAACCCCAATCTTTTTGAGCATGATTATCATCAATAGATGATGGCCATGAATCTGCGATTTTCTGTCTGAAATCTTCTTTGTATGATATATTAAATGCAGGCAAGTATTTTTTGATCTCTTCACTTATTTCTTCAGGACTAAAACTAATTCCGGCTAAATTGTAAGACGAACGTATTTTAATTTTTTTTGATTCCGACTCCATTAGTTCGATTGTAGCTCTTATAGCGTCTTTCATATACATCATTGGAAGACAAGTACACTTTTTTAAAAAACATTGGTATTTATTGTTTTTAATTGCTTGGTGAAAGATTTCTACTGCATAATCTGTAGTTCCTCCCCCAGGCTTTCCTTTCCAACCAATTAACCCCGGATACCTTAAACTTCTAACATCAACATTGAATTGGTTCCAATAGTACTCGTTCCACCTTTCTCCTGCTAGTTTTGAAATACCATAAACTGTATTTGGTTCCATGACAGTATACTGTGGCGTTTTATTTTTTGGTGTAGTTGGTCCAAATACAGCAATAGATGATGGCCAAAATATTTTTTTAATTAAACCATACCGTGCTAAATCTAAAACATGAGAAAGAGATCTCATATTTAACCCCCATCCAAGCTCAATATTTTTTTCAGCAGTGGCAGAAAGAAGTGCGGCGAGCAAATATATTTGCGTAATATTATGTTTTTTTACAATTGACCCAAGTAATTTTTCATCCATAATATCCATTTTTTCAAATGGACCTGAGTTCATTATTTCATATGATGATGGCTTAATGTCTGAAGCAATAACATTATTTTCTCCATAAATCTTTCTTAGGGCTATAACAAGCTCGGTTCCAATTTGCCCAGAAGAGCCGATTATTAAAATTTTTTCCTGCATAAGAATATTTTTACAAATATAACATTAAACTAATTTTCATCAATAATTTATATATAGAAAAACACTAAAGATTTTATATCTTTACAGAGCTTTAAAAATTATAAATTGGACCCAAATTCTGGAAAAAAAGGAATGTTTAATAAATTAAACAAGGACCAGGCTCTTGATTTATTAAACAAAGAAAAGTTTAAACGAAAAACTGTCTCTTTTTATAGATATGTGAAAATTGAAAATCCATCTAAATTAAGAGATGATTTATATTTAAACTGGAATAGTTTAAAAGTTTTTGGCCGTATTTATTTAGCAGAAGAAGGAGTTAACGCACAAATTAGCGTTCCTGAAAATAATTGGGATACTTTTGTTACAAATGTTCTTTCATATACATATTTTAAAGATATCCCCTTTAAAATTGCTATAGAAGATGATGGAAAATCTTTTTTTAAACTTACTATAAAAGTAAGAGAAAAAATTGTAGCAGATGGTTTAGACTCATGTGAATATGATGTCACCAATGTAGGTAAACATTTAACTGCAAAACAATGGAATGATGCAATTGAAAAAGGGGCTACAGTTGTTGATATGAGAAATCATTATGAAAGCGAAATAGGCCGTTTTAAAGGAGCTATCTGTCCTGACTCAGAAACTTTTAAGGAGGAGCTGCCCAAGGTAAAACAAATTTTAAAAGGTCAAGAAGAAAAACAAATTCTTCTTTACTGTACAGGAGGGATAAGATGTGAAAAAGCATCTGCTTATTTGAAACATCATGGGTTTAATGATGTAAATCAACTACACGGAGGTATAATTGATTATGCAAGACAGTTAAAACAAGACACAAGCTTAGAAAACAAATTTGAAGGAAGAAACTTTGTTTTTGATGAGCGAAGAGGAGAAAGGATTTCAAATGATGTAATTAGTAGTTGTCATCAATGTGGAGAGCCTCATGATATTCATGTTAACTGTCGTAATGTTAATTGTAATCTGTTATTTATACAATGTGAAAGGTGCAAAAAAAAGTATAAAAACTGTTGTTCGTTAGATTGTATAGAGGTATTAAATATGCCTGCCGATAAACAAAAAAAGTTACGAAAGGGCAAAGACAACAAGAAAATGTATTTCAGCCATAAAAAGGTGCAATTAAAACTAAAGATAAATGATTAGAATCACAAAAGAATTTAAATTTGAAATGGCTCACGCCCTATTTGGATATGATGGACTATGTAAAAACATACATGGGCACTCGTATAGACTCTGGGTCACTGTTAGAGGTCAAGTTAAAAACGAAAAAAATCATGCCAAAGACGGAATGGTGATGGATTTTAATTTTCTCAAAAAAATTGTTAAGCCTGAAATCATAGACAAATATGATCATTCTTTTGTGATAAACGCCAATTCACCTCACGCCAACGTTGACCTTTCATCCTTTGAAAAAGTTTTTTTATTACCGTACCAGCCAACATCTGAAAATTTAGTTGAAGATTTTGCTAATAAAATAAAAGCAAAACTACCTGAAGGAATACAGCTATATAAAGTTGTTTTGTCTGAGACAGCTACTTCTTTTGCTGAGTGGAATTACAAAGATAATCTGTAGTCAGAATCATCTAAAATAATTTTTTTAAAAATAAGCTAAAATGTCACTATGCATTAGCAAGTATTTCATATTTTTGTATAAGAAAAAATAACATATGTCAGTAATTCTAATTTTTGTAGTAGCCTTCTTGTTAATTGTAACATTGGTACAGCTTTTGCGTGTTAGCGAGTTATTATCTCAAATAAAAAACAAAGACGTTAACGAAGTCACCGAAAACGATAATAATACACAAGGATGGTTGTTCTTAGTTGTTGGTTTTGGTTTTATTGCTTTTGTTATTTGGCAGATGGTTAGTTGGAACCATTTGTTGCTGCCGCCTGCAGCATCTGAACACGGTGTTCAGATTGATGGCTTGATGGATGTTTCGATGGGTCTTATTTTAATTGTGTTTTTTATTTTAACCCCGATGTTATTTATTTTTGCATACAAGTATAGGGGTCGTAAGTCGCGTAAAGCATACTTTTTTTCTCACAATAATAAATTAGAAGTTATATGGACAGTGGTTCCTACTATAGTTTTAACAGCATTAATTATATATGGCTTAAAAACATGGGATAAAGCAATGAATGTTGAGGTAACCAAGGAGACAAAAATTATAGAGGTTTATGCTAAACAATTTGGCTGGACTGCTAGATATTCAGGAGAAGATAATGTTCTAGGAGATGCTAATTTTAGACTTGTAAGAGGGCCGAATGTTTTAGGAGTAGATATGCTTGACCCGCATGCAGCAGATGATAAAATCACAAGAGAAGTACATCTGGTGGTCAACAAACCCGTAATGCTCAAGTTTAGATCTCAAGATGTGATTCACTCTGCTTATTTGCCTCATTTTAGGGTTCAAATGAATTGTGTTCCAGGAATAATTACTCAGTTTGGATTTACTCCTAATAAAACAACTAAAGAAATGAAAGAACAAGAAGGGGATGATTTTGATTATATTTTATTATGTAACAAAATATGTGGAGGGGGACACTGGAATATGGGAATAAAATTCATTGTTGAGACACAGGAGGAATATGACGCGTGGTACGCTAAGCAGGAAACACTAGGCAAACAATTATTAACTCTAAAATAATATAAAAAATGTCCGGACACCACAAGGAAAATTTTATTACTAAGTATATATTTAGCATGGACCACAAAATGATTGCTAAACAATTCTTACTTACAGGAATGTTTATGGCTCTTGTCGGTATGTTAATGTCAGCTATTTTTAGGGTTCAACTTGCAAATCCAGGCGAGAGTTCTTGGTTGTACAATTTACTTCCTACCGGCTGGACTAACGCTGATACAGGTGCGTTAGACCCTGATAAATATTTAGCGCTTGTTACTATGCATGGAACTATTTTAGTCTTTTGGGTTTTAACAGCAGGTCTTTCTGGTACGTTCGCAAATTTTTTAATCCCTCTACAAATTGGCGCCAGAGATATGGCTTCAGGTTTTATCAATATGCTGTCGTATTGGTTCTTTTTTATAGCAACGGTTGTGTTAATGTACTCAGTTTTTTATGATGATCCTGATACAATTGGAGTTGTAGAAGGTCCCGCATCAGGGGGATGGACAATCTACCCACCTCTGAGCGCATTAAAGGATGCTATTCCTGGCTCTGGTTATGGTATGACTTTATGGTTGTTGAGTATTACTTTGTTTATTGTTGGTTCGCTACTTGGCGGGTTAAATTATATAGTAACGGTTTTAAATTTACGTACTGTTGGAATGTCTATGAAAAGACTCCCTTTAACAGTATGGGGCCTTTTAATTACAGCTATTTTGGGTGTGCTTTCTTTCCCTGTTCTTCTTTCATGTGGATTACTTCTTCTTTTTGATAGATCATTTGGTACAAGTTTTTATCTTTCTGATATTATTATTAACGGAGTTGCTTTAGACTACGAAGGGGGTAGCCCTATATTATTTGAGCATTTATTTTGGTTTTTAGGTCATCCGGAGGTATATATCATTTTGCTTCCTGCTTTAAGTATTGTTTCAGAAGTTATATCTGTAAATTCAAGAAAACCCATTTTTGGGTATAAAGCCATGGTTGGAGCACTATTTGTTATTGCATTTTTATCTTTTATAGTTTGGGGACATCACATGTTTATGACAGGAATGAGTCCGTTTTTAGGATCAGTTTTTACATTTACAACACTATTAATTGCTATTCCTTCAGCAATAAAAGTATTTAACTATCTTGCTACACTTTGGAGAGCTAATATCCGTTTTACACCTGCTATGTTGTTTGCTATTGGAACGGTATCAGCCTTTATAACAGGAGGCTTAACTGGTATCATTCTTGGTGACAGTGCATTAGATATAAATGTTCATGATACATATTTTGTTGTTGGCCATTTTCATATTGTAATGGGTTTATCTGCGATATATGGAATGTTTGCTGGTGTGTATCATTGGTTCCCAAAGATGTATGGAAGGATGATGAACAAAAATTTAGGATATCTTCACTTTTGGGGAACATTTATATGTGCCTACGGCGTGTTTTTTCCTATGCACTTTTTAGGTCTTGCTGGACTACCTAGAAGATATTACAGTAATGAAGCATTTACAATGTTTGAGGGGTTAAGCGATATAAATAGTATTATTACCTTTTTTGCTTTAGCTGGAGCTGTTGTTCAAGGGCTATTTATTTTGAATTTTGTGTATAGTATTTTTAAAGGACCTAGAGCAACAAAAAATCCTTGGAAATCCAATACTCTTGAGTGGACTACACCAGTAGACCCCATACATGGAAATTGGCCAGGAAAACTGCCTGTTGTTCACAGGTGGGCATATGATTACTCAAAGCCCGGATCAGAAGAGGATTTTATTCTACAAACTGAACCATTAAAGGAAGGAGAAAAAGAACATTAAAAATTATGTCAGTAGTTATAAACAGTAAGCAAAATATTGAAGATAACAAAATAATATCAAGTAAAAAACAGTTTCTCTGGATTGCGATGGGATCTATGGTAATGTTTTTTGGAGGATTACTTTCTGCATTAATTATCGAAAAGGCGGATGTCAACAACTGGCAAGCCTTTGTTTTGCCTAGTTCTTTTACATATAGTACCGTAATAATTATTTTAAGTAGTGTGGTTTTTTTATTTTACAAGAAACAATTAAAACTTAAAAAATCAGTTTTTAAGCTACTCTTTTTAATTTTTATGTGTGGTATTGGATTTGTTTTTTTGCAAATGCAAGGATGGCAGTATTTATTAAATCAAGAAATTAAATTTGTTGGTCCACAATGGAATAAAGGTGGGGGTTTTTTATACGTACTTACATTAATGCATATGCTACATCTTTTTGGAGGAATGATAGCATTAACAGTAGCCTTATTTAAAGCTAAAAGAAATAGATATTCAATTAAAAATTATTTAGGTTTAGAATTAGTGTCAACTTACTGGCACTTTTTAACTATTTTGTGGCTGATTTTATTTTTCTTTTTAAAATCTTACATGACAGGTTAATGAAATAAAATAACAATTATGAATGAAGAAACACTAGACGAAGCTTTAATAAAAGATCATAAGCCTGCTTGGAGAGGTGGCGATCTGCCTTTTAAAACAAGCTATGGAAAAATGATGATGTGGTTTTTCTTAATAACCGATACTCTTACTTTCTCAGCTTTTTTAGCTAGCTATGGTTTTAGTAGATTTAAATTTGCAGATATATGGCCAGTACCTGAGGAAGTATTTACTCATTTTCCTTTTATGAAAGGAGAGCACCCTCTTTTATTTGTTGCTTTGATGACTTTTATACTAATCATGAGCTCTGTTACTATGGTATTAGCGGTAAATTATGGTCATAAGATGCAAAAAAATAAAGTTATTCTATGGCTTTCCTTAACAATACTAGGAGGATCTGCTTTTTTGGGTTCTCAAGCCTGGGAGTGGGGACACTTTATTCATGGAGATAAAGGAGCAATTGATACTAAGACAGAATTTGTAGTGCATATAGCTCAAGGAGAAAAACTATCCTCTGTTTATGATTTAATGGAATTAGATAAATACTCATATGATAAAGATCAGCAAATTCAAATTGAGTCTATTATAAATCAGTTAAAACAAAAGCCAGATTATAATATAAGAACAGCAAACAAAACATATTTATCAAATGAAGAGTCTATCAAATATCTAAGAGATAATGCTACTCAAACTATTTTAGGTGCTAATTTAGTTAAGAACGAGTACGGGCACCCTCTGTTCGCTGATTATTTTTATTTTATAACAGGCTTTCATGGTTTTCATGTATTTAGTGGAGTTGTATTATTAATCATTTTATTAATTAATGTGATAAAGGGGACATATGAGCGAAGAGGACATTACGAAATGGTCGAAAAAATAGGCCTATACTGGCACTTTGTTGATTTAGTTTGGGTTTTTGTATTTACATTTTTTTATTTAGTATAAATAATTTAAAAATTTTAAAAAATGGCTGAAAACAGAAAAGGTAACTGGTGGATTTGGAAAGTATTTTGGATATTACTTGCGATAACTGCTATAGAAGTTTTTATGGGCATACTTAAAGTTAATGAAAAGCTTCCCGAAGCTTTTGTATATGACACATTTCTTGGTCTAGCATGGATAACTCATACGTTTATTATCTTAACTTTAATTAAAGCAGCCTATATTGTTATGACTTTTATGCATCTAGGCGATGAAATTAAAAGCTTTAGGTGGACAATACTACTGCCTGCATTTATTTTAGTCCCTTACTTGCTATTTATCATAATAGTCGAAGCAACCCACACTATTACTTTATAAATTAAGATGCGTAATAAAATTATAAATAAACAAATAAGATTAATTCTTATATTGGCAGTTCCTATTGTAATTTTACTAGTAACTAAGTGGCACGTTGTAGAAAACCTTCTTCCTAAAATATCTGAAAAAGAAAATCTACCAACTCTTGCTAAAATTACAGAAAAACCAATACCCTCATTTGAATTTGTTAATCAAGATAACGAAACCGTCACTAATGAAACGTATAAAGACAAGATATACATCGTTGATTTTATTTTTACAACTTGTCCTACAATTTGCCCTAAAATGACTTTTCACATGAGACATTTAGTTGAAGAACTGGAAAAATACGATAACGTTGCTTTTCTGTCTCACACAATCAATCCTGAATATGACACTCCTGATGTTTTAAAAGAATATGCAAAGCAGTTTAGTAATAAAAGAAAAATTAATATGTCTAGATGGAATTTTGTGACAGGAGAAAAGGATAGTATTTATAAAATTGCTAAATCGTATTTAACTATAGCGGGTGAAGGAGAGGATAATGTAAATCACGCTGATTTTGGTTTAGTTCATAGTGGGGATTTTATTTTAGTAGATAATAATGGAATAATTAGATCTGGCTATGATCACTTAGGCAATCCTATAGGGTCATATGACGGGACAAGCGTTCAAGCAGTAAAGGATTTAATTGTTGATGTTGGTGTCTTGGTAAAAGAAATAAAAAGAAATGAGAAAAATAATACAAAATAAATTTATATTAATATTTATATTATTGTGTGTATTTACAAATAACGTTTTTACACAATGCGCTATGTGTAAAGCTGTAGTTGAAACTAATCTTGAGTCTGGAGACACAAAGGGGGCCGGATTAAATGACGGAATATTATTTCTTATGGCGATACCATATTTTTTAATGTTTACTTTTGGACTTTTTTATTATTTAAACAAAAGAAAAATAACTGAAAAAGCATAATGAAATATGATTGTTTATTTTGGACAATTATTAAAATTTAAACTTTCAATTACTGTAGTTTTTTCAGCTGTTTGTGGATACCTAATTGGATTTGATACTTTTAACCTGCACCATTTTTTATATTTAATTTTTGGTGGCTTTCTTGTAACTGGTTCAGCAAATACATTTAATCAAGTAATAGAAAGAGGTAAAGATAAATTGATGAAAAGGACCTCAGTCAGACCTTTACCTCAAAAAAAATTAAGTTATGTTAATGCTCTAATTTTTGGCATTATTATTGGTGTTATTGGATTATTAATGCTAAATAATATTAACCCTGAAGATACATTTTACGGCCTGATGTCCAAAGCTGCTTTTTTTGGTTTGCTATCTATTTTTTTATATGTCTTTTCTTATACCCCTTTGAAAAGGGTATCTACCATTTCTATTTTTGTTGGCGCTATTCCTGGCGCTATTCCTTTCTTGCTCGGATATGTTGCGGCAACAAATAACTTTGGTTTAGCTGCAGGATTTCTTTTTGTAATTCAATTTTTATGGCAGTTGCCTCATTTTATTTCCATTGCATGGGTATTGGATGATGAATATAAAAAAGCAGGCTTTAAAATGTTATTTGGAGGTAAAAAAAATAAATTTCCAGCAATAATCTCTATCTTAACATCTGTTCTTTTAACTTTAGTGTCTATTATTCCTTTTTTTTATATTAAAGAATTAAATTTATCTTTATTTGCGGCTTTAATTGTATTTTTTCTAGGACTTTGGTTTACTCTAAAATCTATCTTATTGTTAAAATACAAAGATGATTTATCTGCAAGAAAACTCATGTTGTCTTCTTTTGCATATCTTCCTCTTGTTCAAATTACCTTTGTTATTGATAAATTGTTGAGGCCTTACCTCTAAATAGAAATAAATTTAAAATTAAAGTCATTAACATAATGAACGCAAGTAGCTGATGAGTCAAAGATAAGAAAAGTGGAGTCCCCATGACAAGGGTAAGAATTCCAAAAACCATTTGCATAACCACCACTAACAATAATAGTACTATGGCTCTCTTTTGAATCAGTGATAAAATGTGTTTTTTACTACTTACAAAAATATGTATAGTAAAAATTAACAGTATGATAGCAAGTGTTCTATGAACAAATTGTATTCCGGCTAAACCTTCAACAAAATTCGTCCATAAAGGAGACATTGCATACACGGAATCAGGAATCCACTGATCTCCCATTTTTGGCCATGTATTATATATCCTACCAGCTTTTAATCCAGCAATAAATGCTCCATAAACTATTTGTATAATACTTAAGATAGTAAGTATTTTTAATTTTTTAAAGATTAATTTATTTTCACCTTTGATTGAGGGTAATAGTAAAGGTAATAATACCCACAACAAATAACCACATGTTATAAATGCTGTCGTCAGATGGACAGCAAGTCTGTAGTGACTAACATGCGGATTATCTACTAAGCCGCTCTTTACCATCCACCAGCCAAAAAATGCTTGTAAAGAACCAAGGATAAATAGTATTAATGACTGTAGCTTTAGTTTTTTTGTCAGTCTTTTTTTTATTAAAAAATAAAAAAAAGGTATTATGAAGACTAGCCCTAATAAGCGTCCAATCATACGGTGTAAATACTCCCAAAAAAAGATGAATTTGAAATCTTCAAGAGTATAGTTATAGTTTATTTTTTTAAATTCAGGAGATTGTTTATATAGTTCAAATGTCTCATTCCATTCAGTTTCACTTAATGGAGGTATTGAGCCCATAAATAGACTCCAGTTAACCATCGATAGACCAGAGTCGGTTAGTCTAGTAATTCCGCCTACAATAACCATTATAAATATTAGAAAAAAACCAGAGCTAAGCCAAAATATAACAGATTTATCTTTTTGCATTGAAACGATAAATTTAAGTGTAAAATGGAGAGATCATAATATATACAATAACGCCTGTAATTGTAACATAAAGCCAAATAGGGAATGTGATTCTAGCTATTTTTTTATGATTGACAAATTCTTTTTGAAATGCACGAACAAAGCTAATTAAAACTAGAGGAATTAAAGCAATTGACAACAAAATATGAGATATTAATATAAAGAAGTAGAGATATTTAATAGTGTCAGGGGTATTATTATTACCAAATTCTGTTGGGTCAGTTGTCATGTGATATGCAATGTACATAACCAAAAACACTAATGAAAGCGCAATACATGATTTCATCAGTTTTTCGTGTAATTTTCTTTTTCCAGACTTTATTGCAATTAAAGCAATAACTAACAAGAAAGCTGTTGCTGCATTTATTGTAGCATAAATAGGAGGTAAAAATATTGGTAGTTCGTAATCAACTCTTACTCTAAATAGAATAGCCACAACAATGGGAATCGCTATAGAAATTAAGCGGATTAAAAGACTGTAGCTTTGTTTTTTATTTGTTTTAATTGAATCATTCATTGTCCATTTTTTTAATTTTTTAAATCTAACGATAACTCATTTAATTGTTCTTGTGAAAGAAGAGAGGGAGAATTAATCATTGTATCTCTTCCAGAGTTATTTTTTGGAAATGCTATAAAATCTCTAATATTTTCTTGCCCACCAATTATTGCACACAATCTATCAAATCCGAAAGCAATACCTCCGTGAGGTGGAGCACCATATTCAAATGCTTCCATCAAAAAACCAAATTGCTCTTTTGCTTCAATATCTGAGAATCCTAAGTGATTAAACATTATTTGTTGTAGTTCTTTATTGTGTATTCTTATACTTCCCCCGCCGATTTCATTTCCATTTAAAACTAAATCATAAGCATTAGCTCTAACCTTCTCTGGCTCTTTTTCTAACAGATCAAGATCTGCTTTTTTCGGAGCTGTAAATGGATGATGCATAGCGTGATATCTTTCACTTTCTTCATCCCATTCTAAAAGTGGAAAATCTACAATCCAAACAGGGGCGAATCTTTCCGGGTCACGTAAATTTAATTCGTTTCCTAGATGTAATCTGAGCGCTCCTAGAGCTTTTCTAGTTTTATTTTTTTCTCCAGCCATAATAATTAGCATATCACCATTATTACTGTCCGCTTTATTTCCCCATTCTTTTTTATCTGTTTCATTAAAAAATTTGTCTATAGAGGATTTCGTTGTATCATCTTCGAGAAATTTACAATAAATAAGACCAGAGGCTCCAATTTGGGGTTTTTTAACAAATTCAGTTAGTTTGTCAAGTTGTTTTCGAGAATATTTTGAACCCCCTTTAACATTAATTGCGGCAACTAACTCTGAGTTATCAAAAACACTAAAGCCTTTTTTTTGACATAAATTAGTTATTTCAACTATTTCCATTCCAAATCTTAAGTCGGGCTTGTCAGTTCCGTATTTTTCCATCGCTTGCTGATAAGTTAATCTGGCAAATTTTTTGGGCTTTACTCCTTTAATGGTTTGTAATAAGTGTTGAGTCAAGCCTTCAAAAGTATTTAATATTTCTTCTTGTGTTACAAATGACATTTCACAGTCTATTTGCGTGAATTCAGGTTGTCTGTCTGACCTAAGGTCTTCATCTCTAAAACATTTTACAATTTGATAATACTTATCGATTCCAGAAACCATTAGCAATTGTTTAAATGTTTGAGGTGATTGGGGAAGAGCATAAAATTGACCTTCATTCATTCTGCTTGGTACAACAAAGTCTCTGGCTCCCTCAGGAGTAGACTTAATTAGATAAGGAGTTTCAACCTCAATAAAACCTTGTGCATCTAAATATTTTCTACTTTCAGAAGAGACTTTTGCTCTTAAGATTAGCTTATCTTTTATAGGATTTCTTCTTATGTCAAGATATCTATATTTCATTCTGAGCTCTTCTCCGCCATCTGTGTTATCTTCTATTGTAAACGGGGGTGTTTTGGAGCGATTTAAAATCGTTAGTTCATTTACCTCAATTTCAATTTCTCCAGTAAAAATTTTACTGTTTTTGGATTGTCTTTCAATTACCAAACCTTTTGCTTGTATTACAAATTCGCGATTTAATTTTCTTGCTTCAAGACATGAATTTTCATTTTTTTCAACATCAAATGCAAGCTGAGTAATTCCATACCTATCTCGTAAATCTATAAAAGTCATTCCTCCCAAATCTCTAGTTCTTTGAACCCATCCACAAAGAACTACAGTTTCACCAACATTCTCGATACTTAAACTATTACAATTGTGGGTTCTTAACATGTTCTAATTTTATCAGTGCAAATTTAACACATTAGTTTTGTAATTTAGCACAATGGAACTAAATCCTTTAAATGATTTATATTTTATGAAGGAAGCTTTAAAAGAAGCTCAAAAAGCTTTTGATTTGAATGAAGTTCCTGTTGGCTGTGTAATAGTTTGTGAAAATAAAATAATTGCTAGATCACATAATCAGACCTATAGATTAAATGACGCAACTGCTCACGCTGAAGTAATAGCGATCACCGCTGCCTCTGGTTATTTGGGTAGTAAGTACTTGTCAGATTGTACAATGTATGTGACTTTGGAGCCTTGTATCATGTGCGCTGGTGCCGCTTACTGGGCTCAATTTAAAAAAATAGTTTTTGGGGCACGAGACTTGAACAGAGGCTATTTGTCTTTACCAAAAAGTATATTACACCCAAAAACAGAAGTTGTTAGAAACATACTTAGTAAGCAAAGCACCAAATTATTACATGATTTTTTTAAGAATAAAAGATAAATAAGCTATTTTTGTTTCAAAATTACATTTGACATGAATTATCCAGAAGAAATTTGCGCCCCAATGCGTGCTGAATTAACAGATGTAGGTTTTATAGAACTTAAAACCACAGATGATGTCACAACATTACTAGAAAAAAAAGAAGGGACATTATTATTAATGGTCAACTCTGTTTGTGGATGTGCGGCAGGAAATGCTAGACCTGCAGTAAAAATGGCCACAGAATTTGAAAAAAAGCCAGATGTTTTTGCTACTGTTTTTGCTGGACAAGATATTGGTGCCACTGCAAAGGCGAGAGAGTACATGTTGCCTTATCCACCATCTTCTCCATCTATCGCAGTTTTTAAAGAAGGAAAGTTAGTCCACTTTATTGAAAGACATCACATCGAAGGTAGAGCCGCAGAGATGATAGCTGACAATTTAAAAGGCTGCTTTGATCAAATTTGCGAATAATAAGTTACATAAAAATTATTTAAATTAAAGCTCATATTTTATCTAAATAATTTAATCTTAGCACTAGTAATCAAAAAATTTGTATCTTGCGAGAATAAATTAAAAGACCTAAAACTTTTTAAATCATATGAAGAAGATATTTCTTTTGACTACATTAATTTTATTATTTTGTTCAGCTATTTTGACTGCACAACCAATTAATTTGTCAACCTCAAATGTAACAGCTTCGGGTGCTGTGTTAGCTTGGGATGCCAGCACCTGCTCTGGCAATGTAGTACTACATTATAAAGAAGTAACAGCCTCATGGCCTGGCAATTCTGTCAATCCAGCTGTTTCACCTTTTTCTTTATCATCATTATCAGCTAACACAGATTACGAGTGGAGAGTAAAGTGTGCTGGAACATCAGGCCCCAATGCTTGGTCAAATACACAGCAATTTACTACTTCTTCATCTGGGCCAACTATTGATAGTGCATTTATTACTCAGCCGATTTTATGTTTTGGAGGCTTCGCTAATGATGAAATGCAAATAAACATAAATCAGACTGTGCCTTCAACATCATACTCATGTGTTATTGGTTTTTATGCAGGAGCCACAACATATTTTATATCATATGAAAGTACAAATCAAACATCTGCTACACAGCTCAATTTAAATGCATTCAACCCTAATGTTAGTTATTTTGTAAGACTCGTTGATTCAACTGCATATTATAATGGTAATGGAGGTACTGCAAGCGGCTCAAGTACTGTTGGGGTTTATGACGAGTTTGGACCACTTCTTTTCACCCAACCACCTCAACTTACAGCAACAACATCAGTTGTTTCAAGTAATCAGTGTACTGGCGATTGTATTGCAGAGGAGACCTTATTAGTTTCAGGTGGAACTGGGCCATATTCTTTTACAGTTAACTCTGGTGCAGCTATAAATTTACCATCTGGTACTTCAACATATTCCTTTGTTGCACTATGTAACGGCACATATGATATTATTGCTACGGATTCAAATGGATGTTCTACATCTCCATCAACAACTTCATTCACTATTGCGCCAATTAGCCCAATTAGCCCAAATGGGACTGTAACTGTTTTTAATCAGAATGGTTTTAATGTTTCTTGTAATGGAGCTAATGACGGTTCTATTTTTGCATCTGCTTCTGGTGGAACAGGTACTTTTACCTATTCTCTTGATGGAGTTAATTTTCAGTCATCGCCGACTTTCTCAGCTTTATCAGCCGGAACATACACTGTTACATACAAGGACGCTAATGGTTGTATTGAAACAGAAGTATTAACTTTAAATGAGCCACCACCACTTTCTGGAACGGCAAGTGTAAGTCAAGACGTTGATTGTTATGGATTTGCAACAGGACAACTTATTTTTTTAGTTGATCAGGCACAGCCTGGAACACCAGCGTATCAATATTCATTAAACAACGGATTAAGTTATCAAAGTTCAAATATATTTACAGCACTTTTAGGAGATAGTACATATGATGTTATGATTGAAGATAATAATGGTTGCCAGTACACTTCAAGTGTTTATCTCGCACAGCCAACACAAATAAATTATCTTTCTATATTGTCTGATTATAATGGTTTTAACATATCTTGTAATGGTCTTTCTGACGGAGATATATTATTATCTGCTAATGGAGGTGCTGCAGGCTTTACATATTCAATTGATGGAAATAATTTTCAAACATCAGGATCTTTTAATGGATTATCTGCTGGTAACTTAACTGTCGTTTATAAAGACACAAATGGTTGCACAGCCACGGAACAGGTGACATTAATTGAGCCTGGCGTTTTCACAATTCCTTTTACTGTTAGTAACAACATTCTTTGTCCAGAAGATTGTACAGGTGCAATATCCATTAACCCATCAAATTCTGTAGGTCAAGTTTTATACAGTTTGGATTCAGGAATACAGCAAACCACACCTTTTTATTCAGGTTTGTGTGGCGATATTACTCAAGGCTCATATAATCTTAACGCGATAGATGAAAATGGCTGTATTGCAAATACTATTTTTTCAATTAATGAGCCCCCTGCTTTTGTGTATACAACATCTTCTACTGACGAATCATGTTCTCCTCCAGATGGCCAAGCACAAATTGATGTAACTGCAGGAGGAACAGGAGGTTTGTCTTACAGCTGGAATACTAATCCGCAACAAAATACATTTGTTGCAAACAATTTGTCGTCTGGAAATTACCTTGTAACTGTTACCGATGGAAATGGTTGCTCTTTTTCAGAGTCTGTGTCTGTTGGTTTTTCACCAGCTTTCAGCCTTAACTTTACCACTGTATCTCCGTGTTTAGGACCTAATAGTGGAAGTGCAACTGTTTTTTCTTCAGGTGCAATTGGAAACCTATCATATCAGTGGAGTGATAACAATGGCCCTATAGCTACAGGCTTAACTGCAACACTAAATAATGTTCCAACTGGAACATATTTTGTTAATGTTACAGATGCTACTGGTTGTGCTATTTCAGCAAGTGTAGATATCGATGACCCAATAAATCCAATAAAATTTGATACTATTCTTATATCTCAAAATAGTTGTTATGGAGTTGATGACGCACAAATAGAAGTCGTTGCATCTGGCGGTCAACAACCATATTTATATTCAAATGGATCGTTAACATCGCCTCAGATTAATCCTGTATTTGGACTTTTGGCACCAAATTCGTATACAATAACGGTAACTGATGACAATGGATGTTTTGTTGACACTATAATTGATATCATCTATCCAGATTTACTTGAAATAGATAGCACTCATTTTACTAATGTTTCATGTTACGGAGCTGAGGATGCTGAAATCTTAGCAATTGATGTTTTAGGAGGAACAGCTCCTTTTGAATATTCTGTTAATGGGTCAACGCATTATACAAATATGGCCTACTTTAACGGATATGGACCAGGCACATACACTGTGGAAGTTTATGATATAAATAATTGTGTTGCTGCAGATTATATTATAATTAATGAGCCCGATGAATTATTAGTAGATATTACAACATCAGGTTGGGTTTTTAATGGAAACAGTGGATTATATAGCTATCAAATTAAATGTCATGGAGATAATTCTGGATTTGCAGATTTAGTTGTTAACGGAGGAACAGGTCCATTCATAAAAAGTATGTATGATGCGGTGACAGGCACATTAATTAATTCCACATATGCAAATTCTTTTAACGATATCTATGCAGGAGAATATGTTTTTGAAATAGCTGATATAAATGGATGTATTTACTCAGAAAATATTTTATTTAGTCAGCCAGATCCAATTTCCCATTCATTTGTTCCAACTCATGTTTCGTGTGAGGGTTGGAATAATGGTTCGTTAACAGACATTGTTACTGGAGGCGTTGGAAATGCAAGTTCTTATGATTATATTTGGAATACAGGAGATACTACATATACAATAAATGATTTAAGTGTTGGAACATATACGATAACCGTACATGATGAAAATAATTGTGTTTCAAATGCATCATTTATTATTAATGATGACAATGCACTTGCTGTAATTTCATCTTCACAAGATGTAACTTGTTTTGATTATTGCGATGGAGAAATTACAGCTTTGGTTACAGGAGGAGCGCCTAATTTTGATATAAATGGAAACCCTGTATATTTCTATTCTTGGAATGATATTTTATCTCAAACGACTGAAACAGCTGTTGGATTATGTGTAGATAATACAACAAATAGTACTGAATATACTTGTTTAGTATCAGATGCTCAGGGTTGTATAGATTCTATTGTTGTATCAATAAATCAACAACCTAAGCTTGAGGTTACTGTAATCGTTACATCAAACTACAATTTACAAGATATTTCATGCTATGGTGCAAGTGATGGGTCATTACAAGCTTCATCAGTTGGAGGAAATTTACCCTACGATTATTTTTGGTCAAACAATTTTGATCAATTTAATGTCTTAACATCTAACAATACGAATTTAGCCGCAGGAAATTATACTGTAAATGTAAAAGACAGTAAGGGTTGCATGGACACTACATCAATAACACTATCTGAACCATCTGAAATGATGCTAACGGTTTCCCAAACAAACGTTAATTGTTATGAGATTTTTGATGCATCAATTACTGCTGAAGCAAGTGGAGGAACTCCTTTTAATGGGATTCCGCAAACGTATAGTTACTCATTCTCTAGTGGTTATAGTGATCAAATTGATATATCAACAGATAATAACTTGTCACCGGGGATTTACACCGTTACGGCTATCGATCAAAATGGTTGTTCAATAGAATCAGAATCAATTTATATTTCTCAACCATCCGAGGCTTTAACATTAGAGTTAGATATTGAACATGAAAGTTGTAATGCAAATGATGGTGAAATAAATTCACTTGTTGAGGGTGGTACCACTCCATATAGTTATTTGTGGAGCACGGGCCAAAATACATCAACACTTAACTCTCTTTCACCAGGAATTTATTATTTGGAAGTAGTTGATAATAATGGGTGTGTTGTTTATGATACAGCTAGAGTTATTGCTAGCGATGAAGTATTTTTACCTGGAAATATTTCATCTTTTGACACCACAATTTGTCTTGGATCAGATTTTGTTTTAAATGTCGATGAAAAACTAGGATTCACATACGTATGGTCACATGAAAATGAAATTATCTTAAATAAAACAGTTAATAGTATTATAAATGACCAGGCTGATATTATTGTAACACCAACCAATGTTTTGGATATATACACATTAACTGTTACAGATCCTTTATGTGCATCATCTTTTGATATAACAGCAAAAGTAAATGTTAATTTTATTGATCCATTAATTACTTCAAATCCTGGTGTTGAGTATGGTGATTATCCAGTTATTTTATCTGGTGAAAATATACAACTGTCCTCAGGTAATATAAATTGTGATGAATATAATTGGCAATGGGATGACAATAGTGAAGTTAATAATAATGGAGATCTTAATGTATATAATTTAGAATCTTCTGGCTGGTACTACTTATATGTTACAGATTCTTATGGCTGCGAAGGCTATGATTCAATTTATGTAGTTGTTGGAGTGTTACCATATGATGCGATTACACCTAATAATGACGGATATAATGACACATGGTCTCCAATAGATATTGAACAATACGAGAATGCATTAGTGCAGGTATTTAATAGGTGGGGAGGATTAGTTTTTGAATCTGTTGGTGGAGAACAATACACTCCCTGGGATGGAACTAATAATGGTGAAGAACTCGTAGTTGGAACATATTATTATATTATTGACTTGAATACGGGAGATGAACCTCAAACAGGTCCAGTAACAATTATTAGGTAACGTGAAAATTTTAAATATGAAAAAAATATATGTTTTATTATTGACAATCTTTTTTGTTAATATTTTGTATTCTCAACAATTACCTCAGATTACTCAATATATGAACAATAGCTATGCAATAAACCCCGCTGTGGCAGGAATGCATGATTATTATCAAGTAAATACAATAATTAGAAATCAATGGTCCGGTATTAATGATGCACCAAGAACAAACCTTATTAGTATCCACGGAAAACATAATGAAAATATAGGTCTTGGAGGTATTATTTACAGCGATATTACTGGACCTACTAGTAGAATAGGTTCAGCCGTATCTTACACATATAAATTGTCATTAAATAAAAACATGGATCTCTCTTTTGCTTTACAGGGAGGATTTACTCAGTTTAAAATAATAAAAGACTTACAAACTGAACACATCAATGATCCATTATTGCAAGGAGGGGATATTGTTAGAACATTGCCTGACGCAACTTTTGGAATTAATTTAAGTGGAAGTAATTGGTATTTTGGAGCGGCTTTACCTCAACTATTAAGTTCCGAACTGAATTTAATGGATGATGATGTCGCAAAATTATATGATCAATACAGTAGTGACGGTAAGCTGGCTAGGCATATTTATATTTTAGGTTCGTATATATATAAAATTAATCCTAACATATCATTAGAACCAAGCCTTTTTGTAAAAGCAGTTGAGGGTGCATCTACGCAGATTGATTTTGGTGTTAAGTCAGAATATAAAGATTTAGTTTGGTTAGGAATGAATTATCAAGCCAATAATGAGTTGTCATCTTTAGCTGTTTTATTTGGATATAATATTAATAATAGATTCAATATTGGATATTCATATGCATTACCTAGTTCAACATACAGTAGTTACTATTCTGGTTCACATGAGTTCATGCTTTCGGTTAAATTAGTGCAGTAGATAAAGAAAACACATTATAAATTAAAAAACCTCCATAATTGTATTTTATGGAGGTTTTTTTATGTTGTTGTATAGTGTTAGTTTTATACAACCCAAAACAAGTATTACGACAATGCAATAATAAAACATATAATAATGACAAATCATTATTGATTATTATAAATGTCAACATCTTTATGTTAATTTTATTTTGATACATTGTTTAATTAACATATCATATCTTTGTAATAAGTTACAACATATTTTTATTTATAATAATATGAAAATAGCAATACTAGGTACAAGAGG
The DNA here is from genome assembly GCA_036141595.1 of Bacteroidota bacterium. GTDB lineage: Bacteria > Bacteroidota > Bacteroidia > Flavobacteriales > BACL11. The sequence goes on from JAYZXD010000018.1 coordinate 24,110, forward strand.
TATTCCAAATAATTATGGTGGCTTTGAGCAATGTGCTGAGTATTTATCTATTGGTCTTGTTGAAAAGGGACATGAAGTTACTGTTTACTCTCCACATTTTCATCCATTTAAAAATGATTATTATAAGGGGGTAAAGATTGTAAAAAAAAGAAGCCCCAAAAATTTTTTTGGTAATTCAGCATCTAATTTTATTTATGATTATATATGTTTTAGGCATGCTGTAAAGCAGGACTTTGATATTATTCTACAGTTGGGCCTAATAACATCTTCTTTGTCAATAATTTTATGTAGACATAGAAGAAAGGTTGTTGCAACAAATATAGATGGATTAGAGTGGAAACGTGAAAAATGGAGTAAATTGGTTCAAAATATTACAAAAAGACTTGAAAAATATGGTATAAAATTTTCAGATTATCTGATTGCAGACAATATAGGAATTAAAGAATACATTAAAAAAGAATATGACAGAACTGCTGAATTTATACCTTATGGTACTCTGAAGCCAAAAAAATTTAGTACTGATATTTTAGACTATTATAAGATGAAAGTTAAGTCTTATTATTTATCAATTGCAAGACTAGAACCCGAAAATAATTTAGAAATGATGTTTGATGCATATCTTTTAAGCAAAAGTAATGTTCCGTATTATTTTATAGGCAAACATACTACTAGATATGGAGATTATTTAAAAGATAAATATAGAAATAAAGGAATAATATTCTTAGGAGCTATATACGATAAGGAACATTTAGATAATATTAGATATTATTCAAAGCTATATGTTCACGGCCATTCTGTGGGGGGAACCAACCCTTCTTTACTTGAAGCTATGGCTGCTAGCGCATTAATCGCCTCTCATGATAATAAATTTAACCGATCAGTTTTAAAAAACAATGCTTTTTACTTCTCCACACCCCAGCAGTTAAGTCTAATATTTAGTAAAAAATATACCAACACACAAAGGCTGATTCAAAATAATATTGAAGAAATAAATAACAATTATAGATGGCCTTTAATTGTTGATCAATATGAAAAGTATTTTAAAAAAATACTTAATTTAGTTAATTAAAAACATATCAGAAGATATCTGATCAGCAAATAGTTTGCCTTTACTACTTAATTTAAAAATGCTTTTTTCATTTTTAATATAGTTTTTATTAAGCCATTTTTTGATTGCTTTTAAAAACTTTTCTTTGTAGGATCTGCCAAATCTGTGTTCAATTATTTTAGTATCAACCCCCCAAATTGTTCTGAAATTTGTCATTAAATATTCATTGTAATGTTGTTGTTTGGATAGGTGTTCAATTGTAAAATAATTAATTGATTTATTGTTTATGCCTTCAATGTATTTTTTATTTGATGAAACATTCCATTTTCTTTGTTTGCCATCAAATGAGTGTGCTGAGGGACCCACACCAAGATATATTTTGTTTTCCCAATATGCAGAATTATGTTTTGCCAAAAAACCTGCTTTTGCAAAATTTGATATTTCGTAGTGTATATATTTGTTTTCTTTTGCAAAATCTTCTATTAAATAAAATTGTTCGTTAACTTTATGGTCTTGCAATGGAATTATTTTTTTTGTTTTTATTAAATGAAATAATTTAGTTTTTTTCTCAATTGTGAGGCCATAGGCTGCAAAATGCTTAATTTTTAATTCATTTATAATCGAAAGATTTCTTTGCAAAGCATCTATTTTTTGGTTTGGTAGACCATACATTAAATCAACACTTATGTTTTCAAATCCATTTTGCTGAGCTATAGTTATGCTATTATATGCTTTTTCTGCATTATGTGGTCTATTCATAAATTCTAATTCAGAATTATTAAATGATTGTACACCAATACTTAGCCTATTAATTCCCATTTTTCTGTAAGAAACAATTTTATTTGTTGTTATATCCTCTGGATTACATTCAACTGTTATTTCTACATTTTTTTTAACTTTAAAGTTTTGATAAATTAGAATAATTAAATCTTCTAACTCTTTTTCATTTATAATTGATGGTGTGCCGCCTCCAAAATAAATTGTCTTGACTTCTTTGTTATTGAAATAATTAACATTTTCAAGTAATTCAATTTTTATAGATTTAATTATTTCAGTTCTATCTTGTTGTGAGATTTTAAAATAAAAATCGCAATAACTACATCTTTGTTTACAATATGGTATATGTATATAAATTCCGGCCATTTGCTTTCAAATAAGTTCTTCAAATTAAGCATATTTAGTTAATAAAATTAATCCTTTTAGTATTTTTGTTGAATGAATGAAAAATACTTAAAAAGCTTATCAGAAGAAGAAAAATATATTTTAAGAGACAAAGGAACTGAAAAACCTTTTTCGGGTGTATATAATGATTTTTATGATGCTGGTGTTTTTATATGCAGAGCGTGTAAGTCTCCATTATATGAGTCTAATACAAAATTTAATTCTGGATGTGGTTGGCCATCTTTTGATGATCAGATTGATGGGGCTATTAATTGTTATGAAGACCTAAGTGGGGGAAGAGTTCGTACTGAAATTTGTTGCGCAAAATGTGATGGGCATTTAGGTCATGTTTTTTATGGAGAAAACCTTACAATAAAAAACACACGACATTGTGTTAATTCACTTAGCATACAGTTTAAAGCTTATAAAAATTTAGAATTATCGACACTTGCAGGAGGTAATTTTTGGTATTTAGATAAGTTATATAGAAATTTAACAGGAGTATATCTACTACATGTTGGGTATATGGGTGGTAAGATTGAACATTCAACATATGAGCAAGTACAATCGGGAAAAACAAATCATTCTGAAGTTGTTCAAATATACTTTGAACCATCTATTATTTCATATGAGCATATTTTAAGTATTTTTTTTAATCATTGTGTTTTTTTAAATAAAAAGTTAAAATTGGTTAATAATTGGCATAAACCGATTATTTATTTTAACAGTAAAGAACAGAAAGAACAGGCAGAGAACTTATTATCTAATCATAGTGCAAAAGCTAGTTGTTTAGCTACAATACAAGTAAAAGCTGAAACAGTTTTTTTTAGAGCTGAGGAACAACATCAAAATTACATCAACAAAAAAAACGTATAACTATTTTTTGGGTAGCTTAATTGCAAAAGTAGTTCCAACACCTTTTACAGATCTCAAAACATAAATTTTACCTTTATGGTATTCTTCAATAATTCTTTTAGAAAGAGAAAGCCCTAATCCCCACCCTCTTTTTTTTGATGTAACACCAGGTTTGAAGATATTTTGAGCAATCGACGGACTGATTCCATCACCCTCATCGGAAATATTAATTATAACATGAGATTTATTAGAGTTTAATTCCATTAAAATCTCACCACTTCCTTTCATCGCATCTACAGAGTTTTTACAAATGTTTTCTATCACCCAATTTAACAGCACTGTATTGGCGTTAATTATTACATTTTTTTCTTTAGCCAACACTTTTATTTTTATTTTTTTAGGCAATCTTGATTCTAAATAAAAAACAGCTTCATTTAAAAGATTATAAATATTTATTTGTTTTAATTCGGGACGAGAACCTATTTTTGAAAATCTATCAGTTATTGTTTCAAGATGAAAAATATCTTTTTCCATTTTATTAAGTAAGCCAGGTTCTATTTTTTTTTCTTTTAATAATTCTAACCAGGCCATCAGCGATGATATTGGAGTGCCTAGTTGATGAGCGGCTTCTTTAGCCATGCCTGCCCATACCTGATTCTGTTCAGACCTTCTGGATGAGCTAAAAATAAAATATGCAATTATTATAAAAACCGTAATGAAGCCAAGTTGGTAGAGAGGATAAAAACGTAAACGATTAAGCATTCTAGAATCTTTATAATAAACCAATTGTTTATCTCCGTTTGGTAGGTTAACCTTAATAGGGTCATAACCGTTATTTTTGATTTTTGATAATTGCTTTTGAAGAAAATCATCAGTAATGGCCTTTGGTTTAATTATACCAATACTAATTAAAAAACTATCTATTTTAGTATAAGTTTGAAAATTTCGATATAGTAAAATCTGATTTTTTTCATCAACTAACATTACAGGGATACTATTATTATCTTGAATTATTTTACTTACAAAGGGGTCTGGTGTATTATTATTTATCTGATAGTCAATGGCTTTTGCCATAAGCTCAGCTTTTTCTCTTTCTTCTTTTTCAAGTTCATTAACTAAAATATTAGTTACAAAAAGAGAGATTACGCCGATTAATAAAGCAGCTGCAATTAGTATAAATTTCCACCTTTGCTTTTTTACGTATATATCCATATTACTTAAATTCAGGTTCCCATTCAATATCTATTTCATCATCGTTACTATTATCATCTTGTTTATTTAATATTTCCTCATCATAAATATTTCTAATAATTGTTTTTTCTTTTTCTATAGTTTTTTTTATATCTTCTAGAAATCTAATTTTGTCAAGGGTTATTTTTGGATTTTCTGTATCTCCTTTCATGTTAAAATAAACAGTATTTAATATTTTCCCATCTTTTTTTTCCTCTCCAAACTCTTTAATTGTTGTGTTTTTTTGTCTAAACTTACTTGATAAGAGTTCAGAAAGTAACAATGTTATATTATAATCTATTTCATTGTTAAATGAATGAGTACCTGAAATGTATACTGATAGTGCAGAGGACTTAATTTCCATAGCAGGTATTTTTACTAGTTCATTTTCAACTTCTATACTATTTTCTAAATTAGAAAATCTTACATGTTTTAATTCATCTAAACTTACATATCCAGATAAACTTTCTAAAGGTTTGAAATCAATTAGTTCTCCCTTTTCTATTGATAAATAAGAATTAATTTTCAAATTTTTTGTGTTTAAAATATATTGTGGCCCCCAAGATGCATCCACAGATAATTTAGCACTTCCTATTCCTTTAATATTTTCAGGCAGAATAAATTCTTGACCATAGTTGTTAAATGCATTAAAAGAATTTCTAATATTTATTTTACTAACATTAATGTTAGCCTTCAAGTTTAAATTATTAGGCTTAGTTTCTTTTAAAATAAATTCTCCTAAAATATTACCGTCCAGGATTTCTCCATTTATGTTTTTAAAATTAATCACACCCTTGTTATATGCTAAGTTTCCTGAAATATTAGACGCAATTATGTTATCATAAGAAAAATTGTCAATTTTAATTGATGTATTAGATGTAATCCATTCAGGCATAATTTTACTACTTGTTTTGTTTTTAGGTTTTGTGGTAGATTTAGAGTTTATTTCACTTAATGTCATTAGCTCTTTAAAGTTAGTGTATATTGATTTTGTAGATCCATTAACAAATATTTTTGGTTTTATTTCCAAAATATAGCCGATAAGATTCTTGATTTCACCATTAAAATCAATATCTGTTTCTGAAATAGTTAACGATGAAGATTTTACATTACATATTTCATTTGTTATTTTACAATCAATATTCTTAAACGAAAATTTCAGCGGAAATTCTTTGTAAAAAAATTCTACATCTTCCAATTTTATTTTAGATGTATGATTTGCATTAAGAAACATTTTTTTAAGCCTATAATCAAAAGCAATATTTCCTTTATAGTTACTTTCAGTATATAATTTGCCTTTTGTGGAAACGAAATTAGTTTTATTAGAATACTTATTTAATTCATTAATATCCCATAAAGACTGAAAAGATGCATCTAAAAAATAATCATTTAGATTAGATAAAGAAAAATCTCCATTAACATATCCGTTTTTTAATTTTCCCATAAAATTATTTGCTATAATCTCAGTTGTATTAAAGCTTTTTTCTGTACCATTATTAGCACTACCGCTCATTGATATTTGGTTTAAAATAAACGGATTAGAATGTTTTTTAAAAGAACCATTTTTAATATTATAATTCATATCAAAATAAGGATTATTTTGCTTACCAAAATAACCTGTAATTCTGCTATTAAATGTTATAATACCATCTATGTTAAATGGAATAAAAAGCTTTTTAATATTTTCAGGTAGTACAGAAATCAAGTTTTTAATATTTTCTTTTTTTCCAACAACCATAAGATCCAGACTATCATAATCAATAATTTTTCCTGATAATTTCAGATTGGTTTCTTCAATTTGAAAGTTTAAATTTGATATAGCTATTTGTTTTTTGTTAAGTGATGTATTTGTGGAAAAATCAAATTTTTTGTTGAACATATATTCTGTGCTATCAATTTTTAAGTTTTTTGATGTCCCATTTGTAGTAACATTATACTTCTCTTTATTATTGATTAAAACTATAGCTTTCTCTAAGTCCCAATTTAGATTTAATTTATTTGGCTTTTTTATTTGTAAGCTAGTGTTTAGTAACGATAACTTTTTGATATTAATATTGCTTTTTTTTGTGTTTGATGACTCTTTTTTGAAAACATGGTAATTTGGCAAATTTTGATCATTGTATTTTATATTTATTTTTCCGTCGCTAATAATTATACTTTCAAAATTATAATTTCTGTTTATTAAGTCGATTAAACTAATTTCCACATATGCTGTTTTTGAAAAAATTAATGTGTCATTTTCAAAACCCTTTGGTTCTTTTATTAATAAATTAGATATACGAACTGATCCTTTGGGAAAATTATCGTACAAGGTAAGTTCTATATTTTCTAGAGTTACGGCAGTATTGATTTTGTCTTTTAATTTTTTCAGTATTTCATTTTCAATTTCCTCACTAAAAAATTTTGTTATTATAAAAAACAAAATAAATATTACGCATATGATAATAAATAAAATCTTTATTATTCTTAAAATTGTTTTTTTTAGTTTATTTCGATTTATCATTTTTAACATAAACGTAATAAGTTATTTTATAGTCTTTTAAGAATATTTATTTCTTCTTCTGTCAAAAATCTGTGTTTTTTTCTGGGTAGATTTTTTTTGGTAATTCCAGCAAATAAGACTCGGTCCAAAGAAACAATATTGTAATTAAGTTTTTTAAATAATAATTTTAAAATTTTAATACCCCCTCTATTTTGTTCAATTCCCAATTCATTTTTTTTATTTAAAAGTGAAACTGATGTTAATTTATGTTTTCCTCCGTTAATATCTATTCCATTTTTAAGTGTCTTAATATCTTCATTTGAGATTTCTTTATTTAGCATTATTTGATAAACAGATTTTATTTTTTGATTTTTATTTGTGATTTTTTTAGCTAAAAGCTGATCATTTGTAAAAATTAAAAGACCGCTTTCAGTATGATTTAGTTTGTCTGTTGGAAATACTTTTTCTCTATGTGCAAAGTCAAAAATTTTATTATTAGATTTCTTTTCTTTGCTTATTGCATTTAAAGATATTTTTTTTGGTTTATTTAATAGAATATATGTTGATTTTTCCGATTTTATTTTTTGGTCATTAAATTTTATTACATCCGTATTTTTTATTTTTGAGCCCACAGCAACTTTTTTCCCATTAACCGTTATTATTCCAGCCTCAATAAATTTATCTGCATCTCGACGACTGCAGATTCCAGCATTAGAAATAAATTTGTTTAGTCTTATAGGTTTTTCAGCTTTCAATTAGATGCATTTCAAGTTAATAAATTTTAAAATACTTTATTAAATAATGTAAAAGATAGCACTATTCAAAAATTATTTTACGCTCAACAGTGCCATCAGAGTATAAAAAAAATAAATGTTTATTGTATGTCAAATTTGTTTCTTTTCCAAATAAATCTGTAATTTTTAAAATATTTTTTTGTGCTGTTTTTTGGTTATCGTTAAAATAAGTTAAGTTATTACATGGAAGTAATGGAAATAAAAAATCAGTTATAAAGTTGATTGCCTGAACAAATTTTGCACTATTATTTCCGTATGCAGGCCACGAATGATTCTCGCCAGTAAATATTAATTTATCATTTATTACCCCGACCATATCTGCTTGGGGATGCATTTCTCCTGACCCACAAAGTGTTAAAACTAATGGATTATTCATTGCTGGTCCACAATTATAATTTATTGTTAGATCAGATGTCCCTTGTATGCTAACTAAAGGCTCATCAAATTCGTCTATCCAGTCTACATTGTTGATGCCTCCAGCAATACTTATAACACCACTTACATTTGATGGGTATCCATAATTACCTGCGTCACCTTCTAGGCCGTATACACCTGCAATATCATTTACAATATTCTGTACATTTATTGGGGAAGTTGGAAGATCATTAATTTCATCAACATACGCTAAATGAATAGCTGTCACGGCCCCTGCAGAATATCCTCCAACAAAAATTGTATTTGGATCAATTCCATAATTGTTTCCATTATCAAAATCTTTTCTAAAATATCTTATTGCAGACTTAACATCTGCAACAGATTTTAAAACTGTTTCATATTGTGTTACATTACTTGTTAAAAAAGAAATAATGTTTGATAGTCTATAATTCAAAGAGGCTGTAACATAACCTTTTTTTGCCATAGTTTCACAAAAATCAACACAGTCTGTCATGGATTTATTACCGCCATAATATGAGCCACCATGTAAATATAAAATTAGAGGACGATTTACTTCTATATCGCCCTCTGGAGTATATATATCCATACTATGAAAATTATCATTATATATATCTGAGTAGTTAACTGTTGTTACACTAACTGAGTTAAAAATTTCTGTTTGATATCTACCATCACATTGAGCAATTAGACTATTTGTAGACATAAGTATTATAAGTAAATAGTAAGTTATTTTTTTCATTTATTAAGTTTTTTTAACTGATACTCTATATCTTTATTTTCTATTTTTTCAAAAAGATGAATAGGTTTTTCTATTTTGTGCCCATCTTGAATATATGTTTTTCCAGCGTTTTTCCATTTCATATCTTTGATATTTAATATTTTCATTAATTTCTTAGATGTAAAAGGTAAAAAAGGTTCAGATAAAATTGCTAAAGAGTGAACAATTTGAATAGAAATATTCATAATAGTTTTAACTCTTGATTCATCTGTGTTTTTTAACTTCCAGGGTTCAGTATCTGCTAAATATTTATTTCCTGTTCTAGCTAGCCCCATGACTAGACTTAAGGACTCTTTAAACTTGAATAATTTTATTTGAGTACTAACTTTTTCAGGATATTCTCTGAGCTTCAATAGTACCTCTTCATCAGTTTTATCAGTAATTACTGCTTTAGGAACTATCCCTTGCCAATATTTATTTATTAGAACAAAAACACGATTAACATAATTTCCATATATAGCAACTAGTTCATTATTGTTTCTTGCTTGAAATTCTAGCCAAGTAAAATCTGTATCTTTTCCCTCTGGTGATGTTGCACATAAAGCATATCTTAATGAATCTTGTTTTCCTTTAAAATCAACAAGATAATCTTTTAGCCATATGGCCCAGTTTCTTGAAGTTGATAATTTCTTTCCTTCAAGATTTAAAAATTCATTTGCAGGCACATTAGAAGGTAAAATATATTCGCCATGTGATTTTAAAATTATTGGAAAAATTATTGAGTGAAACACAATATTGTCTTTTCCTATAAAATGAATAAGTTGAGTATCTTTATCTTTCCAGTATGGCTCCCATTGTTTATTATTGTTTTTAGCCCATTGCTTAGTTGCGGATATATATCCAATAGGCGCGTCCAACCAAACGTAAAGAACCTTACCTTCCGCATTTTTTAGCGGAACTTTGACTCCCCAATCTAGATCTCTAGTCATTGCTCTTTCTCTTAGCCCTGCCTCAATCCATGATTTACATTGACCTAGTACTTGTTTTCTCCACGTTTTTGGATCATGTTGTTTTTTTCCATTGATATCTCCTGTTTCTATCCATTTTTTTAGCCAATTTTCATGTTTTTGCATTGGTAAATACCAGTGAGTAGTGTTCTTTTTTTCAGGGGCTTCACCGCTCAGTGTTGATTTAGGATTAATTAATTCTTCAGGGCTTAAAGTTGTTCCGCAACTTTCACATTGATCCCCATACGCATGCATATAACCACATTTTGGACATTCTCCTTTAACATAACGATCTGCAAGAAATTGCTTATTTTTCTTATCATAAAATTGTTGTGTTGTTTTTTTAACAAATACATTTTTATTATCTAAATTCTCAAAAAATTCTGAAGCAGTTTTGTGATGAACTTTGGATGAAGTACGATGATAAATGCTAAAGTTAATTCCAAAATCTTCAAATGTCTTTTTATTTAAACAATGGTATTTATCTATTATTTTTTTTGGTGTTATACCTTCTTTTTTTGCCTGTAGGGTAATAGCAGCGCCATGCTCGTCAGATCCACAAATAAATACAACATCGTTTTCATTTAATTTAAGATATCTTACATAAATATCTGCAGGTAAATATGCACCAGCAACATGCCCAATATGAATAGGCCCATTTGCATACAAAAGTGCTGAAGTTATAGTATATCTTTTTGAATTCATTTTTTGTTAAAAAAAAATTATTTTAGCAAAGATAAGTTTTACTATTAAATAAATTGATTTTATGAAAATACCTGAAAAACTTCAAAAAGGGGATAAGATTGGTTTAATATCTACTGCAAGAAAAGTTTCAAGATCAGAAATAGCTCACGCCGTTAATATTTTTAAATCATGGGACTTAAATATAGTTTATGGAGATAATTTATTTAATAGCAAAAATCAGTTTTCTGGTACTGATGAGCAGAGAGCAAATGATTTGCAATATTTTATAAATGATAAAAATATCAAAGCTATATTTTGTGCAAGAGGGGGTTACGGTACAGCTAGGATTGTTGATAGTGTTGATTTTAAGATGTTACAAAGTAATCCTAAATGGATTATTGGATATAGCGATGTTACAGTTTTACATTCTCATTTAAATAATCTAGGCATAGCGACACTCCATTCAAGTATGCCAATAAATTTTAAAAACAATACATTATCCTCAATAAAAAGTATTTATGATTGTTTATTTGAAACACCAAATAGTATTAAAATAAAATCACATAAATTAAACAAAAAAGGCAAATGTTCAGGTCAAATTGTAGGAGGTAATTTGTCTATTTTATATTCTTTGTTGGGCTCTGCATCTGATTTGGATACAAATGGAAAAATTTTATTAATAGAAGATTTAGATGAATACCTATATCATATTGATAGAATGCTTTTAAACTTAAAAAGAAATAAAAAATATAATAATTTAAAAGCTTTAATTGTAGGAGGCATGACCGACTTACATGATAATGAAATACCATTTGGAAAAAGTTATAAGCAAATTATTTTAGAATATTTTGATGAGTTATCAATACCAATATGTTTTAATTTTCCATCAGGGCATTTAAATGACAATAGAGCAATTAAACTTGGTTGTAGTGCTGATTTAGAAATTACAGAAAAAGAAGTTACTTTTATCCAAAAGTAGCAGAACAAATCGTTTATTTTTTCAAAACAACAGGAACTTTAAAATAATCAGAGTCTTTTTCTGGTGCATTTTTTAATGCATCAGTTTGAGAAAGCGAATCTTTCACTTCATCTTTACGTAATAATTTTGTTTCTTCATTAACATATACAAGAGGTTCTACATTATCAGTGTTAATTTGTGATATTGTATTAACAAATTCTAACATTTTTTCTAAGTCAAATTTAATTTGTTGGCTTTGTTTCTGATCAAAATTTAATTTGGATAGTTCAGATAAATTATCTATTAAATCCTGAGTAACTTTAATTTTTTTCATATTTTTTTAGCTGTTCAAAAATAGTATTGTAAACAATAATATTCAAATTTTTAACTTCTTTTTCAGAGATTTTATTTGGATCAATTGGTTTATGAATTTGTACTCTTGCAAATCCAGGATAACCTTTAAAATATTCTTGAGGGAAAATTTGTTTATTGTCAATTATAGTAATGGGAACAATTTTAAGATTATTTTCGATGGATAATCTAAAAGGCCCATTTTTAAATTTTTTTAAACAAATGTTTTTGTTTGGAATTCCTCCTTCGGGAAAGATACATATATTTATATTCCTCGTTAATTTTTCTGCAGCGTGCAAAAAAGCATTGTAAGAATCTTTTTTATTACTTCTATTTACTGTTATTGAATTATTTTTAAAAAAATAACCAAATAATGGTATTTTAGAAATTTCTGCTTTACCAATGTATTGAATAGGTTTTGGTAATACAGCGTATATTAGCGGGATATCAAGTGTAGAAACATGATTTGCACAAAATATATATTTTTCGTTTGCTTCTAGCTTTTCTTCCCACTTCACTATTGGAAAAATGAAGGACAGCCAGATTGTTAACTTACTCCAGTACCTTGATATATGTGCCACATAAAGTTCGTTTTTAAATAATGATGTAAAAATAAATAACCAAGGAAGCAGTAGAAAAAATAAGAATAAAAAAACTATCAAAAACCAGAGTCTCCATATGCTACTCAAAATATACCCAACCCATTTCATCTGACAAAGATAAAAAAAGCTATTTTTACAGCATCTTTTTTTTTAAAATGGCAAGAATATTAACAGGAATACAAAGTACAGGCACTCCCCATTTAGGAAATTTACTTGGAGCAATTATTCCAGCAATACAGCTTTCAAAAGAAACTAATAACCAAAGTTTGTTTTTCATTGCAGATCTTCACTCATTTACAACAATTAGAGAAGCTAATAAAATTAAAGAAAATACTTATGCTACTGCAGCGGCATGGTTAGCTTTTGGTTTTGATTCTAAAAAAAATATTTTTTATAGGCAGTCAGATATACCAGAGGTTTGTGAGTTAGCATGGTATTTGAGCTGCTTTGCAAAGTTTAGTAGGCTTCAACTAGCACATTCATTTAAGGATAAATTAGATCGTATTAAAGACATAAATACTGGTTTATTTACTTATCCTGTTTTAATGGCAGCAGATATTTTGCTTTATGACGCAAATATTGTTCCAGTTGGAAAAGACCAAATACAACATTTGGAAATAACTAGAGACATTGCTGCAAGTTTAAACCATGTTTTCCCAAACACATTGGTCTTACCTGAGACAAAAATTGACGAAAGAGTAATGATTGTTCCAGGCACTGATGGGCAAAAGATGAGTAAATCATACAATAATATGATTAATATTTTTTTGGATGACAAAAAACTTAGAAAACAAATAATGAGTATAAAAACAGACTCTACGAATATAGAAGATCCAAAAGATTATAATTCATGTAATGTTTTTAATTTATATAAACTACTTGCAAATAAAAATCAAGTAAATGAGTTAAAATCAAAATACATTAGTGGAGGGTATGGCTATGGAAATGCAAAACAAGAGCTTTTTGAGTTAATTTGCATAAATTATAAAAGCCAAAGAGAAATGTTTATGCATCTAATACAAAACCCAAAAATAATTGATCAAGAATTAAAAGAGGGAGCAAAAAAAGCGAGAGAAATAGCTAGAAATGTTCTTGTTAGGGTAAGAAAAAATGTTGGCTACTAAATATCACTTTTTATATTTAATATACAACTCCTTTTGATGATTATTTAAATCAATCTCATTCCCTTTAATAAAAGCCTGTTCAATATTATTTGAAATCATATCTAATGCATCTCCTGAGCTAATAAAGAAAGAAGCCTCTTTCCCTTTTTCAATAGAACCAACCTTATCATCGATGCCAAGGATTTTTGCAGCATCTAAAGTAATTGATTTTATAGCATCTTCATACTTTTGGCCATAAGTGACTGTAGTGCCAGCAGTAAAGGGAAGATTTCTTAAGCCCATAGCTTCCATGTCACCGACATAACTCAAACAAAACCGAATTTTATTATTTGAAAGCTTTTTTGCTTGAGTAAATGGCTCATCTATACGGCTGTCTTGTGATTTTGGAAGTCTATGAACTCTATTAAGAATAAGTGATATGTTTTTTGATTTTAATAGTGTTGAAACATCATCACTGTCTTCACCTCCAACAATAGTAACATTTGGAATTTTAAACTTATCAAAGAATTCAATTGCATCTCTTATATCGCTGACACTATTAGCATGTATATATAAGTTCTTTTTCCCGTTAAACAAACCTTGCATACTTTCCATTCTAAGGTCTAAAACTTTTGATGATGAATACGCCTTAGCTTTTAAAAATAACTTATTTAACTCATCAATTTTATTTTGGTATTCTTTATTTTTTTTTGTTTTGCCCGGTTCTGCCCACCAGCCTGTTTTATAATATGAGTTTGGCCAATTAATATGTATTCCATCATCAGCTTTTAATACTGCATCCTGCCAATTTTTACCATCAAGGTATACAACCGAAGATTGACCAGAGATTAATCCACCCTGTGGTGTTACTTGCGCAATAAGTATGCCGTTTGTTCTGATAGTATTTATAATTTTTGAATCAGTGTTGTAAGCAATTAAAGATCTAATGTTTGGATTAATGTTTCCTGTTTCAGCATAATCATGAGTTGCTCTCACAGCATCAATTTCAGTTAATCCAATAGTTGTATTTGGGGCTATAAATGCTGGGTAAATATGTTTATTGTAAACTTTATAGATTGTGTCAAAAGCATTGGGATCTATTCTAATCATTTTAGCGTCAGCCACAATTTCAAACTTACCATTTTGAATACTTATTACACTATTTTCAATGACTTTTCCATTTCCCAAATGTGCTTTTGCACCAATAAAAAGTATAGGTTTTTGCGAATAGGCTTGCATGCAAAAAGCAAAATATAAAACAAATAACAAATTAGTCTTCATGTTCGTATATAGTATCACAATGATAGTGTTTTTCTTTGTCCGGTTTTAATTTTTTAATTTTTGAGTTTTTTTCTTTGCTCATTAATTTGACAATACGCATTTTTTCTTCAAGATCTCTTTTAAAAATTATTTTATCTTTTTTAATATCAAACATTAGTTTTCCATCAACATATGTTTGCGCAACTTTGGCATAAACAGATAAAGGATTAGCGGTCCATAGAACGATATCAGCATCTTTTCCAGATTTAATACTGCCCATCCTATGATCTAAATGCAATAGTTTAGCAGGATTGAGGGTCACAAGTTTCCAAGCATCTTCTTGTGAGGTGTTTCCATACTTTACTGCTTTTGCAGCTTCTTGATTAAGTCTTCTTCCCATTTCCGCATTGTCAGAATTTATGGCAGTAATAACACCAGCTTCATTTAATAAAGAGGCATTATATGGGATAGCATCATTAACTTCAAATTTATAAGCCCACCAGTCAGAAAAAGTTGAGCCTCCAGCACCATGTTCTTGTAATTTTTCAGCCACTTTATAGCCCTCCAATATATGAGTAAAAGTGTTTACATTAAAACCAATAGAATCAGCTACATGTATCAACATATTTATTTCTGATTGAACATACGAATGACAGGTTATAAACATATCAGAAGTTAAAATTTCAACCAGAGCATTTAGCTTAAGATCTTCTCTTGGAGGAGGAGTATTTAATTTTTCTTTTCTGCTTAAATTATTATATTCTTCCCATGTTTTTTTATATTCTTTAGCTCTGTAAAAGGCATCATAAAAAACTTGTTCAACACCCATTCTTGTTTGAGGAAATCTAATTCGTTCGTAGTCGCCCCAATTACTTTGCTTTACGTTTTCACCGAGAGCAAACTTTATAAATTTTGGAGCATCACTTATTTTCATGTTTTCTGCGCTTTCTCCCCAACGAAACTTAATTATAGCAGACTGACCTCCAATTGGGTTAGCAGAACCGTGAAGTAGTTGGGCAGCTGTGGTTCCCCCTGCTAATTGTCTATAGATGTTATGATCGTTTGGATTAATAACATCACCAATACAAACTTCGGATGTGACAGCATGACTTCCCTCATTGACACCTCTACTTATTGCAATATGAGAATGCTCATCAATTATACCTGAAGTTAAATGCAAATTACTTGCGTCAACAGTCTTATACTCTATATTTGAAAAAAATTTTTCTGCTTCTAGGGAGAATCCAGTAGCTATAATTTTCCCATTAGATATTATAACATCATAGTTTTCTACAATCCCTTCTTCTTCATTTGTCCATACTGTAGCATTCTTAAAAATAATATTTTCTTTGGTAGGAAGCTTTTCAAAGCCGTATGCCTTGTTCGGCAGCCAAATGTTTGGTATCGCTAATGAATCATGGTTATCTTTTTCGGTGATTTTATTTTCTTCTGAATTTTCCAATATTGAATCTCGGACCATAGTAAATTCGTAATATATACCAGATTTATTTTGGTATCGTCCTAATATTTTATTATCATTAATTTTTCCAACACCTCTGAAACTGCCATTATCATCAAATATGTTAATATTATTATCAGATATGGATATGTTAACCTTATTTGTATCTAGCTCTTTAAAAATAATTAATGGCTTTGATTTCTCGCCTTTAATGATAATTTTAGCATTATTAAATTCATCCGAATTAAAAGTGTAGTATCCTCTAAAATCGTTTTTTTGCTTTTTATTTACAATATTTTGTTCTCCAAGAACCCAGTTTTCATATATTTTTCCTTTTTCAAAAATATCATTTGAACATATGATGAAGTTTGCATATTTATCTTTTTCTATTGTTCCGCATAAATGATCGATTTTAATAAGTTCAGCCGGTGTAGTTGTTAATGATGCTAATGCATCATTTTTGTTTAAACCCTTTTTTACTGCAATTCTAATATTTTTTAAAAAATCTTTTGAATCTTCTAATTCAGCAGAAGTTATACAAAACTCAATATTATTTTTTGACAAGATATTTGGGTTATATGGAGCTGTTTCCCAAAGTTTTAGTTCGCTGAGTGTTATCCACTCTGTAGTTTCAGGGTTACTAACTTCATATGCTTTTGGAAAGTTTATTGGTAAAATTATTGGAGATTCTGTATCAATTATCTCATTAATCCTTAAAAATTCTTTTCCATTACCTTTTAAAACAAAATCTATTTCAAATTCATCAGCAATCTTTTGCACTCTGCTGTAGTCTAGTTCGTCATTTAAAATAAAAATATTTGGAAGTTCTTTGTTTTCAATTATCGCATTATATGATAAATTATTTTGATTTTTTTGCTCTTCATACCATTCCGCATTTAAAAATGTTTGTCTTATTAGAGCAATACTTCCCATTAATGAATTTGGATATTTTTGTTGTGAAACTCCCTTTTTAAAAGAAAATACTGAGGCGGCTTTAGGTAATAATAAATTTTCATATTCAGATTTTTGAGATAGTGCAACACATGCCCCTGTTCCTCTAAAAATACCATCTTTTTGATGCGTAAGAACTACTCCGAAGCCGTTTTCAAGAAATGACTTTCTGTTTTCCTCACTATTATTATAGTTGTCACAGGCATCAATTTCTGGATGAATAGCCTGATTCCAATGAAAGGCTCCTTTTGTTTTTCTTTTGTACTGTGGTCTATAACTATATATACCTTTTTTAATTTCAGGCAGTCCATAATTTGTATATAAGTCAATAAATGACGGATAAATATAATCTCCCTCTAAGTCATAAACAATTGCCCCTTCAGGTATTGTTATATTCATTGCTTCTCCTACAGAGATTATTTTGTTTCCTTGAATTATTAATATACCATTTTGATATTCTGTTTCAGCAGTGGCTATTATTTTGGCATTTGTAAAAGCATATACAGGCAAGAAGTTTTCTTTTACTCCTTCTATTGGAAATACTTCTTGCGCTTGAAGTTTAACACAAAAAATAAGAATTATAACAGTTTTTAATGCTTTCATGAAAACTTAAAGGTGTGAAATTAATAAAATTTAGCTAATAATTTTGTTTCTTTGCAACAAGAAAATTCAAAAAAAATTTATGAAAACATATCAAGCAAATCTTATTAATAGTTTAGCATTAATCTTAATGCCTCTTTGGGCTTATTTAACATATGAGGGTACTCTTGAAAAACCAAACCAGTCAATTACAGCATTAATTCCTTTATTTTTGGGCGTAATTCTTTTTTTATGCAATAATGGTGTTAAGAAAGAAAATAAAGTTATCGCTCATATTGCTGTTGTTGTGACTCTTATTGCATTATTAGGTTTATTTATGCCTTTAAAAGCTGCTATCGCTGAAGATAGAACTCTTTCAGTAATAAGAGTAGCAATAATGTTATTAACTGGAATGTTAGCCATGATTACTTTTATAAGAAGCTTTATCGCAAATAGAAAAGGTAAGCAAAGCTAATATATGCTAGAAAAAGCAGTACTCATTGGCTTAATAACTCCTACCGTAACCACTAATCAGGCAAATGAATACCTCGAGGAATTAGCTTTTTTAGCAAAAACAGCAGGAGCAAAACCTGTTAAAAATTTTACACAGAGACTTTTAAGACCAGATAATAAAACGTTTATTGGCAAAGGTAAGATGGAAGAGGTTTTTTCATTTGTAAAGGAAAATGCTATTGATATTTTAATATTTGATGACGATCTTACACCATCTCAATTAAAAAATGTAGAAAAAATATTTAGTGGCAAATGCAAAATATTAGATAGAAGTAATCTTATTTTAGATATATTTGCTAGCAGAGCGCAAACAGCTCAAGCTAGAACTCAAGTTGAATTAGCACAGTATCAGTATCTCCTTCCAAGACTAACTAGGATGTGGACTCACTTAGAAAGACAAAAAGGGGGAATTGGAATGAGAGGACCGGGGGAGACACAGATAGAAACAGACAGGCAAATTATTAGAGATAAGATTTCTCTTTTAAAAAAGAAATTAAAAAAAATTGACAAGCAAGCTTTTACAAGAAGAAAGGGCCGTGAGCATTTGATTCGAGTAGCACTTGTAGGTTATACAAATGCAGGTAAATCTACTTTAATGAACAAGCTATCCAAATCGGACGTCTTTGCAGAAAATAAGTTGTTTGCGACTCTTGATACTACTGTTAGGAAAGTTGTTATTCAAAATCTTCCTTTTTTATTGACTGACACAGTAGGATTTATACGAAAACTTCCACATCAACTAGTAGAAAGTTTTAAATCAACTTTAGATGAAGTAAGAGAGTCAGATTTTATGATACATTTAGTTGATATCTCTAATCCAAATTTTGAAGACCATATTGAGGTTGTTAATAAAACTATTTCTGAAATAGGGGCTCAAGATAAACCCATGATTTTAGTGTTTAATAAAATTGATTCTTATACCTACACTAAAAAAGAACAAGATGACTTGACGCCTGTTACTAAAGAAAATTTATCGCTAGAAGACTTAAAAGATTCCTGGATGTCTAAAATTAATGGAAACGTAATGTTTATTTCAGCACTACATAAGACATGTTTTGAGGAGTTGAGAGAAGAATTATATGTTAGGATCAAAAAATTACATGAAGTTAGGTACCCCTATAATAATTTTTTATACTAATTAAAGGATTGCAAGTCACATAGCTTCTTATAATGCTTATTAGCTGCAATAAGTTCATCATGAGAACCTCTTTCTCTTATAGTTCCATTTTCTAGTACTATAATTTCATCTGCATTTTTTATAGTAGAAAGTCTATGAGCAATAACTAATGATGTTCTGTTTTTCATTAGCTTTTCTAGTGCTTCTTGAACAAGCTTTTCTGATTCTGTGTCTAATGAAGAAGTCGCTTCGTCTAAAATTAAAATTTCAGGATTTTTAAGTATTGCTCTTGCGATACAAATTCTTTGTTTTTGTCCTCCAGATAGTTTATCTCCTCTATCACCTATGTTTGTACTATAACCTTTTTCTGTTTCAAGAATAAAGCTATGAGCATTAGCTGTTTTTGCAGCATTGATTATTTCTTCTTCCGAAGCATTTATTTTTCCTAGCTTAATATTATTGTAGATGGTGTCATTAAACAAAATAGAATCTTGAGTAACAACACCTATGAGCTCTCTAAGATTAGTAAATCCAATGTCTTTAATATTAGTTTGATCAATTAAAATTCTGCCTTTTTCTATATCATGAAATCGATTAAGTAAATCAGATATAGTTGATTTACCGCTACCTGATTGTCCAACTAGTGCAACCATTTCTCCTTTCTTTATTTTAAAAGTTATGTTTGATAACACATTATTTTTTTCATAACTAAATGATACATTTTCAAATGCAATATCTTTAGAAAATATAACTTTTGTGGCATTTTTATTTTCAATTATTTCGTTTTTAGTATCTAAAATTTCATATACACGTTCTGCAGCAGCAGTGCCTTTCTTAATATGGTAATATGATGTTGTAAGTGACTTTGCAGGAGGTATAATTTGTGAAAAAATCAAAATATAACCAATAAATTCTTGACCAGAAAGAGAACTTTGTCCACTAAGAACTAATTGCCCGCCAAGCCACATCACTACAACTAAAACAATTGTACTTAAGAACTCACTCATTGGAGAAGATAAGTCTTTTTTTCTTAAAAGTTTGGTCATTATATTTCTATAACTAATACTTTCTTTTTGAAAATTAATATTTATTTTTTTTTCAATATTAAAAGCTTTTATAATTCTAAGCCCAGAAATATTTTCATCAATTATTGATAACAAATTTCCCATTTTAGCTTGCCCTTTATCCGATGATTTTTTTAGTGATTTTCCTATTAATCCAATAATTATACCAGTAATAGGAAATAAAACAACAACGAACAGTGTTAGCTTTGGGCTTATTATAATTAGAGTAATTAAATACACAATTATAGTTAGAGGATCTTTGAAAATCATTTCAAGAGAACTCATAATACTCCATTCAATTTCAACTAAATCAGAGGTCAGCCGTGATGTAAGATCTCCTTTTCTTTTTTTTGTAAAAAAAGAAAGTGGTAGAGAAACTATTTTTTTATGTAAATCCACCCTAAGATCATTTACAATGCCGTTTCTTATGGGTGTTAAAAAAAACAATGCAGAATATCTAAATAGGTTTCTTAAAAAAAATGTCGATAACACTAGTATACAAATAAATAATAATGCCTCAATTTCCCCCTTTGAAGCGATTTTTTCACTAATTATTGCATAAAAATTTTCTTTTATTGAATTTGCATTAAAACTTAGCGGTGGAGCTTCAGTTACTGGTTCTTGTGTTTTAAACAATATTCCCAAGAATGGGATAACCATTGTTAATGAGACAAGTGAAAACAATACACTTAAAACATTTGATACAATATTTAGTATTGCAAAAAATTTATAAGGCTTTATATACTTTAAAATTCTAAAGAAATTTTCCATAGTGTAAAAGTAGTCAATATTACGTATTTTTGGCTTTATGGAAACGACAAGACAAAAAAAAGTATCACGTTTGTTACAAAAAGAATTATCATCTGTATTACAAAAAGAAGCATCACAGTTTTGTGGTAATGTAATTATAAGCGTAACTATTGTTCGAGTGTCAACTGATTTAGCAAATGCTAATGTTTTTTTAAGTGTATTTCCCTCTGAAGATCCATTAAAGACAATAGATTTAATTACAAAAAACAAAGGTTTTTTTAGAAAAAAATTGGGAGACAGAATAAAAAAACAGTTAAGACTAGTGCCTGACTTATCTTATTTTTTAGATGATTCTGCCTCTTTTGCAGAGGAAATAGACAAGCTTTTAAAAAAATAAATATGAGTTTCCCTTTTTTAATCGCAAAACGTTATTTCTTCTCTGTTAAGAAAAAAAACTTTGTACATATTATCTCTTTAGTATCATTAGCGGGAATAGCAGTAGGTTCAGCTGCTTTGATACTTGTTTTATCTGTATTTAACGGCTTCGAGGATCTAATTTTAAAAATGTATAATTCACATGACCCACATATTAAAATTACGCTTAAGAAAGGTAAAACTTTTGACCCCAAAAGTCTAAAAATTGAACATCAAAATATTAAGGAAATAACTTATGTATTGGAAGAAGACGTATTGTTAATGTACGGCTCTCAGTTCTCTGGTGAGGAGACAAAAAAAACACAACATATTGCTAAAATAAAAGGTTATTCAAATTATAATAAGATTCCGTCAATTGGAAGAGATTTAGCCTTAATTCTTGGGATAGACACTAGTCATAAAAATCCCTCCCTTTCTAAGCCTTCACTATCTGTTTATGTTCCAAATAGAAATACAAAGACATTTTTACACAGAAACCCTTCAAGAAACTTTTATAATCCAAGTCTCATTAATAATTTTAATATTTTTAATATACATCCTGATGTAAATCAAAAATATATTTTTACTGATCTTAATTATCTGCAAAATATCAGCAAAAGACAAAATGACATTTCTGCAATTGAAATAAATTTATTTGATGAAAATGATATGGAAGCTGTCCAAATTAAGCTACAGGCTGACTTAGGAAATGATTTTTTAATTGAGAATAGACTGCAACAGCATGAAATATTATATAAAATTTTAAATACTGAAAAGCTAGCAATATTTATTATTCTTGTATTTATATTAATTATTGCCTCTTTTACAATTGTTGGGTCAGTCTCAATGTTAGTTCTAGACAAAAAA
Source organism: Bacteroidota bacterium (assembly GCA_036141595.1). Classification (GTDB taxonomy): domain Bacteria; phylum Bacteroidota; class Bacteroidia; order Flavobacteriales; family BACL11. The sequence goes on from JAYZXD010000018.1 coordinate 46,473, forward strand.
AAGGATATTACAACTTTTTATAGTTTTGGTGTAACAAAAAATCAAATTAAATATATTTTTATACTTAAAAGTGTTATGTCTTCATCTTTTGGAGCTCTAATTGGAATAGGCTTTGGTGCCACAATAGCACTTTTACAAAAAAAGTTTGAATTAATTAAAATGGGTAATGGTGGTTTTATAATAGATGCTTATCCGGTTGTGTTGCAGACATCTGATATATTATATGTTTTTTTAACAGTTTTTATTATTGGTCTTTTAGCATCTTGGTATCCTGCAAAATTTTTGACTAGTAAGTTTATTGATTAAATTTAACAGACACTTCATCTAAAAGGGTTTCTATTTCGTCTTTGTTATTAGAAGTAATCATTTTAATCCTATAGTCTTTAAAATGGGAGATCCCTTTGAAATAGTTCGTGTAATGTCTTTTCATTTCAGCAATTCCTAACACTTCTCCTTTCCATTCAATTGAGTGTTTTAGATGTTGTTTGCATACATCCACTCTGTCTTTAATACGAATTGGAGGCAGATGATTTCCTGTTTTTAGAAAATGTTTAACATTGTCAAAAAACCAAGGGTTTCCAATAGCAGCTCTTCCAATCATTACACCGTCAACTCCATATTTTGCTTTCAAATAGGCAACTTTCTCAGGAGAATCTACATCTCCGTTTCCAAAAACAGGAATATGCATTCTTGGATTATTTTTTACTTCTCCTATTAAAGTCCAATCAGCTTCTCCTTTATACATTTGCTTTCGTGTTCTACCGTGAATAGAGATTGCTTTAATACCTACATCTTGTAATCTTTCAGCAACCTCAACTATATATTTTGTGTTTTCATCCCAGCCCAAACGAGTTTTTACAGTTACAGGTAATTTAGTAGCATTTACTATCTCTTTAGTCATTGTTACCATTTTAGGTATATCTTGTAATATGCCTGCGCCTGCACCCTTTAAGGCAACTTTTTTAACAGGGCATCCGTAGTTAATATCAATGAATTCTGGTTGAGCTTTTTCACATATTTCAGTTGCCTTTCTCATAGAGTCGATATTATTTCCAAAAATTTGAATTCCTATAGGACGTTCAAAATCATAAATATCTAATTTCATGGTACTTTTTTTAGCATCTCGAATTAGTCCTTCAGATGATATAAATTCGGTATACATAACATCGGCACCATATTTTTTGCATAAAGCCCGAAATGGAGGATCACTTACGTCTTCCATTGGTGCTAATAATAGAGGAAAATCTCCTATATCAATATTTCCTATCTTTATACCCATTTTCTTTACAAAAATAATTAATAATGCGATTTAAAGCTATTTATAAAAATAAGTCTCCAAAATATAAGTTTTTTTGTTTATTGTTAATATTCATTTTTTCATTTTTGATTTTTATACAATTTGGCAATATTGCTATTAATTTTTTCTTTGATAGTGATTTAATAGAAAATCAGAACCTAGAAAACAAACAATACGTTAACTCTCTGAAAGTGATGCAATTATTTCTAGCATTAGGAATTTTTGTAGTTCCAATGTTTTTATATGCTCATTTAATTTCTTTTGATTTTAAATTTAAAAATCTAGTTAGGCAAAATGTAATGCTAGTGATAACAATTATGTTAATCATAGTACCATTTATAGCTATGTTAACCGAATTTAATTTAAGTATTAAGGTACCTGATTGGTTAAATCAAATTGATGAAAAATCTGATTTAACTATTGCGGCATTATTAAAAATGGATTCTAATGTTGATTTTTTATTTAACTTATTAATTATTGCAATTATTCCAGCTGTAGGTGAAGAGTTGTTTTTTAGAGGGTATTTGCAACAAACAATAACAAAGTGGACTATATCGCCGCACATTGGTATAATAATAACAGCAATTTTATTTAGTGTCATTCATTTTCAGTTCTATGGCTTAATACCAAGATTTATTTTAGGTGTTTTATTAGGTTATGTCTTTCTTTGGAGTAATAATTTATGGCTTCCTATTATTGCTCATTTTGTTAATAATGCTCAAGTATTAGTTATATCTTTTGTGAATAAAGATCAGAACAGCTCGATGCTTTCAAATAATGTTGACACAACAATTGGTATATTCTCTTTTTTTGGAGCTGCTTTGTTGATGTACCTATTGTATCAAAGTTGTTGTTTTCGAAATAACAAAATACAAAAGAGTTAATCTCTTTTTTCAGTAGTTGAGTAGTTTATTTTATATGCTTGTGCTTTCCTTAACTCTTGTTTGACGTCTGTTACTTGCTTCATCATCACTTCACTGTCTGCTTTAATTTGTACCCTCATTTTTGGAACATCAGCGGGCTGCATAGCTGCACGTTGTGTATTGATAAAGCTGATAATTTGACTCACGTCGTCCCATGGATCTTGAATCATATCATCTAACTGAATTCGATGATCTTTGGATCCATAAGTAGCTTTGTCATTAGGCTTACCTATATAAATGTAACTAACTAGTGATTTTTTCTTTAATTTAGTTACTTCACTAGCTTCAGGTGTTTTTATTTTTACTTTTAGCTCAGTCGGTCTCATTACAGTAGTGACCATGAAAAAGAAAAGGAGCATAAATACAATGTCAGGTAGTGACGCTGTTGAAATAGCTGGCATTGATTTTTTTCCGTCTTTTCTAAATTTACTCATTTTCCAGTTTTTGTTCTAGGTTCAGCTTCAGATAAAAGTTTTGGGTAATCATCTTGAATAATATCTCTTTCAGATTCTTCAAGATCAAGATACTGTTTGCCAAAGAGCATTAAAGAGGCGTCATTACGAATTTCTTTGTAAGCTTTGGCTATTTCATCTTGAACTTGAATATACATTCCATATTCTGTGGCATCTAAACATTGTAAAGAAACAATAGCTTTTTTGGGGTTATCAGCGTCTTTAGTCACAAACCTTTTTACTCTGTTTTTAAGAGTGGTTATGTCATTAAATTCATTATTAATTAATAGTTGGTTTTGTGTATTTACTAAAACTAATAAAATGTTTCTTTCGTTTATTTCAGGAGGTTCAACATTTTCTTCTGGCATTGGAGGAAGCTTTGTTGAAATACCAAATGGTGTATCCATAGTAGTTGTAACCAAAAAGAAAATTAGTAATAAAAAGGCAATATCTGCCATTGAACCAGCATTAATCTCAGGTAATCCTCTTCTGTTACTCGCCATTGTTATTTAGATGTAAGTTTTGAAACCTCTGAATAAATTATTGCAACTATAGCTGAAGCAATTAAAATATAAAAAGTTATTAAACCCATGCCAACTTGTTTAACTGCAGAATTACTAACTTCTACACTTGTTACGGAAGTTGTATCTGAAGCTAATGCATATGAAACAGCACAAATAGAAACTAATCCTCCTATCATAAAAATAGTTTTCTTAGCATTTTTCTTGTCACTAAATAGCTTTACAGCAGAAAAAATCAGAGCTAATAGCAAGCCAGAAATAGATAAAAATACGCCTAAAAGAATAAATGGTTTAATGTAGTTATTTTGGTTTTCTAACGATTCTTTTAAGCTTTCTTCATAGTCTTCAATTTTTGCATTTTTATCTTTATTAGACATAGTTAAAAACTGATCGTTTTCCTTCATAATTGCATTTGAGATTACAGCATTTTTTTTGGCATCATCTTTTTTGATCTTTTCCCATTCTGTAGTTGTTATGTTTGCTTCTCTTAAAAACGTGGTATACATCTCAATCTTCTCTTCGCCCTTGTTGAGAATTAAACCCATTAAAAGTACTGCAACTGAAATTATTAAATATTTTAAAATATCTTTAAAGATCATATTTCTATTTTTTATTTTTTGCAAGTAAGTCAACTAATGATATTGAAGCATCCTCCATAGAATTTACAATTGCATCTACTTTAGCAATTAGATAATTATAAAAAACTTGTAAAATCATAGCCACAATAAGACCAAAAACTGTCGTCAATAGTGCGATTTTGATACCGCCAGCAACTATATCTGGTGAGATATTATTTTCTTGAGCAATTTTGTCAAACGCATCAATCATACCTATTACAGTACCCATAAATCCAAGCATCGGTGCAAGAGCAATAAATAAAGAAATCCACGAAAGACCTTTTTCCAAAAGTCCCATTTGAACTGATCCGTAAGAAATAATAGATTTTTCAACCATTTCAATACCCTCATCAGATCTCTCTAAACCTTGATAAAAGATAGAGGCCACAGGTCCTTTAGTGTTTCTACAAACCTCTTGGGCTGCTTCAATACCCCCTTTGCTTAAAGCATCTTCAACATTAACTAATAGTTTGTCTGTGTTAGTAGTAGCCATGTTTAAATAAATTATTCTTTCAATAGCTAAAGCTAAACCTAAAATCAAACATAAAAGAACTATCCCCATAAAGCCAGGTCCCCCTTCAATAAATTTATCTTTAATGATTTGATGTATACTTTCCTTTTTTTCATCATTGACCTCATCAGATTTTTCTGTATCTTTTTGTTCTTGACTAGCACCATTATTTAAAACTTCTTCAGTGTTAATGGTGTCTGTAGATATAGTATCTTCTGCAGCGTACGCATTTCCAATTACAAAAAATGATACAAAAATTGCAATTATGGTAAATAAATTTTTCATGTTATAATTTTGTTATTAAGTTAGTTAAATTTTGGCAAATTTATAAAAATATTATAAAGCTTCTTCAAATCTTTTGTTGACTTCATTCCAATTTATTAAGTTAAAAAAGGCTTTGATGTAGTCTGGCCTTCTATTTTGGTAATTTAAATAATAAGCATGCTCCCAAACATCTATTCCCAAAATTGGAATTCCACAATTATTCATTAATGGATTATCTTGATTAGGTGTTGCGCAAACCTCAAGAGCTCCTTTATTTACACATAGCCAAGCCCATCCTGAACCAAATTGTGATGCAGCAGCTGATGAAAATTCATTTTTAAAGTTTTCATAACTTTCAAAATATTTATTTATTGCTTCAGCAATTTTTCCTGTTGGATTTCCACCGCCGTTGGGGCTTAAAATACTCCAAAACAAGCAATGATTATAGTATCCGCCGCCATTATTTCTAGCAGCCCCACTAAGATCTGGACTTTTACAAATTTCTTCAATAGAAAGATCTTCTAAATTAGTGCCTTCAATTGCATTGTTGAGATTATTTGTATAACCATTGTGATGTTTGCTATGGTGTATTTCCATCGTTCTCGCATCAATATGTGGCTCAAGGGCGTTATATTCGTAAGGTAAATTTGGTAGTTCAAATTTCATAATTAATTGTTTTTTAATTGTTTATAATAGTATCTGCCAAGCTTCTTCAATTTTATTTTGACTTAAAAATTCTTTTGCTAATATATGTTTTTCTTTTAAACTCTTATCTCTGTATTTATCAGTTCTTTTCTTCTGAGGAATTTTTTCTGACGATGCTAAGATTGCCAGATCACTCCCTTTTAAAATTTTTGATTCTTTTATTTGTTTTGGAAGATTGTCAAACCCTAAGCCAATTTTTGACAATGGTTTTTTTATTTTATATAAAGATTCATTAGTTGTTTTTCCGTACCAATCCCCCCCGTAACGACTTATAATATTTAATTTGAAAGGATCAATGTTTCCGCTATCATCTAAAACTTTGTAATCTATATGTATTTTGATGATTTCTGCAAGCACTAAATTGCCAGCTCCTGCTTTTTCACCTAACACGATGACTTCATTAACTTTACATTCAAAGTTGATTGGAGCCTCTTTTACTCTTGATGGGGCAATGCTCTCAGATTTCACTTCAGTAAATCCTGCTTTTTTAAATTCATTTACGCCTTTGTCAAAGTTACATGATGAAAGAGACATTTGCTGCCCTATTTTTTCGTTTACCATTGCCACAACGCATTCTCTGTTTTTTATAATATTGTCTAAAGTATGCTTATTTGTGCCTTGGCGGATACTTGTTACAGGAGAAAAAATTATAATTGGCGGATTCACCGAAAACACATTAAAAAATGAAAAAGGCGATAAATTACTATTACCATTATTATCAATTGTACTAACAAAAGCAATAGGTCTTGGAGTAATTGCTGATGATAGATAATTATATAAATTATTATTTTCTTCAGAAACATTTATAGTCTTTATCATTTTATTTTTTGAGTTTTAAAATTGAGTGGTTATTTTTAGATTTTAAAATTTTGTTTGAGATACTACCAAGAACATCAACTGTCATTGTAATTTCGTCACCATCTTTGAGCCATTTTTCAATATAATCAGGGTTTTGTTTTTTATTTGTTCCGTTGATTTCTAATAAGCACCCAGTACCTACTGTACCTGAGCCAATAATATCACCTGGAAATAACTCTACTCCATATGAAGCTCTTTGAATTATTTCTCCAAAAGTCCAATGCATGTTCTTAGCATTTCCTTCAGAAAGCAATTCGCCATTAACATAGCATTGCATTTTTAGATTATATTTTTTTCCAAATTGAGTATGTATTTCTCTTTCGAATAATTCTTCAGGAGTTACTATATAAGGTCCTAAAACATTAGCAAAATCTTTTCCTTTTGCTGGTCCTAAATTTAATTTCATTTCTTCCATTTGTAATGTTCGAGCACTTAGGTCATTTAAAATACAAAAACCTGCTATATGCTCATCTGCATCTTTTGATAAAATATTCTTACCCCCCTTACCGATGATAACTGCAATTTCTAACTCATAATCTAAACATTTAAAATGATCTGGCATAAGTTCAATGTCTTGGTTGTGCGCATACATAGAATTATGATTAGAAAAATAAAAAACAGGAAACTGCTCAAATTCTGATATTATTTCAGACCCTCTGTTCTTTCTACATGTTTCTACATGCTCTCTGAAAGCGTATGCATCTCTAAAAGAATTAGGATGTGGTATTACGGGTAAAAATATAATGTCTTTAATTTTATGTTTAATTGAATTTTTTGAGCCAATATAAGAATGTATTTTTTCTGTAAAATTATCAAGCTTAAAAATGTCAATTAAATTTACATCGCCAAAAAAAGCATTTAGATTATACACTTCATGACCTTTTAAAACACCAATTTGATGAATGTGGTTTTCTTTAATTTTGTAACTTAAAAGCTTCATTTATAGCTACAAAATTATTAATTTTATTTTAGGTGCCTAGCAAAAGAATGTAGTTTGTGTTTTATCTTATATTTGCATTAAAAATTAAGTATATGCCTTTTTATCATAAACTTGGAAAAATACCTCAAAAAAGACATACTACCTTTGCAAAAGAACAGGGGGGACTACACTACGAAGAGCTTTTTGGTACAATTGGATTTGACGGTATGTCATCTTTGCTATACCATCTTTACAGGCCAACGCAAGTAAAGGATATTAAAACATCTTATTCTGTCGAGCCCGTAGCAGCTATTAACAAAAATCTTAAATCTTATTTGCTTAAAGGTTTTGAATCTCCACAAGTCAACGATCATTTAAAAAGTAGATTATCGATATTGTTTAATAACGATATAAATATTTTATTATCAGCTCCTAAAAATTTAGAAGAAAATTATTTTTATAAAAATACTGACGGAGATGAAGTTATTTTTGTGCACAAAGGAACTGGAGTTTTAAGAACATTTTTAGGTAATCTTAATTTTAGAGAAGGCGATTATTTAGTTATACCTAGGGGAATGATTTATACCTTAAAATTTAATAGTTCAGAAAATAGACTGTTTATAGTTGAATCATATACTCCTGTTTATACACCTAAGAGATATAGAAATTATTTCGGTCAACTACTTGAACATTCACCTTATTGTGAAAGAGATTTAAGAAAGCCAGAGGTCTTAGAAACTCATGACAAGAAGGGTGACTTTTTAATTAAAATTAAAAAAGAACATGTGATCCATGAGTATGTATACGCATCTCATCCTTTTGATGTTGTTGGATGGGACGGATATAATTTCCCATACGCTTTTTCAATTCACGATTTTGAGCCCATAACAGGAAGAATTCATCAGCCCCCACCTGTTCATCAAACTTTTGAAACAAACAGATTTGTTATTTGTTCTTTTTGTCCAAGAATGTATGATTACCATCCTGAATCAATCCCCGCACCATATAATCATTCCAATATTGATTCTGATGAGGTTTTGTATTATGTTGATGGAGATTTTATGAGTAGAAATCATGTGCAAGAAGGATTTATTTCTTTGCACCCTGCTGGAATACCTCATGGTCCTCATCCTGGAGCAATGGAAAGAAGTATTGGCCAGAAACAAACAAACGAATTAGCAGTAATGGTTGACACATTTGCGCCACTTAAATTAACTCAGCAAGCTATTGATATTTCTGATGGTAAATATCATAAATCTTGGTTAGAAAAGTAATAATTTAAAATGAAAGATATAAAAAATGTTGATTACGGTCTAAAAAAAATCTTTGAGGGAGCTAAAGATTTTTTACCTCTTTTAGGTACAGATTACATAGAGTTTTATGTTGGTAATGCCAAACAAGCCGCTTATTACTACAAGACTGCATTTGGTTTTCAATCATATGCATACAAGGGTCTTGAGACAGGAAGTAGGGAGGTTACTTCATATGTCTTAAAGCAAGACAAAATATGCATTGTTCTTACAACCCCATTAAATTCTAAGTCAAGTATAAATAAACACATTGTTAAGCATGGTGATGGTGTAAAAGTAATAGCAATTTGGGTTGATGATGCTACAAAATCATGGCAAGAGACAACAAAAAGAGGAGCAAAATCCTACATGAAGCCTACTACTGAAAAAGATGAATTTGGGCAAGTTGTGAGATCAGGTATTTATACCTATGGAGATACTGTACATGTTTTTGTTGAGAGAAAGAACTATAAAGGTGTGTTTTTACCAGGTTTTAAAAAATGGAAATCAGATTATAATCCAACATCAGTAGGTCTTAGATATATTGATCACATGGTGGGAAATGTTGGTTGGAATGAAATGAATAAGTGGGTAAAATTTTACGAAGATGTAATGGGGTTCGTTAATTTTTTATCATTTGATGATAAACAAATAACCACTGAGTATTCTGCTTTAATGAGCAAAGTTATGAGTAACGGAAATGGAAGAATTAAATTTCCTATAAATGAACCTGCGGAAGGCAAAAAAAAGTCACAAATAGAGGAATATTTAGATTTTTATGAAGGCCCTGGAGCACAGCATATTGCAGTGGCAACTGATGATATTATAGCTACTGTTTCAATGCTTAGATCTAGAGGAGTTGAATTTTTATCTATACCTCCAGAAGAATACTACAGCGCTGTACCTTTAAGACTTGAAAAACATAATCATAAATTAAATGAAGATATAAATACCCTCAAAAAATTAGGTATTTTAATAGATGCTGATGAGGAAGGCTATCTTTTACAAATTTTTACTAAACCAGTTGAGGATAGGCCAACACTTTTTTTTGAAATAATTCAAAGAATGGGTGCGAAAGGATTTGGTGCGGGTAATTTTAAGGCTTTATTTGAAGCTATTGAAAGAGAACAAGCAAAAAGAGGAACATTATAATAAATAATTATGACAAAATTAAAAATAGGAGATACTGCTCCAGAAATAAATTCAGTAGATCAAAACGGTAATAGCATTACATTAAGACAGTTTCAGGGAAATAAAGTTGTTCTTTATTTTTACCCAAAAGATATGACTCCGGGATGCACTGCACAGTCATGTAATTTGTCAGATAATTATGTCATTTTAAAGAAAAAGGGTTACGAAGTTTTAGGTGTTTCATGTGATAGCGTCAAAAGACATAAAAAGTTTATTGAAAAATATAATTTACCTTTTTCCTTAGTTTCAGACGAGAATCAAGAAGTAGTAAAAGCTTATGGAGTGTGGGGTTTAAAAAAATTTATGGGTAGAGAGTACATGGGCATAAATAGAACTACTTTTATAATTGACAGTGATGGTAAAATTGAAGATATTATTACAAAGGTAGATACTAAAAATCATATTGCTCAAATTCTAGTTTAGTCTTTTATATCTACAAAATGAACTTTAGTTTTCATTATTATAGTTTTGAATGAAAAGTAAGATAGATTTTTATTGCATTGGGGCTCAAAAAGCTGCTACTTCCTGGCTTTATGAAAGACTTAACGAATTACCAGATTTTAGTATGCCATATATCAAGGAATTGCATTTTTTTGATAGATCTGAAAAATATCCCTCACCATCAAAATTGTCTCGTTCATTAATTTCTAGACTACTTGATTATGATTCTTTAAGTACTTCAGTCATGGAAGTTTCTAGCTCATTATATAGAATGAATTTTAAAAAAATGAGATGGATGTTAAATTGGCATTTTTCTAAAATACATGATGATTGGTATTTATCTCTTTTTGAAAATTTGAATCGAATTTCAGGTGACATGACCCCTGCATATAGTATTTTAGATGTTGTGGATATTAAAAAAATGTATGAACTATCTCCTGATGCAAAAATTATATTTATATTAAGAAACCCTATTGAAAGAGCTATCTCTCATTTGAAATTTTATCATCAAAGTAGAGGTATATTAATTAATAAATTATCTATTGATAAAATAAAATGTTTTTTAGAAAGTGATAATCAAGTTTTAAGGTCAGATTATTTGCGAACGCTAAATAACTACTCTGAGGTTTACATGCCTTCAAATATTTTAGTTGGCTTTTATGATGCTATTATTGATCATCCAAATATTTTTTTAGCAGAGGTGGTAGATTTTTTAGGTGGAAAAAAAAACCAAATACAACCTTTAAAATTAAATCGTAAAACTAATGTTTCTAAAAAGGAGGTGATTAATCAAGAAATTTTAAATTATATAACCGAAAAGTATGCTAGTAATATAAATAAGCTTTCTAAAATATTTGGTGGATATTGCTCTTTGTGGGAAAATAGATTGGATAATAATAAACATTATCAAAAAACTTATTTAACAATTACACTAGACAAAATTGATTTAACAAAATAGTTTCTTATAAACTATTTCTAGCTTATTGCACTTAATAATATTAATTTTAGATTTATTAATATTTACTTTATTATAACCTGATATAATTATTTGTTCATATCCTAATTTTTCAGCCTCTATTATCCTTTCGTTAACTTTATTAACAGCTCTTATTTCACCAGAAAGACCAATTTCACCCACAAAACAGACCTTTTGATTTATTGAGATACTTAGATCAGAAGATAGAACAGCGCAGACGACCGCTAGATCAATAGCAGGATCTTCAATTTTAATTCCACCAGTTATATTTAAAAAAACATCCTTGCTACCAAGTTTGAATCCGCATTTTTTTTCAAGAACAGCTAGTAGCATATTTAATCTTTTGTTGTCAAATCCTGTGGCAGACCTTTGTGGGGTACCGTAAACTGCAGTGCTTACAAGAGCTTGTATTTCTATCAGCAAAGACCTATTACCTTCAATTGCGCAGGAAATAGCAACTCCATTTGTGTCAGCCTCTCTATCTGAAATTAATATCTCAGAAGGGTTATTTACCTCTCTTAAACCCTTGCTATTCATTTCATACACCCCCAATTCTGATGCAGAGCCAAATCTGTTTTTAATACTTCTTAAAATTCTATATGTATGATTTCTATCCCCTTCAAATTGCAAAACAGTATCTACCATGTGCTCTAGTATTTTTGGCCCTGCTATGGCACCATCTTTGTTAATGTGGCCAATTAGAAGCACCGCGGTTCCTGTTTGTTTTGCAAATTTTATTAACTCCGATGAACATTCTCTGATTTGGGACACGCTTCCTGGCGAGGAGTCTAAATATTCAGTGTGAAGAGTTTGAATTGAGTCGATTACAAGAATATTTGGGTGTAAATGTTCAGTTTGAGCAAATATATTTTGAGTTGAGGTTTCTGTAAGAATAAAACAATTTTCAGAGGATAAACTAATTCGATCTGCTCGCAATTTAATTTGCTTTTTACTTTCTTCTCCTGAAACATACAATATTTTATTTCTTTTAGAACTTAAAGCAAATTGTAATAATAAAGTTGATTTTCCTATACCAGGATCTCCACCTAGCAATATGACAGAGCCAGGCACTATACCTCCACCCAAAACTCTGTTTAATTCTTTGTCATTGGTTATTATTCTTTTTTCTTTACTGTAGCTAATATTTTTAATTAACACAGGAGTATTCTTATTTTTAATAATACTTTTATTACTTTTTTTTTCTTTAAGAATAAGTTCTTCGCTAAAAGTATTCCATTTACTACACTGAGGACATTTACCTAACCATTTTGATGATTGATAGCCACAATTTTGACAAAAAAATATAGTACTAGTACTCTTTTTCATCATTTGAGTTTTTTGATTTTTTCAATTATTTGAGTACTGGAGCTCCCTTTAACTAATGGTATCAAAACAGTTTTTCCCCCTTCCTTATTAACAAAATTATTGCCTACTACTGTGTCTAAGGAATAGTCTCCCCCTTTAGTTAAAATATCAGGCTTTAATATTTTAATTAGATTAATTGGCGTCTCTTCATTAAATATTATAACTGCATCAACAATGTTAAGAGATGCTAATAACAAAGATCTTGAATTTTCATTAACTACTGGTCGGTCTATTCCTTTTAAATTTTTAACTGATTTATCGGAATTTACTCCAACAATTATTTTGCTTCCTAAGTCAGCACTTTTAGCTAATACTTCTATATGACCTTTATGTAGTATATCAAAACAACCATTTGTAAAAACTATTTTTTCCCCTTCTTTTTTCCATTTTTTGACATCATCTTGTAATTTTTCAAGGCAATAAATTTTTGATTTTATTATATCTATATTATTCATATTAGTTTGTTTTTTTATTACTAAACAAAATATAAAAGCCTACTGCGCCAGATAAAAGAGCAAGTAAAGTTTGTGCTGAATGCACTATAAATGGAAATAAAAAAGCCGGATTATATTCGTTATACGGATTTAGAGAGATTATCCCTTGTGGAACTTGTATTGCAACTAGTCCAATCATTACAAGAAAATGATAGGTGCCGATTCCTCCAGGAGAAGGTATAACCATCCCTATTCCTCCAATGACTAATAAAAACAAGCCATCAGAAATATTTAGGTTACTAGTTTCAGGTATAGCAAAAAAACATATAGCTGTCATTGCAAAATACATGACCCAAATTATGAGTGTATGAACCCAAAACATAAATTTATTATCGATTTTTTTGATACTTTTTACCCCTTCTTTAATGCCAATAAAAAAAGCTATTGTTTTAGAGTAAATTTTAAGTTTCTTGATTCTGTTTTTAAAAATATATCCTCCTATAATGAAAACACAAATTATAATTATACTTAAATGACCGATATTTGAATCATCATTATTTACAAACTTATTATATGAGTTGATAGAGTTATTAATTTCAGATGATTTCAGCACTATACATAAGATACCAAAAACAATAAGAAAAACAAAATCAATTATTCGTTCAATTAATATCGTGCCAAATAATTTGTCTACGGGAATATTGTCTGATTTTTTTAGAGCTGTACATCTTGCAATTTCCCCCGCTCTTGGAATAAATAAATTTGCAAAGTAACTAAATGAAACTGCAGAAATAGTATGTTTTTTTGATACCTGATGTCCTATTGCATTTATTAAAATAATCCATCTAATGCCTCTGCTAATATATGCAATACCCCCAAATATTATTGATAAAATTACGTAAAGATAGTCTACTTTATTTAACAAATCATTAAATAATCTTTCAGGATTCTTTCCGAAGAAGTAATAAATAAAACTTCCAATTAAAATTATGGATATAAATACTTTAACAAGATTGCTTTTGTTATTTTTGTTCATCGCCATAAAATTATAAAATAATATTATCAATCAGCCTAACCTTTTTAATATGTGCAGCAATACACACAACGTTGTTTTTTTCTTCACCCCAATTTTTAATTGGAAGCATACTATTTAGTGCAACAAACTCAATATATTCAAGATCTATTTCTTTAGTTTTTTTAAACTTTTCAATTATATATTCTTTTAGTTTTGGTATAGGTTGTAATTTATTTTTTTTACAATAATTTAGGCAACGATAAATCATTGCCGCTTTATCTTTTTCTTCATTTGACAATAATTTATTTCTTGAGCTCATTGCTAATCCATTTTTATCTCTTACTGTAGGCACTCCAACAACTGTTGTTTTAGAATTGATTTGATTTACAAGGTTTTTAATTATTTGCAATTGTTGTATATCTTTTTCGCCAAAATAAGCTTTATTAGGCTCAATTATTTTGAAAAGTTTTTCAATTATTGTAGCTACTCCGTTAAAGTGATTTTTTCTAAACTTTCCCTCCATAAATAAGTCTATTTTTCTAAAATTAAATTTTTTTACCTTTTCATTTTTTTCATATAAATCTAAAACATCTGGGGCATAAACTATATCACATTTTGATTTTTGTAATTTCTTAAGGTCTTCAGTTAAAGTTTGTGGATAATTATGAAAATCTTCATTGTTATCAAATTGAGTTGGGTTTATAAAAATGCTACAAATAGTCTTTTCACATTCTTTTTTTGATGTTTGAATTAGCTTAAGATGCCCATTATGAATCGCCCCCATAGTTGGAACAAACCCAATGCTTATATTTTCATCAAATAAAGATAGATATGATTTGAGGTTCTTTTTTGTTTTAAAAATTTTCATAGATTTTTTCTGTAATTTAACATTAGATAAGAAACAAAACTACCCTAAAAGCTTTGATTTTACATATTTTTTTATATATTTTTGCATAATAAATAATTAGAAATGGATAAAAAGAGGGTATTGTATGTTTCACAAGAGATAAATCCATATACCGGTGAAACAGAAATGGGTGAAATATCGAGTGTATTACCACAAAAAATACAAGAAGCGGGGAGAGATATTAGAATGTTTTTACCAAGATTCGGTACAATAAATCAAAGGAGACATCAACTTCATGAAGTTATACGTCTTTCAGGTATGAATTTAATTATTGACGATTTCGACCATCAATTAATTATAAAGGTAGCTTCAATTCAAAAGTTAAGACTGCAAGTTTATTTTATTGACAACGAAGAATATTTTCCTGCTAAACAAATGTTTCATGACTTAGATGGAAATTTTTTGACTAATAATGATGAAAGAATAATTTTTTATTGCAAAGGAGTTATAGAAACAGTTAGAAAATTAGGCTGGGCTCCAGACATTATACACTGTCAAGGATGGTTCTCGTCATTAGTCCCAATGTATATTAAAAAACTATATGCAGATGATCCATTATTTGAAAATGTTAAGGTTGTGTATTCAGTTTTTGAAAATTCATTTAAGGGTGTTTTAAGTAATAACATTGTTGAGAAACTATTATTTGAGGATCTTGACGAAAAAGATATTGCGAGAATTAAAAAGCCAACGATTGGAAATCTTCATAAATTTGCAGTTGATTATTCAGATGCAATTGTACAATCAAGCCCCAGCATAAACAATTCTGTATTAGAACACATAAAGTCATCTGGCAAGGATTTTTTAGATTTTCCAGGTTGTGATAATTATGTTGATGCATATGAGCAATTGTATAATAAAATTTTAGAAAAAAAAGAACAGCCAACTGTAGCAGAACTAATAGATAATTAAAAATGAATCTTATTAAATTTTCATTCTTTCTGTTGAGTTTATTATTTATTTCATGTTCTGACCCCAATATACTAGGCCTTGAAATTCAGCCTGAGTCAGATAACATTTTGATTTTTAATACTATTTCTGACGATTTTAAAATTGATGTACAGTCTGAGGATTCTCTTAGAACAGACAATGTCGTTAGCCTAACTTTAGGAGAAATTTATGATCCTATTTTTGGATTAAACAGTGCTGGCTTTTATACTCAACTACTATTGACTGAAAACAATATAGACTTAGGAAGTAATCCTGTGGTTGACTCTGTGATTTTATCATACACATACTCTGGATATTATGGAGATATAAATCAGATTGATAATCTCTCTGTACAAAGAATTTATACAGACTTGTACAATGACTCGATATACTATAGTAATACATTTCAGTCAATTATTTCTAACACAAATAACATCGATCAATTCATTATTTCTGAAAATAATGATAACCCTAATATTAAAATCAAACTCACCAATGATTTTGGTCAGGAAATAGTTGATTTAGGATCAGAATTTCTTGTTGATAATGAAACTTTTCTATCTCAATTTAAAGGTTTGTCGCTATCAGCGTTTGGCTCAAATGGAATGCTATACTTAAATCCAAATGGATCTGAATCTTTTTTTAGAATTTATTATAGCAATGATGAAAATAATACTGATACACTTTCATTAGATTTTCAAGTTGGAGGGGATGCCGCTCGAGTGAATATTTTTAATGATAAAAATTCTCAGGAAATTACAGAAGACCTTTCTAAAATTTATATACAATCAATGGCCGGATATAAAGCAAAAATAACATTTGACAATTTAGATACATTAAGAGCTATTTTAAATAATAAAGTTATTAATAAAGCTACAATTAGCTTTAGCGTGCAAGATGGCTCGCAGACTGAATTTTCAGCGCATGAAAAATTAGTTTTGGTTCGAGTAAATAGTTCAGGTGAAAATATATTCTTGTCAGATTTTTTAATTGAAGGGGATGCTTATTTTGGAGGGGCTTTAATTGATGAAGAATATCGATTTACCATAACAAGATATTTGCATCAACTTTTAACAAATACTGACTTTACATCAGATCTATATTTACTTGCTGGAGGGGGGGCTGTTAATGCTAGCAGAACAATATTAGAAAAAGAAATGTTGTTAAAAATACATTACTCTGAATTATAAATTATGTGTGGTATTGTAGCATATGTTGGTACAAATGAAGCGTATCCAATTATTATAAAAGGTTTAAAGCGCTTGGAATACAGAGGTTATGATTCTGCAGGAGTTGCTATTGGATCTAAATCTACTACTAAAATTTTTAAGAAAAAAGGTAAAGTTTCTAATTTAGAGTCATATGTACTTCAAAAAGATTACAGTGGGACTATAGGAATAGGACATACTAGATGGGCAACCCACGGAGAACCCAGCGAGGTAAATGCACATCCTCACACATCTGGAGATAAAAAACTTTCTTTAATTCATAATGGGATCATAGAGAATCATGATTCTATTAAAAAAGCATTAGAAGCTAAAGACCATATCTTTGAGAGTAACACTGATACAGAAGTTCTTGTCCATTTGATTGAAGAAATTAAAAATCATGAAGAAGTTTCTTTGTTTGAAGCTGTTAGAATTGCATTAAATGAAGTTGTTGGGGCATATGCAATTGTTGTATTTGAAGAGGGTAATAATAATGAATTTGTTGCAGCAAGAAAAGGGAGCCCATTGTTAATTGGAGTAGGTAGAAATGAATATTATGTTGCATCTGACGCATCACCAATTATTGAATATACAAATGAAGTTATTTATTTAAAAGATGGGGAAATAGCTAGACTAAATTGTAATGAAAATATAGAAATTAAAACAATTCAAAATAAATCTATTACACCTTATATTCATGAGTTAAAAATAAATTTAGACACTATCGAAAAAGGAGGGTTTCCTCATTTTATGTTAAAAGAAATATATGAGCAGCCAAAAAGTATTTTAGATACTATGAGAGGAAGAATAAATCCAGAAAATAATGAGGTTAAGCTCGGAGGCATATTAGATTATGAAACAACAATTATTAACTCTAATAGGATTATAATTGTAGCTTGTGGAACTTCGTGGCATGCAGCCTTAATTGGGGAATATTTGTTTGAAGATTTTGCAAGAATCCCTGTTGAAGTTGAATATGCTTCAGAATTTAGATACAGAAACCCGATCATACACGAAAATGACGTTGTACTTGCAATTTCGCAATCAGGCGAAACCGCAGATACATTAGCAGCTCTTGAACTTGCAAAGGAAAAAGGAGCAACTGTTTTGGGTGTTTGTAATGTCGTGGGGTCTTCTATTCCTAGGCTAACACATGCAGGAATATATACTCATGCAGGTCCCGAAATTGGCGTGGCTTCAACTAAAGCTTTCACAACACAAGTTGTTGTATTAATATTAACTGCATTACGAATTGGAAAACAAAGAGGTACATTATCCATTACAGATTATCATCAAATTATCACAGAATTAGATTTAATTCCATCAAAAATAGAAAAAGTCTTAAAAATTAATTCTCAGATTGAAGTCATTGCTAAAGAATTTAAAGATGCAACAAATTTTCTTTATCTTGGTAGAGGCTATAATTTTCCAGTTGCTCTAGAAGGGGCTTTAAAATTAAAAGAAATCTCATACATACACGCTGAAGGTTATCCTGCAGCAGAAATGAAACATGGACCTATTGCTTTAATTGATGATGAAATGCCAATAGTAGTAATTGCAACTAGAAAAGGTAATTATGAAAAGGTTGTTAGCAACATACAAGAAGTCAAAGCAAGGGGTGGTAGAATTATTTCTATAGTAACAGAAGGTGACAGTATTGTAAAAAACTTAACAGATTACTGCATTGAGATACCTAATTGCTTTGAAGAATTAAGTCCATTATTAACAAATATCCCGCTGCAATTGCTTTCATATCATATTGCGGTTTTAAGAGGCTGTGATGTTGATCAGCCAAGAAATTTAGCTAAGTCGGTCACAGTCGAATAGTTTCATAACACCGATTTGGTTCTGAATATTTCCTTAATCAAATTTTTTATAACATATCATTGACCTATTGGAACAACCGAGAATGATTCTATATAGTTATTTATTACACTAAGGTCAAACTCAAGAGGGTTACAACAAACTTCACAATCTTCAATGAAGTTTTGTGTCTCAATAGAAGGGTCAATCATTTTTAATTGATTTTCCCAACAATGTGGACAGTCAAAATAATGTTCAATCATATTAAAAAAAAATAGTATACAAAAATACTAATTAATCGACTTAACTCAAACTTGTAGGTAGTTGTCGATTATTAAATCAATACGTTAAAATAAAATATTTTTATTT
>JAYZXD010000019.1:0-18063 GCA_036141595.1 Bacteroidota bacterium
AAAATTGTTAAAGAAAAAATATAAAATAATATTATGGGATATTTTTGCTTGGGATTTTTTAAAAAAAAATTCATCAAAAAAAATTAAAAATAACATAATAAAAAATACAACTTCTGGATCTATAATAGTTTTACATAATAATAAAAAAAGTATTAGAAAAACTCATGAAATTCTTACAGAAATAATTCAAGAATTAAAAAAGAAAAAATTTACTTTTTCCACTACTTGGTAGCAATCACAAAGTGATCCAAACAGTTATCTTCAGATTTTTTTATGTAATAATCATTATACTTTATACTAGAAACCAAATGTGTATTTGTATCCTGAAGATGATGTCTGTTAAATCTATTTAAAATATCATATGGTATGCGTAAAAACCATCTAGGCATCCAGTGTTGCATGTTAAAAATATCCCATTTAGTGATTTTTGCAACAGACTTTTTATTCATCTCATAATATTCCATAACCTTTTCATTACCAAAAACTCCTTTCATTTCAACACTTTCAAAGTTATGCGAAACAATTTCATACATTTGTCTTGGGTTGTATTCTCTGATATGCCAAGGGCTTTTAGTTAGAGTCATTAAAATATTTGGTGTTGTCATAATTAATTTACCACCTGGCCTTAAAACTCTTTTAATTTCTGACAAAAAAAGTTGGTCATCTTTTATGTGTTCGATAACCTGAAATGTCACGACATAATCAACAGAATTATTTTCAATTCCTTTTAGTGGAGGAACTTCAGCTAGTATGAATTCAATATTATTTTTTAATTTGTTCTCTTTAGAAATGTATGTGTCAAACTTATCTAATGCTATATATCTTGTGCATTTAGGTGCTAATTCGTTGATGCCATAACCTTCTCCACTACCAATCTCTAAAGTCGTTCCCCCTACTAATTTAGCAGCTTCTTTATAAGCTATTAAATGACGTTGAAAAATAACATTCTCAGATGGATCTAAGTTAGAACTTCTCTCAGCTGTATGTAAAATTCCCATTATATTCTATCTTAATTTATATTATCACTTTTCAATTTCTAATAAAACAGGACAATGGTCCGAATGTTTAACATCAGATAATATCGAAGCATTTTTTAATTTTGGCAATAATTTTTTGGAAATCATGTTATAATCAATTCTCCAACCCAAATTTCGTGATCGTGCATTTGCTCTGTAAGTCCACCAACTGTAATTATTAGGGGTTTTATTAATATATCTAAATGAGTCAACAAAACCGCTATTCAAAAACTTACTCAACCAACTTCTTTCTTCAGGTAAAAAACCCGAGGTATTTTTATTCCTTTCTGGATTATGAATATCTATAGACTGATGACATATGTTAAAGTCACCTGAAATAATCAAGTTTGGTATTGTTTTTTTTACAATCTCAATATAATTAAAAAATGCAGATAAAAAATCCATTTTATATGATTGTCTTAAAGGGTTAGTACCAGATGGAAAATAAACACTCATTACAGAAAAAGAATCAAAGTCCAATCTTATAATTCTTCCTTCCACGTCAATCTCATTAATACCACAACCAAGCTCAATATGATTTGGAGAGATTTTTGAAAAAATTGCAACACCACTGTAACCCGCTTTATCTGCTGAATTTAAATATAAATTATATCCATTTTTAGTAAATAAAGAATGGTCAAATTGATTATTGTTTGCTTTAATTTCTTGTAGACAAATAATGTCTATATTAGAACTGGCAAGCCAATGATCAAATCCTTTTTTTACAGCAGCTCTAATTCCATTTACATTATATGAAGCAATTTTCATTATCTTAACTTGACTTTTAGTTGTTTAGAAACTCTACCTTCTATAATTAAATTAAGTACATATGTGTCTTTTATTAAGGGCTGTGTTCTTTGCCAGTCAAAACAATGTTCCATCTCAGTATTGTTATAATCAAATGACGAAGAAGTAGTGATATTTGTTGCGGTATCATTAACTATAATTTGATTTTCGCTACTTTGTATTATTTCTCCAGAAGAATTAATTAGCTGCATATAAACCATTTTATTTTCTGAAGTACTGATAAGGTTAGCACCTAAAGTAAAACATACTCTTATGTTTTGTACATTCTTAGCATATTTTGTTGTTTTTTCCTTACCGCGATTAGTATATTTTAAAGCAGTGACATCGGCACTAATTATTTCTAATATAGATCCTACACTAACCTTTTCAGATAGAATTTCATTTTCTTTATTTAATGTATAGTTTTTCCAATTGATATTTCTATTCTGAGCAATTACACTATCCTTTATAATTACTAAATTTTTATTTTCATTTGCAAGTGAATCTATTTCATAAACATATCGCTTGGCAATATTTTGCAGAGATATTATTTTCTCTTTAGCTGCTTTTAGATCATTGGCTAACAAGTCATTCCTTCGCAATAATTGTTTTACTTCATTTATTTGAGATCGGATTACAGAATCTTGATACTGTAGCTCTTGGTTAACATTACCGTATTCATCCAAAAGAGACTCATACTGTTCTTGCAAATCATCCAAATCATTTCTTAAAGAGTTTTGTAGTTCAGAGGTATTATTATCTATGTTAGTTTGCTGAATATTATTTTCTATTTCTTTTTGCTTAATTACGCTCCGAATTAAAAGAAATGTAGAAGCCAAAGCAATAAAAATTAAAAAAACAAATAGTATTTTTGCGCTACGATCTGACCAAATTTTACTAATTACTTTCATGAAAATTATTTAAATACTTTCTTTAGTATGTCTGAACTTCTAGCTTTTGGATTATTTCTAATATTTGACTCTTCTTTTTCTAAAAGTAAAAATAAACCGTCAATAGTTTTTTGAGTAACATAATCTTCCAAATCAACATTGATCTTCTTTACTAATGGAACTTTATTATAACTTTTCAGCAAAACTTTCCAGTATTTACTTAATTGGACATTTTTTGTGGATTGAGTTACTAGTGGCTTAAATTTGTTATATAAAATATCGCTTGTTTGTTTTTTTAAATACGTAGATGCAGCATTATCTTTACCATTTAATATATTAATAGCTTCATCAAATGTCATATTAGTAATTGCGCTTATAAAAACATCTCTTGCATAACTTGACGCATCTTCAGCAGCTTGATTTAAAACAAATTCAAATTCATCAACTTGACTTTGCATTTCAATCTGTATGAGTGTTTTTTTAATTTTTTCTGCTTTTTCAGGAAATGGGATTTTAATTAATTTGTTATTATTAAAACCGCCAGCAACAGATGCATTAGCACATGAATTGGTGACGCCAACGACTAAAGCTTCTTTCAAGCCCCTAACAATTTCATCTTCTGAAAGATTATTGTGGTTTAAAATATTCTCTGCTTTCTGTGAAATAATTTTCAATTTATTTACATTGATTTGAGAATAAGAAAAAAGTGTAAACATTGTAAAAAGAACTGACAAAAAAGGTTTCATAGATATATTTTTTGCTAAAATAAGTAATATTTAATAATAAAATTAAGCTAATTTATAAATCTAAATATATAAGTAACATTTAACTTTAAGGTCTGTTGCTAAAAGCAAAAAACCATTCATTGAATGGTTTTAAGTGGGCCCAGTTGGGCTTGAACCAACGACCCCTTGATTATGAGTCAAGTGCTCTAACCAGCTGAGCTATGGGCCCTGCTTCAAAAAGCATGTGCAAAACTATTAAAATTGTTGAATTATATGCAACTTTGTAGAATGAAAAATATTAAAACAATAATTTTTGACTTAGGTGGAGTTATATTTAATATTGATTACCAAAAAACTATTGAAGAGTTCAGCAAACTTGGCATTTCAAATACAAAATATTTATATTCTAAAAATACACAATCTAAATTATTTGATGATCTAGAAACCGGTCACATTAGTAATTATGAATTTTTAAAAGAATTACAAAAAAAAAGTGATAATGCAAATTTGGCTCAAATAAAAAAAGCATGGAACGCCATGCTATTAGATTTACCTTTAGAAAGATTAATTGCTCTTAATAAAGTTAAAAAAAAATATAATATTTTTTTGTTAAGCAATACAAATGAAATCCACATTCAAAAAATTAAAGAACTTGTTGGAGAAAAAACTTTTTCAGAATTCTATAATTTATTCGATAAAATTTATTTCTCATATAAAATAAAAAAAAGAAAACCAAATTTTGAGGCATTTCAATTAATTTTATTTGAAAATAAATTGATAGCTGATGAAGTATTGTTTATTGATGATTCCATTCAACATATCAAAAGTGCAAAAAAACTTAATATAGAAACATTACACTTAAAACAAAACCAAGAAATAACTAAAATTTTGTCTGAGTTAGTTCTATAAGAACTCCGTTTGTATCGCCTGGATGTAAAAAACAAATAAGTTTATTATCTGCACCATTTTTGGGTGTATCATTTAATAAACGAATACCTTCTTTTTTAATTCTAGACATTTCAGAAATTATATCATCTACTTCAAAAGCAATATGATGCATGCCTTGCTTTCGATTAATTAAAAATTTTGAAATGGGGCTGTCTTCGTTTGTTGGTTCAAGTAATTCAATTTTATTTTCACCAATTTTAAAAAAAGAAGTTATTACACCCTCTTTTTCTACTTTTTCAATTTTATAATGTTTTTTACCAAAAACTTTTTCAAATAATTTATTAGCTCTATCAAGATTGTCAACTGCTATTGCTAAATGATCTATTTTTTTCATTAAATTGTTAAAGTGAATATTATTTATTGTTAGATGATAATTTAAATGTTAATACTAATTCATGTGATCCATAAGAATATTCTGCGATATCTCCTGCTAACGTATGATCATAAGAATAAGAAATATTTAAATTATCATTCAAAAATCCAAATGCAAAAAGAGCAGTTCCATCAGAACGATACCCACTTCCAAACCATATTTTATCAGAGTAAAATATTCGTGTAGAAAAATCTGAAATACTGTTACTAAATTGCATTTTTCTAACAATCAATGATGGTTCAAGACTCCAATCATTATTTATAATTTTAAACTTATATGCGATGGTTCCGTAGTAGTGTCTGTATTCTAAATTTGAATAGGGAGATTCAGAAACAGGTTCTTTAAACTCTGACTGCAGTAAATTTGTTACAGAAAAACCACAATTAAAATTTTGACTGTATAAATAAACACCCGCAGAAGCATCTCCTAATGTTTTATCATATGAATTTGATGATAGTGCAATATCATTTGAATTAGGTAGATCTTCAACATTAAAATCTAAATTATAATACATCAACTTTGCCCCTATACCAAAAGACAAATTGACTTTATCATAATCTAAAGGAACATGATATGCATAATTTAATTGAAGGTTTGCTCGCATTGAAGGATAAGCCTTGTCATACATTATAAAACCACCTAATGCAGATCTGTTGTTTAAAGCTTTATGATAGCTTAAACTACTTGTTACTGGAGCACGCTCAAAGCCAAGCCATTGTTGTCTAGTCTGAATATTTAGCAAAGAGCTTGAACTAGTTCCAGAAACAGCAGGGTTAATTATTATTCCGTTTACATAATATTGTGTAAATAAAGGGTCAGATTGTGAAAACACAAAATTTGACAATAAGACATAAATTAATATAAATAAAGCTTTTTTGATCATCTCATTATTGTAACAGTACCTTTAAAAACGTTATCTCCATTTTGTAAGTCAATTATATAATAATATGTACCAGATGATAAGGGCTGACCATTTTGGTCTTTTCCACCGAAGGACTCTGAAATTGCATTATTATAATTTCTTCTTCTGAAAACTTCATGTCCATTTCTATTGTAGACGGAAACAATGGCTTCAGGATATAAATTAATATTTTTAATCTCCCAAAACTCATTAATGTCATCATCATTTGGGGAAAAAGCAGCGTAAGCCTTTATACAAATCTGAGGATTAGATTTAACTTCAATAGTATCTAATAAAATACAACCCATATCATCAGTGATTTGGACACAGTAATTGCCTGGAAATAACCCACTTATTACAGAAAAAGGTTCTGCAACATTGTCATAACTTTGTAATGAAAATAATTCATTATTATAGCTAGTCCATGTATAAGTAAAAGGGGGTATCCCTTGTTCAATAAAGACTCTTGCTTCTCCGCTGTAATCGTCCTTACAAATTACTCCAACTGAAGACATAAATGTTTTTGCCTCTTCTTTTTCTTTTACCCAAAGATGAATCGTGTCTGAACATAAATTAATGTCTGTAACTGTTAAAATATGTGGATTGGTTGGATCGAAGGGGAGGTTAATTGCATCAGGTCCACTTAAACCATTTTCCCAATTACTAACATATGGTGGTGTTCCTCCCCAAATTGTGGTGGATACATCCACTGAGTCTTCATTTGTACACCTTCCTGTTAAATTAAACTCTGCAGAGATTTTAATAGTTTCTTCAATAAAAATTGAATCTGTAGATTCACATGCTTGATTAGTATTAATGATTGTTAAATAGTACTTTCCAGCAAATAAATTATTAATATCACTTGAATTAGATGAAAATCCATTTGGACCAACCCAGCTAGCTGTAGCGCCTGGGTGAGTTAGCGTAATTTTTATTGAACCAGAATTGTCTCCGTAACAATTATTGTGTGAATAACTATCTAAAGTATACTCACATTGTGCAGACAATGAAAAAGTTGAAAGAAACAAATATAAGATAAAACTAATTCTATGAAATTGCATATATTAATTAAGATGTTCTGCAAATATATAAAAAAGCCTGTTATAGAAATAACAGGCTTTTATGGAGGTATCGAGCGGATTCGAACCGCTGTAGATGGTGTTGCAGACCACTGCCTAGCCACTCGGCCACGATACCTTACATTGCAAATTTAATTTATTTTATTTCACGTACTGCATTAAACATAACTTATTTCCCATTAAAGTCAGACATAGTTCTTTCAACACCAAAAAATGAAAATGCTTCAATTATAGTTACTGCTAAATTTATACTTTCACTTATTTCTTGCTCTTCAGTTGAAGAAAATTCAGACAACACATAATTTGCTTGTTGTCCTTTATTAAAGTCATTACCTATGCCAAAACGTAGTCTTGAAAATTTATTATCCCCTATGCAATTTTGAATATCAAGTAAGCCATTATGCCCTGCATGAGATCCATTTTTGCGTAATCGTAATTTTGCTAAGGGAAGAGAAATATCATCTAATATCACAAGAATTTTCTCTTTATTTATTTTTTCCTTTTTCATCCAATAGGAAACTGCTTTGCCACTTAAATTCATAAATGTATTGGGTTTGAGTAAAATTAACTTACGACCTTTGTAAAAAACATCAGCGCGATCTACATATTTATCAGAACAAAAATTTGCTTGGTTTAACCCTGCCATCTGATCTAAAACCCTAAATCCAATATTATGTCTAGTTTTTAAATATTTATTTCCAGGATTACCCAATCCAATAATTAAAAACTTCATAATGCCTATTCAGCCGAAGGAGAGTCCGAAGAAGCATCTGAAGGAGCTTCTGAAGGAGCTTCTGAGGAAGTGTCTGAAGAGTCATCCGAATCCTCATTATCTTCTTCTTGGACCTCTATCGCTGTTCTAGCTGTCTTCACTCCAACAACTACTGAATTTGGAGGGGCCAAAAATTCACAACCTTCAATATTGATATCCTTAATGTAAATAAACATTCCTATTGCTAGATCTTCTATGTTTATATTAATTGCATCAGGTAAATTAGAAACTAACCCCTTTGTAATAATTTTCGGTCTTCTAAATAGAAGATTCCCCCCATTCTTAACTCCTTTTGAAATTCCTACTAAGTTAACAGGTAATGAAACTGTTACAGGCTTATCATCAAATACTTGAAGAAAGTCTATATGTAATATTTTATCACTTACTGGATGAAACTGTATATCTTGCATGACAGCATTTATCACATCTCCATTAATATCTAATTCTACTACGAAGGTATCTTTTGTATAAACGAGTTTTCTAAAATCATTTTCATGAGCATAGAAGGTCACTTGCTTTTCTCCCCCGTAAAGTACACATGGTACATTACCCTGATTTCTTAACGCACGAGTATCCTTCTTGCCTACTGTTTCTCGTTTTTTGACGCTAATTGCTAGTGTTTTCATTTTAAATTTATTTTTGTTAATTATTTATTATTGCTTTTCCAAGATTTGCTTATTGAACGATTTTCAATAACAGCTTGAATAGTATGTGCTAAAAATTTTGCAACAGTTATCTCTCTAACTTTTTTGCTTTTATGTTTTTTTGGTATTGTATCTGTAACAACTAATTCTGTAATTTTAGATTGATCTATTTTTTCATAAGCAGAACCCGAAAGAATAGCATGTGTACAGTATGCTCTTACACTATTTGCCCCATTTGATATCATTAAATCCGCTGCTTTACAAAGTGTACCTGCTGTATCAACCATATCATCAATTATAATTACATCTTTACCTGTAACATCTCCTAAAACTTTCATTTTCCCAATCGAATTTGCCTGAACTCTTTCCTTGTAGCATATAACAACTCCACATTCTAACAATTTAGAATATACATTTGCTCTTTTACTACCTCCCATATCCGGTGAAGCAATTACTAACTCTTTAGCTTTTAAATTTTGAATATCTTCAATAAATAATTCAGATGCATATAAATGATCTACAGGCACCTCAAAAAAACCTTGGATTTGATCAGCATGCAAATCAATTGTCATTACCCTATTTACTCCTGCAGCTGAGAGTAAATTTGAAGCTAGCTTAGCCCCAATAGGCACTCTTGGTTTGCCTTTTTTATCTTGTCTTGCATAACCAAAATAAGGAATTACGGCAACAATATTTTCTGCCGATGCTCTCTTTGCTGCGTCAACCATAAGTAATAACTCCATTAAATTGTCTGATGGAGGCACGGTTGATTGAATTAAAAAAACATGTGCTCCCCTAACAGTTTCATCAAATGATGGTTCAAATTCACCATCTGAAAACTCTACAACAGATGAAGTACTCAAATCAGAGCCATAAGCGTTCGCAATTTTGACAGCTAAATTTCTAGTATTTCTTCCAGAAAAAAACTTTACATGTTTATTCATAATGATACTAATAAATAAAAGGGGTGCAAATATACACTTTACTGTATAATATTACCAAAGTTTTGTTTTTTTAGTTAATCTCAATAAATAATTAATGTAAACTAGTATTTTTGTAAAAAATTGCCCAGATGGCGGAATTGGTAGACGCGTTGGTCTCAAACACCAATGAGGAAACTCGTGCCGGTTCGACCCCGGCTCTGGGCACAAAATCATTTTTAATAAATTTAATTTTGAAAAAACAAGAAAAATATGATCGGGCATACCTGAGAATGGCTCTTGAATGGGCGAAACTTTCTCATTGTACAAGAAAAAAAGTTGGGGCACTGATTGTTAAAGATCAAATGATTATTTCAGACGGATACAATGGCACTCCATCTGGCTTTGAAAATTCATGTGAAATTAACAATATAACAAAGTGGGAAGTTCTTCATGCAGAAGCAAATGCAATTTTAAAATGTGCAAAGCATGGCACATCCTGCTACGGAGGAACCTTATATTTAACACTTTCTCCTTGTAAGGAATGTAGTAAGTTGATTCACCAAGCTGGAATTAAGAGAGTTGTGTATCTTGACAAATACAAAGATGAAGCTGGTATTGAATTTTTAAAAAAAGCGAAAGTTGAAGTAATTGAATTTAACAGAATGAAACTTTAACATGACGGTTAAAAAACAAACAATTTATATAATAATTTTAATTATTGGATTTTTTGCAGGAAGCATGATTTCAAATGTTGAATACAATTTATTCAACATAAATAAGCTTATAAAAAAAGTAAATATGCAAAATTTGGGATCTAATAAATACAAAACCAATAGTGAAAAGTTAAGGCATATTTTAGAACTAATTGATAATAATTATGTTGATAGTATCAATTATAAAAAATTTGAAGATGATGTAGTCAATACTTTACTAAAAAATTTAGACCCTCACTCATCATATATTTCTGTAGATGATTTTAAAAATGTCAAAGAAGATATGCAAGGGAGCTTTAGCGGAATAGGAATAGAATTTAAAATTATTGAAGATACTATAGTAGTAGTATCTGCAATTTCTGGCGGCCCTTCTGAAAAGCTGGGTATTCAGTCTGGTGATCGAATTATAGAAGTTGAAGACAAAAATGTTGCCAATATTGGAATAACTAACGAAGATGTAATTAACAGCTTAAGAGGAGAAAAAGGTAGCCCTGTGAAAATTAGTATAAAGCGAAACAAAGAAAAAAAACTTTTACCATTTAAAATTATTAGAGACAATATTCCTCTTGTTAGTGTCGATGCCGGTTTCATGCTAACAAATGAAATTGGATTAATTAAAATAAATCGATTTGCAGCAAATACCTATAATGAAATGATTGAAAAGACAGATTCACTAAAGATGATGGGTATGAAAAAACTAATTTTAGATTTAAGATCTAATCCAGGGGGATATTTACATGTTGCCAATAAGATTTGTGATGAGTTTTTAAAAGCCAATGAATTGATTGTATATACTGAAGGTGATAAAAGAGGAAAGCTAGAATATCATGCGACCTCAACTGGTAATCTAGAAGAAACTGAAATTGCTGTTCTTATAAATGAGGGGTCGGCTTCTGCATCAGAAATTGTTGCGGGAGCTATACAAGATAATGATAGGGGTATCATTATAGGCAAAAGATCATTTGGTAAGGGATTGGTTCAAGAACAAATAATTTTAAATGATGGATCAGTTATAAGGCTTACAACTCAAAGGTATTTTACCCCAAGCGGAAGGTGTATTCAAACTCAATATAGAAATGCAACAAATAACAACACAATTGACAGTTTAAAATACTTTACTAAAGAAGGAAGAATAGTGTATGGAGGTGGTGGAATTAATCCTGATTTAATCATTTATGATGATTCATCTGAAAATTATTCGCAAATAAATCAACTTTTGTATTCTGGAATAATTAATGACTTTTGTTTAGATTACAGTATTAATTTAAGAAAAAATAAAATTAACAACTATACTCAAATAAACGTTAGCAATCTTTACAATAAATTTATTTTAAATGCTAAAAAGAAAAATCAAAACTTAGAAATAAATCTTGGGGAAACTGAACTTAAATTCTTAAAAAATTTACTTTTAGCAACAACCGCTAGAAATATTTGGGGATCAAACATTTATCATCAAATAATCAGCGAAGAGGATAAATACGTACAGAAAGCAATAACAAAACTTAGTTTAATAAATTAATTATTTAATAGACTAGTCTTTTATTTTATCTATTTCTTTTAGTAGCTGATCTGCTTCATATTCTATTCTATCACTCTCCTTTCTATTTACTTTAGATATCTTATAAGCTTTTTCTTTTAATGCGTTATACTGGGACAACAATTTCTCTTTTTTACTCTTTTTTTTAAATAAACCAAACATTTTGTATAATTTTTATTTAACAAAGTTATGCATTTTATTTATATTTGCAAAAAAATTTATCATGAAAAAAAATAAATATATAACTTTTTTGCAAATTTATTATCCAATTTTACTTGCTTTTATATGTTTGCTATATTCAGTTGGTTTAGGTCTGTTAGGGCATACTGAAGAAGCGCAATACTCAGCACATTGGCCGGCAACTATTTTACTATTTGCAATTGCAATTAGACAAAGAAGAAATAATTAATACTTAAAAAATATTTTTATGTTAACAAAAAGCATGTTTATTGTTGGAGCTATAATTTTCACAGCTTACATAATCGGCCTAGTTTACATGATTAATTGGGCAAATAAGACACAAAATCAAGACATGAACGCAGATCCAACAGATAAAAAGAATCAGTTTAAGCAATAGATAATCTTAATTATTTTAGTTATTTAATAAATGAAATATATAAAAGAACCTAAAATTTTTGATTTTTTTATTAGTGAAAAAACAAAAAATAAAGTTGAAAATACTATTCTAAATATTTCAATTTTTGGCTTTATTGCGCACTTAATTTTAATCTATTTGTACAAATACGATGTTATACAAATAAATGATTATTATAATCTTTTAAGCAACCCTATATCAGCTATATATACGCCATTTTCTTTCATATTAATTTATGAAATATATCAATTGATCTATTATTTACCGCGATCTATATCAACATATATTTCAAAACAATACGAAATAATAACATTAATTATTGTTAGAAGGATTTTTAAAGATATTTCAAATATCAATATTGAAAACAATATACTTACAAATAAGCTTAATGAATACTTATTTATTGATTTAATAGCCGCCTTACTACTATTTTTTTTAATTTATATGTTTAGGATAAGTTCTAAAAAACAGCATGATAATTCACAAGATAACGCTAAATTACTAAGATTCATTAATGTAAAAAAATGGCTTTCTACACTACTTGTCCCAATTTTGATTGTTTTAGCAAGTTATCATTTTTATAGCTGGAGCTTTGATTTCTTTTATATGAATGATAACACAAATATTAAATCTTTAAATAATATTTTTTTTGACGAACTATTTCAGTTGCTGATTTTAGTTGATGTATTTTTATTGTTATTTTCATTTTTTAACTCGGATTTTTTTCACAATATAATGAGAAATTCCGGCTTTATAATATCAACCATTTTAATAAGAGTATCTTTTCTGACTGAAGGTTTAGATAATGTCATTTTAATCATTATTTCTGTTTTATTTGGTCTTTGCATTCAATTAATTTATAATGAATTCAATAAAAAAAAATTGTTTAATTAACTCTAAACACTACTAAGAGCTAAAAACTTGTCATCTTATTTATAGCTTCAATTAAAATAATGAAAGTAATTTTTTTGTAGTTTAGATTTTAGTACAATTATTGATGTAAATTAGCAATAAGTATTTTAAATTATGAAAAAAGTTCCCGTTGTTATTATAAACGGATTTTTAGGCTCTGGAAAAACTACTCTTTTGAGAAATCTTCTGTCACAGTCAAAAAGAAAAAATTTATCTGTTTGCACAATAGTTAATGACATGAGCCAACTTGACATTGACGGAGAGTTAGTATCTAGCACTAGCGCTGTTGAGGAAAATGAAAAAATGTTTGAATCAATTTCATCTTGTGTACTGAGTAGTAAAGTCGGCATCAAAAAACTTAATCATTCCATTATAACATTATTAAATAACAACAAGCCTGACATAATTATCATTGAAACATCAGGAAGCTGCCACCCCATGCCTTTAATAAAATACTTTAAAAACCATAACAAAATTAAGCTTACTGGAGTTTTAG
Source organism: Bacteroidota bacterium (assembly GCA_036141595.1). Taxonomy (GTDB): domain Bacteria; phylum Bacteroidota; class Bacteroidia; order Flavobacteriales; family BACL11. Next base: position 13,311 of record JAYZXD010000019.1, read on the forward strand.
TTTTAATTGATAGCCTAATGATAGCCAATGATTTTGATTATGGCAAAAGTCTTATTCCAAAAATGCAAGAAAATATGATTAAAGGCATTAGAGACTCCATTAATTTACTAGCTGAACAAATTCTTTTTTGTAGCCATTTAATTGTAACAAAAGCGGATAAATTACAAAGCCAGCAAACTGAAAATATAGTAAATGAAATAAAAAAAATTAATCCATTTGCTTCTATACATTCTATTGTTTTTGGCAAGCTATCAATAGATTCATTATTTAAAATTAAAGAATATGATTATTTTGTTGTTGAAAAACTTTTTAAAGAACTACAACCTATTCTGATTTCAGAAGAAAATACTGAAAGACCGTATAATTTAGCAACAGAAATTATAAAAGATGATCGTCCATTTCACCCACAAAGACTTTGGGATGTTTGTCATAAATTTCTTGACAAAAGAATTTATCGTAGCAAAGGATTTTTTTGGCTTGCTAGTAGGCATAGTGAATCACTTCTTTGGAACCAAGCAGCTGGAAGTATAAATTTAGAACTTATAGGAACATGGCGAGCAGCAATAATTAATGATAAAAATAATGGACTATTAAAAGAAGAACTTAAATTAATTGAAAATAAGTTAGTAAAAGAAGGTGGTCGCTTTGGTGACAGATGCTGTGACTTAACTATTATTGGTCACAAAAATCATGTAGTACAATTTTCAGATAAATTAAAATCTTGTTTTCTGACTAAAGAAGAAATAACTAATTGGCAAAATGGGGCGAAATTTAAAGACCCCTGGCCACAAAAAATTTTAAGAATTAAAAATTAACTATAAGCTATTTAAAAATTTGTGAGCCATGCATAAGTGTTTATCTCTTTTAGTAACATCCATTTTATCAAAGCTAGAAATCAGCATCCTCATTCTTGGATTTTTAGAGAAAAAATCTCTTTGATTGTTCATGAAGTTCCAAAATAGAGCATCCCAAATTTCACACCATTTGCCTTTTTTATAATTACTCATTTTAAGAATATAATTGCTACTGCTTATATATGGCTTAGTTGACATTAGACCCCCATCAGCAAACTGACTCATTCCATAAACATTAGGAACCATGACCCAATCATAAGAGTCGATAAATAGTTCCATAAACCAACGATAAACTTGATCTGGATGAAATTCACATAGGAGCATAAAATTTCCAATTATCATTAATCTCTCAATATGATTTGCATATCCAGTTAAATTAATTTTTTTAATTGTATCATCTACAGGCTCAATTCCTGTTGTCCCTTCATAAAATGAATTTGGGATAGCTCTGCTAAAATTCCAAAAATTCTTTGTTCGTTCTTCTACACCTTTACAAACATATATGCCTCTAATAAACTCTCTCCAGCCAATAATTTGACGGACCAGACCTTCACAAGAATTCAAACGAATATTATTTTTTTTATAGCAATCTAAAATTGATTTGATTATAAAATTTGGGGAAAGTAAGCCAGTATTAATAAGTGGTGAAAGAACACTATGATTAATTATTGATTCCTCTTTTAAAATAGCATCTTCGTAAGGACCAAACTCATCAAATCGATCTTTCAAAAATTGTAGCAACCATATTTTAGAAGTTGCAAAGTCTGTAGGGTACAGAAAATCATTGTTAATCACTCCATTATTATTTTTAAAATATCTTTCTACATATACAACTGCGTTGTCGTGATTATCTGTTTTTTTTGAAAAATTGATTTTTGGAGTTTTTTGATTTTTAGGATATTTGTCTCTATTCATGTCATCATAAGTCCATTTACCACCAAGAGGATTTTTATTATCATCTAAAAGAATTGAAAGTCTAATTCTTTCTGATTTATAAAATGATGTTTGAAAAAACTTCTTTTTATCAGTTTTAAAAAATGCTTTCAAATTTTCTCTTGTATTTATAAACATAGGGTTATTATAAAACTTAACGCTTAAACCTATTTTTTTACAACTATCTTTAATTCTTCTTTCAAGATAATTATCCTCTGGATTTAAACATACAATCTCTCTAATTTTTTTGGTATCAAGACTTGTAATAAAATTTCTAATATCTGATTTTTTATCAAATGATTCAATATAGTTGACTTGTAGATGTTTAGACTTCAAATAATCAAAGTAGTTTTTCATTGAACATCTTTGAAAAAAAATTTTTTGTTTGTGAAAGTTATATTGATTAAAAAAAAGATATTCTTCAATTAAATAGTGTGAGAATTCCGAATTCAAAAGATCAGAATTTTCAAACAATTGGTTAGGGAAAATAATATTTATTGTTTTCATAAAAGTTAATTACAAAAATACTAATTGTAATTTTACTAATAAAGATAAAATACGTGAAGAAAGAATCAATAGAGAATTCAAAGACAGAATTAGTAATTTGGATTTTGAGTTAATTAAAAATACTAAGTTTGTTGTATGAAAAGAATTCTATTTATACTATTACTTACTATACCATTTATTGGATTTGGACAAAAATTTATAGAAAAAAAATACAGACCTCTAATGGGACAATAATATCTGGGTTCAATGGGAATATTAAATTATACACCTTTCTAAATCTCATTTTACAATTCCAAGTAATTACTTTCATTATTCTAAATTTATAATTGTAAAACTACAAGAAAAAAATATTTGATTTTAACATAATGATTTAATAATCGACAACTCCCTACAAGATTGAGTTAAGTAGATTAATTAGTATTTTTGTATACTATTTTTTTAAATATGATTGAACATTATTTTGACTGTCCACATTGTTGGGAAAACCAATTAAAAATGATTGACCCTTCTATTGAGACACAAAACTTCATTGAAGATTGTGAAGTTTGTTGTAACCCTCTTGAGTTTGACCTTAGTGTAATAAATAACCATATAGAATCATTCTCGGTTGTTCCAATAGGTCAATGATATGTTATAAAAAATTTGATTAAGGAAATATTCAGAACCAAATCGGTGTTATGAAACTATTCGACTGTTAAAGGTTTATTATTGGAGTATGTCTGGAATAACGAATATTTTATTGTTTTTTCTTTCACAATAAACATCACAACTTCCAAATTAACAAAGACTTCTCACTACACAAAAAGACAACAAAAACTTTACGACAAAATCAAACAACTAAAAGAAGTTGAAAAGTTTTCTTACAGAAAAATTTCTGAAAAATTAGAAAAGTTGAGGTATCGGTCTATTCGAAGTGGTAAGACTCTAAAACCAAATTATATATTCAGTATTTACAAGAAAGGTAAAATACGTGAAGAAAGAATCAATAGAGAATTCAAAGACCGAATTAGTGATATGGATTTTGAATTAGTTAAAAACAGTAAGTTTGTAAAATAAACTAAAAAAATAATTATGAAAAAATTGATGTTTGTACTATTATTTACTCTCCCGTTAATTGGGTTTAGTCAAAATATATATAATGAAGATGATGTTAAATTTAATCAAGACAGTTCATTGGTATTACTAAAATCAAATGACACTCCCGTTTCAGGTATTGTAAAAAAAACCTGTAAACAAAAAGGAATGATTTTTAAAATTAGAACTAATTGTGAATATGTGATAAAAAATGGTCTGTTTATCTCTTCAAAAGGATACTACAAAAACAATCAAATAAGTCAGGAGACACAAAGAAACGGGATATGTAAATTCTACTATAAAAATGGTGTGATAAAATATACAGGAAATATGGTAGAAGGTTGGTATGATGGAGTATGGAAATACTTTGATAAAAAAGGGGTTTTAGAAACAGAAGAAATATGGGAAGACGGAGAACTAATAACAGAAAAAGACTATGAAAAGAATGGATCACTATGGAGAGAAATGGAATGGACTAGTGATAATAGTGGTATATTTAAATTATATGATGGAGGTTTAGGTTTGGTGATTAAAGAAGGTACTTTAAAAAATGGTAAGAAAGAAGGTGTATGGAAATACTATACTGTTAATTACGAAGATGGGACTAAAAAATTGGATAAAAAAATAATTTTTAAAAACGGAAAAAAAGTAAGGAAATAGAATGAGAATAGATCGTGAAATCTCACGTACTACAATAGTTATTCCACAGTAACTGACTGTTTTAGTACCAATACTTTTGATCCTAAAAATTCTAATAAAAAAGATGTTGAAAGTATTTTATTTTCATTTGACTTAATTATTAGAACTTCAAAATTAACAAAAACATCACATTATAATTCTTATCAATATAAATTATATCGTTTAATAAAATTCCTAAAGGAAGAAAGAGGAATTGGATATAGAAGAATATCACATATTTTAACTGAAAAAGGTTATCGAAGTGTAAGAACAAATAGTATTCTTAAAAACAATTTTATACACTCTATTTATAAAAATGGTAAAATAAGAGAAGATAGAATTGATAGAAATTTTGATTCTAAAATTGAAAATCTTAAATATATCTTCAAGTTTTCTGACTAAATCTTGTAAGTTTGAAAAACATAAAATTTTGAATTATGAGCTTATTTCAGAACTCTGTTCTAAACAAATATTTAAAAGAATTAAAATCTGAAAAAGTTAATAAAGCATACCAACGATTTACAAGTCATTTCCATAATCCAACCATTCAAGAAAATATTCGGAACTCGAAAGAGGAACAATATCAAGGTGAATTTCTGATTGACCTTTTTGTGAATGTTTTGGGCTACACCAAAAACCCAACGCCTGACTTTAATCTCACCACAGAATTAAAAAATATAAAAGGCTCAAAAAAGACAGATGGAGCA
>JAYZXD010000020.1:0-23307 GCA_036141595.1 Bacteroidota bacterium
ACACTACAATTAAAGAATGTTTTTGATGTATCGTATCAAACTTATCTAAATTATCCAAATCCAGGTAGAGAATACTTATTAACCTTAAATTTTAAATTTTAAATATTATAAAAATGAAAACAATGAAAACAATGAAAACAATGAAAAGTAAATTATTAAAAATATTATTAATCACTATACTGATTAGTAGTTGCTCAAAAGATAATCCAACACCAATCTCAGAAGGACTTTACAGCGATGGTTATTTTATTATAAATGAAGGTAATTATGGCGTAGGTAATGGCTCTATATCATATGTTAGCGATGAAGGTTCTGTTGTGCATGATATATTTTATTCAAATAATTTATTTCAACTTGGTGATGTGGTCCAGTCAATGAAAATTATAAATGATTTTGCATATATAGTTGTAAATAATTCCTCAAAAATAGAAGTAGCAACAGCTGATTCAATACTTTATGTATCAACTATACCTCTATCTTCACCAAGATATATTGCTCAAGTTTCTGAAGATAAAGCCTATGTTACTGACTGGGGTATAAATGGTGTTCAGGTTATTGATTTAAATACAAACACTGTTACATCATCAATTTCATGCGGAAATGGACCAGAAGGTATTGTTGTAAGCAATGGTTATGCATACATATGTAATTCTGGCGGTTGGGGGTTTGATAATACAGTTACTATTGTTAATTTAGAAAATGATATGGTTGAAACCACACTTACAGTTGGGGATAAACCAAGCTCTGCTGTTGTTGATTACAATGGCGATGTTTGGGTACTTTCTTCAGGTAATACAGAATATGATGCTGATTGGAATATTATTAATGAAACAGCCGGAAGTTTAGTTAGAATTTCAAACAATTCAATTGCGGAATCATATGATTTTACAGTAGGTAATCACCCTTCGGATTTAGTTATCAATGATCAGGGAAACACATTGTATTACTCAGACGGAGGATGGTCAAAACAAGTTTATTCATTTGGTATTAATCAAGGAGAACTTTCTAATACTTCAATTATTAATAGAAATTTTTATTCTATTGCTTACAACAACGGTTATATATATGGGGCAGATGCAGTAAACTTTTCTGATCAAGGATGGTCATACAGATATAATAGTAATGGAGTAATAGTTGATTCAGTTCAGACGGGTATTATTCCTGGAAACTATTGTTTTACTGAATAATTAATATTATCATTGGTAGTTTTAGAATTTGCAATTATTCGTTTTAACTATTTATATTTGCATAATATTCTTAATATCTACAAATGAAAAATATTATACTTTTTGCAGTAATCTTATTATTCTTTTCTTGTTCCGAATCAGAAGACACTCAACCTGTCTTTTCTAGAGATTATGGCTCCGGATTATATGTTGCAACATCCTCTGGTGTAAGTTTTTATAATGGTGACACTGTAATTAATCAAATATATCAATCTGTAAACGGTACTCCATTGTCTAATGTCAAAAAGATTAAATTTAGGGGAACAAAAGCCTTTATGCTATCTGACAAGGTTTACTCTGCTAATATCCAAACTTTTGAAAATAAAGGTTTCGGTGGTAATTTTATTGAAGCTGTAGATTTTGTTTTTGTAACTCCAGATGATAGAATGTTCATTGTTGACAGAGGAGATTCTAAAGTCAAAGAATTTGATATAGAAAATATGCAAATTATATCTGATATTGAAACAGGTGTTAATACCAGTCCAATATCATTGGTAAATAGATATTATAGAACTATAGTTATGAATGGGGGCAGTGTATCCAGAAAAGATTCTACTATAGTAGTAATTGATCATAAAGATAATTTAGTTCCCTTAGCAAATATGATGGGTAGTCTTTACATTGGTGATAACCCTAACTCGGCTATTTCTACAGATGATTTAAAAGTTTTATGCAGTGGAGTATATAACAATTCTAATTCATCAGACAACACTTTTTCATCTTTAGTTAAGGTTAATCCTTGGGACTTAGAAATTGCTTGGACTCAACCTATGAATAATATATATAATGCTGCGAATTTAAAGTCTAATAACGCTGGAAATGTATTTTACTTTACCGCATCTGATGGTGTGTACAGTATGAATAATAGTGGTACTGGAGTTAATCAAATTATCCCTTTAGTTTCTGATGTTTTGCTTGTTAGAAGTGAATCTTATAATCCAACAGATTCTACAACTGCTACATCTAATATGCTATATGTAAATGATTCGCAAAATGCTTCAAGTACAATTTATAAATATAATATTTCTTTATCAAGCTATGTAGATACAATAAATGTTGAGGGGTCAGTTTTAGATATAAATTATTATTAATTATATTTTTCTATTATAATTCTTTTAGTAGTAAACTGTATATTTTAATCATAGATTCAATATCGCTCTTATGTACTTTTTCGTCAGGGGAGTGAACATTATCTTCGGCAGCACCTATAAAACACCAATCCCATGGATAATCACTTTTTTGTAATCCATTTCCATCGCTTCCTCCTGCATCTTCGACTTCAAGTTGAAATGGTATTTTATTTGCTTTAATTATATTAATGATTTTATTTACAAATGATTTTCTGGGTATTCCACTATCTCTTAATGATATTACACATCCCTTAGCATGTTTAATGCCTTCAGTTATCCATGTTATATCAGATATTAATGCTTGAGAAACATTATATTTTTCTTGAATAAATTTCCCTAAATATCCTACGGATCCTCCTCCGTGCTCTTCCCAAGTTGAAAATACTAGTATGCCGTTTTCAATATTTTTTGCTATCTCTAATGCATTATATATTCCAAGTCGATTATCAATATAAGCTGATTGAATAAAATCATCATTTTCTCTAAAGTTAATTTTATATGTTAAGCTAGTACCTCTATCAATTTTTCTGTCAAATTGAATGTATACTTTTTTATTTTTTTTGAATATTTTTCCTTCTATATTTCCTTTAGAATCTTTTCCAACTAGTGTTATGCCTTCATTTGTTTTTGGTCCACCAATTTTAATTATTTCATTATCATACTTTACTGTAAACCCTATTGAATCCATATGTGCAAAAACTGCTACACTCGGTTTTCCAAAAACTAAAATTAAATTGTCTTGAAATCCTTTTCCAAAGTAAAGTTTTGGTTTTGTTTTCCAGTTTGATTGATTGTTTTTAATATAGTCAATAAGAAAATTCCTTAATACCTCCTCTTCGCCTGAAGGAGCGTGAATTTCACAAAGTTTTTTTAATAGATCCATGCTCTAATTTATTAATAATTAATCCATGATTTTTTTCAAAAATTTCAATAGTATGCTTACTATCTTTAATAGATACTGCAAATATAATTATACATTCTAGTTTAAGCTTACTTTTAATAATTTCTATATTATATTTTTTTATAATTCGCATTACGTCATTTATGTCTGTGTATTTAAAATTTATCTGATAATATTCTTGAAGATATTTAGTTACTACTCCTGATTTATTAATAACTTCATTTGCTGCTGATTTATATGCGTTTATTAATCCACTAACACCAAGTTTAATGCCACCAAAATATCTAACAACCACAATTAAAACATTTGTTAAATCCTTTGATAGTATTTGCCTTAGTATTGGTTTTCCTGCAGTTGATGAGGGTTCACCATCATCGTTGACTATTTGAATTGATTTATTGTTTGATAATATATATGCAAAGCAGAAATGCCTTGCTTTATGTTCTTTTTTTTTTAAGTCTGCTATTCTTTCTTTTACATCATCTTTAGAAGTAATATTAAAGCTATAGCCAATAAATTTACTTCCTTTTACTCTTAAAGATACAGTTGATGGTTTTTTAATTTCCCTATAAATATGATTTTCTTGTTCCATTTAAAAAGATAATACCAAAAAAATGGATATACAAGCCAAAATTATACCAAACCAGTTTTCTTTATTTAAATTTTCTTTATAGATTAAATAGCTGAAAATTGTAGATATTAAAACAACACCAATATTTAATACAGGAAACACAATAGCACCACCAAGAGAATCTAATGATAAAAGCACGAAATAAATGCTAAAATAATTTGGAATTCCTAGAAGTATTCCAGCAATTATATTTCTAACGGTTATTTTATTTCTTTTAAAAATAATTAAGACAAAACCCGTTAAGAATGCAATAGTAAAAACTAGAATAATAAATATATTGAAATCATTAATTGATTCTAAATACTTTTCTCTAATATAATCCAAAAAAGAATCTAAAATTCCTGCGCCAAAAAAAAGAATGATTGCAATTTTTATAGACTTTTTGGTTTTTTGTTTTTTTTTAAATGTTAAAAAAATTGCAATTAATGCCAAAAAAATACCAAAGTAGTTATATATAGATAACTCTAAGTTTCTTTGAAAAAAAAGAGCCGCTATTACAGGAATAACTAATGACATTTTTGAAGCAATGGATGCAATAGAAATTCCAAGTTTTTGAGTTGTTTTTGCCATAACATTAAACATAACAACAAAAAACATTCCTAATGCTATAGTATGATATAACCATGAAACATTAATAATATCTGTGTAAAATAAGGGATTATTATATAATAAAGTTGCTAGAATTGCTGCGGTAAAATAATTGAAGGTTATTGCTTGATGCGTATTAATATTTCTTTTATCAAATTCTTTAAAAAAAATAAATAATGAAACAGTAAACAAAATAGTTAAAGTTAGAGAAATCATTTGTTATGTATTATTTCAATAGTATCATCACCAATCTGTTTTTTTTCTCCTTTTAGGTTAACCAATTTTGGTGATATTAGGCCTTCGTTTAGTATTTTTTTAGTGGTAAAAATCCGTGCTTCATCCCATTTATTTATGTCAATAAAAGATTTTAGTGTTTTTTGCCCTCCTTCAATTATTATTGACTGTATACCAGCTTTAAATAAATATAATAAGATATTATCAATTAAGTTATCAAAGGATATTTGTAAAAACTTAGTTGAATTTACTTCTTTGTTAATTACTTCATTAAAAATAATTGTTAAAGCATCATTATTAAAAATTTTTTTGTCTTGTGAAATTTGCAGTTTTTTATCAATAATAATACGAATTGGATTATTACCTTTTATTTCACGAACAGTAAGTTGTGGATCATCTTTTATCACTGTATTTTTCCCAACTAAAATGGCTTGTTCTTGCGATCTCCATTTATGTACTAACTTTTTAGATTCTTTTGAGGTCATCCAAAAACTACCATTTTGATTTTTTGGTGCTATCATACCATCTTTACTTTTAGCCCATTTTAAAATAACATAAGGTCTTTTTTTCTCATGAAAAGTAAAAAATCTTTTATTTAGATCACGTGATTTTTCTTCCAAAATTCCTAATGTAACATTAACACCAGCATCCTTAAGTTTTTGTATTCCTTGTCCTTTAACTTTAGAATTGCTGTCAACGCATCCTATAACCACATTTGGAATTTTGTATTTGATGATCATATTAACGCATGGTGGTGTTTTTCCAAAATGGGAACAGGGTTCTAAATTAACATAAAGTGTAGATTTTAAAAGTAATTTTTTGTTTTTAATACTTTCAATAGCATTTACTTCAGCATGTTTTTCCCCAAATTTCTTATGATAACCCTTACCTATTATTTTATTGTCGTATATAATGATACAGCCTACCATTGGATTAGGTATATTATTCGGAAATGCTTTAGCAGCTAAATCTAAACATTTCTGCATAAAATAGTCGTGATTTTGCATGCACCAAAAATAGTAAAATGAATACATTTGTGGTATGGAAATTTTATCCAATGTTATAGTTTATTTTAAAAAAGAATTATCGCACATATATGATTTAAAAGAATGTGAGTCTTTGGCATTTATAGTAATTCATAAAATCTTTGGATACAATAAGTCAGAATTTATTTTACACTCAAATGATACTATATGTAAAACTCAAAAAAAAACTATAACTTATATTATTGAAAAATTAAAAAATAATATTCCAATTCAGTATATACTTGAAGAAGCGTATTTTTTTAACTTAAATTTTTTTGTAAATAGTTCAGTTTTAATACCACGTTCTGAAACAGAGGAACTAGCTAATTGGGTTATTAATGATTCTGTTCAAAAAAATAGTTTTTTAGACATAGGTACAGGATCTGGATGTTTGATTATTACACTTAGTAAATTTTTAACAGGAACGTTTACCGCAATTGATATTAGTAGTGAAGCTTTAAAAGTTGCAAAAATTAATAATAAAAAACATAATACCGATGTTAGCTTTATAGAGATGGATATTTTGAATAAAGAAAATATTATTAGCGATAAATTTGATGTTATTGTAAGTAATCCTCCCTATGTTATCAGTAGTGAAAAAAAACATATTAATAAAAATGTATTAGATAATGAACCTCATTTAGCTCTTTTTGTTTCAGATGAGGATCCATTAATTTTTTATGATAATATAATTAAAAGATCAAAAGATTTATTATCGAATGAAGGTTGTTTGTTCTTTGAAATTAACGAAAATTTTGGGCTAGAAATTATAGAATTATTAAATGATGAAGGATTTGTTAATATCCAGTTAAAAAAAGATATAAACGGAAGAGATAGAATGATAAAAGCAGTTTTTAAATAATTATTTTTGAAACAAAAATTATGATAAAAGAAGAACAAGTACTAAATTTTCAGAAAGAATGGGGTGATGGTATCATCAATATTGGAAAAACTTTTTTAAATAATGGAGATTATGTCAACGAAGCCAAATTATTTATTAATAAATTATATGCATACTCTTTCGAGTCTGTTCTATTTAAACCAACTTTAGCTTACAATTCACAATTTAGATTAGATAAAATTTCAGCACTCTCATATTTTGTTGGGGGAAATTCTAATTTCTCCGAAGATGGAGGGTTTGCTATAAAGGGCTGGACAAAAATTAGATGGGAAAATGCAGGAATAAAAATCTTGGATAATTGTGCTATCGCAATGGGTAATTATTTTTTTATGGATAAAAATAACAATGAATTAATGGTTGAGTTTTCTATAGTTTTAAAAAACATTAATGGTAAATTGATGCTAGTTTTACATGATTCGCATTTACCTTATCAAAGTAAATGAAAATTAAACAAAGAATATATTATCTAAGAGATGAAATAAATAAACATAATCATCGATATTATGTTTTAGACAAACCAATTATTACTGATTTTGAATTTGATATGCTTCTTAAAGAGCTTGAATCTTTAGAGAAAGAAAATCCTCAGTACTATGATTCAAATTCTCCAACAAACAGAGTTGGAGTTGACAGTTTAGAATCTTTCAATTCTTTCAATCATAAATATCCTATGTTATCTTTAGGAAATACTTATTCAAATGATGATTTAATTGATTTTGACAAAAGAATAAAAAAGCTTACCAATAATGAGATATCATATACATGTGAGTTGAAATATGATGGAGTCTCCATAAGCTTAACATACAAAGATGGAATTTTATTTAGAGCTCTTACTAGAGGAGATGGTGTCAAGGGTGACGATGTTACATCTAATATTAAAACTATTAAAAGTATCCCTCTAAAACTAAAAGGGTCTTTTCCTAAATTATTTGAAATTCGAGGTGAAGTTTTTATTCCGTTGGATCTTTTCGATAAAATGAATAGTGAGAGAATAAGTGAAAATTTAGATCCTTATGCAAACCCTAGAAATACAGCATCAGGTAGTTTAAAATTGTTAGATTCAAAAGAGGTCGCAAAAAGACCACTTGATTGTTTTTTATATTATGTCTTGGGAGAAGATTTACCTTCTAATAGTCACTATAAAAATTTACAGTTTGCAAAAGAATGGGGATTTAAAGTGCCAAATGAAATAAAAAGATATAATAATATAGATGGTGTTATTGATTTTGTAAATTCTTGGGATGAAAAAAGAGCAAGTTTGCCATTTGAAATAGATGGAATTGTGATTAAGGTTGATGATTTATCTGTTCAAGCTGAAATGGGATATACTTCTAAGTTTCCAAGATGGGCAATATCTTATAAATTTCAAGCTGAACAAGCACTCACTAAATTAAATTTTATTACGTATCAGGTTGGTAGAACAGGTGCTATCACTCCAGTTGCCAACTTAGCGCCAGTAAATTTGGGTGGAACAATTGTTAAGAGAGCCTCATTACACAATGCAGACCAAATGCAAAAGCTAGACATAAGGGTTGATGATTTTGTATTTATTGAAAAAGGGGGAGAAATTATTCCAAAAGTTGTAAAGGTTAAAATCGAAGATCGCGATTTGTTTTCTGTTCCGGCAAAATTTATTTCTTTATGTCCAGCCTGCGGTTCAAAATTAGTTAAAAATGATGGAGATGCTAAACATTATTGTATTAATTCAGAAAATTGTTTACCACAAATAAAAGGTAAATTTGAACATTTTATAAGTAGAAAAGCAATGAATATTGATGGTCTTGGAAAAGAAACGATTGAGCTTTTAATTACAAAGGGATTTATTAGAGATCTTAATGATCTTTACACTCTTCAAAAAGAAGATTTGATACAACTAGATGGGTTAGCAGAAAAATCAGTTAACAGTCTTATGGTAGCGATTGAAAATTCAAAACATACTTCTTTCGAAAGACTACTTTATGCTTTGGGAATTCGCTATGTTGGAGAAACAGTTGCTAAGACTTTAGCTAAAAATTATTTAAATGTTGACGCTTTAATTGCAGCTGACTATGAAAATTTAATTTCTGTTGATGAAATTGGAGATAAAATTGCTAAAAGCGTTACAAGTTGGTTTTCTAATTCAAAAAACATTGATCTAATTAATAAATTAAGATTTTTGGATCTAAAGTTTACATTTGATAATCAAAATACTATCATTTCAGACAAACTAAAAGGGATGAATATTGTAATATCTGGGGTTTTTTCAAATTTTTCAAGAAACGAATTAAAGAAAATTATTGAAGATCATGGTGGCAAAAATATTGGTTCAATATCAAAAAAAACTACCTTTGTACTAATGGGAGATAATATGGGGCCATCTAAAAGAGAGAAAGCTGAGCATCTAGGTATTCCATTGATTAATGAAAATGATTTTATAGATAAAATAAGTTAATGCAATTTATTGAAGATATTAAACAGAAAGTTGGTAAGTGGGTTTTTCTCAGAGAGCTAAAGAATAATAAACGTTTAAAAAGCGTATGTAATCTTAGTGATGCAAAATCAATAGGTATATTATATGATGCCACGACCGAAAATCAAATTAGTGAAATCAAACCATTTGTGGATTATTTTTTTAATTTAAAAAAGGATATAAAAGCACTTGGATATGTCAACGATAAACAATATACTTTTTGTCATACACCAAAATTGCAGTATGACTTCTTTAATAGAAAAGATCTTAATTGGTATTATAAACCTCAAAATTATATTATTGATAATTTTATCAAAAAAGATTACGATATTTTAATCAATCTTTGTAATAGTAGCGTTATACCAATAAAATATTTAGTTGCTAGCTCTTTAGCTAAATTTAAAATTGGCATTTTTGAAGAGAATTACCAAATTTATGATTTTATGATTTCTTTAAATGAAGACAAAAGTGTTGTCAAATTAATGAGTGAAATAAAACATTATATTGAACTGATAAACAAATAAAATGAAAGAAATTTATGGAACTGGAGTTGCATTAGTAACTCCATTTAATAACGATTTTACAATTGACTTTGATTCTTTAGAAAAATTAATAAATTATGTGATAGATGGAGGTGTAAATTATTTAGTTATCTTAGGTACAACCGGAGAAAGTGTTACTCTCACAAAAGAAGAAAAACATAAAATTATAGCTTTCTGTAAGAAGATTAATAATAATAGAATACCAATTGTAGTAGGCATTGGAGGAAGCTCAACAAGTCAAGTTATTCACGACATTGAGTGTACTAACCTAATAGATGTCGATGCAATTTTATCTGTTTCACCTGCATATAATAAACCAACGCAAAAGGGTATATATCACCATTATAAATCTATTGCAACATCTACTGATTTACCTATAATTTTATATAATGTTCCTAGCAGAACATCTAGCAATATTGAGGCTGAAACTATTTTAAGACTTGGTCATGATTTTAGTAATATTATTGCTATAAAGGAAGCGTCAGGAAATCTTGATCAAATTCATAAAATAATTAAAAATAAACCTAACAAATTTTCTGTTTTGTCAGGTGATGATGCGTTAACATTACCAATGATTAATTTAGGTGCAACGGGAGTCATATCTGTAATAGGTCAATCTTTTCCTAAAGAATTTTCTAAAATGGTAAACTTAGCATTAGAGGGATTTCAGAGTAAAGCCAATAAAATTCATCTAGATTTATATGACTTTTACAATCCTTTGTATTGTGAAGGTAATCCAGTTGGGATTAAAGCTTGTTTAGAATTGCAAGAACTATGCAGTTCAACTGTTAGGTTACCATTAACAAGAGCTAGTAAACATGTTTTCGATTCTTTAAAAAAATTATTTTAATTTTTTATTGCATAACTTTTTTATGTAAAAATTATATTTTTATAAATTTGCAAAAAAAATATTTGTGAAAAAGTTTATTGTTTTTATTTTAAGTTTATTTGTTTCTACATCGTCTAGTGCCCAAGAATCTATTTTCGATATTAAAATTAATGACATTAATGGCTCCCCAATAAACTTAAACTCATTTAAGGGTAAATACATCATGTTTGTTAATGTTGCTTCAAAATGTGGATTTACATCTCAATATACAGCATTAGAAAATCTTTATCAAAAGTATAGAGAAGATTTAGTAATAATAGGCTTACCATGTAATCAGTTTGGAGGGCAAGAACCAGGAAGTGAAAGTGAAATTAAAGAATTTTGTTTAAAAAATTACGGTGTTTCTTTTTATTTATCTGAAAAAATCAATGTGAGAGGATCTAATAAACATAAAATTTACAAATGGTTAACTGATAAAACTTTAAATGGTAAGTCTAGCTCTTCAGTAAAATGGAATTTTCAAAAGTATTTAGTGGATCGACAGGGAAATTTGATAACATACTTTTACTCTACAACTGACCCAATGAGTACAAAAATAACATCTATTTTAACACAATAAATTAAATTTTTTGGAGTTTCCTAGATATAAAAAAATTTAGGATTATCAAACTTTACCTTTTATCTTTGCCTAGTTATTCAGAGTTTATGAAAAATTTATTTATTGTAATTCTTATTTTTTTAATTACTTCTTGTGGGAAGTATCAAAAAGTTCTTAAAAGTACTGATTATGAATACAAATATAATCAGGCTGTAATGTATTATGAGAATGAAGATTATAACAGAGCATTGCCCTTGTTTAAAGAATTATCAACCATTTTTAAAGGGACTTCAAAAATTCAAGAAGTTGATTATTACTATGCATACTGTAATTATGCAATAGGAGATAATTTAATTGCTGCTTATTTATTTAGAAACTACTCTATTAATTTCCCAAACAGTAAATATGCCGAAGAATGTGCATATATGACTGCTTACTGTTTTTATGAAGAAGCTCCTGCTTATTCATTAGACGCAACTAATACATACAGAGCGATTGATGAACTTCAGAATTTTATAAATATTTATAGCAATAGTTCAAAAGTAGAAAAATGTAATGAATTAATAGACGAGCTTAGGTCTAAATTATCCTTGAAAGCATTTGAAAATGCTAAACAATACTATATAACATCTAATTACAAAGCCGCAATCATTGCACTAGATAATGTTTTAATTGATTATCCTTCTTTCAATAATAGAGAGGAAGCTCATTATTTAATTACTAAATCTAGTTATTTATTAGCAATTAATAGTATAAGCTCTAAAGTTCAGAAAAGGTTAAATGAGACAGTGCAAGCGTATTTGCATTTTAAAGATAATTATCCAAACAGTACATATCTTGTAGATTTAGAGAGTACTTACAACCAAACAGTTACAATGTTAGACGAATTAAAATAAAAAACAATGAAATTTAAAAAAACAGGTGCAGAAAAAACAACTATAACAAGAGATTTAAATAAATTTATTGAAAAAACAGATAATATTTTTAAAGCAGTTTCAATAATGGCTAAGCGATCAGCTCAAGTTAACGTTGATATGAAAGAAGAACTAATGGAAAAGTTAGAAGAATTTGCTATTTCTCAAGATCAATTAGATGAAGTTTTTGAGAATAAGGAACAAATAGCTGTTTCTAAATTTTATGAGGGATTACCAAAACCTTGGTCCATTGCTATGAAAGAACTTTTAAATGATGAGTTATATTTAAAACAAGAAGAATCTAATGATTTAGATGCTTAAGGGAAAAAATATTATTATTGGTATTACTGGAAGTATTGCAGCATACAAATCTGTAGAACTAGTTCGTTTGTTTAAAAAAGCAGGATCTGAAGTAAAAGTTATTCAGACAGAATCTTCATTAGATTTTGTATCCTCTCTAACTTTATCTACTCTATCAGAGTCTAAAGTAATTTCGACTATGATAGATAATGATTCTGGAGAATGGAATAATCATGTAGATCTAGCTTTATGGGCTGATATTATAGTTATAGCCCCTTTAACAGCAAATACAATGGCTAAAATGGCTAGGGGAGAGTGTGATAATATTCTGCTAGCTACATATTTATCAGCTAAATGTCCAGTATATTTTGCTCCTGCTATGGACTTAGATATGTATAAGCACAACTCTACAAAAAAAAATATATCTACATTACAATCTTATGGAAATCACTTAATTCCTTCTGGTTTTGGTGACTTAGCTAGTGGTCTTGTTGGTGAAGGAAGAATGGCAGAACCCTCTGAAATTATTGATCAAATAATGCATAATTTATCTGAGAATTTGCCATTATCAGGAAAAAAAGTTTTAATTACAGCTGGTCCTACTTATGAATCTATTGATCCAGTTCGTTTTATTGGAAATAGATCTTCCGGTAAAATGGGTATTGAATTAGCTAAAGTATGTGCTAATAATGGAGCTAAAGTTAATCTTATTTTAGGTCCAACTCATATGAATGTTAAACACCCATACATAAGTGTTAGTCGCATTGAAAGTGCAGATGAAATGTATAGCTTATGTTCTGAAAATTTCGAAAGTGTTGATATTTCTTTCTTTGCAGCTGCAGTTTCTGATTTTAAACCAAAAAATTTTTTTAGAAGCAAGATAAAAAATCAAAATAATATTTCCTTTGATTGTGTTAAAAATGTTGATATTTTACATGAGATGAGCTTACGAAAAAAAGATAATCAGATAATTGTTGGATTTGCACTTGAAACTTGTAATGAAATAGAAAACGCTAAAAAAAAGCTAAAAAACAAGAATCTTGACCTAATTATTTTAAATTCATTAAAAGATAAAGGTGCTGGTTTCAATTGTTCAACAAATAAAATATCTATTATCGATAAACAAAACAATATATTTAGATTTGACTTAAAAGAAAAGTCTGATGTTGCAAAGGACATTATTAACAAATTAATCGAAATTATATAATGAGGTATTTACTATTATTATCACATGTTTTCATTATGTTTTATTCAAATGCTCAGGAGCTTTTATGTAATGTGCGAGTAAATTCATCTCAAATTCAAACAAGCGACAGAAAGATTTTTCAGTCTTTACAAACAGACATCTATGAGTTTGTAAATAATAAAAATTGGACAAAAACAAATATTCAAAATGAAGAAAGAATAGAATGTAATTTTGTGATTAATGTTAGTAAAAAAATTTCAAGTGATGAATATGAAGCCTCTATTCAAATTCAAAGTACCCGACCAGTTTATGGGACATCTTTTAAAACACCATTATTTAACTATTTAGATAATAACTTTAGATTTAAATATTTAGAATATCAATCATTAGAGTTTTCCGAATCAACTCATATTTCTAATTTAACATCTGTATTAGCCTTCTATGTGAATATAATTTTAGGTCTTGATTTTGCTTCATTTTCAGAATATGGTGGAAACGAATATTTTAGTATTGCTCAAAGGATAGTAAATAATGCACAAAATACTCCTGAAACTGGATGGAAAGCTTTTGAAAGTGATAAAAATAGATATTGGTTAGTTAATGATTTATTAGACCCAAGATATGAAGATTTTCATACAAGTATATATAGTTATCATAGATTAGGTCTAGATTTATTGGCAGAGGAACCTGATGATGCAAGATTTGAAATCACCGAATCTATTGAGGCTCTTAAGAGTATTTATAGAAATAATTCATCAGCTTTTATTTTAAAAATTTTCTTTGATGCAAAAGCGGATGAAATAGTAAATATTTATTCCGAAGCATTTCCAAATGAAAAGGCTAGAATAGTTAAGACTTTATTAGAAATAGACCCCTCTAATTCTACAAAATACCAACTAATTACTCAGGAAGTAGAAAGATGATAAACTCTCTTAGAATTAAGAATTATGCATTAATAAATGATGTGCTAATTGATTTTAAAAAAGGATTTACAGTTTTGGGAGGTGAAACAGGTTCTGGTAAATCTATAATTTTAGATGCATTGTCTTTACTTCTTGGTAAAAGAGTTGATAGAATCGCATTAAATCTCAAAGAAAAGTCTATTATTGAAGGTGTGTTTACAATAAATAGTTTACATAAAGCTTTTTTCGATAAACATAAAATTGATTACGATGAAAAAACTATTATTAGAAGAGAAATAAATTCAAATGGTAAAAGCAGAGCATTTATAAATGATACTCCTGTTTTGTTAAATATTCTTAATGAAATAGGATCTAAAATAGTTGAAATTCATACTCAAAATCAATCTATATTGTTACAAGATCAACTTTCACAGTTTAATTTAATTGATATGTTTGCAAACTCTGATCAATTACTGCACAACTATCAAAAACAATTTAATAAATATCAAGATTTACTATTTGAACTAAAAAATGTAAAAAAATCTAGAATTCTGTCTGAAAATGAACTTGATTTTTTAAATTTTCAAATTAATGAACTAACTCATGCAAATATAATACCCGGAGAAAAAGATGAACTAGAAAATAAAATTAAATTTTTAGAAAATATTCACGGAATATCAGAAGTGATATCAAAAGGCGACTTAATTTTAAATGATGATTATGGAGCAATTTCTAGATTGTCTGATTTAGAAAAAAAATTATTAGATTATGATGTGTTTAAACAACACGCTAAAAGAATTAATAGTGTTTTGATTGAGTTAAATGATTTAAGCGACGATTTATCTTCTTTAAACGATAATTTAAGTTACGATTCGGATCATTTAAGTGAGTTGAATTCAAGATTAGATACATTAAATAATCTTTTAAATAAGTATAGACAAATTGATGAAAATGGTTTAGTTAAATTTCTAAGTGAATTAAAGCAAAAATTAAATTTTTCTAAATCTTATGATAATTTGTTAGCTGAAGTAAATTCAAAAATTAATATTCAAACAAATATTTTAAAAGAGTCCTCTAACAAATTAAATCAAAAGCGATCGAGTTCTATAGCTTCTTTTGAAAAAAATGTCGAAGATAATCTTTATAGTTTAGGTATACCGCATGCAAAATTTAAAGTCGAATTTACTGAATGTACTGACTTTCATATTAATGGTAATACAGAGGTAAAGTTTCTTTTTTCAGCTAATAAAGGAGCTCCTTTAATAGAACTAGCTAAGGTAGCATCAGGAGGTGAATTATCTAGACTAATGTTAGTAATGAAATACATTTCAGCACAATCAATTGGCCTTAATACTTTATTTTTTGATGAAATTGATACTGGGGTAAGCGGTGAAATTGCATCTTTAATGGGGAATATGATGTTAAAAATAAGTAATTCATCACAGCTTATTGCTATTTCACATTTACCTCAAGTAGCCTCAAAGGCTAATCAACATCTTAAAGTAGTTAAATATATTGTGAATGACAAAACTTTTTCTGATGTTAAAAATTTAAATCAAGAGGAAAGGGTAACAGAAATTGCAAAGCTTTTAAGTGGAAAAGAGGTTAGTATTGAAGCTTATAAAAATGCTAAAGTTCTTTTAAATCAATAATTTTATATTTGCAAATAAATTTAAATTAATGGCAAATAATATTTTAAAAGGTAAAAAGGGGATTATTTTTGGAGCACTTGATAATAAATCTATAGCTTGGAAAGTAGCGGAACAAGCATATAAAGAAGGTGCAGAAATTGTTTTAACCAATGCACCTATCGCTCTTAGGATGGGAACAATTAATGAATTAGCTAAAGAAACTAATTCAATTGTTATTCCTGCAGATGCCACGAGTGTAGAAGACTTGAATAATTTATATAGTAAGTCTTTAGAGCATTTTGGGTCCAAGATTGATTTTGTTCTACATTCAATTGGAATGTCTGTTAATGTTAGAAAAGGGAAGCAGTATTATGACATGAATTATGATTGGACACAAAAAGGTATGGATGTATCCGCTATTTCTTTTCATAAAACAATTAAATCAGCTTATGATATTGATGCATTAAACGAATATGCTTCTGTTATTGCTCTTTCTTATGTTGCAGCACAAAGAGTTTTTCATTCATACAATGATATGGCAGATAACAAGGCATTATTAGAATCAATTGCAAGAAGCTTCGGATACCACTATGGATTAAAGAAAAATGTTAGAGTAAATACTGTGTCTCAATCTCCTACTATAACTACGGCTGGTAGTGGAGTAGATGGTTTTGATGGTTTCTATAAATTTGCTGACGATCTTTCACCTTTAGGTAATGCTTCAGCTGACGATTGTGCAAAGTACTGTGTTACATTGTTTTCTGATTACGCCAAAATGGTTACTATGCAAAACTTGTTTCATGATGGAGGTTTCTCATCAATGGGTATGAGTCAACGAGTGATGGACAACTACATGAAATCAGTTAAAAAGAGTTAATTCGATACTAAACAAGTGCTAATAAAAGTTATTTAAATATATTAAAGAAGTAATATTTTTATTTTTTATTTAATTTCTTTTTGGGATTAGAAATTTTCATTAATAACTCGCTTTTATCTTTATTTAAATTAACGCTAATCAAATCACCTTCTTTTATTTTTGCATTAATTATTTCTTCTGAAAGGGGATCTTCAAAATATTTTTGAATAGCTCTTTTTAATGGCCTTGCGCCAAATTTAGAATCAAATCCTTTATCAGCTATAAAATCTTTAGCACCCTTTGATATTTTTACTTGATAACCTAATTTTTTAATGCGTTCCAGTAAGTTGTTAATTTCAATATCAATAATCTTATTGATATCATCCTTAGTTAAGTTGTTAAAAATAATTATATCATCAATTCTATTTAAGAATTCTGGTGAAAATGCTCTTTTTAATGCTTTCTGTATTACACTTTTGTTATGATTATCGCTATTCTGCTTTCTTGATGCAGTATTAAAACCTATACCTTGACCAAAATCCTTTAGTTCTCGTGCTCCAATATTAGATGTCATTATTATTATAGTGTTTTTAAAACTGATATTTCTTCCTAGGCTATCTGTCATGTGACCATCGTCAAGAGCTTGCAGTAAAAGATTGAATACATCAGGATGTGCTTTTTCAATTTCATCTAACAAAATTACTGAATATGGTTTTCTTCTTACTTGTTCTGTTAATTGACCACCTTCTTCGTATCCAACATAACCTGGAGGAGAACCAACTAATCTACTGACAGCAAATTTTTCCATATATTCACTCATATCAATTCTAATTAAAGCATCTTGCGAATCAAAAATTTCCTCGGATAATGCTTTTGTAAGCTGTGTTTTACCAACTCCCGTTGGCCCTAGAAATATAAATGATCCTATTGGTTTTCCTGGTTGCTTAAGTCCGACACGATTTCTTCTGATAGCTCTTACTACTTTTTCTACAGCATCATCTTGGCCAATTATTTTTTTTCTTATGTTTTTATCCATTATGGAAAGTCTTTTTCTTTCTTGAGAGGCAACTCTATTAACAGGTATTCCTGTCATAATGGATATTACATCTGCTACATTTTCCTCTGTAACAGTTTCTTTATGTTCTTTTAAATCTTTCTCCCAAATATTTTGAGCATGTTTTAATTGATTTTGAATCTTTTTTTCATTGTCTCTTAATTCTGCAGCTGCTTCAAATTTTTGTTTACTTATTGCAAGTTTCTTTTCTTCAGTAATAATTGCTAGCTTTTCTTCTAAATCGTTTATATGTGTAGGTACCTTAATATTGGTTATATGTACTCTTGAGCCAGCTTCATCTAGAGCATCAATAGCTTTATCTGGCAAAAATCTATCATTCATATATCTGTCAGTCAAAATTACGCATGACTTAATTGCATCTTCTGTATATTTTACATTATGATGTTCTTCATACTTAATTTTTATATTATTTAAAATTTCAATGGTTTCATCAATTGAAGTAGGGTTAACAACAACTTTTTGAAACCTACGCTCTAATGCCCCATCTTTTTCAATATGCTGTCTGTATTCATCCAATGTTGTTGCTCCAATGCATTGAACTTCTCCTCTTGCCAGCGCAGGCTTAAACATATTTGATGCATCTAATGAGCCTGTTGCTCCTCCAGCTCCAACAAGTGTGTGTATTTCATCTATAAATAAAATAATGTCAGGATTAGCTTCTAATTCTGTAATTATACCTTTCATTCTTTCTTCAAATTGCCCTCTGTATTTAGTTCCAGCAACTAGAGCTGCTAAATCTAACATAATAACTCTTTTATTGAATAAAACTCTAGAAACTTTTTTTTCTACTATTCTTAGAGCCAGACCTTCAGCTATAGCAGACTTTCCAACTCCTGGCTCACCTACAAGAATAGGATTGTTTTTTTTTCTTCTACTTAATATTTGAGAGACTCTTTCAATTTCTTTAATTCTACCTACAATAGGATCTAATTTTTCTTCAATTGCATATTGAGTTAAGTCTCTTCCAAAATTGTCTAACACAGGTGTAGAGTTCCTTGATTCAATTTTTGATTTCTCAGATTTACTAGGGCCAAATATATCATCTTCATCATCAATATTTTCGTTAGATTCATCTAAACTTGAAGAAAAATTTTCAGATACTTGGCTTTCATATTCGTTAATTATCATTTCATAATTTATGTGTAGTTCATCGAAAGATTGAGTAACAATGTTATTAGGATCAAGAAGAATAGCCAACAGGACATGAATTGTCTTAATTTCATTCTCATTAAGTGTTTTTTGTTCCATTAATGCTTTTTTTAGAACTCTTTCGGTCTCTCTTTTAAATCTTATTGTGTCTTTTTGAATATTTAAAAGCTTATCATTTATGGGTATTTTATTTTCAATACTTTTTCTTAGCAAAATACAGTCTACACCAATTGCTTCTATAGTTTTTATAGCTGTGCCGTTACCTTCTCTTAAAATGCCTAAAAAAAGATGTTCTACGCCGACATTTTCATTACCAAGTCTTATAACTTCTTCTCTAACAAAGTTAAATACTTCTTTCATTCTATTTGAAAATTCTGTTTTCATTTTATATGTTAAGTTTTCGATTGCAAGATACCTACTAAAATTATTATATATCATAATTTTATCATTGATTTTTTTAAACAAAAATTGTTTATAACTAACCAGGTAAATCTTTATCTATTTTCTTATAGAATACGAAAATTTATTTAATTTGTTACTACTAATTAAAATATATATAAAATATGGTCTTAGGAGAAAGAATTATTCCAATTAATATTGAAGAAGAAATGAAGTCAAAGTACATTGATTATTCAATGTCTGTAATTGTTTCACGTGCTCTTCCTGATGTTAGAGATGGTTTAAAACCTGTTCACAGAAGAGTTTTATTTGGAATGCACGAATTGGGTGTAAAATCTAGTTCTTCCTACAAAAAATCTGCAAGAATTGTAGGTGAAGTTTTAGGAAAGTTTCATCCCCATGGTGACACATCCGTTTATGATGCTATGGTTCGTATGGCTCAAGACTGGAGTCTTAGGTATATGCTTGTTGATGGTCAAGGTAATTTTGGTTCAGTTGATGGAGATAATCCAGCCGCTATGCGTTACACAGAAGCAAGGATGAGAAAAGCAGCAGAGGATATGTTGCTAGATATAGATAAGGAAACTATTGATTGGAATCTAAATTTTGATGACACTCTAAAAGAACCATCAGTACTTCCAGCTAGGCTTCCAGCATTACTTTTAAATGGTACTACTGGAATAGCTGTCGGTATGGCCACTAACATGCCTCCTCATAATTTATCTGAAGTTGTTGATGGTATTTTAGAATATATTAACAAAAGGGGAGATGTTGAAGTAAATGATTTGATGGAGTATATAAAAGCACCAGATTTTCCAACTGGAGGTACTATTTACGGATATGATGGTGTTCGATCTGCTTTTGAAACAGGAAGAGGTAGAATTGTAATTAGAGGTAAAGTTAGGTTTGAAGAAACAAACAGTCGAGATCAAATAATTGTTGAGGAAATTCCTTACATGGTAAATAAATCTAATATGATCTCTCAGACTGCGGATTTAATTAATTCTAAAAAAATTGATGGCATAGCAGATATTAGAGATGAGTCAGATAGAAACGGAATGCGTATCGTTTATGATCTTAAAAGAGATGCTATCCCAAATATAGTGCTTAACAAATTGTTTAAGTATACTTCTTTACAGTCTTCATTTTCAGTTAATAATATTGCTTTGGTAAAAGGTAAGCCAGCCTTGTTAAATTTAAAACAATTAATTGGTTGTTTTGTGGATCACAGACATGAAGTACTAGTTAGAAAAACTAAATATGAATTAGCTGCTGCTGAAGCAAGAGCCCATATTTTAGAAGGATTAATTATTGCACTAGATAATTTAGATGCAGTTATTGATTTAATTCGTTCATCAAGAACACCTGAAGATGCAAGAAATGGATTAATAAATAATTTTAAACTTTCAGAGATTCAAGCTAGAGCTATCTTGGATCTTAGGTTACAGAAACTCACTGGCTTAGAAATGGATAAAATTAAGACAGAACATGAAGAAATAATGGCTAAAATAAATCATTTGAATAAGATTCTTTCTGATGAAGATATGAGGTTTGATATTTTATCTGATGATTTAAGAGACTTAAAAAATAAATATGGTGATGATAGAAGATCAAATATTGAATTTTCTTCTTCTGAAGTTAGTATCGAAGATATGATACCAAATGAGGAAGTTCTTATTACTATTTCTCATCTAGGATATGTTAAAAGAACATCATTAAGTGAATACAGAGCTCAAAATAGAGGAGGAGTTGGAAGTAGAGGTGCTACAACAAGAGATGAAGATTTTGTAGAAGAAATGATAATGGCTAGAAATCATGACTATATGCTGTTTTTTACAGAACAAGGAAGATGTTTTTGGTTAAAAGTCTATGAGATACCTGAAGGAAGCAAAACATCTAAGGGTAGGGCTATCCAAAATTTAATAAATATTCCTAAAGAAGACAAGGTTATGGCTTATATTAATACTAAAGATTTAAAAGATGAAGAATATATTAATTCTCATTACATTGTTATGTGTACTAAAAAAGGAGTAATTAAAAAAACATCTCTCGAACAATATTCTAGACCTAGAACCAATGGAATAAATGCTATAACAATAAGAGAAGGTGACCAGCTCTTGGAAGCTAAAATGACCACCGGTAACTCTCAAATAATGATGGCTGTAAAATCTGGGAAATCAATAAGGTTTGAAGAAGAGAAAGTTAGAGCAATGGGAAGAACAGCTGCTGGAGTAAGAGGAATCAGATTAGCTAACGATAATGACGAAGTTGTTGGTATGATATGCATTGATAATTTTGAATCCTCTGTTTTAGTAGTTTCTGAAAATGGTTATGGAAAACGTTCAAATGTCGAAGATTACAGAATAACTAACAGAGGTGGTAAAGGAGTAAAAACTATTAATATAACTGAAAAGACAGGAGGATTAATAGCTTTAAAAAATGTTACTGATGCTGATGATCTTATGGTAATAAATAAATCTGGTATTACAATTAGAATTGGTGTTGATACGTTAAGAGTAATGGGAAGAGCAACACAAGGCGTCAAAATTATCAGATTAAAAGATGAAGATAGTATAGCCTCAGTTGCTAAAGTTTCAAAATTTGAAGAAGAAGTTGTTGATGAATCTGTAGAATCTTCAAATGAAAATAGTGAAACTAAAGAAATAAGTGAAGACAATAATTAATAAATTGAAAAATTAAAAAAATGAAAAAAATAATTTTTACAACATTAATGACAATAACCTTTTTTGTGGTTTCTGCTCAGAAACATAATATTGTTAATGCATCAATAGCTTTGAAAAATTCTAACTTGATAGAAGCTAAAGATTACATAGATCAGGCTTATAATAATGAAAAGACATCTAATGAGCCAAAGATGTGGAATTACAGAGCTAAAATATATTTAGAAATTTCTAGGCTACAATTAAAAGATAATACAGTAAGTATTGATAAGAATGCTATTTTTAAAGCCACTGAGGCACATACTAAATGTCTTCAGACAAACAAAAGAGGTAAAATAGTTGTAAGAAAATGGACTTCTGAAGAAGACGTAAGAAACAACTTATTGGCTTGTGCTAGTTTATTATTCAATATGGGTGGTGATTCTTATGAAAATAAAGAATATACTTTAGCATTAAAGTACTACACAGAAATTTTAGACTTAACTGAATATGATCTTCCTGGTATTAAGAAAAATGATGTTATTTTTAATATGGTTTATGTTGCAAAAGCATTAAAAGATGCTAAAATGTCTGAAAAGTACTTACAACAACTTATTGATTCTGATTATGATGAACCAAATATATATGCTTTTATGAGTGAAAGTATGATAGATCAACAGGAAAATGATAGAGCTCTAGATTATTTAAGTATTGGTAGAAAAAAATACCCAACTAATGAATATCTCCTTAACTCAGAAATTAATTTATATATTAAGTTGAATAAATTATCAGATTTAATTGTAAAATTTACTGAAGCAATTGAGCTGGATCCAGAAAATTCTATGTTATACTTTAATAGAGGAACTATTTATGATCAAGAGAAAGATACTGAAAATGCTGAAAAAGATTACATGAAAGCGATTGAGTTAAATCCTTCATCTTTTGGAGCAAATTACAATTTAGGCGCTTTATATTTTAATTTAGGTGCAGAAACAATTAACAAAGCAAATGCTACATCTAATAACAATACACATAGGAAATTAAAAAAAGCAGCAGAATCTCTTTTCGCTAAAGCACTTCCATATATGGAAGCAGCACACATAATAGATGCAAAGGATGAAAATACAATGATTTCTTTAAAACAATTATATTATAGAAATGGTAATTATGCCAAATCAGAT
>JAYZXD010000021.1:0-72820 GCA_036141595.1 Bacteroidota bacterium
ACCTGAAGCATCTCCAACAATCATACCTGTAGAATCCCCTTTACATACCACATTAAAAACCTGAGGAGAAGCAGAAAGAGGTACCTGTGGAGCAATAACATTAACAGTAGTAAAAGTGTCGCAGCCATTAGCATCCATAACCTCTAAATAGTAACTACCCGCACTTAAATTAAAGGCAGTATCGTTGGTACTAAAACTATTCATACCACTATCAAACCACTCATAACTATAGCCAGGCGTACCACCAGCAGCACTACCCACTGCAGAGCCTAAACTTGAACCATAACAAACATTGGTTGAATTAGCAACTAGAGCTTGAAGGGGAAAGCCAGGGGCTTCTATAAATATAGGAACATCTATTAAACAACCACTTGTTACATCATCAACAGTTAAAATATAAGATCCAGCACTTATATCATTAAATACAGTGTCATTAGGAAATGCATTAGTATTTAAAACACCGTTAAGTAAAAAATTATATTGTAAAACATTTACGTAATCATCAACACTGACACTAATTGTCCCATCAATATCATCCCAACAATTAACATCTGTAGAACTTACAGAAAATTTTATTGGAGAAATTGTATCTGAAGGGAGCGAATTTTCAGCGCATGTTGATTCACTGGTTAAATAATAAAACTCTGAACCAGAAGGAAGATTAGAAACTGCAGTACTAAAAGAGGTGTTTGGATATAAAACATCGGCAATTATTGAGTAAGGACCTCCTATATTTGATGCAGCATGAATATGATATTCAGTAGATGCACTAGCCCCAGGGGCATGATTCCAATTGAAGACTACATCACCGTTTTCATCTTCCCAAGCACATTCAAAATCAGGTGCTGGCAAAGAATCAGCTGCAGTAACTTCAATAGTAATTGTAGCAATTGTAATTGCATTAGCCGGACAAAAATCATCAAAGGCCTTAATTGCAAATGTATATGTGTTTGATGTGATACCACATCCAGCGTCAGTAGCAACGTGACTACATGCTGTCTCCCACTCAAAAACTCCTTCGACTACTTGAGCACCAAGAATTGGAGGCGCCTGTCCGTTTACATTTGTAAAAGTGGCACAAGGGGGATTATCACATAATGTATTTGTAATGTAATCATCTGCCAATTGTCCTCCAGAAATTTCTAGTGTTATATCTTGTTGGAAACCGTTTGGATATATGTCATTGTCAACAGCAGTTATATTAAAACTAACAATATCACCAGCTGAAACACTTGTATAGTATTGATTTGGTAACGGAAATGGAGGTGTAACAACCGGGGGAGTATTAATAACATTACCAGGTAAAGTTGGACATGATATTAAAACTGCTTGTATTTCTCTGTATATGGAAGCAACTTGCTGACCACACTTAAAAGCATCAACTCTTATGACAGAAGCAAAATTACCTGAGATAGTTGAATTATATGAGATTTGACCAGACTGTGGATCAAGGACTACATTACCTGGAAGAGGTGTGTTTACAGTATATGGAGCTAGCCAAGGTATTGAAGGAGGATTTAAAGGTGGATTATAAGTCAATCCAAAACCAATATCATCTAAAGGTTCGTCCCAGCTGTAAACAATACTATCTAGCTCAATATCAGAGGCATTGTGAGTATAGGAAAAAGGATATCCAGTACAAATTATAGTTTGCGGACTTTCGTTAAATTTAGGAGAATTATCAAAACAGGGTTCAGCAGGAACAGGATTTCCTAAAGAATCAATATATGCATACATAGAAGCCCTTAAAGTGAAACCTTCTGAGGGACTTGTAGCATTTGTTAAAGCTAAATTAGTTATCGCTCCGTTTCTACAACAAGAATCCCATGTAAAATGCCATCCGTTAGCAGGAGGAACACCCGGCAATGATACCGGCTGAGACTCATAAATGTACTCTTCAACAGCTCCAACAGGATTAGTTGCACAGTCCAAAGCAGGATTTCCGCTATTTTGAACATTACAATCTGGTGATATATCAGTATTTAAAACAAAATCCACGGTGATTTGTGTAACTGATGGGTGATTCCAAACATCAATAGTTTGTGCAAAAGTTGATAGTGTGGTTCCATCGCAGTCACGATAAACTTTCATCTTAAATATGTATTTACCAACATCAGGATCATTGGGATCTTTTATACATTCCCAAGTGATCTCACCACCCATAATATGGGTTGCTTTAAGATCTGCAAAAAAAAGTAGTAAAATAAAACAAACAAATAACTTTCTCATAATATTTGTATTTTTCACAAAAATATAAAAATATCAGATAAAATAAAAGTGAAATCACAACATTATAAGATGTTGAAAAAAATACAAATAACAAAAATTACAGCTATTAATAATTTTTATTTTTGAACTTTTAATCTAATATGGAAAAATATCTTGAAGATCTCAACAAAGAACAAAGAAGAGCTGTTATTCACAAAGACGGACCATTGATGGTTATTGCTGGAGCAGGTTCTGGAAAGACAAGAGTACTAACACATAGAATCATACATTTACTTAAAGAAGGGGTTAACCCATTTAATATTTTGTCATTGACTTTCACTAACAAAGCTGCAAAAGAAATGCGAAATAGAATTGAAAATATAATTGGAAACTCTATTTCAAAAAATTTATGGATGGGGACATTTCATTCTGTTTTTTCAAGAATTTTGAGATTTGAATCAGAAAAAATAAATTATCCGAGAAATTTTACAATTTATGATACAGAAGACTCAAAGCAATTAATTAAAAGCATAATAAAAGAACTCAATCTAGATAAAGATATTTACAAAACTGGATTAATTAGAAATAGAATTTCTACTCTCAAGAATAATTTCATAACATATCAAAAATATAATGAAAATAAAGAGTTGGCTTTACAAGATCAAATAGCAAAAAGGATAGAATTTGGCACAATATATCAAACGTATCAAATCAGGTGCCACAAAGCTTCTGCAATGGATTTTGATGATCTTTTAATTAAAACATATGAGTTACTTGAACTATTTCCAGAGCTTCTAGAAAAATACCAACAAAAGTTTAAATACATCTTAATTGATGAATATCAGGATACTAACCATATACAATATTTGATAGTTAAAAAGCTTGCGTCAAAATTTATGAATATTTGCGTTGTTGGAGATGATGCACAAAGTATATATTCTTTTAGGGGCGCAAATATTCAAAACATATTAAACTTTAAAAATGATTATCCAAATTATACTTCTTACAAGCTAGAACAAAATTACAGATCCTCATCAACCATTGTCGAGGCCGCAAATAGTATTATAAAAAATAATGAAAAGCAAATACAAAAAACAGTTTGGACCGACAACCCTAAAGGAGAAAAAATAATTGTTGTAAAAACAACATCTGATAATGATGAAGGAAGATTAGTTGCAAATACTATTTCTGAAATTCAAATGAGAAAGCAAGTCCATTGTCACGATTTTGCAATTTTATACAGAACAAATGCTCAATCTAGAGCATTAGAGGAATCTCTTAGAAAAAAAAATATTGGATATAAAATATACGGTGGATTATCATTTTATCAAAGAAAAGAAATTAAAGACCTGTTAGCTTATTTCAGATTAGCAATTAACCCTAATGATGAAGAAGCATTAAAAAGAATAATCAATTACCCAAGAAGAGGAATTGGGTTAACTACGCTTCAAACCCTTTCATTATTAGCAAACAGTAATAATTCCTCAATTTGGGAGGTCATCAATAACTTAGATAACAACTCTAAAATAAATAAGGGAACACAGAAGAAATTAAAAGATTTCGCATTAACAGTGAAGGAATTTATTATCAAATCAAAGGAAAAAGACGCATACTTTGCATCTGAGGAGATAGCTAAACAATCGGGGGTTTTTAATGAATTATACAATGATAAATCACCAGAAGGGGTGAGTAGATTTGAAAATATTCAGGAATTATTAAATGGTATAAAAAACTTTGTTGAAAACGCTGAAAAAGAATCAAATAAATTAGCTGATTTCATGCAAGATGTTGCGCTTTTAACAGATCAAGACACCGAAAAGGATAATGATTTTAATAAAGTTACAATGATGACTGTACATGCAGCCAAAGGCTTAGAATTTCCATATGTTTTTGTTGTAGGCTTAGAAGAAAATATGTTTCCAAATATCATGAGCTCCGAAAGTCAAGAGGCATTAGAGGAAGAAAGAAGATTATTTTATGTAGCAATAACAAGAGCCGAAAAAAGATTATTTTTATCTTTCGCTTCAACAAGATTTAAATGGGGTCAATTTATTGACTCAGAAAAAAGCAGATTTATTGATGAAATAGATGAAAAATATCTGGAAAAGCATGAGCATTTTCCGTCTTCTGAACCAAAGAAAAGCACAAAATTCCTGATTAATAAAAATCAACTTAATTCAAATAAGTTTGATTTAAATTTAAACAAAAGGAGACTAAAAAAAGTTAATTATTTTGCGAAAAATGATTGCAGTGACATTGAAAAGATAAAAAATGGCATGAATGTAAAGCATTCTTCTTTTGGGATAGGGAAAATAATAAACATTTCTGGTGAGGGGGCGAATAAAAAAGCAACGGTTTTTTTCTCAGGAGTTGGTCAAAAAAATATGCTATTAAAATTTGCTAAACTTGAGATAGTCAAATGATAAAAAATTAAATTTTAAATAAATCTTTACATTCTTTTTCATCAAGAATTAATTGATCTTTCAAGCTTTCTAGATTTGGAAATTTCTTTTCATCTCTTATTCGACGAATAAATTCAATTGCTATTTCTTTGCCGTAGATGCTTTCATGAAAATTAAATAAATGAACCTCAATTGAAAAAAAACTATCTTTGATAGATGGGCGTACACCAATATTAAGCATCCCAAATTTTTTTTCTTTCCCAATATCAACTTTTACTGCATAAACTCCATTTTTTGGTAGTATTTTCCATTTACAATTCAAGTTTATATTTGCTGTAGGAAAATTAATTTTTTGACCAATACCATTACCTCGCACAACGATTCCTTCAATAGAAAAATTTGATGATAAATATTTATTTGTTTTTACAATATCACCTTCAATAATAGCATGTCTAATTTTTGTTGAACTAACTGTAACTTGTTCAATGTTTTGAGGTTTTATTTGTTCAAGTTTAAAATCATAAAAATGAGACAGTTCTGATAAATTTTCAAATGTACCTTCTCTGTTTCTTCCAAAATGATGATCAAAACCAACAACCATATGCTTCATATTTAGTTTATTGACCAAAATATCTCTTACAAAATGTACCGAATTTGTTCTTGAAAACTCTTTTGTAAATTTATAAATTACCAAATTTTGTAAGCCTGTATTTTTCAAAGCATTTACTTTTTCATCGATTGTATGTATTAATTTTAATTGCTGATCTTCTGGATACAAAACATGTCTCGGATGAGGATTTAATGTAAAAACTAAGCTTTGTAAACCTTTTTTTTGAGCTATTTTATTTAAACGATCTATAACTACTTTATGACCTGCATGAACTCCGTCAAAAGTACCAGTAGTTATAACTGTTGAAACATCAGATGGAAATTCTTCAATAGAATTATATATTTTCACTTAAATTAATTATTGTTGAAAAAGTGTTCAAAATTAACAATTAATTTAAACACTAAATTATTAAGCGAATACAATTTAAAAATATTAAGTTTGCATAGAATTTTAACAACATATTTTAACTGCTTTAAATACACAAAAATGACAAAAAATACTGGAAAAGTATCACAAGTTATTGGACCTGTTGTAGATGTTACATTTGAAAATACTGAATCAGGGCTACCCAATATTTATGACTCATTAGAAGTCACAAGAGAAAATGGAGAAAAATTAATTTTGGAGTGTCAACAACATATAGGTGAAGATACTGTCAGAGCAATTTCTATGGAAACAACTGATGGAATAAGTAGAGGAACATCTGTTCATGCTACTGGAGCTCCTATCAAAATGCCCTCTGGAGAAATCATAAAAGGTCGTGTTTTTAATGTAATTGGCGATGCAATCGACGGAATGGAAAATTTGGATAAATCTAATGGACTTCCTATCCACAGGGAACCCCCAAAATTTGAAGATTTATCAACTGCTACTGAGGTTTTATTTACTGGAATTAAAGTAATTGATTTAATTGAGCCATATGCAAAAGGTGGAAAAATCGGTTTGTTTGGAGGTGCAGGTGTAGGCAAAACAGTTTTAATTCAAGAACTAATAAACAACATCGCTAAAGGTCATGGAGGATTATCCGTTTTTGCTGGAGTTGGTGAAAGAACAAGAGAAGGAAACGATTTAATGCGAGAAATGTTAGAGTCAGGTATTATTAATTATGGTGATAAATTTAACCACTCAATGGAAGAAGGAGGTTGGGACTTGACAAAGGTTGATAAAAATAAAATGAGTGAATCCAAAGCAACATTTGTATTTGGGCAGATGAATGAACCCCCTGGAGCAAGAGCTAGAGTTGCACTTTCTGGATTAACAATTGCTGAATATTTTAGAGATGGAGACGGAGAAGGCAAAGGTAGAGATGTTTTGTTTTTTGTAGACAATATATTCAGGTTTACTCAAGCAGGCTCTGAAGTTTCTGCTTTACTTGGACGTATGCCTTCTGCTGTTGGTTACCAACCGACACTAGCTACAGAAATGGGAACGATGCAAGAGCGAATTACATCTACTAAAAACGGATCAATCACCTCTGTACAAGCAGTTTATGTTCCTGCCGATGACTTAACTGACCCAGCACCAGCGACTACATTTGCACACTTAGATGCAACTACAGTTTTGTCAAGGAAAATCGCAGAATTAGGTATATATCCCGCAGTTGATCCTCTTGATTCTACATCAAGAATTTTAACTGAAGAAGTCGTTGGATCTGAACATTACCAATGTGCGCAAAACGTTAAGGAACTTCTTCAGAGATACAAAGAACTACAAGATATTATTGCTATTCTAGGTATGGATGAACTTTCAGACGAAGATAAGTTGGCTGTCCATAGAGCAAGAAGAGTCCAAAGATTTTTATCTCAACCATTTCATGTTGCTGAACAATTTACTGGGCTTAAGGGAGTTTTAGTTGATATTTCTGACACGATCAAAGGGTTTAATATGATCATGAATGGTGATGTTGACCATTATCCAGAAGCAGCGTTCAATTTAGTGGGTACTATTGAGGAAGCAATCGAGAAGGGAGAAAAAATGTTAGCTGAAGTAAAATAAAATGATTTTAGAAATTATTACACCTGAAAAACAGTTATTCAATGGAGAAGTTAACTCTATAAAAGTTCCGGGAACTATTGGTGATTTTGAAATATTAAATAACCACGCTCCAATTATATCTTCTTTGAAAGAAGGAGAAATTAGAATTATATCAATAGATAATAAAGTAGAAAAATTTCAGATTAATGGAGGTGTAATTGAGATGAAAAAAAATAAAATTATTGTTTTAGCAGACTAAAAAAACATTACTACTTATTTTTTTAAATAGCATTAAAATGAGATCTTTTTTATATTTCACATTAGTTTTCTTTGCATCATGTTCAAGAAGTTTTGATTTACAGGAAGGTGATTTTTTGTTTCAAGATCTTGACACTTCGCCCCTATGCGATGCTATTGAATTAGTCACTCCTGGATATGAGGGAGCAAACCTTTCACACATTGGATTTGTTGTTAATGAAAAAAATAAATTAAAAGTTATTGAAGCAATTCCCCCTGTTGTTAAATTCACTAGCATCGATAGTTTTTTTAGTAAGTCAGACAAAATTATTGTTGGAAGACTTAAGCCTGAATATAAATACTCACTGGATGATGCAGTAAATTTCCTGAAAAAAAAAATAAATGTAGAATACGATCAATTTTTTCTTAAAGACAATGATCTTTATTACTGCTCAGAATTAATTTACGAAGCATTCGAAAAACATCAAATCTTCTCACTTCAACCTATGACATTTATCAATCCTTCAACTGGAGATACTTTAAATACATGGATTGATTACTACAATGATATTGATATGAAAATTCCTGAAGGAAAACCTGGTATAAACCCTGGCGTTATGTCCTTGTCTGATAAAATCAACATTGTTCACATTTATGAAAAACCAAATGGAATGAAAAATAACATTAAAAAATAATACTATGAAAATCAAGTCGATTATTTCTCTGCTATTTATTACGTGTTTTTTAAATGCACAAGATGTATTAAATATTGATGTGAATGAAGTAGTTATTTCATCAAATAGAGCTCAAAACCAAAAAAATATAACAAATATTCAAATAATTTCTCTAAAAGAAATTGAAAATGCACCAGTTCAAAGCATAGAAGATTTATTAGAATATGCAATGAATGTTGACATAAGACAAAGAGGCAGACAAGGTGTTCAATCAGATATAAGTATTAGAGGTGGAAGTTTTGAACAAGTTTTAATTATGTTGAACGGAATCAAACTAAATGATCCTCAAACAGGTCACCACAATTTAAATCTACCTATTTCTTTAGAACAAATTGAAAAAATTGAGGTGATCACTGGTGGAGCTAGCAGAATTTATGGAAATTATGCCTATACAGGTGCAATAAATATAATAACAAAAAAAAATTGTAAAAATTCTATTGATTTAAGTACTGGAAATAATGGATTTCAAAATGGAAGCCTGAATCTTGGATATGCTAAAAACACATATAATCATAATCTTTCAATAAACCAAAAAGAAAGTGATGGATACATTCAAGGAATGGATTACAACATAAGAAATTTTTATTATCAAATAAACTCAACAAAAAATGGAATTTATAAGCTTTTAAATGCAGGATATTCAGAAAAAGAATTTGGAGCATTTAGTTTTTACACTCCAGTATATCCAAATCAATTTGAAAAAACGAAAACTACGTTTGCTTCAATACAAATAAAAACTGATGGAAATATCTCATTTAGAAACAATTTATATTGGAGAAAACATAATGATAACTTCATATTATTTAGAGAAAATCCATCTCTTTATCAAAACTTTCACGAAACAAATGTTTTTGGAACAGACATGAATATAATTCAAAAAACAAGTTATGGAAGTAACGTATTCGGAATGGAAATTAGAAACGATAATATAATTTCTAATATACTTGGAGAGGATTTAGAAAGCCCAATTCAAATTGACAGTAATAATTTTTATTTTAAAGGAGCAAATAGAACTTTAGTTAATCTTTTTGTTGAAAAAAATATCAATTTCAATAATTTAAATATATCAACTGGTTTCATGACTAACATTGATTCTGATTATGGCTACAGTTATTTTCCTGGTGTAGATATTTCTTATCAAATAAAAAGCAACATGAGTTTTTTTATTTCTTATAACAAATCAATGAGAACTCCAAATTACACTGAACTATATTACAACTCCCCTACTAATGAAGGAAATATTAATTTACAACCCGAACATTCTGAAAACAAAGAAATTGGCTTAAAGTATAAACAAAAAAATCTTACAACTAGCATAACATTTTATGAAAGAAAGGGAGAAAATATGATTGACTGGATTTTGTTAAATGGAGATAGTGTTTGGAGAACTCAAAATCTTAGCAGAATTAAAACAACCGGATATGAAATTAATTCACTTATTGACATTAACAATTTTCTAAATCTCAACCTTCCTTTTTCACCAGTTAATATCAACTTCGCTATGAACAAGTCTGACACTAATTCAGTAGGCTTTCAATCAGCATATATATTAGATCATCTGAAAACAAATTTATCAATAAGTACTAATCAAACTATAAATAAAAAATTATTTGCTAACTGGAGATTTACTTATCAAGACAGAGAAGGGGGATATATCAATTTTGCAGATGGTATTGAAAATGATTATCTACCATTTTGGTTAGTTGACATTAAATTATCTTATAAATTATATTCTAACAATACAATTTATTTCGAGATCAATAATCTATTAGATAAAAAATATGTTGATTTTGGTAATATACCTCAGCCTGGAAGATGGGTTAGAACAGGAATAAAAATAAATTTATAAATATTATTCTCTATTTTTTGTATCTATCAATATAGTTACAGGGCCATCATTTGTTGATTCTATCAACATATTAGCTCCAAATTTCCCACTCTTTACTTTTTTATTAGTTGTCATATCTAATTTTGTTATAAATTCTTGATATAGTAATATTGCTTCTTTTGATTTGGCAGCTTTAATGAATGAAGGACGATTACCTTTTTTTGTTTTTGCATGTAAAGTAAATTGACTAACTACAAGAATTTCCCCATTAATTTCATTTATAGAACTATTCATGTTGCCAAAAGAATCAGCAAACAATCTTAGTTTAGAAATTTTTTGAGCTAGCCATGAAGCATCCTCGTTTGTATCGTTTGTTTCAACACCCAATAAAATTAAATAACCAGACTCTATTGTAGAATAAGTATTATTTTCAATCAAAATTGATGCACTAGAAACTCGTTGTATTACTGCCCTCACTTTTTAAAAATTTTATCTGAAAAGATCATCACTATCTTCATTTAACATAGATAAATAATTTTTATACCTACTTTGCAAAATCTCTCCATTTTCCAAAGCTATTTTCACAGCACAATGGGGTTCATCTTTATGTACACAGTTATGAAACTTACATTTTGATTTTAAATTAAAAAACTCCTTAAAATAGTTACCAATATCATGTTTTTCAATAGATACTAATCCAAAACCTTTAATTCCTGGAGTATCAATAATTGATCCCCCGAATTCAAATTCATGTAGTTGAGAAAATGTTGTAGTATGCTGTCCTTGATTATGTGCAACAGAAATTGGCATTGTTAAAATATTCAGATTTGGTTGTAACCTATTTATTAATGTTGATTTCCCTACACCCGAATGTCCTGCAATCATATTAACTTTTCCTTTTAAAATTTTTTTAATATCAGAAATACTTTCAAATAGAATAGATGTTTTAAGACACTTATATCCAATTTTTTGATAGTATTTTTTGAGTATTTTTAATTCTTTAAGAGAGCTATCATCTAATAAGTCTATTTTATTAAATATTAAAACAACATCTACGTCATATGCATTAGCAGCAACTAAAAATCTGTCAATAAAGCCAGTTGAAGTAATAGGACTTGATAATGTAATCATTAAAATAGCCTGATCAACATTTGCTGCAATAATATGTGTTTTTTTAGATAAGTTAACCGACTTTCTTATAATATAATTTTTCCTATCATATAGTTCGGTAATTACCCATTTTTCTTTTACTTTACTAATTTCAACTTTGTCTCCAACTACAATAGGATTTGTGCTTTTGATACCAGCTATTCGAAATTTACCTTTTAAAATAGATTCAAAAATAATACCATTCTCTAGCTTAACCAGATAACTTTTTCCTGTTGACTTTATTACAATTCCTCTCATTTATGCAGGACTAGCAATAGATTTAATTTAATTTTTTCTTCCATTTTTGCTTTGCATATTCTTGCATGTCTATTACCTTATCATTTTCATCAATTATTTCTAATCCTAATAATGTTTCAATTATATCTTCCATTGTAATAATTCCATCAAAGCCACCGTATTCATCAACAATCATCGATATATGTTCTTTGTTTTCAATTAACTTATTGAATAAACTAAATAAATTAATAGAATTTGGCAAAGTCAAAATATTTCTTTTAAAATTTTTTAATTTAATATTTTCTAAATTTTCTTCTAAAGATTTCTCTAAAATATCCTGCAAGTAAATATAACCACTAATTTTTTCTTTTTGATCGGAGAAAATAGGTATACGAGAAAAATTAAGATTATCTACTTTAGTTTTAAAATTAGAAAGAGATAAATTCTCATCCATAGAAAAAACTACCACTCTAGGTGTCATAATTTCTGCAGCCTTAACTTTTTTTAAATTAATTATATTTTGTATTATTTTGTTTTCTTGCTTTGAAAAAACCCCTTCATCATAACCCAAGTTTGCTAAAGCAGAAATTTGTTCTCTTGTAACTAATGTTTCTTTTTTAATAGCAAATAAACTTGTAATTTTACTAGATATTATTACTAATGGATAAGAAACTATTACCATAAATTTAATTATATAAAAAGTATATCTAGAAAGTTTTTTACAATAAATAGCACCAATTGTTTTGGGAATTATTTCAGAAAAAATAAGAATCAAAATGGTTAAAATTGCTGACACAATTCCTAAATAACTATCACCAAATAATCTTGTTGCCTCAGCCCCAACTCCTGCAGCCCCTATTGTATGGGCGATTGTGTTTAATGCTAAAATTGCAGACAAAGGTGTATCAACATTTTTCTTAAAATTTAAAAAGGAAATAGCCCATGGACTTTGATCTTTAATCGAATTTAAATAAGAACGAGAGATAGACAAGAAAACCGCTTCAACCAAAGAGCAAATAAAAGAAATAACTAATGCTAATAGTAAATATGCAAACAATGCATTCATATAAAAGCAAAATTAATTTAAAGTATTAATTACAACAAGGAATTTTGAAATATATTATATTTGATTTGTTAAAATTTTTTTTCTGATTAAATTAGTATTATGTCAATTAACGTTAAAAATTTATCAAAAACTTATACTGAAAAACTAGCGTTAGATAATATATCATTTAGTATTAAAAAAGGTGAAATTGTTGGACTGTTAGGACCAAACGGTGCTGGCAAATCAACATTAATGAAAATTTTAGCGCAATCTTTAACACAATACAAGGGAGAAGTATCGATTTGTAATTTAAACTCACATAAAAATAATCTACTTATAAAATCAAAAATTGGATACTTAGCAGAAAACAACCCTCTATATAATAACATGTTTGTAAAAGAATACTTAAGTTTTGTTTCTAGAGTCTACAAAATTAAAAATTCTGAAAATCGTATAATAGAAATTATGGATGCTACAGGATTAACAAAAGAGTATAAAAAAAAGATCAGCGCATTATCAAAGGGCTTTAAACAACGTGTTGGCTTAGCAGCTGCATTTATTCATAATCCAGACGTGCTAATATTAGACGAACCAACTACTGGTCTTGACCCTAATCAATTAATTGAAATGCGGAAACTAATAAAAAAAATCAGCGAGGAGAAAACAGTACTATTATCAACTCATATATTACAAGAAGCGTATAAAATATGTACAAGAGTTATTTTATTAAATAATGGTCAAATTATTGATGATAAACCCATTAAATACATAATAGAAAATAATGTAAATTTAGAAAATCATTTTAAGGCCCTAACAACATAAAATAATACATTTTTAATATATTTGTAAACATAAGTGGAAAGATTTGGCCTATTGCAACCACTAAAAAAAATGCTAAAATGCATCTCAATTAGTAACTCCAAGCCAAATCTTATTTTTTAATTTTAAACTATAACATTATGTCATATTTTTTTACTTCTGAATCTGTTTCTGAAGGACATCCAGATAAGATAGCTGATCAAATTTCTGATGCTTTACTAGATAATTTTTTAGCACAAGATTCAGAATCAAAAGTTGCTTGCGAAACTTTAGTCACAACTGGTCTAACTGTACTCAGTGGTGAAGTTACAACTAAAGCATACATAGATGTTCAAAAAATTGCAAGAGAAGTGATTCTGAAAATAGGCTATAACAAATCAGAGTACCAGTTTGACGGAGATAGTTGTGGTGTAATTTCTGCAATTCATGAACAATCTCCTGACATAAATCAAGGAGTTGTTGAAGGAAAAGGTTTAAATAAAGAGCAAGGAGCAGGAGATCAAGGTATGATGTTTGGTTACGCAACAAACGAAACTGAAAATCTAATGCCTCTTGCACTAGACATATCACATAAAATACTAATTGAATTAGCCAAAATAAGAAAAAAAGGTGTTGAAATGACTTATTTGCGTCCTGATTCCAAATCTCAAGTAACAATTGAATATAATGATGATCATACACCAATGAAGATAACTGATATTGTTGTTTCAACTCAACATGATGAATTTGCAGATGAAGAAATTATGCAAAAACAAATTAAAAAAGATGTTAAAGAAATTTTAATTCCGAAAGTTAAAGCATGCTTATCAAATGAAAATAAACTATTATTTGGTGAAGAAAAATATCATGTAAATCCAACTGGAAAATTTGTTATTGGTGGTCCACATGGAGATACTGGCTTAACAGGTAGAAAAATAATAGTAGATACTTACGGAGGTAAAGGGGCACACGGAGGAGGTGCTTTTTCTGGAAAAGACCCTTCAAAAGTTGATAGATCGGCAGCATACGCAACACGTCACATAGCTAAAAATTTAGTAGCTGCAGGAGTTGCTGAAAGAATACTAGTACAGGTTAGCTATGCTATTGGAATAGCTGAACCTATGGGTATATTTATAGACACCTACGGAACAAGCAAGGTAAATATGTCGGATGGAAAAATTGCAGAGAAAGTAAAAAATATGGCTTGTTTTAATCTAAAACCAGCTTCCATAATTAAAAGATTAAAATTAAAACAGCCAATATATTCTGAAACAGCTGCATATGGCCACATGGGAAGAAAATCAGAAAAGAAACAAGTGATCTTTAAAACAAATAAAGGATCAACAAGCTTTGATATCGAGACATTTACTTGGGAGAAATTGGACTGTATTGATGAAGTAAAAAAGGTGTTTTTTTAATGTAGGAAACACCAAATAACTATAAGTAATGAAATATAGTATTATAATTGTTTTATTGTATTTTAATTTTGATCTTTTTTCACAAGTAGAAATGAGTTATGATCAAGAAGCTAAATATCTTCCATATTGGGTTGAGTTAATGTATGAAGAAAAATCTAATGAGGGAATAGTAATAGATGAGTATAACAAGTATTACAAAAAGAATAAATTTAAAAAAAATAAATATACTCAATATTACAAAAG
Source organism: Bacteroidota bacterium (assembly GCA_036141595.1). Classification (GTDB taxonomy): domain Bacteria; phylum Bacteroidota; class Bacteroidia; order Flavobacteriales; family BACL11. Next base: position 14,884 of record JAYZXD010000021.1, read on the forward strand.
ATGGTTACGTAATATTAGCAGATCTTCTAATGCCAAACAAACAAATAAGAAATCGAAAAGCTCAAATCAGTGGCAATGTATTGGACCTTGGGATTTTGATAAAGATGCTGAAAGTAGAAGTTATGCTCCAGGATCTGCACACATATATTCAATAGAACAAAGTATCAGTAATCCAAATATATTATACGCTGGCACAGCTACTGCAGGTGCTTGGAAAACTATTGATAAAGGAGATAATTGGAATCTAATTACTAAAAATTTACCTCTTAACGAAGTATATTCAATTGAAATTGATTTTATTAATCCTAATATAATTTATATAAGTGGTAACGGAGGTATTTATAAATCTTATAACGGAGGAGGAAATTGGACTATTATTGGCGATATTAATTTTACTAATTTATACCACACAACAAAAGATATAAAATTAAATCCAGATAATAATAATATTCTTTATATCGCATCTAGCGAAGGCTTGTTTAAATCTACAGATGGTGGATATAATTTTTCATTAATAATGAGTGGAAACTTTTTAGAAATTGAATTTCATCCAATCTCATCAGATACAATATATTTTATTAAACAAATTGGCAACAAAACAGAGTTTTACAGATCAGATGATGCAGGTAATACATTAACATTACATTCAAATGGATGGCCAGCTCCTTCTAATAATGAGGAACAAAAAAGAACAGAGATAGCTGTAAGTTCTGCTGCACCAAATAAAATTGTTGCTCTTGCAACAGGAGCCGCAAATGGAGGTAGCGGGTTATATGGAATATACATAAGTTATGACAAAGGAGATAATTGGTCTTTTCAATGCTGTGGGCCGCACCCTGCAGGAGCTCCTGATTCAATAAATATTAATATGATGGGATGGCAACCAGATGGATCTGATGACGGCGGACAATATTACTATGATTTAGCACTAGCTGTTAATCCATATGATGCAAATATTATTCATGTTGGAGGAGTAAATCATTGGATATCATACGATAATGGGCTTACATTCAGTTGTCCCGCAAAATGGAGTGAACCACATAAAAAAGGCTATGTTCATGCTGATATTCATGATATTAATTATTTTGGAAATGACTTGTGGTTTGCCTGTGACGGTGGTATTTTTTACTCTGATAATTCAGGTGATAGCATATATAAAAAACAATTTGGCATAGCTGGTACTGACTTTTGGGGTTTTGGAACAGGTTTTGTAGACGGAGAAATAATGCTTGGTGGAACATATCATAATGGAACATTACTCAAAGACGGCAACACTTATCTAAACGATTGGCTATGTACAGACGGAGGTGATAACATAAGAGGATTTGTAAATTTTGGAAATCCAAGAATAGCATACAGTGATTATGGTGGAAAGACACTATCAGGTAATAGAAATATTCCTATTTCAAGTTTTTCTGTTGAAAAACTACCTAACGCATCATATATTGTTGGCGAGTCTTCTCAGATAGAATTTGACCCAAGATGTTATAATTGGTTGTATTCTGGAAATGACACAACACTTTGGTTATCAAAAAATGGAGGAGTAACATTTGAACCAATTTATCATTTTGATGAAAAAATTACATCAGTAGAAGTATCATGGAGTAACCCCGATGTTATATACTTGGCAACATTTCCTTCTTGGTGGGGAACAAAAAAAATATATAAAACAACTGATGCAGGAATAACATGGACAGATATAACTCCAACAAATTTAAATGGGCAAGATTGGATACCATATGACATAACAGTTAGTAGCAATGATGAAAACACGCTTTGGGTTGCGAGGACGAGTATGTATGGTGATACATGGGATGCTCAAGGCTATGAAATATTTAAATCAATAGATGGAGGACAAAATTGGATAAATCTTAGCACACCCACACTTGATAATGTTAATATAACAAATATAGAGCATCAAAGAGGAAGCGAAGGAGGAGTATACATTGGAACTAGAGAATCTGTATATTACAGAAATAATAATATGACTGATTGGGATATCTATAATTCAGATTTACCAAAAAACACATACTCTACACAACTAAGTCTTTATTACGGAAAAGGTCTTTTAAGAAACGGTACAAATAGAAGTGCATATGAAATCGAATTTTATGAAAATAGTCCCCCCTCTGCTCAAATAGCAGCAGATAAACTAACAATAAATTGTTTTAATGACACAGTACAATTTGTAGATCATTCTGCATTAAGAATTAATAGCGCTACTTGGCAATGGTCTTTTCCAGGAGGATACCCCTCGACCTCAAATATTCGAAACCCTAGTGTAATATACTCACAACCGGGTAAATATAATGTGAGTTTAACTGTTACCGATTCATTTGGGACAAGTTCACAACACTACACAGATTTTATTGAATATAAAGACACCATATCTAATATTACTAATAATATAAATATAAATCAAAATTTTGAAAATAATATCTTCCCTCCTACAAGTTGGGAACTACAATCTTCTTCTTTTAGTTGGCTTTCTACTGATGTTGATTTCGGCATAGATTGTTTACCAACAACTACTGCTTATGTTAATCATTACTGGATTCAATATCCTGGAGAAGAAGCATATCTCATTACAAATAAAGTTGCTTTAGGAAATGGAACATTAGCCGAAAACTGGTTGACTTATGATTATGCCTATTCTGGCTATGCAAGTGGTTATGATGATGGACTTAGAATTGATATTTCAACTAATTGTGGAACCAGCTGGGATTCTATTTACGGCGCGTTTGGTCCTAATTTACAAACAGTGCCTTATGAAAGTAGCGCTTGGACTCCAACCTGTGGCAGCTGGGCAACTGATAGCATAAATTTAAGTAATTTAGGACTGAACGGTGATACTATTATGTTTCGTTTTGTAGCTATTAATGGTTATGGAAATCATTTTTATCTAGACAATATTAATGTAAATGGGTTAAATATTTTATTTAATGAAGAAAAAAACGAACTGTTTAGTCAAACTAAAATATACCCTAATCCTTCTAATGGTAATATTAATATCAAAACAAACATTGACAAATTAAAAATAAAAATATATTCTTCATTAGGAGAATTAATGACTGAAAAAAACATTGAAAAAAATGTAAAATCAATTGATTTTAATAAAATGCCTAAAGGAATATATCTAATCCAACTAATTAATCAAAATAATACTGAAGCTAGAAAATTTGTTATACAATAATTAAAATTTTACATGTGAATAACCTCATCATACGCATCAGCGACAGCTTCCATTACAGCTTCACTCATAGTGGGATGGGGATGAACAGCCTTTAGTATCTCATGACCTGTAGTTTCAAGCTTTCTAGCAACGACAGCTTCCGCAATCATTTCTGTGACATTATAGCCTATCATATGACATCCTAACCATTCTCCATATTTTGCATCAAAAATGACTTTTACAAAACCATCTTTATGCCCTGCAGCTGATGCTTTACCAGATGCAGAAAATGGGAACTTACCAACTTTCACAGAATAGCCTGCTTCTTTTGCAGCAGCTTCAGTCAATCCAACAGATGCAATCTCTGGGCTACAATATGTACATCCAGGAATATTATTATAATCTATCTTGTCAGGTGTTTGCCCAGCAATCTTTTCAACACAAGTAATTCCTTCAGCTGATGCTACATGAGCAAGAGCCTGATTAGCAAGTACGTCACCAATTGCATAATAACCACTAACATTTGTATTATAGTAATCATCAACAATAATTTTACCATTTTCAGTTTTGATTCCAACCTCCTCTAAGCCGATATTATCAATATTAGCTACAATACCAACCGCTGAAAGAACAATATCACATTCTATTTGTTCTTCGCCATTTTTAGTTTTAATTACAACATTACAGCCTTTACCTGAGGTATCAACTTTTTCAACTGAGGCGTTAGTCATTACATTTATGCCAGATTTCTTAAATGATCTTTGTAACTGCTTAGATACATCCGTATCTTCAACAGGAACAATATTTGGCAAATACTCAACTATAGTTACCTCACATCCCATAGAATTATAAAAATACGCAAACTCTACTCCTATTGCCCCTGAGCCAACAATAACCATTCTTTTTGGAACCGACTTTAACACCATCGCATCCCTGTAACCAATAATCTTTTTTCCATCTTGAGGCAAATTTGGTAATTCTCTTGACCTTGCTCCAGTTGCTATAATGATATTTTTGGCAGAATAATCTTGTGTTTTCCCTTCGCTAGTTACTTTGAGCTTATTATTTGGTAGAATCTTTCCAAATCCAATAATAACATCGATTTTATTTTTTTTCATTAGATATGATATCCCATTACTCATACCATCAGCTACATCACGACTTCTTTTGATAATTGATGTAAAGTCAGCTTCAGCATCATTAACTTTTATACCATAATCTTTAGCGTGATTTATGTATTCAAATACCTGAGCTGATTTTAAAAGTGCTTTTGTAGGAATACAACCCCAGTTAAGACATACACCCCCTAGGCTTTCCTTTTCCACTATAGCTACTTTCATACCAAGCTGTGATGCTCTGATTGCAGCAACATATCCACCAGGTCCACTTCCCAACACAATTAAATCGTAATTCATTTTATTTATTTTTTAGGTTTTTATTTAAGAGTACAATATTAGACAAAACATCTTGAACTGAGATATCATTCATACAACTTTTTTCTCTTTTGCAAACATTTCCAAAATAACAATCACAACCACTATGAGGTTCAATAATAACACCTCTGTTGTATAATTCAAATTCATGTATGTTAAATATATTATGAAATAGCATTAACTGTTTTTTTAATGCTAATGCGATATGCATCATCATACTCACTGGTGTTACAATAATATCTGTATTATTACTAATGGAAATAAATTCTTCTAAACCAAATGTACCTAAATAAGTTGCTCCTGTCTTATCTCTGTAGTATCGATTCACTTCATCTTCATCTGCCCCCCCCATTAATAAACAAAAGTAATTTTTTTTTTGAAGAATATTAATTAAACTAATCCAGTATTTTTTTGGCCATAGTCTTGTCTTCCATCTTGAACCACATCCAGTATTTAATCCAATAACAACTTTATTATTAGACAATTTACCTATTTTTTTTGACCAAAAATTACTTAGATTTTTGTTAATATTTATTCTGTATTCTTCTCCATTGAAATCAAAATGACAGATTTCAAATATTTCTTGTAAATAGTTTTTGGTATTTTGTTTTGATATGTGATCAAAAAATCCTGTAATGAGCTTATGTTCTGCATTCTTAGTTGCAACATTTATATGTCCATCTTTCCATAGAAAACCAAACTTCTTTTGTGCTTTTATTAATGAAAGTAGCATGCATGCTTCTCTATCTTTATCTAAATTAATGGCAATATCATAATTAGAACTTGTAACTTTAGCCACTGAAAAATTATCCCATTTGTAAACCTCATCTACCTCATTTACAGGAACTACTTCAGGACTGTGAGTTATCCATGAGAAATGACAAAGCCCATACTCTGATTTAAATTTTTCTAATAATGGAGTAGTTCTAATAACATCACCTATAGCACCTAATTTAATAATTAGAATTTTTGTAAAATTTTGTGAAAGATTAATCGGCTCAAAGCTTTTTTTAGAGTCTCTAAAATCACAAATTTCATATATTTCTTTAAGAAGTGACGATGAATTATTTAAATGTTTTATTTGTAATGAGTTTTTTTCATAGTATGTACAGCTATCACATTGTGCATCATAATCTTTGTTTGGTGCACAAGGAATATGCCCTCTAAAAAAACTACAATCGTATTTTACATCTTCTTTTTTCAAAAATACTTTTATTGCAAATTTAAAAAAAATCTTTCCTAATATTTAAGAAATATATTACAGTCTAAAAATTTGTAAGTTTGTGTAATATTTTTTTTGATGATAACTTACAACATAAGCTACAATAATCCACATCGTCATTATGTAGATTTTCAACTTCTTACAAGAACAAATGGAGTTGAAAAAATGTATTTTCAACTTGCTGCTTGGAGACCAGGTAGATATGAGTTAGCAAATTTTGCGCAAAATATTAGAAATTGGGAAGCAAAAGATGATAATGGTAATTTATTAAATTTTAAAAAAATAACAAAAGATCTCTGGTTAGTAGAAACAAAAAATATACAAAAAATAAACATCTCATATAGTTTTTACGCCAACAAACTTGATGCTGGGTCTTGCTATTTAGATGAATATCAACTTTATTTAAATCCTGTACATTGTTTCTTTTATATAGTAGATAGAATGCAAGAAACATACACTTTAAATTTTGATATACCAAAAGATTATGACTTAGCCTCTTCCCTATCAAATAAAAATAAAACTCTTATTGCAAAGAACTATGATGAGCTAGCAGAATCTCCAATTATTTGCTCTAACACTTTGCAACATGACTTTTATGAGGTTAATAATATAAAATTTCATCTTTGGTTTCAGGGAAAATGCAATTTGGATTGGACAAAACTAAAAAAAGATTTTACTTTATTTACAAAAAGTCAGATAGATCATTTTGGAGGTTTTCCTGTTGATGAATATCATTTTTTATTTCAAATAACACCCTACAAAAGCTATCATGGTGTTGAACATACAAAAAATACAGTTTTACTACTAGGACCAGGAGATGATATAATGGATAAAAGATATGAAGACCTTTTAGGAGTATGCTCACATGAACTATATCATACATGGAACATAAAAGCAATAAGGCCAAAAGAGATGCTTCCTTACAATTACACAAAAGAAAATTATTTTCGAACTGGTTTTGTAGCTGAAGGTGTTACAACATATATGGGAGATTTAATGCTTTATAACTCTAATGTTTTTAATTGGAATGAGTTTATAAAAACACAAAATGAAAATATTAAACGTCATCTAATGAACTATGGTAGATTTAATTTGTCTGTCGCAGAAAGCGGATTTGACAACTGGCTTGACGGATATAAAATTGGTGCTCCTGACAGAAAAGTATCTATATATCCAGACGGAGCGTTATGTATGTTAATGGTTGATCTAGAGATTATAAATTATTCTAATGGAAAAGACAGTTTACACTCCGTTATGAAAAATTTATACAATGATTTCGCATTAAAAGAAAAAGGTTACTCTGAAGATGATTTTAAAAATATATGTTTGAATTATGGCGGTAGTAGAGTTTTGGAAATTTTTAAAAAACATATTTACGGCACAGAAAACTATATTCCAACTTTAAATTCAGCACTAAAGATAGTTGGACTAGAGTTAATTGAGAAAAAAAACTCTAATTTATCAGCACAATATTTTGGATTTATTTCAGTAAAAGAAAATGGAAAAGAAATCATTAAAAAAGTTCAGCCAGATTCAACAGCTGATTTAAATGGTATAGGACCTGAAGATGAAGTAAAAAAACTAAATGGCAAGCCAATTAAAGAAAATTTAAATAAATTATTGGAAAATATAAATAATGATATTGAGTTTACTTTCAAGAATAAGTTTTCTGAAAAAACTGTAATTTTTAATAAAGGAAACTATTATAACTTATTAGAAATTAAAAAAATAGAAAATCCAACAAAAAATCAAATATTTTTGCAAAATAAATGGTTAAGTTAGTTTATTATCAAGATAGCAATTAGATTATGGATGACATTCAATTACATAACAAAAAATTTGAACTTTTTATTGAAAAAAATGAGCTTAATCAAATTGTATCATCATTAGCCAAAAAAATAAATGAATCTAATTTAAATAATCCACTATTTATTGTAGTTTTAAAAGGATCTTTTTTATTTGCATCTGACCTAATAAAAAAAATCAATATTCCGAATACTGAAATTGCTTTCATAAAAGTTTCCTCATATATTGGAACTAACACAAGTGGTAATTTAAAAGAGATTTTTGGAATAGAAAAAGATATATCAAATCGAAATATTTTTATTATTGAAGATATTGTTGATACTGGAAATACAATATATGAATTAGTGAAAATTTTTAAAAATAAAAGAGTTAAAAACATGAAAATAATTACATTATTATATAAACCTGATTGCTACAAAAAGAAAATTAAAATTGACTATATTGGAAAATCTATTTCAAATGATTTTGTTGTTGGATACGGACTAGATTATAATGATTTAGGTAGAAATTTATCAAATATTTATAAATTAAAAGAATAAAATATGTTAAATATTGTATTATTTGGTCCTCCTGGGGCAGGAAAAGGTACACAAGCAGACTTATTAGTTAAGAAATATAATTTAATACATCTATCTACCGGTGACATCTTAAGATCAGAAATAAAAGAAGGAACTTCTCTTGGTTTGGAAGCTAAGAAGTTAATGGATGACGGACTACTAGTTCCAGATGATGTTGTAATAGGAATGATAAAATCTAAACTTGATAAAAACCCTAAATCTCCAGGTTTTATTTTTGATGGATTTCCTCGAACTCAAAAACAAGCAAAAGAACTCGATAATTTGTTAAATCATCAATCTACATCTATATCGGTTATGTTAGCACTTGTAGTGGATGATAAAGAATTAATAAAAAGATTATTAAACAGAGGTATAAGTTCTGGTAGAGCCGACGATCAAGATGAAAAAATTATAGTAAATAGAATAAATGAATATAATATAAAAACAACACCTCTAAAAGACTATTACGCATCTCAAAATAAACTTCACGAAATAAATGGGACTGGAAGTGTTTTGGACATAACAAATAAATTAAACCACATAATTGATAATCTTTAAATGAGAATAAAAAATTCTAATTTTGTTGATTATGTAAAGATATTTTGTCGTTCTGGCAAAGGGGGAGCTGGATCGACACATTTTAGAAGAGATAAAAGCACAGCAAAAGGTGGACCTGACGGAGGAGATGGAGGCAACGGAGGTAATATAATCATAAAAGGAAATAGCAATATGTGGACGCTATTACACTTAAGATATAAAAAACATATTTTTGCTGAACATGGTGAGCAGGGAACAGGGAACCATAGTTTTGGTAAAAATGGAAAAAACAGTTTTATAAATGTTCCGCTTGGAACAATTATTAAGGACGCTGAAACAAATAATATCATTTGTGAGGTAACAAAAGATAATGAAGAGCATATTCTAGTAAAAGGTGGTTTAGGGGGAAGAGGAAATGCTCACTTCAAGTCCTCTACAAATCAATCACCAAGATATGCACAGCCTGGTGAAAAATATTCTGAGGGCTGGTACATATTAGAGCTAAAAGTATTAGCTGATATTGGTTTAGTTGGCTTTCCAAATGTTGGGAAGTCAACATTACTTTCAGTTGTTTCAGCCGCAAAACCTGAAATTGCAAACTATCCATTTACAACATTAGCACCTAATTTAGGAATAGTATCTTACAGAAATGATCGATCATTTATAATGGCGGATATACCAGGAATAATTGAGGGGGCTTCAGAAGGTAAAGGGTTAGGTTTACGTTTTTTAAGACATATAGAAAGAAATACCACATTACTATTTATGGTCCCATCAGACTCAAACGATATAAAAGAAGAATATAATATTTTATTAAATGAATTAAAAAAATACAATCCTGAATTACTAGACAAAGATAGAATTCTAGCAATTACTAAAAGTGATTTATTAGATTCAGAACTAAAAAGTGAAATAACAAAAACACTTCCAAAAAATATTGATTCTATATTTATATCTTCAATAGCACAGCAGGGCTTAGTGAAATTAAAGGATTTAATTTGGGAAAAACTAAACAATTAATGAATAACTTAATTGAAATAGATAAACATTTGTTCAAAATTATCAATTCTTCTGGTTTTGAAGAACTAGATAAGTTAATGATCCTTATTTCATCAAAGTGGTTTTGGATTCCTTTATATTTATTTATTATTTTTTTAATCAAAAAAAAATTTCCTCAACAATTCTTTAAAATACTAATTTCAATTATTTTTTTAATTTTTATTTCTGATTATGGTAGTGTAGAATTATTTAAAAATATGTTTGAAAGATTTCGCCCATGTCATGAGTTTGATATTGCTAAGGACATTAGGCTTGTTGATGGCTGTGGTGGAAAATATGGATTTATATCATCGCATGCTTCAAATTCATTTGCTATTGCCTTCTTTTTAACTCTTCTATTTAGAAACCTAAAAGGGTTTATTTTTCTTTTTTCTTGGGCTACTCTGATCGGATTTAGTAGAATATATTTAGGAGTACATTATCCTTTTGATGTTTTAGGAGGAATGTTTTGGGGACTATTTGTAAGTTTGTTAATGTATTTAACTTACAGTATAAAAATCAAAAAAACTGATAGGATATGGATATTATGGCTTGCATTAGTTTGCATTTGGAATTTTGGTTGGACCAAAGCACCAGCAATAGCAGACATTATCGTAGCAATTTCACTTTCAATTTTCGTATTAAAATTTAAACAAAAACTTAACTAGTATGAAGAAGATTTTACTTTTTTTTATTTGCATTCCTTTATTAGTACAATCACAAAATAATCAAGATAAACCTAAGCTAGTAGTTGGAATTGTTGTAGATCAAATGAGGTTTGATTATATACAGAGATTTTGGGACGATTTTTCAGATGAGGGATTTAAAAAATTAATTAATCAAGGTCATTTTTTTAGAAATACTCGCTTTGGATACGTGCCAACTTATACTGGACCTGGGCATGCTAGTATATTTACTGGAACAACTCCTTCAATGCACGGGATCATTGCAAATAATTGGTATGATAAACATACTGAAGAATTGATATATTGTGCTGGCGATGGAAGTACTCATACTATTTGTAACTGTGAAAATAATGTTAATGATGTTCTTTCTGAAGACGGAAAAATGTCTCCAAAGCATATGCTAACAACCACTATTGGAGATGAAATTAAATTATTTAATAGCAACAGTAAAGTTATTGGGATTTCATTAAAAGACAGAGGAGCAATATTATCAGCTGGTCATTCTGCAAATGCTGCTTATTGGATGGATAAACACGGAGAATGGATTACTAGCAGTTATTATATGAAAAACTTACCACAGTGGTTAATTGAATATCAATCTAAAACAAGTGTATCAAAATATTTAAAAGGAAACTGGTCCTACAAAGATATGTTTAATCACAGTCTAGATAGTATTTTAATTAATGATGGTGCAGGAGGGATTAAAGTAACACCAATGGGTAATACTATATTAAAGGACTTAGCTTTGGAAATAATAAAAAATGAAAAAATGGGTCAAAAAGAAGATGTTGACATGCTAACAATTAGTTTTTCTTCTACTGACTATATTGGGCATAAATATGGTCCTCATGCCAATGAAATAAAAGATACTTATATAAAATTAGATAAGGATATTTCAGAGTTACTTAAACATATTGATAAAAATAATTCTATTGTCTTTTTAACAGCTGATCATGGGGTTGTTTCAGAGCCACATGAACTAATAGAACGAAAAATACCGGCAGGGTATTTTGACAAAAAAGAAATGATCAAGTCACTTAATGAACACTTAAATAAAAAGTTTATTGACAAAAGTATGATAACTCCTAAATCATGGATAAAAAACTTTTCGAATTTGCAAGTCTTTTTAGATCATGAATTAATTGCTCAGTCATCATTTTCATTAAAAGATTTTCAAGAAACATGTGCTGAATTTGTTCTCAATGTTGACGGCGTAAAAAATACATTTACCCGTTATCAAATGATGAACACATCACAACACTCATCTTCTACACGTACTTTAATTCAAAACGGTTTCAATCCAAAAAGATCAGGAGATGTGATTATTGTCTTGCAAACAGGATGGATAAGTAATTCTTGGGAAAAAGGTGGAACAACACATGGGTCTTCATATAGCTACGATACACATGTTCCTTTAATTTTTTGGGGAGGGATGATTCCTAAGGGTAAGACAGATAGATTAGTAAACATAAGAGATATTGCTCCAACAATTTCAACAATCTTAGGTATTTCATACCCAAATGGGTGCACCGGAAACCCTTTACCAGAAGTAACACAATGGAGGAAATAAAATCCAATGACTATTCTATATGGGTTGGAGAGGATTTAGAGTCTCAGCTAAATTTAAAAACATATTCAAAAATTGCAATTCTTGTTGATGAAAACACTAAAAAATATTGCCTTAAATTAATACCCAAACTTAATAACATATTAATTATTGAAATAAGTTCTGGTGAAAAAAATAAGAACTTAAATACATGTGTTCTGATTTGGAATAAGCTCTTAAAAAATAATTTTGATAAAAATTCAGTGATAATAAATTTAGGAGGAGGCCTCATATGTGATTTAGGAGGTTTTTGTGCTTCAGGCTTTAAAAGAGGAATTGACTATATAAACTTACCTACGTCATTGTTAGCTATGGTTGATGCATCTTTTGGAGGGAAAATTGGAGTCAATCATAATAACTATAAAAATCAAATTGGATTCTTTGAAAATCCAAAGCAAGTAATTATAAATCATAAGTTTTTATCTACACTACCAAAAGACGAATTTAATTCTGCTTTTGGAGAAATAGTAAAGCATGCTCTTATTGGAGATTCAAAATTATGGAAAAGATTATTAAAAAATAAAATTCAAAATCTTAACATAGAAGATATTATTATTAAATCCGTTCAATTAAAAAATGCAATCATTTTAAAAGACTTTAAAGAAGGGAATGAAAGAAAAAAATTAAATTTCGGACACACTTTTGGACATGCAATAGAAAGTTATTATATGAGCAAAGGTACTGCTATTCTTCACGGTTATGCTGTGTTATTAGGTATTTTATGTGAAATAGAAATCTCTAATCTTTCTTTGAAAGAAAAAGTTGAGATAAGAAACTACATTTCAAATAACTTCCAACTACCTGATATGCCTAAAAAAAATAAACTTTTTAACTTTATTAAGCAGGATAAGAAAAATTTATGTGAGCGAATAAACTTCTCACTACTTAATGGAATAGGAAATTGTACTGTAGATAACTTATTTAATATAAATGAACTATAAAATTTCACATCCAAATAAAATAATTAATTGTGAAATTAATTTACCCGCTTCAAAAAGTATTTCTAATAGGTTACTAATCATACAAGCTCTTAGTAATAAAACAATTACTATTGAAAACATATCAAAGTCTGAAGATACCATAAATTTAAAGAAAGGTATTTTTGCTTCAAATAAAAATATTGATATTAATCATTCTGGTACTGCATTTAGATTTCTTACTTCCTATTTGTCATCAATTAAAGATAAAGAGTATATACTTACTGGATCAAAAAGAATACAACAAAGACCAATTAAAGAATTGGTCGACATTTTAGTTCAAATGGGAGCTAATATCAACTATATAAACAAAAAAGGATTTGCTCCATTAAAAATTAAAGGGAAGACACTTAGAGGGGGCTCATATCAAATTAGTGGTAAAATAAGTTCACAATTTATAACGTCTCTTTTATTGATTGCACCTACTTTAGAGAATGGAATTAAATTACAAATTGATGGTTCTTTAGTTTCGGCTCCATATGTGTATATGACATTAAAAATTATGAAGGAATTTGGTATTGAAAGTGAATGGAAAGATAATACTATATGTATTAAAAAACAATGTTACCTAAGTAAAGTGACATCTGTAGAAAGTGACTGGAGCGCCGCATCCTTTTGGTTTCAAATTGCTGCACTCTCTTCAAATTGTAATATCATTTTAAATGGTTTAAATGACAGATCAATTCAAGGCGATAAAAAATGCAGATATTTTTTTGATAGATTAGGTGTATCATCTAAATTTTTAAACAAATCACTGGTACTAACAAAAAACAAAAAAGTTTATAGCAATTTAAACTATAATCTTGTTAAATATCCTGACCTATTTCAACCACTTGCATGCACACACTTTGCAAAAAACATAAAAGCAAAATTTTCAGGAACCGATTCATTAAAAATTAAAGAAAGTAATAGATTACGAGTAGTTGCAGATGAATTACAAAAATTAAATACAAATAAAAATATTGACACATATAATGACCATCGCATGGCCATGAGCTTTGCTCCTTTATGTCTATCATATGGTGAACTTCAAATTAATAATATTGAAGTTGTAAAAAAATCATATCCAAATTATTGGAGTGATTTGAAAAAAGCTGGTTTTAAAATATCTCCAGTAATTGACTGAGAGATGAGATCTCATACGTAACTTTTTCTTTGTGAGGAGTTTTTTGTGGATTAAAAAAAATTCCATCGATTCCAAAATTTTGACATCCTAAAATATCTACTTCCAAATCATCTCCTACGTATATACTTTCCGACTTTATAGCTTGTGATTTTTGTAAAGCATACTCAAAAATTTTAGGACTAGGCTTTTTAAATCCTATTTTTTCAGATGTTATAATATTAAGGAAAAAGGGCATTAGCGCAGAACACTTTAATTTAATGAGCTGAGTCTTTTCGAAACCATTTGTAATAATATGTAAATAATATTTATTCTTTAAATAATTTAAAGCTTCTAAAACGTAAGGAAATAGTTTAGTTTTTTTTGGACATATTTCAATATAATCAAGGCCTATTTTTTCTGACAATTTAAAATCATCGATTCCATAATCAAGTAAAGTATTGTAAAATCTTTGGCTTCTTAATTTTTTTTGAGAAATTTTATTTTCTCTATATAAAGCCCATAAATGTTCATTATGAAGTTTATATTTTGTGATAAATTCATTATGGTCTGATATTCCTCTTGAAGCAATATTATACTTATTACATAATTCTAATAATGTTTCATTGGAATTCTCTTCAAAATCCCAAAGTGTTCTATCTAAGTCAAAAAAGATATGCTTATACTTCATTTAAATTTTTGTTCCATATGACAAATCTCCAGCATCTCCTAGTCCTGGTACTATATATGATTTTGAGTTTAGTTTTGAGTCCTCTGCTCCAATCCAAAGTGAACAGTTCTTAAAAGTGATATTATTTTGTATATAATCTACTCCAGATTTACTAGCTATTACTCCAACTATATGCACACACTTTGGATTACCTTTTTTTAATATTAAATTTAATGATTTAATAAAAGATTTTCCAGTTGCAATCATTGGATCAACTACAATTAAAACTTTATTATCAATGTTAGGAGTTGACAGATACTCTACTTTAATACTGAAGTCTTTCTGATCTTTTTCAGATCTGTAAGCAGAAATAAATGCACTTTCAGAATTATCAAAATAATTCAAAAACCCTTTATGTAAAGGAAGACCAGCTCTAAGTATTGTAGCTAAAACCAATTGATCTTTAATTAGGGATTGATTTACTTTTCCAAGAGGAGTAGTTATATTTTGTGTTTCATAATCTAATTTTTTACTGATTTCATATGCAAATACTTCTCCTATTCTTTCTAAATTTCTTCGAAATCTCATTGAATCTTGTTGTACATTTATATCTCTAATTTGACTTATAAAATTATTGAAAACAGAATTATTTTTTCCTATGTTAATTACTTTCATAAATATATATTTACAACAAATATAAAAAAAGGGGTAAGCAAAAAAGCTGACCCCATATATAAGTTTATTAAAAAATAACTATGATAAAGTATTTACGTGCTTAGTTAGTTTAGATTTAATATTACCTGCTTTGTTTTTGTGAATAATATTTTTTTTAGCTAACTTATCTAGCATAGCAGTTACCTTTGGTAGTAAATCTAAAGCTTCTTTTTTGTTTGTAGTTGCTTTTAAATCTCTGACAGAATTTCTTGTTGTTTTATGCTTGTATTTATTTAACAACCTTTTTGTTTCAGTTTGTTTAATTCTTTTTAATGCAGATTTATGATTTGCCATAATATTTATTTTTTTGTACCCCGACGGGGAATCGAACCCCGGTTACCAGGATGAAAACCTGGCGTCCTAACCACTAGACGACCGGGGCCTATGTGTTTTTATTTATTGGATTGCAAATTTATAATTTTTTTTATTCTTTCAAAGAAATTAATGATTATTTGTTTCGTTAGAAAACTTAAATCCTAATCGCTTTGCTGTTCTGATTTTATGATTGTTATTTAAATTTAAAACTTGACTAACAGAAACTACTTTAACATCATTAAAATTTGGTGTTTGTAAATCAAAATTAAGTGAATATGTAATAGCATTACTAATAATACTAGTTATATATTCTTTATTTATACTTTGATTTGTGAAGTCACTAAATAAAAAGCCTAGCTGATCCTCTCCTTCAACAAAAAAATTTCTATCTTTATTAATAAAAATTCTAGCAATTAAAAACCCAACATCATTAAGCCTATTATATTTTAATGAATCTGAAAGAAAATTATAAATATTAATGATGCCACAAAAAGATCTTGAACTATCCTCTTTAACATATTTACTTTTATGAATTTTATGTGCGGCATCAAAATCAAAAATGTTTGTATGCATATTAAACAAAAGTGTATCACCTGAGAATTTTATCTTTGCATCGAAATCACCCGACTCTTTGTAAAGTATATTTATTTTGGGATCTAAAGTCTCCTTATTTAGTTTGTTGACTAATTCAACTAAAACATCTTGGATTTGAGCAAAAACTTCTTTTGTGATCTGATATACTTTTTGTTTTGTTCCAGCTTTTTCTTTAAGTAATTTAATTATATTTTCTTGATTATTCATTCTAATAATTTTTTGCAAATAAAACTAGCTGATCTGAAGACTTACCACTATAAAGACACTTACCCGGTTTTTTATTAGTATTATAAGGAATACACCTGATCGTTGCCTTAGTTTTTTGTTTTATTAGCTCTTCAGTTTCAGATGTCCCGTCCCAATGAGCGTAGACAAAACCTCCCTTTTTTATTAGCTCTTCAAATTCTTGTTTTGTATTAGCTTCATAAGTATTATCTTCTCTAAAGCTTAATGCATTTCGATATAAATTTTCTTGAATTTCATCAAGTATTAATTTTACTTGATTTTCAATATCAGAGATTGCATAAGACTTTTTTTCTAAAGTATCTCTCCTAACGATTTCTACAGTTCCATCTTCAATATCTCTTGGACCTAAAGTAAGGCGTAGTGGAACTCCTTTTAATTCATATTCTGCAAATTTCCATCCAGGCTTGTGCGTATCTCTGCTATCGTATTTAACTGAAATACCTTTTTTTTCTAGTGACTTTTTGATTGAATCTACTTTTAATGATATTTCCTCTAATTGCTTTTTCTCTTTAAAAACAGGAACAATAACAACTTGAAAAGGAGCAAGTTTTGGTGGTAAGACTAAACCATTATCATCAGAGTGTGTCATAATTAGTGCTCCCATTAATCTTGTAGATACACCCCATGATGTTGCCCAAACAAATTCTTGCTTACCCTCTTTATTGGTAAATTTTACATCAAATGCTTTAGCAAAATTTTGACCTAAAAAATGAGATGTTCCCGCTTGTAGTGCTTTTCCATCCTGCATCAATGCCTCAATACAATATGTTTCCTCAGCACCTGCAAACCTTTCTTTTTCAGATTTTAAACCAATAATAACTGGCATTGCCATAAAATTTTGAGCAAATTCAGCATAAACATTTATCATTTGTTCGGTTTCAAAAATTGCTTCTTTTTTTGTAGAGTGAGCTGTATGCCCTTCCTGCCACAAAAATTCTGCAGTTCTCAAAAATAATCTTGTTCGCATCTCCCATCTGACAACATTAGCCCATTGATTTACTAGTATAGGTAAATCTCTATATGACTGTATCCATTTTCTATATGTATCCCAAATAATAGTTTCTGAAGTTGGTCTTACGATAAGTTCCTCTTCCAACTTAGCTGATTCGTCTACAACTACACCACTCCCATCACTTGCGTTTTTTAATCGATAATGAGTAACTACAGCACACTCTTTCGCAAATCCATCTACATGAGCAGCTTCTTTACTTAAGTATGATTTAGGAATAAATATTGGAAAATAAGCGTTCTCATGTCCTGTTTGTTTAAACATTTTATCAAGCTCAGCTTGCATTTTTTCCCAAATTGCATATCCATATGGTTTTATTACCATACATCCTCTTACACCTGAATTTTCAGCAAGACCTGCTAATTGCACCAACTCGTTATACCATTGCGCATAATCTTGGGCTCTTGAAGTTAATTTTTTCTTCATTGTATATTTAACTTAAAAAATGTAATTTTGTAGTATAATTTACGTTAGTAATTATAGTACAAAACTAATAAAATTAAACTAGCATTAGTTTTAAATTAAAAAACATACAAAAAAGAATGAAAAATATAATATTATCAACTCTAGCCCTACTATTTTTAGGATCATGCATTTCTACAACACAAATTTATTATAGTGATCCAAATTATTTAGCAAGTGATGAATTTAGTTCGTATGAAGATCTTGTTAAAAATGAATCTGTTGGCTCTGAATATGATACTACAAGTATAAATGATACAGTATACTCAGAAACAGAAAATTTTTCTACTGATGATTATTATGATTTTTCATTTTCATCTAGAATAAAAAGATTTCATAATCCTTTGTTTTATTCAGGATACTATGGTAATTTCTACACCGATTATTACTGGTACCACGATGATCCATTTTTTTGGGGATCTAGTATTTATGCTGGATATAACTGGTATTCACCTTATTATTCTTATTATAGCTATTCTCCATTTTATCATAGCTACTACAGCCCATACTACTACGGAAATTATTTTACGTATGGCTATCATTTTCATCACTGTCATTCAAATTATAATACATACACTTATTCACATTATCCACTAAATCAGCATGATAGCTATATCAAGGGTAATCGAACAAATTTATCAACAAACAGCATATCATCTAACCAGGTAAATAATAGAGGATTAATAAATATAAAAAACAAAAATTCAACTATTAACATTAGAAATAATAATACTAAAACATCAAGTATTTCTAAAAATAATAGCCAGACTAAGAATCAAAATCGAAATAAAGTAAAAACAAATACCTATAATAGAAACAAAGTAAAAACTAACAATACAAACACAAACTATAAAAACAACAAATCTAATAACAGCAGATCAAATATAAATAGATCAAACATAAATAGATCAAACATAAATAGATCAAATATAAATAGATCAAATATAAATAGATCAAATAATAATAGATCAAATAGAAACCCTAGAAGATAGTAAAACATGAGAAATATAATTTTAACACTAATATTTATACTACAAACAATTATTATAAATGCTCAAAACGAAATTGATGCACTTAGATATTCTATGACAGATTTATCTGGATCAGCAAGATATACTGCAATGGGAGGAGCTTTTGGATCTTTGGGAGGAGAATTCTCATCATTAAGCTCTAATCCTGCAGGTTTAGGGATGTATCAATATTCAGAAATATCTTTCACTCCCATATTTAATTTATATTCAACAAAATCATATTATTCTAATAATTCAGCTACTGCATACAGATCAAATTCATTAGTAGGTAATTTTGGCTTAATTCTTTCAACACCAAAAAACAACTCAGACTGGAAAAGAATCAATATTGGAATTGGATGGAACCAATTAGCAAATTTTGATAATTCAACAGTTATTGAAGGTGTAAATTACGATAACTCTATTGTAGATAAAATTATAGATTTGACCAACGGCACACTAACAAATGATTTAATTAATGGTAATGGTAATACATACTCTCAATTAGCATGGAACACTTATTTAATTGATCCATTATACATTAACAATGATTTAGTTGATGGCCAATACATTTCGAATTTTTCTAGTGCTAGCAAAATACAGTATAAAAATATTAGAACTAGCGGTGATATGAGTGAATTTGTTATTTCACTTGGTAGTTCTTTCAAAGAAAAATTATATGTTGGAGCAACGCTTGGTATTCCTGCAATCAATTTTTATGAATATTCAGAATATATTGAAAGTGAAAACACTGATACAGCAAATAATTTAAGAGATATAATTTTAACAGAGGAGCTTTCGGCTTATGGTACTGGATATAATTTTAAGATAGGTGCTATTTACAGACTTTCAGAAAATATAAAAATAGGAGGTGCTTTACATACACCTACATTTATCAATATGGAAGAGGATTACAACGTAGCTATGTCTACATACTTTAAAGACAGTTCATTAAATTATTCTATGGGATATAGAGCTCCATTTAATTATGATTTAATTACACCAATGAAAACAATAGTTAGTGCTTCTACAATATTTAATAATATTATTATTTCAGGGCAGTATGAAATAATTGATTACTCAACAGCTGAGTATTTCACTACTGGATTTGAAATTGAAAATAATACTATTTCTGAAATTTATCAAAGAACTGAAAATATTAAAGTTGGTGCTGAAATCAATCTCAAAACAATAATTCTTAGAACAGGATATGCAAAATATGGAAGTCCCTACATAGAAAATGATTTTAGTATAGAAAACTTTAGCTACGGAATAGGAATGAACAATGGTAGATACTTTATGGATGTAGCGTATATATTAAACCAGAGCACGTCAGAACACTCACTATATAGTTATGTAAATCCAATAAAGTTAATTAACACTAATCATAGTGTAATATTTACTTTAGGTTTTAGGTATTAGTCAATTTAATTTTCAAATTGCTCAGCATCAACTAAAATTCTTCCGCAGTGCTCACAACTTGTTACTTTTTTGTGCATTTTGATATCTAATAACATTTGAGGAGGAATTTGATAGCCACTACAAGAAGAGCGTTCAACAGAAACAACCGCTAAGCCATTTGGAACTTTACTTCGTATTCTTTTATATTGAGCTAAAAGTCTCTCGTTAATTACTTTTTCAGCTTTTTTTGATTCCTGAAGCAACGACTTCTCTTCTTTCTCTGTTTCTGCAATTATTTCGTTAAGTTGATCTGTTTTAATTTTCAACTCTTCCTCTTTTTCATTGATCTCATCTTTGCATGAGTTTAATATTTCAGTTTTGTGTAATATACTTGCATCGTTTTGATTTTTCTTTTTATTAGCAAGCTCTATTTCTAAATTTTGATACTCAACTTCTTTTGTTAGTGATGTGTACTCTCTATTATTTTTAATATTTTTAAGTTGTTCTTCATATTTTTCCACAGCAGCAACAGCTAAGGAAATAGTATTTTTATTACCTACAATGTTGTCATTTATATCATCTATTTCAGACTGGATTTTATCCAATCTTAAATTTAAGCCCGCAATGGTATCTTTCAAATCACTAATTTCTAAAGGCAATTCACCTCTTACTATTCTTATATTATCAATTTTTGAATCAATTACTTGTAATTGGTGTAAAGCTCTCAATTGATTCTCAACTGAATCAGCTTTTGTTTTTTGTTTTACCATTTTTATATGTACTTTATTGGATTAGTATTTATTTTTGATAATTGGAGGGCAAATTTAGGAAATTTTTCTTTAAGCATATCAAAAATTAGTTCCTTTGTATATTGCTCACTTTCATAGTGACCGATATCTGCAATTACAATTTTATCCTCAGCATCAAAAAATTCATGGTATTTAAAATCAGACGAAATAAAAATATCTGCACCAGCAGAAATTGAGTTCTTTAATAAAAAACTACCACTACCTCCACAAATAGCAACTTTATAAATATTTTTTTTTGTTTTAGGCTCAGTATATCGAATACAGTCTGTTTTCATTTTTGACTTCAATTGCTTCAAAAATTCAATAGGTGTTATTTCTTTTGATAAATTACCAATAACTCCAGAACCTATATGCTGATAAGAGTTTTCAAGTGCATAAAGCTGATATGCAACTTCCTCATAAGGATGATTTTTTTTCAATACTTTAATAATTTCATGTTCAAGATACTTAGGAAAAACTAAAGAAATACATTCCTCTTCTTTGTTCTGTAATTCTCCAACAGAACCAACATGAGGATTGCTTCCGTGTAGAGGTTTGAATGTTCCCTGCCCTGTAAAATTAAAACTGCATTGATCATAAGAACCGATGTTTCCAGCACCTACATCAAAAAGTTGTTTTCTAACTTTAAACGCATCTTTTTTAGGACAATAAAAAACTAAATTGTATAAATGATTTCTTTTGGATTCTAAAACTGATATGTTTTGTAATTCTAAACAACTAGCAATTTTATAATTTACTCCATTAAATACATTGTCAAGATTAGTATGCATTGCATAAATAGCAATATCATTTTTAATTGCCTTTATAATAGTTCTTTCAACATAATTCGATCCATTTATTTTTTTTAGTCCCTTAAAAATTATTGGATGATGAGCGATAATGAGATTACACTTTTTTTGTATTGCTTCTTCAACTATATCCTCAGTACAATCTAAAGTTATCAAAGCAGAATCTATGGTATTATTTGCATCACCAATAATTAAACCAGAGTTATCATAATCTTCCTGTATTGACAAAGGGGCTATGCTTTCAAGATAATTAACTATTCGTTCTATTTTCATTTTTCAAAAATACAAAAGTCTTTAACAACAAAAGATTATCTTTGCGATATGCGTTATTTTTTATATCCATTTTCATTAATTTACTACATTATAACAACAATTAGAAACCTATTTTATGATCATAAAATTATAAAATCAATAAAACATAAAATACCAATTATTTGTGTAGGAAATTTGTCAATGGGAGGTACAGGTAAAACTCCTCTTACAGACTATATTACAAAAACTCTTATAAAAAATTTTAAAATTGCAATTTTAAGTAGAGGATATGGAAGAAAAACATCTGATTTCCAATACGTGGAGTTAAATAGCAGCCCATTAGATGTTGGTGATGAACCACTTATGTTGAAGAATAAAAATCCTAATGCTATTGTTGTAGTAGAAAGTAATAGAAATAAGGCAGTAAAAAAAATTATAAATGACTTTCCAAAAGTAAATTTAATTATTCTTGACGATGGGTTCCAACATAGAAAAATTCAAGCCAAAACTTATATTTTAACAACTCCATTCCACAATCTGTATTTTAATAATAATATTTTTCCTTTTGGGACACTTAGAGAAAGTAAAAAAGGTTCTAAAAGAGCAGATATAATAATGGTTAGTAATTCTCCAAAAAAAATTTCAGAAACAACCAGAAAAAATATTATTAAATATATTAATCCAGAAAAAAATCAAAGTATATTTTTCTCTAGTATTGAATATTTGAATTATATATCTTTAAAGGATAATAGTGAGGTAAAAAAAGAAAAGTTTAAAGATTATGGTGTCACACTGGTAACAGCCATTGCATCAAACAAAAAAATATTAGAGTATATAAAAAGCAATCATAACAATATTAAAATTTTAAGTTTTGTAGATCACCATTACTTTAGCGAAGACGATATTCATAAAATTTTAACTCTACATTCAAAGCATAAAAACAGAAAAAAAGTTATATTGACCACGGAAAAAGATGCAACTAAACTTAAGCAATATATATCTATATTTGGAGATAATAAAATATACTATATCGATATAAAAATAAATATAGATCAAAAAGAAAAATTTAATAAACAATTGTTAGATTATGCTAAACAAGATTAATGAGTCTTCAGTCTTCTTAAAAGAAAAAACTAAATTACTGCCTGAAATAGGAATAGTTCTTGGCACAGGACTTGGTGGATTGGTAAAAGATATTAAGATAACACATTCAATAGAATATAAAAACATCCCAAATTTTCCACTTTCTACAGTTGAAGGCCACACAGGCAGACTAATATTTGGCTTATTAGGAAATAAGAGTGTAATAGCTATGCAAGGAAGATTTCATTTTTATGAAGGATATGATATTGAAAAAGTTACTTTCCCAATAAGAGTAATGAAAAATTTAGGTATTAAAACATTATTTCTATCAAATGCAAGTGGTGGCGTAAATCCTAAATACAAAGTCGGAGACCTTATGATTTTAAATGACCACATAAATCTTATTCCTAATCCACTTATTGGAAAAAATATTGATCAGCTTGGACCTAGATTTCCTGACATGAGTGAGCCATATTGTAAAGAGCTAATTAAGAAGGCAGAAAAAATTAGTTTATCGAACAATATTGATCTTCATAAAGGAGTATATGTTGCACTTACTGGGCCCACTTTAGAAACACCTGCCGAATATAATTATATGAGAATAATTGGAGGAGACACTGTTGGTATGTCAACTGCTCCTGAAGTTGTAGTTGCCAGACACATGAACATAAAATGTTTTGCAATCTCTGTAATAACTGATTTAGGAATACCTGGAAAGATAAAAAAAGTAAGTCATAAAGAAATACAAAAGATTGCTGAAGCAACTGAACCAAAACTAACAACAATTATTAAGGAAGTCATTAAATCAATTTAAAATGATAAAAAAAATATTTTTAATAATTAAGCTAACATTAGCAACATTTTTTGTGAGTGCTCAACAAAATGCAACACTACTATATAATTGGCAAGACACATCATTAGTAGGTTCGTGGGCATATGATAATGTATATAATGAATGTTGGGGTCTTTATGTAAATAATAGAGAAATTGCAATCATTGGATCTACTGAGGGAACACATTTTTTTGATATCACTGATCCTACTTCAGTAAGCCAGGTTGGTTTTGTTGTTGGAGGTTATACTGGGGCAGGTGTAATACATAGAGATTATCACGACTATCAAGGATATTTATATGCTGTATGCGATGAAGGTAATAGTTCAACATTGCAAATCATAGATATTTCCAACTTACCTAATTCAATTAATACAGTTTATGATTCAAATGATCTTTTCACCAAAGCACATAATATTTTTATAGATACTGCAACAGCAAAAATGTATGCTTGTGCTTCTAATTCAGCAATGGATGTATATAGTTTACAAAATCCTGTAAGTCCTCAACTCATATACTCTTACAACAATGTCGGTCATGTACACGACGCTTTTGTCAGAAATGATTCTGCATACTTGAATTGTGGAAACGAAGGACTAAGAATTTTTGATTTTTCAAATGTAAATCAACTTGGAGATCAACCAATCCTTCTAGGATCTTTAACTTCATATCCTGATGCTGGATATAATCATTCTGGATGGCTTAGTGATGATGGAAAAACATATATAATGCAAGATGAAAACCATGGATATGACGTGAAAGTTTTAGATGTTAGTGATGTTAATAATATTTCTGTTACATCAACATTTAATTCTGGTGTTAGTTCACAATCTATGGCTCATAACGGAATTATTAAAGGAAATAACGCTTATATTCCTTACTATCATGATGGCATTAGGGTATTTGATATATCAGACCCATATAATCCAATACAAACTTGGCAATACGATACATATGCACCACTTAGTCATGCTTCATACAAAGGTGCTTGGGGTGTATATCCATACTTACCATCTGGAAATATTATTGTTTCTGATATGCAGACAGGACTTTATATTTTTACTTTAGATGAAAATACTAACATAATTAGTCAACATTTATCAAAAATTCAAATTTTTCCAAATCCTGCTGATAAAAAAATTTGGATTGAATCAAGCGCAGATAAAATTATTATCTATAATAGTGTTGGTGAGGTAATAGTTAATGAGAAAATACTAAGTTCAAAGCATGCAATTAATACAAATAGTTTTAATAGTGGTATTTACTTTTATGAACTTATGAATAATCATAAAAAATTAAGTACAGGTAAAATAATTTTTAAATAATGGATAAAAAGTACGAAGCTACAATTGGTTTAGAAGTACATGCGCAGTTGTCAACAAATACAAAAGCGTACTCTGGAGATCAAAATATTTATGGAGCAACACCAAATTCCAAAACTTCAATTATTTCTTTGGGACATCCAGGAACTTTACCTAAAAGTAATCTAAGAGTTATTGAATATGCAGTTAAATTAGGAATTGCTGTAGGAGCCAATATTACAAAAAAAAATGAGTTTGCAAGAAAAAATTATTTTTATGCTGACTTACCAAAAGGTTATCAAATTACACAGGATACTTCACCAATATGTAAGGGTGGGGCTATTTTAGTTAAGGATAATAATGGCAAAAATAGAAAGATAAATATCACAAGAATTCATATGGAGGAAGACGCAGGCAAATCAATACACGACATTGATCCCTTCAGTACATTAATTGATCTTAATAGGGCTGGTGTTCCTCTTTTGGAGATTGTTTCAGAACCAGAAATTAGATCTGCAGAGGAAGCGTATCAATACATAAATGAAATTAGAAAACTTGTTAGATATTTAGATATATGTGATGGTAATATGGAAGAAGGATCTTTAAGATGTGACGCAAATATTTCTGTTAGATTAAAAGGAGACAAACTTGGTACTAAAGTTGAAGTAAAAAATATGAATTCAACAAGAAATTTAAAAAAAGCTATTGAATATGAAATTAATAGACAAATAAAAACAATAGAAAATGGAGGTAAAATAAAACATGAAACAAGAAGCTTTAATGCATCAAATAATACAACAATTTCAATGCGTCATAAAGAAAATGCTAATGACTATAGATATTTTCCTGAACCAGATCTTCCACCAATAGTTTTAAATGATGAATACATTGATTATGTAAAATCGAAAATACCACCATTACCTAATTATTTATTTGAAAAGTTTACAAAAGATTTTGGTTTATCAGATTATGATGCTAGATTAATGACCGATGAAAAAGAAATAGCACTATATTTTAACGAACTATGTAACATTACAAATAATTATAAATCAGCAGCTAATTTGATAAATGGAGTAATTAAATCATACCTAAATGAAAATGCTTTAGAGATAAACGACTTAACTATATCCAAAGAACAAATCTCAAGCATTATTAATCTATTGGATGAAGGAAAAATAAGTAGTACAATAGCGAAAACAAAAATTTTTCCATTAATGACAAAAAGTAATAAATTGGCATATGAAATAGCACAGGAAAATAATTGGATTCAAGAAAGTGACGACGATAAAATTAATGAATATATAAAATTAGCAATTAATAAATACCCAGAAAAAGTAATTGAATATAAAAATGGGAAAAAGGGTCTTATTGGACTATTTATGGGAGAGATAATGAAAGTATCAAAAGGAAAAGTTGACCCTAAAAAAGCAAACAAAAAATTGTTAAATGAATTAAACAAAGAAATTGGATAAGGAAAAAATATATTTTGCATCAGACTTTCATTTAGGTAGCCCAAATTTTAAAGAAAGTAGAATACGAGAGAACCTTATAATTAACTGGTTAAATGACATTAAAAAAGATGCTAAAGCTATTTACCTTTTGGGTGATATTTTTGACTTTTGGTTTGAATACAAAAAAGTAGTTCCCAAAGGTTATATTAGATTTTTATCAAAGCTAGCTGAAATAGTAGAATCGGGAACTGAAATACATTTTTTTGTAGGAAATCATGATTTGTGGGCAAAAGATTATTTAGAGGTTGAGTTAGGCTTAAATATCCACCATCATCAAAAAATTATTAAAGAGCAAAATAAAAAATTATTAATAGCTCATGGAGATGGTTTGGGAAAGGCAGATTATACATACAAGTTAATAAAAAAAATTTTTAAGTCTAGAATTTGTCAATGGATTTTTTCTCAATTACATCCAAACCTTGCTTTCACTGTAGCACAAAATTGGAGCAAAAAAAGCAGAAAAAAAATAAGCAAACCATTTCTTTCAAAAGAAAAAGAAGTCTTATTTAATTATTGTAAAAATTTACAAAAGAAAAACCCTGTTGATTACTATGTAATGGGTCATAGACATTTGCCGTTAGAAATTAAAATAGATGAACAGGCAAAATATATTAATTTGGGAGAATGGATAAACTATAACACCTATGCTGTTTTAGAAAATGGAATCATAAAACTAAATACATACAAAAAAAACCACCATTAGTGTGGTGGTTTTTTTTTAAAACATAATCTTATACTCTTATTCAATAATTAATTTTTTAGTTGATATAACATCATTTTTTGTTTCAACATTAATGAAATAAACTCCTTTACCTAAATCACCTAAATCAATTTTTATTTCTTGATAATTACTTACTATATTACCTTTAAAAAGCTTGCTAACTTCAGCGCCTAAAACATTCATGAGGGTAACTTCAATATTTCTATCAGCTAAATTTTCAATAGATAAAGTAGTAGTAGTATTAGCAGGATTTGGGTAAGCTATAACTCTTGCATTTGACAAGTCATTGATATTTAAATTACTGAGCTCTCCAATTTGAATATTATCTAAGTAAAAGTTATTTGAACTTCCATTAACTACATATTCAAATTTAAATCTTATGTTATTTGATTTAAGAGCATTTGCCCCTACTCTGTCATACATTATTGTATCATTCCATTCTGAGACTAATGGTTTGAAGCTTTCTACATAAAGACCTGCATTTGATGCTTCAACAGCATCCAAAGATCCTAAATTTTTCCATGACTTTCCACAATCATCAGAGTAAGTAACTAAAAGTTCATTTGATGGAAAAGTATTTATTGCTGCTCCTGCCCAAGAGAATTTTATAACAGGCTGAGTGAATGCACTTAGATTATAGGCTTTGGAAATTATTTCAGTTGAAACTCCCACTTGCATTAACTCTCCATCTACTTTAATTGAAGAAGAACCTTCCGCTGCAGAACCAGAAACCAGTTGCCATGAGGTACTATTGTTAGAATTAAAACTCCATGGGCTTTGTATGTTTGTTGAAGCACTTAATACCCAATCAGCATTTAAATCCGAGACATCTTCAAAACTATAACTATATGATGACGAATTAGATGAAGCTACTGATGGGAAAACTTTTAAATAATTTGATTCTTTAAATGTTGAAGTACATGAATTTGAGAAATATGCTACATAAGTCTTCTTAGCTAGATTACCTCTATAAAACATTGTGTCAGCATAATAACCATTGAATCTAGTATAATAATGCTTTCCATAATAAGTTCTGACAGTATCAACCCAACCAACAAAATTATCTATCTGCCAAGTACTATCTGCATCATTAAACATTAGTGAATCAACAGCACTTAATGAAGCGTTGTCAGTATTTACTGAAATTGTAATTGTGGTATCCATATTATATTGAGCATAATATATTCTAACAGAATCAGAATTATTTAAAATACCGTCAATAACCCATACACTGTCTGCTCCGTTAATTAGATTTGAATCTGAAGCAGTCAAATATGTACTATCAATGTATGTTAAGATATCGTGTACTGTCGTGTCATAATAAAAATTATAGTCAACAATAGAATCTAAATAATCCACAATAAATTGGGTCGAATATATTTCTGATGAATCAGCATTGTGTTCTGAGCTTTCCAATAATAGTAAATCCTGTGTACTAAGAGCGTTGCTACCATCAATATGAATGTAAGTACTATCCCCATCATCAATAAATAAAACAGAATCGGGTGCTGGCAAACTATTACCACTTCCATCTATGTAAATTATTACTTGATCTTCGACCTTTGAAGTATTAAAGGTATCAATAGTAAAAGCCCCTACCAAACTATCTGTTGTAAATTGATTGTTTTTCCAGTATGAATCTAGACTATAACCATCTTGGTCAATAAACACATTAATATTACTAGCTCCCATATCTTGTAGCTCCTGTTCACTACCTTGAACAATTAAAATATCTATTATAGAATCGTAAGATGTTGCATTTGTAAGGTCTAAGTCAGACAAATTAGATGCACGACTTTCAGTAACTTCATCATATTCAACAGTTAATGTAATATCATATCCCTGTGGGTTTGTAGAGTTATATGTATGTGTTATAAAATTATTTCCAGAATTATCAGTATTTCCATCTCCAAAATCCCAAATGAATGAACTTACATTACCAATACCGAACATATTTTTGTTACCCTCTAAAATAATAGTTTCGCCTTCACAAATAGCAGGATCACCGCTTCGTATCTTAAATGAAGCTTGCTGAGTACAAATTGGCACCTGATAACCATCACTAGTTCCAGTAGAATCAAGATTCTCTTCAGACCACATATATTCTCTAAATCCAATTCCAGTCAAACCAGTTTGTTCATCAAGTTCTCCATTTAATGTAACATTCATAGCCTCAACTTGACCTTTGGTAAACATTGTAACTGCTGCATCAGATGAATAGTCCATATAATTTACGAACATTTCACCTGCAGGGTTCAAAGAATCAGCGACACAACCCCATGGGCCTGTTATTGGCGGCGGTGGAGCTAATCCGACATGATATGGGAAATTATTTAAAGAAATACCATAATTTGGACCTCTTGCTGTTGGAGTATCCTTAATTCCATCGTCACCACAGTCGGTGTCACCCCAAGTATGTCTTAATCCTAACCAATGGCCTACTTCATGAGTTAATGTACCACCACTAACCATTTGACTAGCTAATAATACTACTCCATCTGTTGACATAGAACCACTGTATGGGAATTGAGCATATCCTAACAATATGTTACCGTCTCCTTGTGGAGCAAACTGTTTTACAGTCCAAATATTAAAGTATTGATACGAATTCCAATAACTTAACGCCTTTACAGCATCTCTTGGTTCTGGCTGATTAGTCAAAGAGGACCTTACACGATTTATACCAGTTGTAGGTAAACCATCAGGATCTTTTTTTGCTAATCTAAATTCAACTTTGGCTTCACCTCTAACCTTAGCAAAAACATCGGGTGTTTGACTCAAAAAATTAGCGCCTTGTCCGTTAATGTTTGCATTTAGTATGTCAAGTGCATTTTGAATAGATGCATCAGAAATATTTTCACTTCCAAGATCATGAATAACATGTACAACAACCGGAATGATCCTTACACCATTTTCTGTTTTAACTTTATTCATTTTTGAAATTGCATTCTCAAAATTCTTTTTTATTTCTGCATTTTTTTCAGCAAGTCCATTGTAAAAGTCAGGATACTTTTGCATTTGATCAGACAATGAATGTTCATAAGAAGCACATTTTTGAGCTACAGAAAAATTAAAAGTTAGACACGTTATTAAAATTAATGAAAGGATTTTATTTTTCATATGTTTTTATTTTATAATCTACAAATATAAAATTTATAGCTTAAACGAATCAAAGTTAAACCAAAAAAATTGTTTTTGTTAATGAATATGCTTTTCAGCTCTGTAGGAAGACCTCACCAAGGGACTGCTTTCAACATGCTTAAACCCAAGAGAAAGCCCAATATTTTTATACTCTAAAAATTGATCTGGCGTTATAAAATCAACTACTGGAAGATGTTTTTTTGACGGCTGTAGATATTGACCTATAGTCATTATTGAAACACCAACGTTTCTTAAATCGTGCATTGCCTCAACAACCTCATCTTTGGTTTCTCCTAGTCCTACCATCAAACCAGATTTTGTTTTTATTCCACCTTCATGTAAAAAACGTAATGTATCCAAACTTCTATCGTACTTTGCTTGAATTCTAACTTTTTTGGTTAGTCTCCTGACTGTTTCAATATTGTGAGAAACAACTTCAGGAGCAACATCAATTATGGGCTGAATATCTTTTAACCTTCCTTTAAAGTCAGGAATTAGTGTCTCCATAGTAATTTTTGGATTCTTTTTCCTTACTTCGTTAATTGTTTCTACCCAAATACTCGCCCCTCCATCTTTTAAATCATCTCGATCAACAGAGGTAATAACTGCATGTTTAACTTGCATTAAATATATCGATCGAGCAACTTTTTTAGGCTCGAGCAAATCAACAGCAAGAGGACGACCAGTTTTGACATTACAAAAACCACAAGATCTAGTACAAATATTACCTAAAATCATAAAAGTTGCAGTACCTTCCCCCCAACATTCGCCCATGTTGGGACAGTTACCGCTTTCACATATAGTGTGTAAGCTATGCGATTTAGTTAAACTTCTTACCTTTTTAAATGCTTCACCAGTCGGTAATTTGACCCTCAGCCATTTAGGCTTTTTATTTTTTATCGGACCGTTAGAATCATTTAAATTTTGTTCAACTAAATTAGATTTTTTTTTATCTAAAAGTATGCTCAAAATAATTACGATTTATGATTAACACTATTGGCTTGTCCAACTCCCTCACATGGTTCATGATATACTCCACATGAAGATAGCAAGAACATTAAGGCTAGAGCAGTAAGAGAAGTTATTAATAAATTTTTCATCTTTTTTTTTTGCAAAAATACAACATTTAATTGTTGATTTATCATTTATTTAGTAGTTTGTATTTTTGTTTTTTAAAATGGAAATAAAATTTAATAATGATTGGGATAATATTTTAAATGAATTATTAAATAAAACTGCAACGAAACAATTATTTAATTTTATAAAAAAAGAAAGAAAAGAAAACAATGTTTTCCCAAAAAAAAGCAAAGTATTTAAAGCATTTGAGCTATGTTCATTTGAAGACACTAAAATTGTAATTATTGGTCAAGATCCATATCACAAAATAAATCAGGCAAATGGTTTAGCCTTTTCGGTGCCAAATACACAAAAATTACCTCCATCTTTAAAAAATATTTTTAAAGAATTAAATAACGATATGCTCATTAAAATGTCAAATAAAGGAAATCTACATAATTGGGCTAAGCAGGGTGTATTATTACTTAATTGTATAATGACAGTACGTGAAAACGAGCCCGGATCACATAGTAAATCGGGATGGGAGGACTTTACAGATTCGGTAATAAAAATTTTATCCAAGAAAAAAAAACATGTAATTTTTCTACTTTGGGGGAAATACGCCAAAAAAAAACAAAAGATAATTAACAAACAAAAACATAGTATTTTAGTATCAGCTCACCCTTCACCTCTATCTGCTTACAGAGGTTTTTTTGGTTGCAAACATTTCTCAAAATCAAATGAAATATTACGTAAAAAAAATATAAAAACAATCAACTGGAAAATTTAATGTTCTACAACTTTAATAAACTTTTAAATTACTTGCTACAAAGAAAAGAAGTTATTATTTTGTAAAAAATTTAAATATATGGAATTTATCATTTTAGCTCTATTAATAATATTAATTGGAATTATCATTTTTAATTTAAAATCAATTAGAAATAATCAAAATGATTCTGAAAAAGAAAAAATTGAAAATTTACAAAATGATATTATTAAAAGAGAAGAAAACATAAAAAACCTAAATGATAACATTAAAATATTAGAGGCGAAAATGCTATCTTTTGAACAAATTAAAACTGAAAAAACACAAATTCAGGAAAGATTAAAAATTGTTGAACAAGAGAGAAATAGTTTAAAAAACGAAGTTAACAAGTTGTTAAACAATGAAGAAAGTAGAAACGAAACTTTGAGAAAATCTATTGAATCAACTAATACGTTACAACAAAATCTTCAAACAGAAATTGCTCGAGTTAATGATGAAAGAGTAGAAAAAGAGAGAGAGCAGCAAGAAAAAATGAAAAAAAGTTGGGGAGAGCATGAAAAAGATGTTCAAAGATATATACAACTGATATGTAACAACAACATAATCAAATATATTGGACAAGAAGATTTTCCTTATCCAAGAAACAAACCTGATAATTGTATTGAAATTATGGATCAATTGATAGTTTTTGATGCAAAAAGCCCAGCAAATGACGACTTAAGTAATTTTCCAAAATACATAAAAGATCAAACTGAAAATCTAAAAAAATATGCAAAGCATGAAAATGTTAAAAAAGATCTTTTTTTAGTTATACCATCAAATACTTTATCAGTAATAAACCAATACACATACAATGTTGGAGACTATAATGTAAATGTTATAACAAAAGACTCACTTGAACCAATAATTCTTAGCTTAAAGAAAATTGAAGAATATGAGTTTGCTGACAAGCTAAGTCCAGAAGAAAGAGACAACATATGTAGAATAATTGGAAAATTTGCGCATACAACAAAAAGAAGAATTCAAATAGATCAGTTTTTTGCTAACGAATTTTTAGATACTCTAAGTAAGACAGGATCTTTACTTCCAAGAGAAATACTTGAAAGTGTTATTCAATTTGAAAATGCTGAAAAATTAAATCCTCCCATGGAAAAGAGAAAAAAACAAATATTGACAAAAGATCTTAAAAATCAGTCTGAAAAGCTAAAAAAAGAAATTGATTTAAGAGAAATACCTGAAATTGAGGCAAAAATTGAATTTAAAAACAATGAAAAATAAAGATATTGTTTTTGGTATAAAACCAATAATTGAAGTTATAAAAAGTGGAAAAACAATTGATAAATTGTTTATCCAAAAGGGCTTACATAACGAATCTTTTGCTGTATTATGGAAGCTAGTGAGATCAAATAGAATAAATTATAAACATGTTCCACTAGAAAAAATTAATCGAATTACAAGAAAAAATCACCAGGGTGTTGTAGCATTTATTTCTCCAATTGACTTTTATAATATCGAAGATATTGTTCCTGTAATATTTGAATCAGGAAGAAATCCTCTTATTTTAATTTTAGATAGAATTACAGATGTAAGGAATTTTGGCGCAATAACAAGAACGGCTGAATGTGCTGGAGTAGATGCAATATTAGTTCCAGAACAACAATCAGCTGCTATAAATGCAGATGCTATCAAAACATCTTCTGGTGCTTTGCACAAAATTAAAATTTGTAGAACATGGAATATTAAGCTAAGTATTCAATTTTTAAAAGATAGTGGTATTCAAATTATAGGATGCTCTGAAAAAGCTAAAAGAAGTATTTACGATGTTAACATGCAAAGTCCAACAGGAATTATCATTGGGTCCGAAGAAAATGGAATTTCAAAAGAATATTTAAATATGTGCAAATACACAACAAAAATTCCTATTTACGGAACAATTTCTTCGCTAAATGCATCAGTAGCAACTGGAATAATTCTTTACGAGTTATTAAGACAAAGAAGTTAACTAAGTATGGAATGGTTTAAAAATTGGTTTGATTCGCCGTACTATCATATTCTTTATAAAAAGAGAGATAGCATTGAAGCAAAATTTTTTATTGATAATTTAATTAATTTTTTACAAGTTCCAAATAACAGTAAAATTATTGACATTGCGTGTGGCAAAGGAAGACATTCAATTTATCTTGAACAAAAAAAAATGAATGTTACAGGAATTGATATATCTCAAAAAAGCATTGATTATGCCAAAAAATATGAAAATGATAATTTACATTTCTTTAAACACGATATGCGAAGGGAATTTAAAAAAGATACATATGATTTTGCTTTAAACCTTTTTACTTCTTTTGGCTATTTTAAAACTATTGAAGAACATCAAGCTGCAATTAACGCTATGGCGCTAAATTTAAAAAAAGAGGGGTATTTAATTATTGATTTCATGAACGTAAATAAAACTTTAAAAGATTTAGTGTATAATGAAGAAAAAAAAGTTGATGGCATACATTTTAATATCACAAGAAAGTTAAAACAAAATTACATAGAAAAAAAAATTACGTTTCAAAATAAAAAACAAGATTATGTTTTTAAGGAGAAGGTAATGGCTTTTAGACTTTCTGATCTTTCTAATTTCGTTGTTAATGCCAAACTAAAAATAGTTAATGTTTTTGGGGATTATAGTTTTATGGAATTTAACGAAGAAACATCTGACAGAGTAATCTTAATTTGCAAAAAATAATCTAAATTTTAATTCTTGGAATATGAATCAAAAATATGTAATAACTGGTGGTCCTGGAACGGGAAAGACATCAATAATAAGAGAACTTTCAAGTAGAAATTTTTTTTGTGTTAAAGAAAATGCAAGAGAGAGTGTGTTTTCAAGAGATAATAAAGTAGATAAACTTAGCTCTTACATTCATTACGAAAATAAAATTTCTGATTTAAGAACTAAAAGTTATGCTATTACTCCAAACAACCAAATTTGTTTTTTTGATAGAAGTGTATTTGATTGTTTAGCGTATTTAAAGATAAAAAAGATTGAAGCTTCAAGCCAAATAAAAAAAAATATTAAAACATGTATCTTCAACAAGAAATTATTTTTCACACCTTTTTGGGCAGAAATATTTAAAAATGATAAAGTCAGAACTGAGAGTATTATAGAAGCAAAAAAAATAGAAAAAACATTACTTGAAACTTATAAAAGTTTTGGATTTAAACCAATTATAATTCCAAAAGATAAAGTAAATAAAAGAGTAGATTTTATAATTTCATATTTAAATCTTAAAAAAAAATAATGTAATTTTGTAAATTATTAACCAAATCAATAATTATGGCTGTATTAGTAGGCAAAAAAGCGCCCTTATTTAAAACAAAGGCGGTAATAAATGGGGGTGAAATTGTAAATGACTTTTCACTAGAACAAATTTTAGGAAAAAAAACAATTGTTCTGTTCTTTTATCCAAAAGACTTTACATTTGTTTGTCCTACTGAATTGTTTGCATTTCAAGAAAAGATTGAAGAATTTAAATCTAGAAACGTTGAACTTATTGCATGCTCCACAGACAGTGAACAGTCACATTGGGGATGGCTACAGGTAGAAAAAGAAAAAGGTGGAATCAAAGGAATTACTTATCCAATTTTAGCAGATATTGACAAAACAATCAGCATGAACTATGATGTGCTTTTTGGAGACTATGAAGTAGACGAAAACGAGTCGCTTAGTGCTACTGGACCAATGATTGCATTCAGAGCTCTGTTTATAATAGATAAAAATGGTATCGTTCAACATCAACTTGTTAACCATCTTCCTCTAGGAAGAAACGTTGATGAGGCAATTAGGATGGTAGACGCTTTACATCATCATGAAGAAAATGGAGAAGTTTGTCCTGCTAATTGGAAACAAGGTGATGAAGCTATGAACGAAAGTCATGAAAGTGTAGCAGATTACTTATCAAAAATCTAAGATTTTATAAATTTTTTCAAATCATTTCATAACTTTAATTGAAAAGTTACAAATTAATAACTTAAAATATTAGTTCTTTTTTAAAAGTACAGTTGCGTATGCTGAAACCCCTTCTTCTCTACCAACAAAACTTAATTTTTCGGTTGTAGTTGCCTTAACTGAAATTAAATCTTCCTCTATATTAAGACATTTAGCAATTGTTGTGCTCATATTTGATGTATAATCAGATATTTTTGGTTTTTCTAAACATATTGTTGAATCAATATTACATATTATGTAACCTTTGTTACAAACTAAATCATTCACAGTCGATAATAGAAGTTTACTGTCAATACCCTTGTATTTGTTGTCGTTATCAGGAAAATGTTTACCAATGTCGCCCATATTAGCTGCTCCCAACAAAGCATCGCAAATAGCATGAACTAAAACATCTGCATCAGAATGGCCAATAGCCCCCTTAGTATGAGGAACTAATATACCTCCAAGCCAAAATTGATGTCCAACCTCAAGTTTGTGTACATCAAAACCAAATCCAATTCTTAATTCCATTAATTGATTGATGTTTTAGGATCCCCAAAATTCCATGTCATAGAAAAACGCATTGTATTTGCAAGAGGATTAGTTCCATTTATGGCTCTACTTGCATTAACTAAATAGGAAAAATCTAAAATAAACACATTATATTTCAATCCTGAACCGAAGGTGAAAAACTTTCTTCCTCCTTTAGTATTATGTTCGAAAAAATACCCTGTTCTTATAGCAAATTGATCATTATACCAATATTCAGTTCCAACTGAATAATTTATTTCTCTCATTTCTTCTTTAAATCCGCCAGGTGCATCTCCAAATGATTGAAATATTCCTGAAACAACAGCAACATCTGGATCTTGACCTTCAATAATATCTCCATCTGAATTATATCTTGGAGGTGTTGGAACTAATAATTTATTTATATCCAGTGCTATCGATAGTTTATTGTAGTCATCAAGATCTGACGAAATAGCAGAACCAAATCTTAAATTAATTGGTATAAAATCTCTTGTTGAGGTTTCTGAATAAGCAATTTTACTACCTATATTAGAAATATTTAAGCCTAAAGAAAAATCCATATCTTTTTTTGCAATTGAAATTGGTTTAGTGTAAAACCCTGATACATCTGCAGCAATTGCTTGTCCTGCTTTAGTTGCAATTGAGCCCGCATACTGACCTCCAGTTAAATTGGAATATATATATCTACCCGAAATCGCTAAAGAAAAAAGGTCAGATAATTTTCTTGAGTAAGCAGAACCAATAGCGAATTCATTTGGTTTATATTGACCAACAACATCTCCTTCTGTATTAGTAAATGTAATGTCTCCCAATGAAAAATATCTAAGCTCAACTCCAACAGCTTCATTTTTATTTAATTTTTTAAAACCACCAATATATGATAAGTTAATATCAGGTACCAACGCTCTAAGCCACGGAACATAAGATACAGACATACCTAAGTCTCCATCTGCAAAAATTAATTTTGATGGATTCCAATGTAGAGAGTATGAATCAGCTGATGTTGCAACCCCAACATCTCCCATTGCTCCAGATCTGGAATCGGGTCCAATTAATAAAAAGGGAACAGCCGTTGTAATTGTATTTAAATCATTTTGACCTATACCATTTTCAATATTTTGAGCTTTTAAGTTGAATAAAATTAAGCATGTAAATAAAAATACGATATTTCTTTTCATAGTTAAAAAATTTCTTGTTTTGCAAATATAATTGTTTTAATTAGGCTGTTAACGTAACTTAATGAGGTAAAAGTATTACTCTTGTTGATTTATTTATAAATTTAGTCTTATTTTCCTCAGATATTGTCAGATTTGCAATATATATTCCAGCATTAACTCTTGAACCAAAATTATTTGTCCCATCCCAAATAATTGGTCCTACTCTGTAACCCTCATTTATAAATGATGATAAATCAATACTTTTAATTAAAACTCCCGTTATTGAATAAATATTTAAAATATAATCCAATTCGCGATCGGATTGATTATGCTGAAAATAAAATTCAGTTGAAAAAGAAAATGGATTTGGATAATTAATAAAATCGGTCACAACTAAATTGTCATCTGAAACGACAGTAAAAGTAATTTCTGCCTCGGTCGAATTATTAAACACATCCCAAACTTTTACTTTAATTCGATGATCTCCTGATTCTAAGTTATAAAAAGGAAAAACTATATAGCCGTTTTGGTAATCG
Source organism: Bacteroidota bacterium (assembly GCA_036141595.1). Taxonomy (GTDB): domain Bacteria; phylum Bacteroidota; class Bacteroidia; order Flavobacteriales; family BACL11. Next base: position 53,897 of record JAYZXD010000021.1, read on the forward strand.
TCTTTATTTGTTTGGTAAAAATCATTTAAAATGTAGGGGTTTGATGTCTCATCGTCAAGAATTGCAGTTATGTCATGTCCTATTCCATTACCAACAGTATTAATGCCACTGAAATCAAAAATACGTACAAATAGTTTTGGATTTGAATTAGTGATACCACCATCAACAAAAAGAGTGTCGTTCATGTACAATGATATTTCAGGACCATCGTAATCATAATTAATATTGTTTGCCATTCCACCAATAATAAAATTATTTTCAACTCCGTTTGCGTCTAATGGATTTTGTCCATTTTCATTAAATGCATAGTATGAAATTTTTCCATCTCCATAATTATAATCAATATCTTTTGGAACAATAAATGAAAATGAAAATTCACCATCTATAACGCTTGCTGCCCCTTTATATATAATATTATTTTGATCTCTGTAAGGCATTGGAGAACTACTTTCTTGGCCAAGAGTAGTTTTAATAATTTCTTTATCAAAAACTGTGGGATATATTATTCCATTAAAATCTGGCATCAGCACACCATCAGATTGAATTTGACCTTCAATTGTTACTTGACTTAATGCTTTTAGGGTATCATTTAACTTGGTTGTTATAACATCAAATCTTGGATAGCTTAGTCGTAAAGCAGGATTACCCAAAAGAGTAAAATTTCTATTATTCATAGAAGTACCACTCAATCTTTTGGTTTCTTTAAAAATATCTCCTAATCGTAAACTTACCAAATCATTATTTTTGTCAAAAACTGTCTTAATAAATTTTGTATTTAGATTATAGTTTGGCGCAGAATAAACTAAACGTGTAGTACTTAATAATGCAATTGCCCCTCCTGTTGGATTAAGTAATACTTGTTCTCCAGCAGACTGCTCTTCAGGGTTATCAAAATATGAAAACTTACAGGTGGCTGTCATAAAAAGGGGCAATTTATTACTATTGCTCCAACCTTGAATTTGATCTATTTCCAAAATGCGCTCTTGAGTCCATCCAAGAGGCCCCCCATGACCGGTATAATTTACAAGCAAAACTCCTTTATCAATTTTAGAATTTATAGCATTTTGAGCTTGCTCGGACCTGGGACCTCCAGGAGTTGACTCTTGCAAATAATTATCAAGATAAATTTTTTGTATATTAACTTCACGGTGATTGTCTGCAACATAGTTAGCTAAGCTATCAGCTTGCCACATATGAGTATTTCCATCATTTGCATCACCATCATCTGCTATAAAAACAACATCATTTCTCCAGCTGCCAAAGGAATTTACATCATAATATTGTTTAACCTTATCTACCAGAATATTAGCTTCTTGTTTTGTTGAAACAGGAAATCTACCAACACCTATATCTACCAAATCATTTAGGAAAAGTCCCTCATTATCGTCAAGTAATGCAAAATAATCATCTGTCACATAGGATTTAGTTGGATCAGTTGAATTTAAAGATTGATATGTTGGTATATAATTAGTGTTATTTAAAATTCTATCCTTTGGATCAAATGATCCATCTCCAAAAAGTAATAAATATTTGAGCTTTGAATCTTCCTTATCATATTGTTTTTTTACAAAATCTCTAATTGCTGTCACATCTTGCATACCAGATGAAAATTCATTATAAATTTGTTTTGGAGTAACAACTACTGAAAACATGTTATCTTTATCATGATGGAAATCTGCTAACCTTTGAGCAGATTCTAAAAACTTTGGATGTGAAACAATAATAAATTCAATATCTGACGAGAGACTACGAATATTTTGGTTAACAATTATGTCTTTGAAAGCAGGTGTCAAATAAAAGGATTTGTCAAATGCAATATACTCTTGTAGAGTATTTAAAGAATCAATAAAAATTAATGTATCATCATCTACTTGAGTCACTAACTTCTTTGCCTGAGTTGGATTAGTTATGTTCCATACTTCCATCCCCGCGCCATTCTCAATTTTGAAAGCTCCAATACCTTGACCAACGGTTATAGTATTTCTAAAATTAAATTGCGAAGCATTGGCTTTAAGTTTTCTTTGAGCATTTATCTCAATATAATCAAGCCAGGCTTGCGCTCCATTATCTGATGATAAATATTGAAGATCTAAATCTAAATTTGAAGAGTTAGTGTAAATTTGAATAGTACTACTAATTTCTTTAGCATATTCTCGAGCGTATTGTGTAGAAACAATTGGCATGCTTACATTATTTACTAATAAATTATTAATACTTAAAAGAAAATTAGAAGGTTGAAATGACCTTGAAACGACCGCCAACTTTACATTAATAGGATTAGTCTGAATTACGTCAGGGATATTAAAATTAAAATTTTTTGTTGTGTTTGAAGAAAAAACTTCTCCAAACCACTTACTTCCCGAATTTATTAAATTTACTTTTTCATCTTCATGATTGATGTAAAAATTATATGATCTTATATCAATATTAGCATTAAAAACTTCAGAAGCAAGTGGTACTGTTTTTGGATTTGCTTCATTATTTATGTTTATAAAGTAACTAACTTCGTCAGCATACAAATGAATAACATTTTCAAATAAATTTGTGTTAGAATTAAATTTCCAGGTATTTGAGGCCATTCCATAAAATAAAATATAATCATCAATATCAAATATGGTGTTATTGTTTAGATCAATTATTTCAATATTATTTTCATTTAAATCATTATATCTAAAGTCCGAATTGAGATTGGGAAGCATTCCACCTCCATGTCCATATAACTTAATTGAATTTATATTTAAACTGGACATATTAATTCCAAGTTCTGACAAAAAGGAATAATCGATTTTGTAAATTCCATTTTCATTAGTTGTTATTTCATACCAATCACCACTAGAAAGAAGAGAGGAATTTTGGCTTCTAACACAGAGTGAAAAAATTAAGAAAAATATTGATAAATAAAATCGAATCTTCATAATCGCAAATTTAAATAACGTTTTAATAACGAACAAAAAATTAAACTAGTATATAATTTCTTTTTACTAAAAAGAAGATTTTAAATAATTTATGTATTTTTGTGAAACTCTTGATAAAAGAAAAATATTGTATGTACAGGTATATTTCAAAAGCTCTTACTTATTTTCTGGCAGTGTTATGCTTTTCTCTGGTTTTAAATACTAAAAAAGCACATGCACAGGATCCTGCTTATAGTCAGTTTTATGCAAATCCATTATATTTAAATCCTGCCTTCGCTGGAGCTAATGATTGTCCAAGAGTAAATCTTAACTATCGGGACCAGTGGCCAGGTATTGGAAGAACATATGTTACAACTTCCGCATCTTGGGATCAAAATATTAATGCAATTGGAGGAGGATTAGGTGTTTTAGTCATGCATGATCGCGCAGGAGCTGGAGCACTAAATACCTCTCAATTCTCTCTTTTATACTCATACAATCTTCAAGTAAATTATGAATGGGCAGTTAAAGCTGGATTTGAGGCATCATTTAGACAAATAAATGTTGATTGGACTAAACTTACATTTGGTGATCAAATTGATCCACAGTATGGTTTTATATATCCAACTAGTGAAGATATCGCCAACTATACTCAATCTGTAAATTATCCAGATTTTTCAGCTGGTTTAATCGGGTACTCAAAAAACTTATATTTTGGATTTGCTGCTCACCACTTGACTCAGCCAAACCAAGGTTTTATTAGTGAAAGTCAATTACCGACTAAGCTAACTGTTCATGCAGGAGGAAATTTTCCAGTAAATAAATACAGAAGAGACGTAACCACAATATCACCAAATTTTTTGTACCAAAAACAACAAGATTTTCAACAGTTTAATTACGGAATATACGTTAACAGAGGTCCAGTTGTTGGAGGTCTTTGGGCAAGAAATAGTTTGAAAAATTTTGATTCTTTTATACTTATGGTAGGGCTCATACAAGATGCATTTAAATTCGGTTATAGTTATGACATAACTGCTAGTAATTTAAAAAACAGTAACACATTAGGAGCTCACGAATTAACGTTTACTTTGTTTTTGCCATGTAAAACAAGAACAAAATCATTTAGCACAATAAGTTGTCCTCAATTCTAGTTAATTATAATGAATAACATTTTAAACTACGTAAAATGAAAACAAATCAATTAATATTAATAATAACATCGCTTATCTTTATAACATCGTGTTCTAACAAATCATTTGATAAATCTTCTTCAACAGGCTGGGAATACAATAACTCCTATAATGGAGGGTTTGAAACAAATCAAAGTTTTGTGGAACAAAAAACTGGTCCTGGTTTAGTATTCATTGAAGGGGGATCATTCGTAATGGGACGAGTTGAACAAGATGTAATGCATGAGTGGGATAATATTCCTAGAAAACAAAGTGTAGCTTCTTTTTATATGGACGAAACGGAAGTCACAAATCTTGACTACTTAGAATATTTATTTTGGCTTAAAAGAGTTTATGGAGAATCATATCCTGAAGTTTACAAAAATGCTCTTCCAGACACTCTCGTGTGGAGAGATAAACTTGGATACAATGAGCCGTATGTAAAAAACTATTTAAGACATCCTGCATACAAAAACTATCCAGTTGTTGGAGTAAGCTGGCAGCAAGCCACTGATTATTGTGCTTGGAGAACCGATAGAGTAAATGAGCGAATTTTAATAGAAGCATGCATTATCAAAGAAGATATGGATCAATTCGATGATGGTGTGTTTACAACTGAAGCATACCTTAGAGGTTATTACGAGGGTACAGTAATCAAAGGAAAGAAAAATTTGACAAACAAAAACTATGGCAGCGGTGAAGACACCAGAATTGTAAAATTAGAAGACGGATTACTTTTACCAAGCTACAGATTGCCAACAGAAGCAGAATGGGAATATGCTGCTCTTGGTTATGTTGGTAATACAACTGATGAAAATCTAAGTGACAGAAAAATTTACCCATGGAGTGGCTCATCATTACGTAACAGTAGTAAAAATAATCAGGGTAAAATTATGGCTAACTTCAAAAGAGGAAGAGGAGACAATATGGGTATTGCAGGAAATCTTAACGATCAAGCAGACATAACTGCGGCAGTTAGATCTTATTTACCAAATGATTACGGAATATATGATATGGCTGGCAATGTTTCGGAATGGGTAATGGATGTATATAGACCAGTAATTGAACAAACAGCAACAGCAGATCATAGAAGCTTCAGAGGTAATGTATACAAAACATACCAAAATTCTGAAAGTGACGGCTTGACATATATGGACGGAATAGTTGATTTTGATGAATTTGGAAACCCTATTATGGTTGATGTTGATGAAAAACAAAATACATATAGAAGAAATTACAAAAAAGCTGATAATATTAATTACTTAGATGGTGATATTGAATCTCAAATAGATATTAATTGGAATACCGAACTAGATGAAGTATCTGAAAAAGACAAAGATAACATCAGTATTGATAAATGGAATCAAGATGCTTCTAAGTATGCAAATGAAGTTAATGGAAATAGTAATGAAATGTATGCTTATGGTGAATCTTCTCTTATAACTGATAGAACAAGAGTATACAAAGGAGGCTCATGGAAAGATCGTGCATATTGGCTAAGTCCTGGAACAAGAAGATTTCTTGATCAAGATCAATCAACTGATGCTATTGGATTTAGATGCGCAATGGACAGAATAGGAAGCCCTGTAAGTAACTTAAAAGAAAATCAAAGAAAAGAAGTGGACTATAATAAAAAATAAACATCAAAAAATATTTATATCAAAACCCCAAAATTTGGGGTTTTTTTATTAAGTCATGGATATAATTAAAATTTATAAATTATTTTTAGAAAATCACACAGTATTTACTGATTCAAGAAAAATTAAAGGAAAAGGGATTTTTTTTGCACTTAAAGGTGAAAACTTTAACGGAAATAAATTTGTAGATAATGCCTTAAAAGCTGGAGCCACATATTGCATAGTTGACGAAAAAAAAATAGCAAATAAAAAAAATATTATATATGTTAATGATTCTCTTAAAACACTTCAAGATCTAGCGATTTACCATAGGAATCAACTATCTATACCTATAATTGGAATAACAGGATCAAATGGAAAAACCACTTCTAAAGAACTAATATCTCAAGTTTTAAAATCTGAAATTAATTGTTATTCGACAAAAGGTAATCTTAATAATCATATCGGAGTACCTTTGAGTATTCTTGAGATTAATTCTAAGCATAAAGTTGCAGTTATTGAAATGGGTGCAAACCACTTAAATGAAATAAATTTTTTATGTAATATATCAAAACCAACGCATGGTATTATTACAAACATTGGATCAGCACATTTACAAGGCTTCAAAAACATAGATGGTGTTATAAAAACAAAAAATGAATTATATGAATACATCAAGAGATCTGAAGGGTTATTATTTGTAAATAATGAAGATAAACTATTAAAAAAACTAAGTAATAATATTGAAAGAATAACTTATGGTTTAAATGGAATATATAAAGGAAAACCACTAGTAAATGATGATTACATAGAGATTAAATATAAAAACCAAAATATTTTTAGTCGACTTATTGGAGATTTTCAATTTTACAATATCATGCTAGCAATATGTGTCGGTGAACACTTTATGATTAACTTAAACAATATCAAAAAAGCGATTAAAAATTATCTTCCGAAAAATAATCGATCTGAAATTATCAAAACAAAAAAAAATACAATAATTCTAGATGCATATAATGCTAATCCTTCTAGCATGAAAGCGATGATTATCTCATTCAGCAATAAAAAATACGAGAATAAGTTATGTATATTAGGTGACATGTTGGAATTAGGAAATTATTCACATGAAGAACATCTAAATATCATAAAGATTGTAAATAATCTTAATTTAAAAGTTATTTTTATAGGTAAAGAATTTTCAAGTGTAAATAGTGATGCTTTTGAAAATAGAGTGTTTTTTGAGGACTATCTAAAAAATAATCCAATAAAAAATCATACAATTCTGCTAAAAGGATCAAGAAGCATGAGTTTAGAAAAACTAACCAAATATCTATAAGGATTTGATTTTTTATATATTTGTGCTTAATTAATAAACAAATTATGAAAAAACTATCAATAACTTTATTTTCGATATTATTTACTGTCAATACCTTTGCTCAAAAAAATGAACATAGTGAAAGAAAAAATTCTATAACTATCGGCTCTGGGTTACCTATTGTTCAAAAAACGATGTTACAATTTGAGCATGAACTATCAACAAATTGGTCAATTGGAGAAAATATTTCATATCATTATGGTCTACTTGGGTCTACTCAAGTTTGGAGTGGACCAAAATTAGAGTTATTGGGAAGATACTACTTTGATGATCAATCTATTAAATACGGTAAAAATTGGTTTGCACAAGTAAAAGCCGGTGCTGCATTATTTACTAATCCACTAGCTAGTGATGATAATTTTGATGCTAATGCATTTCTTCAGGAAGAAGTTTCAGGTGTTACACAGGCTGTACTGGTAAATGGACAAAGAGTACCCATTTTTGCAAATGGAAATGACTGGATGACAATAGGAGGGGGTATTGCATTTGGCTATAAAAATATTACTTGTAACGGATGGATTTTTGAGGCATTTGTAGGATATCACTATTGGTCCAGTCCAAATTATTTCACTGAAGAATTTAAAAACTGGGTAGAAGATCCTCAAAATATTTATGATGATAATGTAAACATTACAATTGACAATATTGAAGATGGTACAGATGCTTTATGGAAATTAACATATGGGTTCCCGGTTGACTTACAAATTAAAGTTGGAAAAATATTAAACTGGTAAAAAGTTTATTTACCTTAAAACATCTTTTAAAAACTTACGAAATATAAAGTAAATAATTGAAAGAAAAAATCCCAAAAAAAAGAATAATACAGCAGTTATCTTTTTTGATTTTTGGGTTTCTAAAATTGGTGCTTTTGGAGTATCAATAATATTAATAATTGGAATCTGATTTAACAGAGTCACTTTAGATACTTCCAAATTCTTAATAATTTCAGTATACATCGCTTGTAATACTTCAACATTTCTTAACAATTGTATTTCTTTTAATCTTCCAGATGCTTTAATAATTCTGCTATTTACATCTTTTACTAACGCATAATTTTGTTCTGCAATAGCTAACTCTCTTTCAACAGAATCCGCTCTATTTTGCAAAAAACTTAAAGTGTTATTTGCTCTTGCTGTTCTATTTTGCACATACATCTTACTCATTTCATTAATTAATGCATTAACAAATTTTATTGCAAAATCTTCATCTACACAATTGTATGATAATTTTATTATTGTTGCATCATCATCTAATAGGTCAATTACTAGATCTTCTTCTATAATTTGAGACCATACAACATTAGAAATACTATCATGTATCCTTGATTTATTATTTTTAGCAAATGAGAAACCATCTAATACTTTCTTATCACTCCATTCATCTTTTAAATCATTTATATTTATGTAATGTTCAATAAGTAGGTCATCTTTTCCATTAACTTTTGCAGATTGAAATAATGCATTCTCAACAACTACTCTAGATTTTAATAATTGTAAAATATTATTATTACTGAATGTTGAACCCTCAATATTGCCAAAATCAATACCAAATTGATTAGCAAAACCAGATAACGCTGAGGAGGATGGAATACCGTTATCAGCTTCAACAACAAAAGTTAACTCTGCATTATATGAGTCATCTGAAAAAAACACATAAAATAATCCTGTTAATGAAAAAATAGATGAAACCAAAAAAATTACATATTTTTTTTTGTAGATATAAGATTTATATTCTACAAATTTTAGTAAGAGATCTTTAAATTTTATTTCATTATCCATTTTAGAAACTTCCATTTAATCTTTCTATCAATAAAGCTAATGAAATTACAGCTGTAATTTTTGTTATTACACTTTCAATATGTTTATTGTAGTCTATATCTTCCTTCTTTGTTCTTTTTATAGTTTTTTCATTAATAACATGAATTGTTGAACCTGGCTTTACTTTAGGAGAAATAGAAAATAATCCAAAATTCATACTTTTTTTAGTAACACCATTTGCATGAACAACAACTGTTCTTGATTTCTTATTGTTGCCAGAGTATCCTCCAGCAAAATTATTTACATAATAATGGGCACGTAATCCTAAAAAAGGAACACTGATCGAATTTCCATCAATATTATTAAGATCTCCAGTAATTTGTACAAGGTCAAGTTTTTTAGGAACTATAATGCTATCACCCTCTAATAAAGATATATTATGCTTTGAATTAGTATTTGATATAGCCTTATTCATATCAAAATATACTACATCATAATGAACACTATCATAATTTAATAAATTATTTTTTTCTCGTTCTATTTGAAGCAATTCTTTTGTATAGGTATAAGATAATTCTGTGTCCAGTAAAATAGAATCTAATAGTGCCTCAGGAATATTTAAATTATTATTTGTATCAAAGGCTTTAACAACAAACTTTCTGTACATTTTAACTCCATCTACATATGCAGAATTCTTAAAACCACCAGCTCTCTCTATTACTGATGATATTTTTTCATCTCTAGAAAGCAAAGAATATTTACCAGGATATTTAACCTCGCCACTTAAAGTAATATTCATAGGTGGCATATAGTTTGGATTTTCTCTAACAAAAACTTGATCCTGTGGTCTTAAAATAAAATTTTGTGCATTAAAATCAATCATCAAATCACTTCCAATTTTAATTTTTTCAATAACAGCTCTTTTGTGTTCAATCTTGTTTGATGTATTATAATCCATAATCCTACTTACCTCTACTCTACTTCCTTCTGCTATTTGGGTAAATCCACCTGCTTGAACAAGAAGGTCTTGTAATGTCATTCCAGTACCATAATCATACTGTCCTGGTTTTTTAACCGCTCCTAAAACTGAAACAAAATAATTTTCATCAAAATCTTCTATGGACAATACTCTAACTATATCGTATTCCTTTATTAACACATTATCCTTGTGGTTTCTATCTTGTAATACTTCTTCCAAATTTATGCTAATATGTGTTTTTGATCTATCCTCATTTGTTCTGATAATGTAAACTTTTTCTAAAAATGTTTTTTCATCAATACATTTTGCTCTATTTAATAAATCTAAAAGCCGTTCTCCTTTAATGTATTCATAATCTCCAGCAACACCAATACTTCCCTTTACAGAAACAAGATTTGATAATTTGTTTGTTATAGTATTAACTATAATCTCATCTCCATTTTGCAGCTTACTATCATTTATATGATCCTTGTATATATCATAAATTTTTGAAGAATTATATTCTATTCTTTTTAAAGTAATAACATCAATAAAAGCATTTGTTGTATATCCGCCAGAATACTTAATAATATCAGCAACTGTTTCTCCTTCTTTTGCTTCATATGTGTAGGGCCTATTTACCCCTCCTCTAACCTCAACAATATTTTTCGCTGGAGGAACAATTAAATAATCACCATCTTCCATATATATATCAGTAGTTCTTGTAGGGTTAAATAAAAATTGATAAACGTCCAAAGAATCAACAATTTTACCATCTCTTTTTAAATAAATATTTCTTACTGAACCTAATTGATTTGGGCCATGAGATGCTATAAGCGCGTTAAATGCAGTGTTAATAGCAGGTATTGTGTATGATCCTGGCTTATATACTTCACCTACTATATTAACTGTTATAACTCGTGAGTAAGCTAATGTAACATCTATTTCAGAATTTCGCATGTCAAGAAACTTAGAAAATTTATTTTTAAGCAAGGAACGCATTTTTTTAAACGTCAAACCTTTAACATATATTCTTCCATATGAGTCAGGGTTTATATATCCTTTTTCATCAACTAAAAGTGTCTGATTATACTCTGAGTAACCCCAAATAGAAATTGAAATTTCATCTCCACTACTAACTTTATAATTTTCTGGTGCTTTCGCATCTAATGCTTTTTGAAAAAATGATAAATTATTATTTCTAAATATATCTTGACCATAGATCTTAGCAAGAGGGAAATCAACTGTATCTGTGATCAAAGTATCTCCAAAACTTTGAATAAATTTTGAAACTGCGCTATTTTTAACAGTATCACTTAAATTCACTGAATATTTGCCACGACTAAACTTAAAATCTAATGCCTCTTGAATTTCTTTATCAGAAAAACCCATATTTTCAAGCACTTGTTCAGACGGAATATCCGAGGGTTTAAGTTCATTTAAATTTTTATCTGAAGGTAATAACTTTAGATATGCTGGATTAATATCATTAATTTTATTATTTAGTTGAGGGTATAGAAAACCTGGTAATAAAACTAATATTTGAAGTAATAAAAATTTTTTCATAATATTAACTATTTTAGAATGGAACGCGAAATAACGATTCTCTGAATTTCTGATGTTCCTTCATAAATTTGTGTAATTTTTGCATCTCTCATCAATCGCTCTACATGATATTCTTTAACAAAACCATATCCTCCGTGCACTTGTACAGCTTCAACGGTTGTCTTCATTGCAACTTCAGATGAAAACACTTTAGCAATAGCACTAGCTTTATCATAATTTTTGCCATTATCTTTCAACCATGCAGCTTTTAAACACAATAATCTAGCAGCTTCAATCTCGGTAACCATGTCCGATAACTTAAATGCTATTGCTTGATGTTTTGAAATCTCTTTTCCGAAAGCTTTTCTTTGCTTTGAATACTCTAAAGATAGTTCGTACGCACCTGAAGCAATTCCTAAAGCTTGTGCTGCAATTCCAATTCTACCACCAGCCAAAGTTTTCATAGCAAAAGTAAAACCAAAACCATCATCTCCAATACGATTTTCCTTTGGCACTTTTACATCTGTAAACATTAACGAATGTGTATCAGATCCTCTTATTCCTAGCTTATTCTCTTTTAGGCCCACAACAAATCCATCCATTCCTTTTTCAACAATAAATGCATTAATTCCTTTATAACCTTTATCAACATCTGTTTGAGCAATAACTAAAAAAACGCTTGCACTACTTCCATTGGTAATCCAATTTTTAGTTCCGTTAAGAAGATAATAATCTCCCATATCTATTGCAGTTGTTTTTTGTGATGTAGCATCAGATCCAGCTTCAGGCTCAGATAAACAAAATGCTCCTATAATTTCACCAGTTGCCAATGGCTTTAAATATTTCTCTTTTTGCTGATCTGTCCCAAATGTTTCAATACCCCAACAAACAAGTGAGTTATTCACAGACATAATAACAGAGCAGGATGCATCAATTTTGGATATTTCTTCCATTGCTAAAACATAAGATATTGTATCCATACCTGACCCTCCATACTTAGGATCAACCATCATCCCCATAAATCCTAATTCTCCTAATTTTTGTATTTGTTCCTTCGGAAATCTCTGATGTTCATCTCTTTCAATAACTCCTGGCAATAACTCATTTTTTGCAAAATCTCTTGCAGCAGTCTTAATCATTTCATGCTCTTCGGTAAACTTAAAATCCATTTTTTGATATTTGTTGAAAAGAAACAAAAATACACTTTTTAATCTATCTTTGGGAAATAATGAAAATGAAAAACACATACAGAATACTTGGAGTTATGTCTGGCACTTCAATTGATGGACTAGACTTGGCAATATGCTCATTTAATAAAACAAAAGAATGGAATTTTAAAATTGAAAAATGTAAGACTGTAAAATACACTAAAAATTGGAAATATATATTAGGTAATTTACATAATTCAACAATACAAAATATATTAAAACATGATATAATTTATGCTAAACTAATTGCGAAAGAAATTAAAAAATTTTTAAAAAATGAAAATGTAGATTTTATAGCTTCGCATGGACATACTATCTTTCATCAGCCTGAAAAAAAATATACTTTACAAATTGGAAATGGAAGGACAATTGCAAATATTACAAGATTAAAAACTATAACCAATTTTAGAAATTTAGATATTTCATTAGGGGGACAAGGTGCCCCTTTAGTTCCTGTAGGAGATCTGAAACTATTTAAAAATTTCAAATATTGTCTAAATATTGGAGGGATAGCAAATATCTCCATAAAAGAAAAAAACAAAATAAAAGCATTTGATATCTGTCCAGCTAATATTGTTTTAAATAAAATTAGTAGAAAATTAAAGTTAGACTTCGATAATGAAGGGAACCTTGCAATGCAAGGCAAAATAATAACTAAGCTATTTTCTAAGCTTAACAGCTTATCTTATTATAATAATAAATCTCCAAAATCCTTATCTAGAGAATGGGTCGAAAAAAATATAGACCCCTTAATATTGGAAAGATACAATCACAAAGATGTTTTGCATACACTATGCGAACATATGGGTAAACAAATTGGTCAATACCTTAAAGAAGGTAAAACACTAGTTACGGGAGGAGGAGCATTCAACAAATATTTAATAGAAAGATTAAAAAATTATTCTAATTCTCAAATTGTTTTACCAAATAAAAAAATTATTAATTTTAAAGAGGCAATGATTTTTGCATTTTTAGGAGTATTAAAAATACGTAATCAAAATAATTGCTTAAAATCTGTTACTGGTGCCAAACAAAATAGTTGTGGTGGAGAAATTAACAACCCCATGTAGTTAAATACTAAAAAAAAATTTTTATTCTAACAGCTTATTAATAAATTTGCAAAAGTAAATTTGCTTGTCAAATGATATGGAAAAATTATTAAAACAGTTTGAAAAAAAAGAGCCTGAAATTGTTTTTGAATGGAAAGACACAGAAACAGAAGCAGAGGGATGGATAGTGATTAACTCTTTAAGAGGAGGAGCAGCCGCAGGAGGTACTAGAATGAGAAAAGGAGTAACAAAAGAAGAAGTTTTAGCTTTAGCTAAAACTATGGAAGTAAAATTTACTGTCTCAGGTCCCCCAATTGGTGGAGGGAAATCAGGAATTAATTTCGATCCGCATGATCCCAGAAAAGAAGAAGTACTTAAAAGATGGTTTAAAGCTGTTAAGCCTCTTCTCAAATCATACTATGGAACTGGAGGAGATATGAATGTCGATGAAGTTGATGATGTTATTCCAATATGCAGAGAAAATAAAATTTTATTTCCACTAGAAGGTGTTATTGTTGGTCATCATAAAAAAAATAAAGATGCAACTTTAAAAATAATTAACCAATTATCTGAGGGAGTCCCTTTAATTGTAAAAAACAAAGAACTAGCCCCAAATTCAAAAAAAAGCTATAGTGTTGGTGATTTAATCACAGGTTATGGTGTTGCAGAAAGCATTAGACACTACTACAACATATACCATGAAAGTAATATAAAAAATAAAAAAATAATTATACAAGGTTGGGGAAATGTTGCTGCTACAGCAGCTTATTACTTATCTAAATATGGAGGGAAAATTGTTGGTATAATTGATTTAGCAGGAGGAATAATTAACAACAATGGACTAAATTATGATGAAATTAAATCATTATTTGAAAATAGAACATCAAATTTTCTTGAAAATGATAACCTTTTGTCATTTAGTGAAACAAATGATAAAATTTGGGGAGTAGGAGCTGAAATATTTGTGCCTGCTGCTGCCTCGCGTTTGTTATCTCAAAATCAATTAGACTCAATGATAGAAAAGGGTTTACAAGTAATATCTTCTGGAGCAAATGTTCCTTTTGCGGATAAAGAGATATTTTTTGGACCGATTTCTAAAAGTGCCGACGAAAGAATTAGTGTCATTCCAGATTTTATTGCAAATTGTGGAATGGCTAGAGTTTTTGCATATCTCATGCAAGAAAATCAAACTATTAATGATTTAGAAATTTTTGAAGACACTTCAAAAACTATTTACAAGGCACTACAACAAACATTTTCAAAAAACAAAAAACAAAACAATATTTCTAAAACAGCATTTGAAATTGCATTAAATCAGCTGCTAGTAAAATAAAATAAATATGAAAGATTTTTTACTCAAACAATGGTTAGGAAACTCAATAGGTGACTACTTGTGGTTTTTTGGTATAATATTATTAGGCTTTTTGTTTAAAAAATTAATTTCAAAATACCTAAGCTTTCTACTTTTCAAAATTATTAAAACAAAGCATGAAAGTTTAGGACTAGATAAATTTGATCAATTATTAATAAAGCCAATTAGTTCCTTTCTAATGCTTTCAGTGATATTTGTTGGTAGTAATAATTTAGAATATCCATCTAGCTGGAATTTAGTTAATCAAAATGAATTTGGCATAAAAATGCTGGTGAGCAGAGGATTTTCACTTTTATTTATTGGTTCGATTTTTTGGATCTTAATAAGATTTATTGACTACATTGGTTTAATTCTTAAAAGAAATGCTGAGTTGACAGAAAATAAAATGGACGACCAACTTATTCCTTTTATTATTGAAATAAGTAAAATCGCAGTTTATGTTATTGCAGCATTTATTGTTATGGGAAGTATTTTTAATGTAAATGTAGCAGCTCTTGCAACAGGATTAGGTATTGGAGGTATTGCATTAGCTATGGCCTCAAAAGAAAGTCTAGAAAATCTTTTAGGCTCTTTTACAATTTTTTTTGATAAACCATTTACAGTTGGTGATATTGTAACTGTTGGAAATATAACTGGAATTGTAGAAAAAGTTGGCTTTAGAAGTACCAGAGTTAGAACTTTTGATAAAAGTTTAGTTACTGTGCCAAATAAAAAAATGATTGATGCTGAGTTAGACAATTTAGGGCTCCGCCCGGTTAGAAGAGTTAAATTTAATATTGGACTAACTTATGAAACTACAGCTGATCAAATAAAATTAATTGTAAATGACATTCAAGAAATTATTGATAAGCATGAAAAAACAAATCAAGATGGTAAAGTAAGATTTCAAGATTTTGGCTCTAGTTCATTAGATATTATGGTTATTTACTTTGTAAATAGCCCTAGTTGGGAAGATTTAATTAATACAAAACAAGATATAAACTATCAGATTATGGAGGTTGTTAAAAAACATAAATCTGATTTTGCTTTTCCTTCAACAACTGTTTACTTACAAAAATAAAATTTATGGAACTTACAACAATAATTTTAATTGCATTCACTTTAGGATATGTTGCTATTGCATTAGAACATAATATCAAAATTGACAAAGCAGCATCTGCACTTTTTCTTGGTGGAATATGTTGGGCAATCTTTGCCTTTACAGGTATATCAACTTTAGATTTAGAGTATGAAATTCAACATCATATTATACATATAGCAGAGATATTATTTTTCTTGTTTGGGGCTATGACAATTGTAGAAATAATTGATTCACATCAAGGATTTTCAATAATAACTGACAAAATAAAAACCACAAACAAATTAAAATTAATTTGGATTATAAGTGCTATTTCATTTTTCTTTTCAGCGGTTTTAGACAATTTAGCAACTGCAATAGTGATGAGTTCGCTAATTACAAAAATAATTAAAGATAAAAAAGATATATGGATGTTTGGTGGGATGGTTATTTTAGCCGCAAACGCAGGAGGTGCCTGGTCTCCAATAGGGGACGTAACAACTATTATGTTGTATGCTAAACAATACGTTAGTGAAAGTATCATTGTAGATATATTTATACCTTCCTTAGTATGTGCAATTGTGCCGTTAATTTATTTGTCATTTAAAATAAAAGGGAATATTGAAAGAGCTGCAGAAAATAATGTAGATGATAAAAAAAATAATTTTATTGCTAAATCTGAGAGGAATTTGATATTTGTTTTAGGTGTACTCTCACTTTTATTCGTACCCATATTTAAAATTGTAACACATCTGCCTCCTTATTTAGGAATGCTTTTGTCATTGGGCTTTTTATGGATAGTAACTGAAATAATGCATAGAAAAAAATCAACCGACATAAGATCAAAATTGTCTGTAGTATCAATTCTAAAAAAAGTAGACACACCTACAATATTCTTTTTTCTAGGCATATTATTAGCTGTATCATCATTACAATCAACAGGTCAATTAGATAGTTTAGCAAAATATTTAGATTCTTCATTTAATGGGCAAAGTAGAGATGGAATTTATTTAATAAATATTATAATTGGATTATTATCTTCAATAGTAGATAATGTGCCTCTTGTTGCAGGTGCAATGCAAATGTACGAGGGTCTTCTTACAGATGCTGGTTTCTACCAACCAGATGGTATGTTTTGGCAATTTTTAGCATATTGTGCTGGAACAGGTGGTTCTGTTTTAATAATTGGCTCAGCTGCAGGTGTTGCGGTTATGGGAATATTAAAAATAGATTTTATTTGGTATTTAAAAAATATATCATTGCTTGCTATAATGGGTTATCTATCGGGAGCTTTAGTTTACATTTTAATGCAATAAACAAATCTAATTTCGTTATAATAACAATAAAATAAAATGAAAAAAGAAAATTTAAAACGCTGGGGAGAGGAATCACAAACCGTAAATGAAGGTTTTTTTGACATAATTAAAGAAATGGGCCTTGGCGGTAATATTGTAATAATTATTCTATTTTTTTTATCCGTTGCTGCAATTTATATAATTATTGAGCGCTATAACACAATAAGAAAAAATAGCATTGATGATAAAAACTTTTTAAAAGAAATCAAAGATGCAATAACCAATAATGACTTAGATAAAGCTAAAAATTTATGTGAAGAAAATAATACACCCATTGCCAGAATGATGTTTAAAGGATTAGAAAGAATAAATCAACCTATCAAAGAAATAGAAAAAGCAATTGAAAATCAAGGGCAATTTGAAATATATAAAATGGAAAATAAAATTTCAAATCTAGCAACTATTTCTGGAGCCGCCCCTATGATCGGATTTTTAGGAACTGTTATCGGTATGATTATTGCATTTCAAAAAATGGCTAGAGAAACTCAACCAAGTCCTGCTGATCTTGCTGGAGGTATTTACACTGCAATGATTACAACTGCGGCGGGTTTAATTGTAGGTATAATTGCATACATAGCTTATAATTTTTTAGTTGGTAAAGTTGAAAAAGCTATTTTCAAGCTTGAAGCTAAAACAAGCATTTTTATAGATTTACTATATAAGAAAAATAATGCTACTAAAGAGTAAAAACAAAATAAGTCCAAATTTTAATATGTCATCAATGACAGACGTTGTCTTTCTGTTATTAATTTTCTTTATGTTAACATCAACTCTTATTGTTCCTAACGCATTAGATTTGGTTCTTCCAAACAGCAAAGCTAGAACAATAAAAAATCAACCAACTTCAATAAGTATAGAAGAAAAGGACAGCCTTATTAATTTTTATATTAACGACAATTTAACAATAAAGAAAGATTTTGAGATCAAGCTAAAGGAAACTATGCAAGATAATAAGGAAAAAGGTATTATTTTATATACTGATAAAAGTATAGCTATTGAACATGTGGTATTTGTTCTTGATTTAGCAAACAAAAATAAATATAAAATTGTATTAGCAACAAACCCTAATTAATATAATGCTTGACCAAGAAAAAAAATACCAGAGACAGGCTTTGATTGGGACAGTTACATTTCATACTTTATTATTAATTTTACTTTCACTTCCTTTTATGAGCTTGACATACCAAGACCCTCCTCTTTCTAAAAACAAAGGAATAAGTATAGATTTTAGTTCTGATAATTCACAAAGTATAAATCTATCAAATGATCAAGAATCTATCGCAAATGTAAAAGTTGAAGACATACAAACTGAAGTTGAAAACATACAAACTGAAGTTGAAAACGTACAAACTGAAGTTGAAGACGTACAAACTGAAGTTGAAGACGTACAAATCGAAGTTGAGAAAGAACAAATTGAAACACTGGACCCTTCGTTAGAAAGCATCTTAAAAAAAGGAAAAGAAAGTATGAAATCTCAAAATGATAGTGGAAATAAAAACAACAGAGAAAGTAATACTGGTGGTGAAAGTAATACTGATGGAGAAAGTAATACTGACGGCGAAAGTAATA
>JAYZXD010000022.1:0-13056 GCA_036141595.1 Bacteroidota bacterium
AGACACAAAAGGTGAGGAGGATGAAACAACATTGCAACAAGTTTTTTCTAAAAAAGACTAAAAATTTAGTCATCTAAATTAAAAGTTTTTAACATTGATTAAAATCAAAATAATTAAAAACTGTTAAACATACTGTTAAACAAAATTAAAAAACCCCTGTAATCTATTGAATTACAAGGGTTTAATATTTTAAGTTGCGGTCTGGACGGGACTCGAACCCGCGACCCCATGCGTGACAGGCATGTATTCTAACCAGCTGAACTACCAGACCGACTTCAAAGTGTTGCAAATATAATGTGTTTTTATAAACTTCAAAACATTTTTTGTCTTTTCAAAAGATAAGTATCGATTATGTTATCAAAACCTTTATTAATATCTACTTCTACTAGATCAATTTTATATTGAATACATTTTAATTTTAATTTATTAATAAAGTTTTTAGATTGTTTTTGATAACTCTTTTGAATATCACGAGGATTAATTTTTATTTCTTCATGACTTTCTAAATCAATAAATTTATATGTTCTGTGTTTAAAATCTAAGTCTTGTTCTGTTGTAGATTCAAATAAATAAAATAAAATAATTTCATGTTTATTATATTTTAAATGTTTATAGGCTTCAAATTGTTCATCTATAGATTTTTTGGGATCTATGAAATCTGTAAAAAGAATAACTAAAGATCTTTTTTTTAATAATTCAGATATTTTATGTAAAACACTGTTTGAATTAGTTAATTGTGGAGCTTTAATATGATTTTTTAATAATAACTTATCTAGCTCTTTAAATAGTATTCTGCTATGTCTTTGTGTTGTTTTATTTGGTGTATGAACTTCTAAGGTATCTGTAAAAACACTTAATCCTACTGCGTCTCTTTGTCTTTTAAGTAAATTAACAAGAACTGCAGAAGCATATATAGAAAATAGTAACTTATTTGGCGTATTGAGATTTATTTTTTTTCTAATAGGGTAATACATTGATGATGAAGCATCAATTATAATTTGACATCTTAAATTTGTTTCTTCTTCAAATCTTTTGTTAAATAATTTGTTTGTTCTTGCAAATAGTTTCCAATCAATGTGTTTTGTGCTTTCTCCAGTATTGTATAGTCTATGCTCAGCAAATTCAACAGAAAAACCGTGATATGGACTTTTATGTTTACCTGTTATAAATCCTTCTACTACGTTTCTAGCAAAAATTTCAATATTTGATGATAGTTTTGAATAATCCATTTAAAAAAAAAAAGGGCTTACGCCCTTTAAAATTATTTTTTTTTGATTTTACATGTGAGGCTCCAGAATTTCTACAAGTTTAGATTTTGGTTGATTACCAACAACTTTGTCAACTACTTCACCATTTTTAAAAACAAGTAAAGTAGGAATATTTCTTACTCCGTAATTTACTGGAACATCAGAATTTTCGTCAATATTAACTTTTCCAATAACAGCTTTACCCTCGAGTTCATTGTGAAGCTCATCAATTACAGGTGCTATTGCTCTGCAAGGTCCACACCAGGTTGCCCAAAAGTCAACTAGTACAGGTTTGTCTGATTCAAGAACTAATTTTTGAAAATTATCGTCTGTAAATTCTACTGCCATGTCTTTATTCTTTTAAATTATAATACAAATTTATGTAATATTTTAAAATTTATTTAATTTTTTTAAAACTTTTAATTAATAAAATTATTATGGCAATTTGAATAAATAGCAATATGAAATGAATATGATACACTTGAGAGGCATTTTCAGTAATATTATATTTGGTTTGTAGTATTTTGTAAAAAAAAACTGATACTATCATTCCAGAAATTGCTCCTATTTGTTTTGCTACATCAATTGAAGAAAGAGTATCTGTTTTTTTAATAAATATTGTCTCTGCTCTTCCAAGAAAATCTCCAAACAAAAAAGTTATATGTCTTGTTATATAAATTATTAAAGCTATTTCGTATGAATTTTGTAATGATTTGTGAGTAGACCACGGGTCAATTAAAAACATTATTATCCAAAATAACATTAAGCATTCTACCAATAAAGAAACTTTATAAAAATAATTAATTTTCATTATTTTCTTATAGAGAAGTGCAATTGGAATTGCTAATAAGCTAAATATGATCCCCGCTATTGGAAAATCTTCAATTTTTAAAGGGACATATTGAGTCACATATGATCCAACTGATATACCAAAAAAAAGAGTATTTAAAAACTTAAAATAAATATAATATTTATTCTGTATTTCGAATTGATTTTCCAAGTATTAATAATATGTTAATCTTCTAACTTTTGCTATTAGTTTAGCTAATCTTATTACTTGTTTTGTGTATCCAAATTCATTATCGTACCACGTATATAAGACAACATCATTTCCATCCTGAGTGCATATAGTTGCATTACTATCAAAGATTGAACAACATGTTGTTCCTATTATATCAGAAGAAACTAAATCAGGATCAACTTGATACTGTATTTGATTTACTAAATTTCCATCTAAAGCTTCCTTGCGAATTAAATCGTTGATATTTTCTTTAGTTGTGTTTTTATTTAAGGTAAGTTTTAATATTGCCAGAGATACATTTGGTGTTGGAACTCTGACAGCATTAGCTGTTAATTTACCTTCTAAAGATGGAATAACTTTAGTAACTGCTTTGCCGGCACCAGTTGATGTTATAACCATATTTATTGCAGCTGATCGACCTCTTCTTGGTTTTTTATGCATATTATCTAATAAATTTTGATCATTAGTATATGCATGAACAGTTTCTAAGTGTCCTTTTTTAATTCCATACTGATTTTCTACAACATGTAATATTGGTGCTATACAATTTGTAGTGCATGATGCTGCGGAAAAAATTTTATTGTTCTCAATGTCTAGATTTTTGGAGTTAATTCCGTACACGATATTAGGTATGCCTTTACCCGGAGCAGTCAATAATACTTTATTAATTCCTTTTGATTTAAGATGTTTAGAAAGCTTTTCCTTAGTGGTAAATGCACCAGTATTATCTATTAATAGGGCATCAGAAATATCATATTTAGTGTAATCTATATTTGTTGGGTCTTCTCCATCAATAAATTTTATAACTTGACCGTTAACAATTATTGATTGATTTTGAAGGTCTACATCAACAACTCCTTTAAATAATCCATGAACAGAGTCATTTTTAAACAGATCAGCTCTCTTTATTATTTGCTCATTATTTAATCTTCTAACAACAATTGCTTTTAGTCTAAGTTGTTGTCCTTTACCTGCCTGCTTAATTAATTCTCTTGCAACTAATCTCCCAATTCTTCCAAATCCAAATAGTACAACATCTTTTGCAAGATTTTTATTTTCTTTTGAATTTATTATGTGATCAAGTTTATTTTCTAAAAATTTTATTGGATTATCTTCATGACTTTCGATAAATTCTGCAGTTAATAGTCCAATATCTATTTTACTAGGGGATAAGTTTAGATTTAGCATTGAAGTTGCAAGCAAGTTGGCGATTTCGACTTTGTTAGTTCTTTTAACAACATTATTTGCATATGAAATATAGTTCATTAATTCAGAAACTCCTATTTCTAAAAGTTGTTTTCTAAATAACACAAGCTCAACACCTTTGTCATACATGAGAGAGCCGGCAGATTTAAGAAGACTAATTCCTTCTTTTTCTTTTTTTACCCAATCTTGAAATTGACTGTCATATGTTTCTTTCATCTTTTTTATTTTGATAATAAGTGAAACAAAAATAGTTTTTCTGTTAAATATAGATGTGTTTTATTGTTACTTTTACAAAATGAATATTAAATTTTACAAATACCATGGGACCGGAAATGATTTTATAATTATTGATGATAGAAATAAGTTTTTTGATTATACTAACTTTAAATTAATTGCTTCTCTTTGCAAAAGAAGTACCGGTGTTGGTGCAGATGGTTTGATTTTACTTAGATCACACGATAAATTTGATTTTGAAATGCTTTATTTTAATTCAAATGGATATGAATCTACCCTTTGTGGTAATGGGGCTAGGTGCATAGTATCTTTAGCAAATAAATTAGGTATTATTAAATTTAATACAGTCTTTAAAGCTATTGACGGAGCACACAAAGCAAAAATCACAAATAATGTAGTTTCTATTCAAATGAATGATGTTTTTTCAATAGAAAACAATAACAATATGTGTGTACTTAATACAGGGTCTCCACATTGTGTAAAATTAGTTGACGATATTGATAATTTTGATGTTTTTAATAATGGAAGGCAATTACGTAATTCTACTGAATTTGTAGGCGATGGAATTAATGTGAACTTTGCTCAAATTAAGTCAAATGTTTTGCATGTAAGAACTTATGAAAGAGGAGTAGAAGCTGAAACATTAAGTTGTGGCACTGGAGTAGTTGCATCTGCTATTTCAGTGCATAGATTATCACTGATTAAAAATAATGTTATAGATGTTAAGACAATGGGTGGTAATCTATCTGTTTCATTTGAAAATAATAATCAATACTATCAAAATATTTGGCTATCTGGGCCAGCTATTTTTGTTTATTCAGGAATTATTTAATGTTAACTAGTGAAAAAATAATTCTTAGAACATTAAAAAAATCTGATTTATCTTTTTTAAAACATATAGAAAATAATTCAGATAATTGGATCTTTGGAAGTGAAAATAGAGTTTTTACTGACAGTGAGTTATTACAATATATTAAGAACTCAAAAGATAATATTGTATCAGCAAAGCAATTTCGTTGGATAATTGAGTATAACAATCAGTCAATTGGTTTTATTGATTTATATGATTATAGTGTAACTTATGCTTATCTTGGAATTATAATAGAATCTAACTTTAGAAATAAAGGACTTGCGAAAGAATCAATAAATATAATTACAAATTATGCATTTAGTGAACTAAAGTTAGAAAGACTATATTCAAAAGTTTTAATATCAAATACAAAAAGCATTAATTTATTTAACTCTTGTGATTTTAAGTTAGATAATAAAAATGATAAATTTCAAATTTTTGTTAAATTAGCAACAGAATAGCTGATTAATGCGAAATTTTATATTTTTTATTTTTCTTTTTTTTTCATGCCAAAGAGGAGAAGAAAAAAAAATTTATAACCATATTCCTATTTCTAAATATCTCAATCATAATGATACAGTAAAATACGTAGGGAAGGAGCAATGTAGATCATGTCATGTAGAAATTTATGATTCTTATGTTCAAACCGGTATGGGTAAATCATTAAATTACGCAACAGTGTCTAATAGTGCTCTTAATAATTCTAAAATGATAGTAATTTATGATTCTATTAAAAATTTGTCATATGAACCTTTTTTTAAAAATGATAGTCTTTACATAAAGGAATTTAGAATAAATAATTTTGATACAACTCACAAGTTAATTAAAAAAGTGGATTATAAAATTGGCAGTGGCAATCATACCAATTCTCATTTGTTTGAAATAAATGGTTATTTGCATCAGATCCCATATACATATTACACTCAAGATGGTATAGCAGATTTACCTCCTGGCTATGAAAATGGAAATAATACAAGATTTGATAGGGAAATTGGATTAGAGTGTATGAGTTGTCATAATGCATATAGCCCGCATGTCGAGGAATCTAGAAATAAGTATCACGATATATCTTTAGGAATTGATTGTGAAAGATGTCATGGGCCAGGTGAATTGCATGTTCAAAGAATGCTAGCTGGAAAATTTATTGACACTTCAAGATACATTGACTATTCAATAGTAAATCCAAAAAAATTACCTCTTGATTTACAATTTGATATTTGTCAAAGATGTCATTTACAAGGCACATCAATTCTTGCAGAAAATAAAACATTTGAATCTTTTAAGCCTGGAATGCATTTAAATGATATAATGGATACGTATTTACCTAAATATGAAAATGATCATTCTTTTATAATGGCTTCTCATGTTGATAGATTAAAACAAAGCTTGTGTTTCCAATCAAGTGATATTACTTGCATTACTTGTCATAATCCACACAAACCTGTAAAATCTCTTACGACTGAATATTTTGATAATAAGTGTATGCAATGTCATGAAGTATGTGCTGATAATCAGAAAATGGATTGTGCTTCATGTCATATGCCGCAATCTTCATCATCAGATATTATGCATGTTTCAATATCTGATCATAAAATAGGTGTTCATACTGAAAATTCTTCCGTAAAAGGAGCATTTTTAGGACTTTTTTCAATTAACAATCCAAACCCTACTAATCTTTCAAAAGCTAAAGCCTATTTGAAAAGGTTTGAAAGTTTTGAGAGAAACTATTTTTATTTGGATTCAGCGTTTTATTTTTTATCTAAATCAACCAATAATTTTACTTCTTATATACAATATTACTATTTAAAAAATGATTACAAAGGTTTAATAGAATTTGTAAATGAAAATACATTAGAAGATAAAAGTTATACAATATCTGAGCTAGCTATTGCATATAGTAGAATGGCGGAAGTTTTCGGTATGTTTAATTTAAATAATCAGGCAGAGTCATATCACAAAAAAGCTATAGTATATATGCCTTTTGTATTAGATTATAAAATCAAGTATGCAAGTTTTTTATATAAAAACAATAAATTTAATGATGCAAAATCACAATATTTAGAGGTTATTAAATTAAATCCAACTATCAAGCAAGCTCACTCAAGTTTAGGTATGATATATATATTAGAAAATAATTTTGAGCTTGCAGAATCTAGCTTAAAAAAAGCAATTTCTTTAGACCCAGATTATATCCTTGCATATGAAAATTTAGTTTTTTTATATCAGCAAATTAATGATAATAGAAATACAAAGTTATATTTGTCTAAGATTTTAGAAATTGATCCAAATCATCGTGCTAATAATATCATTAAAAAGCTGGATCTATAAACTATTATGATTAAAAATAAAATATCATTATTATTTACATCATTTTTAGTTTTATTATCTCTTTCTTTTTTTATCTATAATCTATATAAATCTGAAATTTTGGTAATAATAAATTTGAATGAATTAAAAGATCCAAAGAGTGAAAAATTTTATTATGAGACATCTGAAAATAAGAGAGTGAAAATTTTATTACCAAATAATTCGGATATTGACTATATTATTAAACAATTAAAATCAAAAGGAAATCTAAAAGGAGAAAAGTATTTTAAAGCTTTAGCTGAAACTAAAAATTATTCCTCAGACATTTATAGTGGTTCTATTCATTTAAGAGGAAGATATAGTTTAAATACATTACTTAATACATTAATGATTGCTCAAAGAGAAACTTATTCTTTATATATACCTGAAAATATAAGAATACTAGACACTTTATTTCATAAGTATATCGAAGTTCCCTTAGGATTTAAGCCTGGATCAATTAATGAATATTTAGAAAAATCAGATTTCTTTAGTAAATCTAAATTTGATATAAATACTTTACCTGCTTTTTTTATACCCAACACTTATGAAGTTTATGCGGATTTAACTGTTGATGACTTCTTTAATAAAATGCAAAACGAGTATGATATTTTTTGGAATCAAGATAGACTAAATAAATTAGACTCATTAAATCTGTTGTTTAACGATTGTAGTTCAATAACTGAAATTTCTGAGTCAAATAGAATATCACAAATTGATGTATCTATTCTAGCATCTATAGTTGAAGCTGAACAAGATAAACATCCAGATGAAAGATCTATGATTTCAGGTTTATATTTAAATCGTCTGTTTAATCCACAAAGTTTTCCTTATTTGCAAGCTGATCCTACTGTAATCTTTGCTAATTTTATTTCAGGTAATATAAAAGATTTTGATGTTAAACAAGTTCTAAATATACATTTGAAAGTAGAAAATAAATATAATACATATAAATATAAGGGATTACCTCCAGGACCTATTAGAATTCCATCAATACAAGCTATCGATGCAGTTTTAGAATCTGTAAAACATGATTTTTACTTCATGTGTGCAGGAAGTAATGGAGATGGATATCATAACTTTGCAAGAACAAACAGAGAACATAATATTAATAAAAAGAAGTATAAAAAATATCAAAATTTTAAATAGAAATTAGTTTGTTATTTTTGTAAATTAAAAGATGATATATAATGAATATTAAGTTTGGTACAGATGGATGGAGAGCAATAATCGCAAAAGATTATACAACTGAAAATGTCGCTAGAGTCACACTAGCCGTATCTAATTGGTTAAATGAGAAATATAATAACGCTTGCGTAATTATTGGTCATGATTGTCGTTTTGGAGGAAAATTATTTTCTGAAACAGCTGCTAAGATACTAGCTGATAATGGTATAAAAGTTAAATTGGCGAAGGGATTTGTTTCAACCCCGATGGTATCTTTAGGTGTATTAAAGGAAAACGCAAATTTAGGAATTGTTATAACTGCTTCTCATAACCCACCAAGTTATAATGGATATAAATTGAAAGCGGATTTTGGAGGACCTCTATTGCCCGATGATATCTCTGATATTGAGAAAAGAATACCATTAGAATGCAATATTAATTATGAGTTAATATCTATCAAAGAACTACTTAATGATAATAAAATAACCTATATAAATCTAGAAGATATGTATTGTGCTCATGCACAAGCAAATTTTGATTTAAAATCAATTATAAACTCTAAAATGAATTTTGCTTACGATGCTATGTACGGAGCAGGCATGAATGTGGTAAAAAGATTAATTCCAAATGCAACTTTTTTACATTGTGAAGATAATCCTGGTTTTGGTGGTGTTGCTCCGGAACCAATACATCGCAATCTTAATGAGTTTTCAGATTTAATGCGAAATAATAAAATTGATTGTGGCCTTGCAACTGATGGTGATGCTGATAGAATAGGTCTTTATAATGATAAAGGTGAATTTATTGATTCACATCATATCATTCTTTTGTTAATTCATTATCTTGTAAAATATAAAAACTATTCAGGAAAAGTTGTGACTGCATTCTCTTGTTCTGTGAAAGTTCAAAAAATATGTGAATATTACGGTTTACCTCATGAAACAGTTAAAATTGGTTTTAAACATATAGCAGGCAAAATGATATCTGATAATGTTTTACTAGGTGGTGAAGAATCTGGTGGTATAGCAACAACCGGACATATTCCTGAACGAGATGGAATATGGATGGGTTTAATTTTATTTGAGTTTATGGCTAAGTCTGGAAAATCAATTGACCAGCTTATAAATGAGGTTTACGAAATTGTTGGGCCTTTTGCTTTTGATCGTAATGATTTACACATAAATAATCAGCAAAAAAATGAAATAATAAAAAAGTGCGAGTCAGGTTCTTTTCAAAACTTTGGTAAATACAATGTTATACGAACTGAAAATCTTGATGGATTTAAATTCTTCTTTGATGCCGATTCTTGGCTAATGATTCGTCCATCTGGAACTGAACCAGTTTTAAGAATTTACGCTGAATCTAGAAATACTTCTGAAGTTAAGGCTATTTTAGATGCTTGTAAGCTTTCTATTTTATAAATGAAATTTTGTTCTATTTTTTTATTTTTTTTATCTATTCATAGTGTTGATGCGCAACAAACAACAACGGACAATGAACTTAGATGGGATTTGCAAAAACCATTAAAAAACAATAATAAAAATATTTTAATTATATCTAAATCATCACTTTATACTGTTGCTTTAATTGGTTTAAACGAGCTATGGTATAAAAAATATCCAAAATCAAAATTTCACTTTATTAATGACAATGGAGAATGGCTGCAAATGGATAAATTTGGTCATGCTATGACCTCATACTATACTGGTTTTGCAGGAATAAAAGCTTATAAATGGGCAGGATTTAATGACAAGGAATCTATTTGGTATGGAGGTATGTCAGGCTCTCTTTTTCTAACAATTATTGAGTATCTTGATGGAAGATCAGAAAAGTGGGGAGCTTCTTCTGGTGATTTAATTGCCAATACGTTTGGATCTTTTTTAGTTATTTCTCAAGCGTTAGTTTGGAATGATCAAAAAATTCTATTGAAATATAGTTATTTTCCATCGAAATGGGCTAAGTATAATCCTGAGCAATTGGGTGCTAGCCATTTAGAAAGAGCTCTAAAAGATTATAATGGACAAACTTATTGGATTTCACTAAATTTAAAATCATTATTAAATATCGATGATATAAATTTTCCAAAATGGCTAAATTTAGCATTTGGATATAGTGCTAATGCAATGGTAAATGCATACGAATCACCTGCTAGTTCCTATGCCAGAAATCGACAATTTTTGATGTCGTTTGATATTGATTTAAATAAAATCAAAACTAAAAATCAGCTACTAAACTCTGTTATTCACACTTTTGGTTTTTTAAAGATTCCTGCTCCAACATTAGAATTTAGAAAAAATAGTTTTTATTTTAATCCTGTATATTACTAATGAAATTTTCAATAGGTGATAAAGTTATGCTTAAGTCTGATGATGTAAAAGGGAGCATTGTTTCAATAAATTCTGCTCATAGAGTTACTATCATAACTAAAGATGGTTTTAAATTAAACGTACCATCTAAGGAACTAGTAAAAGTTATTAGTAGCGAAATGACAATGAAATCTTATGGAGAAAACTTCCCAATAAAAGATGTTGATATAAATTTAACAAATAAAATTTCAAAAAAAAATAATTTTAAAGATGATAGACGTATTTTAAAAGTAGATTTACATAAGGAATCACTGGAAATTAGGGGTAACTTTACTAATCACGAAATTTTACTTTTGCAAATTCATGAATGTCATAAAGCTATAAATAATGCCTTAAATAACAAAAATATACAAACTATAGAAATTATACACGGGATTGGAAATGGTAGACTAAAAGAGGAAGTACACAACATCTTAAATGACTACAGCCTCAGATACTATATTAAAAACAACGGAGGTTGTACAGAAGTGTTTATTTAATTTTTTCTCTATTAATAATAATTTCACCAATTTGTTTAGGAGACACTCTTTTTCCAATAATTCTTTTCTTTTCGTCTAATAAATAAACTACTGGCGTTGAGTGTATATCATATTTATCTCTCCAATCACTGCTTGCTACAGGATTACCTTCGTCATCGTGTCTAATATCAGAAACATTAATCCATTCCCATGTTTTTTGATCGTTAATAAATTTTATCCATTCTTTTCTGTCAAATTCTGTAGCTACAGCAAATGTTGTAATATCTTGACCAGTATTTAATAAGGAATCAACTTCTTTTTTAATTTTTGGAATTTGTTTTTTGCAATGACCACATGTTGGGCCATAAAATATAAGAACGGTATATTTACTTTTAATCTGATTCAATGTGTAAGTATTACCTGAAGTGTCCTTCATGAAAGGAGTGCCATAAAAATCTACAAATTCTTCAGCAACTTGTCCAATTAAGTTTGGTGCTATTTTTTTTGCTCTATCTGCAATTTTAGAAAGTTGAACTGAATCTACCCAAAAACATTGATTAGTCAAATAATATTTTTCAACCATATGCACAAAAACTGCATCCATTCCCATAATTTTTGATTGTTCATATGTAGATGTAATGTGATGAACAATATATTTAAAGACTTCTTTGTTATCTCTTGCTTTTTCAACTAAAATATCAGCTGCTATATTTATTGAGTCAGGATGTTGAGCCGTTAGTTTGTTTAAATATTGGTTTATTTTATCGTAGAATATATACTGTGGGGTTCGAATCATTCTTTCATCACTAAAATCCATATTGTCAAGGTACTTCTTTTTGTAATACTTTAATTGATACATTTGTTTCTCATTTTCATCAAGACTATCAGGTGCAGCTGGAGGGGTAATTTGCATTGTTGATTTAACTACCTTTGCAAAAAATTTATTTTTATTTTTATTAATGAATGAGTTTTGAAAATCTTGAACACTACTGTTAATTTTTTCAAGTTCGCTTTTCCATTCTTCTTGTTCTTTACCTGAAGTAGCTTCTATTTTTTGAATTATAGGTTTTGCTTTTTGACTTATATTGGAAATAAAATTTATGTAATCGTAAAATGGAGGATTCTCAGATGTATTTTTAAATTTCATGCTTCCTTGCAAATCATCAATCTTTGTTGAAAAAGAGAAAAATTGTTCAGAAATAATAATATCAAAAATTTTACTTTCAGAAAGAAGTACAAAATACATACCACCTCTTAATGGTTCAGCTCCTGTAAAAGTAAATTTACCATTTTTAACTACAGCCGTATCTTTGGCATATTGATTATCTTCGAAATAATACCCAAGAATTACCGATGAATCTTTTAGACCTATGATTTCTCCACTAATTTGATATGCCAGATTATCGTTTGTTTTTTTCTCAAATATACTTTGAGCATTGGTTGTAAATAATATTAGGTTGATTGTGATGAGTGTGATTATATATTTCATGTCGTTGTCTTAAAAAAAAATTTATGCAAAATTAATAATCATATTTTATTTTTTTGAATTTTTATTTTTTAAGTATGTGTCTAAAAATACTAAGCTCAAAATTATAGTTCCTCCAATATAGAAAGTTATATCCATTTCTTCTGAGTCTCCAAAGATTATAACTGCTAAAATTATACTATATATTGGTTCTAAATTAATGGCCATAATTAATGAATATGGTTTAATATATCTCATTAGTTCAGTCATCCACACAAATATACCTGCAGGACACAAAGTAGCTAATATTAATATATATGTTAAGTCAATTGTTGTGATTGTGTTTGTAAAAACACTTAGATCATTTAAGTAAATTAAGTATGCTGTTACAGTTATGACTCCACCTAGCATTTCGACCATAGTGATTTTAGCTGCATCTAATTTTTGAATGTATTTTCCATTAAGAATAGTAAATAAAGTACCTAAAAAGGCACTTATAATACCATATATGTATCCCATAGAATAATCATTATTATTGCTAATATTTGTATCGTAGCTCATAAAGCTTAAAGCTAATATTGCAATTAAACCAAAGATAATTTCATAAAATAATATTTTTCTCTTATAAAATATTGGTTCAAGAAAAGCAGAAAATAATGAGCTAGTAGACATACAAATTAATGCGACAGATACATT